>CAWCXX010000028.1:0-79980 GCA_963799445.1 uncultured Acidobacteriaceae bacterium | reverse complement strand
TTTATCACCACACCGATGAGCGGGTGCAGGCGCATGTCTTCGTGGCCGCGCTGGCCTTGTTACTGGATCGCGCCCTGGAGAAAACTCTGCGCGCCGCCGGCAGCCAACTGTCCACGCCCTTTGCCTGGCAAGCCTTGGAGACGATCCGCTCCGTTGAAGTTGATCTCGGACAGCAACGCAGCAAATCCTGCGTCACCCGCGGAAACAAACATGCCGCCGAAGTGCTCCGCCTTCTCGGCATCACTCAACTCGACCCACCCTCTCCGCCGGAGAACCAACCATGCCTCATGTAGTGACCAACTTCAAAAATCGCTCCAATGCCTTCAAGCACTTACAGGCCACCATGGCAAACATGCGCTAGCTGGAACCACGGCTTTGCCGCGGCCCCCTGAAGCGGGGCCGCAGCAGCGATATGCGCACCTGCGTTGAAACGTGCAAGCAAAGGCAGAAAAGGCAGGCCGGCCGCGACCGCGAAGCCCGCTGCCCATACGGCGAAGCGATGCGCGGCCGAGACGCGGGGCGCGAGTCGAAGGCAAAGAGCCAGTGTGAGCGCAACCGCCGCTCCCTGCCACAGGGCCGCCACAGCCGCCGGCGCAGAAACCCGCGAAAACACGCCGAATGCGGCTGAAAAAACATCGCGGGCGTCCCTCAACACCCATGAGACAGCGGCGGCCATGACATGCGGTTCGATCATCCTCAGCCCAACCCTCCTTTTTCGCCCCGCCGGAGCTTTGCGGCCTTGCGATCCGGAGTTCCCTGCTCCGGGGCATCGGGGGCCGCGCTGCGCACAGCTTCTTTCAGGCGTTGCAGTTCATCGACCGAAATCTCCTCGTCGCCCAACATCGATAACACCAACTGCTCACGGGAGTTGCCAAAAAAGCGGTGCAATACGTTGCGAATCTCGGACCGGCTCGCCTCCTCCTCCGCGATGCAAGGCCGGTAAACGAATGCGCGGCCCTCCTGCCTATGTTCGACGTAGCCCTTCTGCTCGAGGATTCGAATTGTGGTGAGGACCGAGTTATAGGCCAGCGCCTCACCATCGGGCAGTGCGGCCACCAGGTCGGTCACCGCCGACTCGCCGCGCCGCCAGAGGATTTTCATGAGTCTCAGTTCAGCTTCGGTCAGCGTGTTGGATTTTTTGGGAGGCATCTCTATCTCATTGATTCCATGGGAACAACTATCGTTCTGGATTGTTCTCGCATTTCCATAGACGAACAACTAAAGGATTAGTTAGCACGTGGCAAAACTATCTTCGTCAGGGTCAAGACACGTTGGTTCAGGCGGAAGAGGGGACCTATGCGAATAAAGCTGCTGATGAAGATCGAGCTGCCCTTACAGGGCGGCAGATGAATGGTTGATCCGTTCCCCGAGTTTCGCTACGCTCCACCCAGGGCTATTTTCGTACCCTCCCTCCGGGAGGAAATGCGGCTGGGTCGGAGGAAAGGCATGATGTATCTCATGCGATTGTCTTGATCCTGACAAGAAAGGGCCTTCGCGGGCGCACACCCTGTGCTACGATCCGTGCAAGCGTTCAGGCAATCGTTTTTTCGCGCGGAAAGGCGGCAACGATTCAGGCTGTTACGAAACTCGCCAAACGCAATCATTTTTGGCGCTTTGAAGCAGCAGGGGCTAAAGCCCTCGCTCATTTTGCGCCGCTTACGGCCCGGCTGAAGCCGTGCCCTTGTTACAAAACCCAGTTCCAGCAGAGTTTTGTAACAGCCTGTGAAGCCGTGCCCTTGTTACAAAACCCGGTTCCAGCAGAGTTTCGTAACAGCGTGCGATTGCCGGAGGTTTCTGCTTCCGAGACGGCCATCAATGAGCGCCTTCGGCCCAACAAATGCGCGGGACGCGAGTTGCGGTCCTATGGCAAAACCAGAGATGCAGTAACCCGAAGCCTTCAAAAAAAGCTGAATAGGGCACACCTTCTCTGGTTTTGCCGTAATACAGAGGAAAAGGTATGAGCACCCAGCTTCGGCCTATGACCCTCGGCGAAATCCTGGACCGGACCGCTGAACTTTACCGGAATCATTTCCTGCTCTTCGCCGGCACTTCGTCGATCTTTGCCGGAGCGATGCTCCTGATGCAGATGCTGCACGTGGGCGTGCTCGCATTGATCGGCTATCCGCACGTTCAGTCGCATTTGGAGTGGGCATACGCCGTGGCGCTGGTCGCGGAGCTTCTCGCCATCGTGCTCCTGGGCGGACTGTCGATCGCCGCCTTCAATCATGTGGTTGCGTGGGTCTACCTCGGGCAGTCTGCATCCGTGCGGGGAGCGGTCCGCAGCATTTTCTCGCGCCTGGGCCGGTATCTATGGGTGATGGTCGTTACCGCATTTCGCGCGTGGACGCCGCTGGCCATTCTTTATGTGGCGTTTTTCGCGATTCTGCTCACGATGCTTCCCAGCGGCTTTCTCTTCAACCCCCAGGTTGCGCAGCAAGCTCCGCCGCAGGACCCCGCCTCTTTGTTTGTTGCCGTCCTGGCAATGCTGATTCTGACTCCGTTAATGCTTGGAGCGGTTGTCTATGGGGTTTTGATGGCGCTGCGCTACTCGCTGGCGATGCCTGCGTGCGTGGTGGAGGGACTGCCTGCGAGGCAGGCGATCAAGCGGAGCATCGAACTGAGCAAAGGCTCGCGCGGGCGCATCTTCGTGCTGGGGTTATTGGTCGCCGCGATTCAGACGCTGCTGGGACTTCTGCTCGGATTTCCGTTCATCGCTTTTGCCTTCAGGCATTTGGGACAGCCGTTGCCCCTGGGGTGGCTGGCGGCGCAGCAGATCGCTAATTTTTTCACCACCACATTCATAGGCCCTATTTATTCCGCCGGTCTCACGCTCTTCTATTACGATCAGCGGATTCGCAAGGAAGGGTTCGACATTGAGTGGATGATGCAGGCCGCGGGAATGACGCCTGAGACGGAGACCGCGACGCCCAAACAGAATTGAGCAGGCGAGAACGACGATGAACGAAACATTAAGGCCTTCCACATTAGGCGAAATCCTCGACCGGACGGCGCAGCTCTACCGGCGCAACTTCTGGGTATTTGCCGGCGTGGGCGCCTTGCCGATCGGCGTGATGGTGGCGGTCGGCATGCTCGGAGGTTTCGGGGCGGTGGTTGTGGCCGTTGCTACCAGGGGCGCGGCGCCAGCAGGTGTCATGCCGGTCCTGGCGCTATCGGCATTTCTTCTCGTGGCGATACCGGTGTGCATTGCAGCCTACGTGTTTTCCGTTGCGGGACTGACCCAGGCGGCGGCGAGCGCGTACCGCGGAGAAAAGCCAGCCATTCGTGCCGCGCTCAAGAGCGTAGGGCCGGGCTTCTGGCGTTATCTGTGGTTTTTGTTGCTGCAAGGCATTTTTGTGGCGCTGATTCCGATGACGATTGCCGCCGCGGTGGCCATACCTCTGTTCTATCTCGCGTCGCGGTCTGGTGAAGGCGTTGCCGCGGGCGCGGCGGCCGGTGTCGTGGTATTTCTTGTCGTTGCCGCGGCAGTGGGCGCCATGGTTTGGCTTACGCTGAGCTATGCGATGGGTCTTGCCGTGTGCGTTGTGGAACGGAAGTCCGCGTGGGAATCGCTGCAGCGATCGTGGAAGCTGAGCGGAGGCACCCGCGGACGCATTTTTGTTCTGTTTCTCCTGGTCGTTGTGCTGGCGATGGTGCTTTCGATGATCGGTTATATTCCCTTCCTGATCATCGTCGGCGTGTCCACAGCCGCGGGAAACGGCGCGCAGCACGCGACGGCGGCGCTGGTTGTGGCCGAGCTCGTGCAATTCCTGGTGAATTTCTGCGTGCAAACGCTGCTCGCGCCCGTCTCCTGGATTGCGCTGGTGCTGTTTTATTTTGACCAGCGCATACGCAAGGAAGGCTACGACATTGAGTGGATGATGGCGCTCGCCGGAATGACGCAGCTCGCATCCGCATCGCCGCCGGGTGAAGGCGGAATCGCTTCCGGACCGGCCAATCCTCCTGATACCGTGGAAGAACGATGAGTTCGTTGCGGCGTGATTCAGGTTGGCGGAGCAGCGCAGCAACGCCGGCGCTGGTTTTGGCGTTGCTGGCGCCGGCGGCCATAGCGCGGCCTGCGCATGCGCAGGAGCTTGCCGCCGACGCGGGCTGGCGCGATGTGAGCGTGGCGGAATATCGCCAGCACCTTGAAGATCTGGACGGCGTGGTAGCCGACTGCCAAACGCAGCGCAGGCTGAGGAGCGCGGCGCCAGCGAAGACGGCGCCGGCGAATGACGACGCATGCGATCCGGCGCGCATCGGTCCCGATGACCGCGTGCACGGCGTGGCGCCCGGAGACTCGCTGCCTCGTGAGGTCCGCTACGATTGGCTGCGCGCTGTGTTGGGCCGCGCGGAAAACAAGGGCGCTCAAGCGAAACCAACCGCGATCGGAGCGGTTACAGACGCGAAAAGCCATCCATTGAGCGTGGATGCTCTGCTGGCCGAGGCGCGCCAACGCCTGCAGGAAGACGCCAAGCAGGCGGAGAGCACGACTGAGGCAAGCCCCAGCTATGCCGGCGAGCGAAAATCGCTCAACGCCATTCTGGCGCAGAAGGCTTACCAGGGCGTCACCGAGGTCTCGGCAAGGGAACGCTTTGTCGAGTGGCTTGACAACGTGCTCGATAAAATTCTTTCCAGCCTCTTTCGCTTCGGCTCCCGTTCGCCGTGGATCGCGTTCACGCTGCGCGCGCTGCTGCTGGCAGCCATCTGCACGCTGCTCATCTGGTTTCTTGTCCGCATTGAGCGGCGTTCGCGCGTGCGTTTGACTCCCGACGATGCGCCCGCGCCTGGAGCGCCCTCGGCGCGGGAATGGCAGTTATGGCTCGCGGACGCGCACGCCATGGCAGCAAGAGGTCTGTGGCGCGATGCCATCCACTTTATCTATTGGGCTTCGATTGCGCGGCTGGAGTCCAAGCGGCTGTGGCCGGCCGACCGAGCCCGCACTCCGCGCGAGTACCTTGGACTGCTGGCCGGCAGCGATCCGCGCAAGCCCAGCCTGACAGCGCTCACCTGGAGCTTTGAACGTACCTGGTACGGCGGCCGCGTGGCCGAGTCTTACGATTTCCGCGCGGCGCTGGAGTTGGCCGCGGCGTTGGGGGTGGGGGTGGAATGAAACTCTGGCGGTTCCAGAGTAACGGTGGCTCAATTCAACGGCGTGCGAGGTCGCCGCTCCCTGATGGTCGCGTCGACTTGAGGCCAGCGGCTCAAGCGCGTCGATACTCTGGAACCGCGTTCGCCTCGCTCGACGCCAAAGACCGCAAGCTCCTGATCGGCTGCCTGGCCGTGGTGGTTGTGCTGGCGGTTGTCACCGCTCTTTTTGCGCGAAATCAAAACAGCGACGACAATACCCTGCCCAGTTCGTATTTGACCGGCAGGCATGGCGCACGCGCCGCCTACGAAATGCTGCAGGCGAGCGGCTATCAAGTGCAGCGCTGGGAGCAGCCGTTGAGCGACCTGGCCGCGCGCGCTGATACGCAGACGGTGGTGATTTTTGCCGAGCCCATTCTGAGCTCGACAGAAGACGAGAAAGCGGTGCGTGAGATTGTGGAGCGGGGCGGCCGGGTGTTGTTGACCGGATGGTCGGGCGGCCGGCTGGCGCCAGAGGGAAACGCGCAAGCGCCCTCGCAGTTCCAGTCGGCGTGCAAGCTGACGCCGCAGGGGCTGGATCCGCTGGCCGGCTCCGGCGAAGTGTGGATGGTTCCCGAAGGCGGATGGGGATTCGATCGTCCGCGCGACCGCGTGCAATACAACTGCGCCGCCGAGCCGGCCGTGGTGGAGTACAGCCTGGGCAAAGGCCATGTGGTTTGGTGGGGCAGCTCCACCCCGCTCGAAAACGGATCCATCCAGCGCGGGGGCGACCTGAACCTGTTTCTGAATGCGCTGGGCGCGGGCCAAGGACACAACTTTTATTGGGACGAATCGCTGCACGGCGAAATACACTCGGCGTGGTTCTACGCGAGCGGACCGGCAATGCTCCTGTTGTGGGCGGGGCTGCTCGGAATCGGCGGGCTGATCGTTTTCAGCTTCAGCCGCCGCCGCGGGCCCGTGCGCGATCTGCCCGCTCCGGTGCGCGCCACGCCGGTGGAGTTTCTTGAGGCGCTGGGTTCGCTCTATGCCGAGGCCGGCGCTTCGGCGACAGCAGTTGAGTTAGCGTATGAGCGCTTCCGGCGCAGGATGGGCGATCTGTGCGGGCTGAAGGGAACGCAGTTGAGTGCGGAGGAGCTTGCCAGCGCGCTGCGCCGGCGGTTTCCGAAGGCTGCGGGCGAGCTCGAAAAAGATCTGGCGGATTGCGCAGAGGCGGTAACGAATGACAAGTTGGCGCCCAAAAAGGCGCTGGCGCTTGTGCAGGCGCTCAGCCGCCACGGTGAGGCGCTGCTTGCCGCCGCGCGAGCGGGCAGGCGGGTGGGAAGTTGAGCGTTGTGCTGGAACGGAGTTTGAAGCAAGGAGAGCGGAATGATGGAGGAAAGCAATTTGGAGCAGGGAGCGCAGGCGCAGAGCGCGGCTCTGCCGGCAACGCAGGAGTTGCTCGCCATTGCGCGCGCGGAATTGGGGCGCGTGATCGCCGGGCAGAGCGAGGTGATCGGCGAAGTTCTGGTTGCCGTGCTGACGCAGGGCCACGCGCTGCTTGAAGGCGTGCCGGGCATCGCGAAGACGCTCATTGTGAAATCGGTCGGCCGGCTGCTTGGGCTCGGCTTCCAGCGCGTGCAGGGAACGCCCGACCTGATGCCCGCCGACATTCTGGGCACCACGATGTTCCGGCCAGGCGCCGACTCGTTCACTTTCCACGCGGGGCCGGTGTTTACCGACTTGCTGCTGGTGGATGAGATCAACCGCATGCCGCCGCGCACTCAGGCGGCGCTTCTCGAATGCATGGAGGAGAGGCAGGTGACGAGTGACGGCGTGCGGCGCCCTTTGCCCGCCTGGTTCACCGTCTTCGCCACGGAGAATCCCATCGACTTCGAGGGCACCTATCCGCTGCCGGAGGCCCAACTGGACCGTTTTCTCCTCAAGATCAAAGTGAGCTACCCCAGTCCCGACGAGGAGCGGCAGATGCTCGAGCGGCATCACGGAACCGGCGGCGCGAATCTGCTGGAGGAAGCCAACATCCAGCCGCTTGCCGCGCAACTTCTCTCGGCCGCGCGCGACGAGATTCGCCGCATTCGCGTGGAGCAGGACCTCTACGGCTACATTCTCGATCTCGTGCGCCGCACGCGTGAGTGGCCGATGCTTGCGCTTGGCGCCAGCCCGCGCGCTGCCATCTGCCTGTTGCGCGTGGCCCAGGCCTTTGCGGCGTTTGAGGACCGCGATTACGTGATTCCCGACGACGTGAAACGTGCGGTGCTGCCCGTGTTGCGTCATCGCATCCTGCTCAAGCCGGAGGCGGAGTTGGAGGGCTTCGACGCGGATCGTGTGCTGGGACGACGTGCAGGCGGCGGTTGCGGTGCCGCGGGGATAAGAGTAGGATAGAGGTAGTATGAAGACCAAGACATCCATCACACTTTCATCCGACCTGCTTGCTGAGATCGACCGCAGAACCGGTACGAAGGCATCGCGTTCGGCGTTTATCGAAGAGGTGCTTCGCGCGTATCTCAAGGAGAAGGCTCGCCGCGCCATTCACGCACGAGACCTGGAATTGATCAATGCAAACGCCGATTACCTGAATCGCGAAATGGAAGACGTCCTGAAATACCAGGCGCCGTTCGATTAAACGATAGAAAGCAGAAAGTTCATGCGCCGGGGAGAGCTATACCGCGTATCGAAGCTTCCGGACGACCCGAAAAAACATCGCATTGTTGTGATTGTGAGCCGGCAGGCTCTGATCGATTCGCAATTTTCAACGGTGATCTGTGCGCCTGTGCTGACTGAGGGTCAGGGTCTTTCAACCCAAGTCAGTGTTGGGCCCGAAGCCGGTCTGAAACATCATAGTTGGATCTTGTGCGACGGCCTTAGCAGCGTTCGCAAAACAGACCTGACACAATTATGTTGGATCTTTGCTAGATTCCAAGATCGCGAGTTTGATCGCGCTTTGACTATGGCGCTTGATTTGCATTTCTAAGTTCGCCAATGATCTCGGCCTCTCTCCATCCCGAACCCGTGCGCGCGGTTTGCCGGCCGCGCGGGCGATTCGCGTTTGGGCTCACGCCGCGCGCAATCTGGCTGCTGGCCGCGGGATTGCTGCTGGCGTTGCCGGGATTCTTCGTGGCGCGGCTCGGCTACGGCATGCTGGTGTGGGATGCGCTGGTGTTGCCGCCGCGCTTTGGGATGGCGCGCGGCTTCCCGCCCCGCAGATGATCAGCGTTGAGCGCTCGTGGAGCAACGCGCCCTCGCTCGACAGCGAAACCGAGATTGAGATTGCCGTGGAACAGAGCGGCGAGACGATTCTTGATTGCCGTATTGTGGACGATTTGCCGGAGGCGCTTGTTGCCACGCCCGCAACGCACAGCTTGCGCGTGTTTCCACGCGTGCGGGCGGCGTTGCGATACAAAATCGAGCCGCGCGAGCGCGGCGATGCGCGCACCGGAGCAGTCTATATTCGCTACACTTCGCCACTTGGACTGGTGGAGCGCTGGGCCATGGCGCCGATGGAGCAGACAGTACGCGTTTATCCGGCGCTGCGGCAGGGCGAGGACCAGGAGATTTTCCTCGCGCGCGGACGTCAGATCGAGTTGCAACTGCGCCAGGTGCGCAGAGCGCGGGCTGGGCCGCGACTTTGAGAGCCTGCGCGAGTATCTCGAGGGCGACGACCTGCGCGACGTGTGCTGGACGGCGACGGCGCGGCGCGGCCAGTTGATCACGCGCCGCTACCAGACCGAGCGCAGCCAGGCGGTGTGGATCGTTCTCGACGCGGGGAGGCTGCTGCAAGGCAGAATCCTCAAGGACGACGGCGACAAGCAGCGGCGCGGGCACTCCAAGCTCGACCACGCCTGCTCAACGGCGGTGGCGCTGGCGCAACTGGCGCTGTTTTCGGGCGACCGCGTGGGGCTGCTTGTCTATGGGCAGCACGTGCAGCAGCGCGTGCTGCCTGGCCGCGGCCCCGCGCATCTGCGGCAGATTGTGGAGGCGTTGGCGCAGGCGCGCGCCGAAGCCAGCGAGGCCGATCACCTGCGCGCCACGGCCACGTTGAATCGCTGGCAGCCGCGGCGGGCGCTGATTTTGTGGATCACCGATCTGGCCGAGACCGCCATGCGGCCCGAGGTGATCGACGGCGCCATGCAGTTGCTGCATCGCCATGTGCTGCTCTTTGTCGCCATGGCGCAGCCGGACGTGGAGGCCATCGCCAATGCGCGGCCGAAGAATGTGGAGCAGATGTTTCGCGCCTCCGCCGCGCAGGAGCTGACGAGCCGCCGCGAACTGCTGCTGGCGCGGCTGCGCGAACAGGGCGCGCTGACGCTCGATCTCGATCCCGACGCAGCTTACCTCGGCAGTGCTGAACCAATATTTGAAGGTGAAAGAGCGGGCGATGGTGTAGGGCGCTCTGCGCCGGAGTTTCAGCAGGCCTGTACGTCCGAACCCATTGACATGAAGCCAAAAAGCGAGTAGTTTATAAACTACGGCTGCCGATGATTGAACTCAAGCAAACCGAGATATTTCGCAAGTGGCGAACGAAGCTCAAGGACGAGCGTGCACGTGCATTGATTGCGTCCCGTTTGGATCGACTTGCATTTGGAAATGCCGGCGATGTGAAGCCGGTGGGCAGGGCGTGAGTGAGTTGCGAATCGACCAAGGCCCTGGTTACCGAGTCTATTTTCGGAAACGCGGAAACACGATTATTCTCTTGTTATGCGGCGGAGACAAACGCACACAGGACCGGGACATCGAAATCGCGAAACGCCTGGCGGCGGAATGGAGTGAGGAACATGGCTAAGAAGCTGACCGTATACGATCCTGCCGAAGATCTGGGATCGAAGGAAGCTATTGCGATCTTTATGGCAGAGGCATTCAAGACCAACGACGCCGCCTATATCGCTCATGCGCTGGGCGTCGTCGCGCGCGCAAAAGGAATGTCGCAGATCGCCAGCCAGACGGGGCTCTCTCGCGAGCAGCTCTATCGCTCGTTCAGCTCGGAAGGAAATCCCACGCTAAAAACGACTCTGGCCGTCATGAAGGCTCTTGGCATCAAGCTGACCGCTAAGGTCAAGAAAGCTGCCTGACAACTGCCACCGGCCGGAACAGCCACAACAGCAGCAGCGTAAACAGCGATCCGCCGACCGTGAACTTCAACCACGGGTGCACAGAGGACGGCGAAAAGAACCCTTCGAGCGTGCCGGCGATGACCAGCAGCGGGATGATGCCGGCGACGAGGCGCGTGGATTCCACGCCCGCCAATGCGATGGATTCGCGCCAGCGGTAGAGCCCCGGAAACAGCACGCCATGCGCCAGGCGCAAACCGGCTGCCCCGGCAAGAATGATCGAGGGCAGCTCCAACGATCCATGCGGGGCGACAAAGCTCCAAAGATCGAGCGACATGCCGTGCTGCTGGCAGGCCACGCCGATGACACCCAGCAAAAGACCGTTGAAGAACATGGAGTAAAGCGGCCCCAGGCCGAAGATGATGCCGCCGGCAAAGGCGACAAAGCAGACGCTGAGGTTGTTGGTCATGATCAGGCTGCTCGCTACGGGCTCAATGCCGACAATCGAGTGCGTCCACATCTCGTGGCGTTCGATGGTTTCGACCATGGCCGGGCCGAGCATGTGGCGCATGAACTGCGGGCGCGCCAGCGTGAGCACCGAGCCCAGCAGCGAACCGGCCAGCAGAATGACCAGGGAAAGCAACACATAGCGGAATTGCCGCTGGACGATGGCCGGATAGTCGTCGCGCAGGAAGCGGAAAATTCTGAGGAAACTGTTCCGGCGGCCGGAATAAATGATATGGTGGGCGCGAGCCAATAACTGGTTGACGTGTTCGGCGTAAGTGCGGGCGGTCGAGTCCTGGCGCAGCGTGGAAAGGTCGCTGGCCGCCTGCCGGTAGAGCAGCGCGGTTTCGCGCAGTTTCGGCGCGCGTCAACTGCCGCACACCACCGGCGCCGGCCTGGTTCAGCAGTCCGGACAGCCGTTCCCAGTAGGGGCGGCGCTTGTTAAGCCACTGGTTGGAGAGAATGATGGCCATAGACCCGACTATGCAGCCGATGATGGACCCGATTGGAGATCAGCTTAACATCGACACCCCGGAGCTTGTGGCAATCGAGATGCCGCTGGCCGGAATCGGCAGCCGTTTCATCGCCATCCTCGTCGACTATCTGATTTTGGGCGCGGCCTTTACCCTTCTCATCGCGCTGGCCGCGATCATCATTCCCGCGGTGCATGTTTTTGGGGAGGTTTCCGCCAACTGGGCCGTCGGCATCTTCTTTCTTATCGTCTTCCTCTTGCAGTGGGGATACTTTGCGCTCTTTGAGGCATTCGGTAACGGGCGCACGCCGGGCAAGCGTGCCGCCAGGATCCGCGTCATCCATCAGTCGGGGCGCGGCATCAGCTTTATTGAATCCCTGGCCCGCAATCTTGTGCGCTTCGTCGACTATATGCCGGGCTTCTACGCCGTGGGCGTGGTCGCCATCTTTGTGAGCCGCCGGCATCAACGGCTGGGCGACATGGTCGCCGGAACGCTCGTGGTCCGCGACCGTGAGATCGAACCGCCGCACTGGAGCGGGTCAACGTCGCGCACCTTTACCGCACCGGTATTTGCTCTGCCTGCAGACGCGAACCCTATGGCCGCGCCGCATCTGAGGGTTGTGCTGCCGGCTCCGGCGCTTGCCAAGCTCTCCGCATCCGATCTGGAAGTGCTGGAAGGCTTCTTTGCGCGCCGGCTCGACATGGACCTGGCCACGCGCGGCGCCCTTGCCGGACGCATCGCCTCGGCCCTCTCGGCCAAGTCGGGGCTGACAATCCCGCCGGATACGAGCGTGGAGACCTTTCTGGAAGCTGTTGCGCATCAGTTACGGGAGTTGGGACGGATGAGCTGAGGCCACTCAAGAACCTGCCGCGAGATAGTTTAAGATTCTCGAAGCAGCGAAATGAAATATCATCGACGCGTCTACACGGCGAGGAGCGCGGCAATTTCTTGATGGACTTGACGATCTGGCGTTGAGCAACGCGAATTGAGCGAAATCAGATTCGAACAGGAGAGCACGAACATGGCAAAGAGCGTCAACAAAGTCTTTCTCTTAGGCAACGTAGGCAAGGACCCTGAAATCCGCTCCACCGGAGGCGGCACCATGGTGGCCAACTTTACCCTCGCCACCAGCGACCGCTTTCAGGACGCGCAGGGCAACTGGCAGGATCGCACCGAGTGGCATAATCTGGTCGCGTTCAAGCGCACCGCCGAGATCGTCCGCGATTATGTGAAGAAAGGCTCCAAGCTCTACATCGAGGGCAAAATTCAGACGCGCAGTTGGGAAGACAAAGACACCAAGGCCAAGCGCTACCGCACCGAGATCATCGTCAACGACCTCTCGCTGCTCTCAGGGCGCGACGATAGCGGCCCGTACAGCCGCTCGTCTAGCTCGTCGAATGCGGCTGCCAACGATGATCAGCGCCCGCCCGCCGGACAGGACGATTATGCGCAGTCAACCGGGATCTCCGACGACGACATTCCGTTCTAAAGACAGGGAACAAGGGGAACAAGGGAACGAGGGAACAAGGGACCAAGAGAACAAGTAGCGCCGGACTCCAGTGGGGCTGTACGGGCGGCGTCCACGCCGCCAGAATGTTAACCACCGACCTTTCGCTCGGGTTGAGGTAGTGGTCTCCCCGGTCCCCAAATGCGAGGGACAGGGGGCACCGTCATTGTTGTTTGGGAAAGTTACCGGGATCGGGGCCACCCGCCGAACACGGACTTGAATACGACCCGCGCTATGTTTGGGGGTGAGTCACGCCGTCCCTACAGGACGGCTGGGCTCATGGGGGAGCCGGTTCCCCAGATTGCACCCTTTCCCCGGGGTTTCACCCCGGGCTATTTTCAATCGCTCCCTACGGGAGCGGGTGTATGGGTGGGGTGGGGTTTATGGTTTCCCGGGTCCCCAAAGGCGAGGGACCCGGGGCACCCTGCTCCATCACGAACCTGTCTTCTCGTTCCCTTGGTCCCTTGTTCCCTCGTTTCCTGCCTCTCCCAGCGGATCGTTGTCGCGGTCCGTGACTTCGGCCAGTGCGGCCAAACGATCAGCCAGTTCTTCAGTCCAGCACTTTTCCGGCGCGCGCCAACTCCAGTTGCCGGTGGAAACGGCGGGTGTATTCATGCGGGCTTCGGAACCCAACTCCAGCAGGTCCTGCGCAGGAACGATGGCTATCTCGGCAACGCTGCCCTGAGTGGCGCGGATCAACGGCCACGCCGGGCGATTGGCGATAGGACCGGCGAACGCTTCCACGGCCGCGCGTTCTGCTTTGCCCAACGCATTCCACCAGCCCTGCGTGGTGTCGTTATCGTGCGTGCCGGTGTAGGCAACCGTGGCGGGCACGAAGCGGTGTGGCAAATGCGTGTGCGCGCCCTTGTCGGCAAAGCCGAACTGCAACACCTTCATGCCCGGCATGCCGAGCCCCAGGCGCAGCGCGTCGACTTCAGGAGTGATAAGGCCCAGATCTTCGGCCACCAGCGGCAGCGGCCCGAGCGCCGATTCGAGAGCGCGGAAAAGGGCGAGGCCGGGCGCTTTAATCCACTTGCCGTTGAGGGCGGTCTTTTCCTTGGCGGGAATCGCCCAGTAGGCCTCGAAACCGCGAAAGTGATCGAGGCGCACGATGTCGTAAAGCGCAACGGCTCGGCGCAGACGGTCGATCCACCAGGAGAACCCGCTCGCAGTAAGCACGTCCCAGCGGTAGAGCGGGTTGCCCCAGCGCTGACCGGTGGGCGAAAAATAGTCGGGCGGAACGCCGGCGATGCGGATGGGCTTGAGGTCTTCGTCGAGCTCAAAGATCTCGGGGTGAACCCACACGTCGGCCGAGTCCATATTGACGAAAATGGCCACGTCGCCCAGGATGCGGATGGCGCTGCGCGCCGCAGCCTCTCGGAGTTGATTCCACTGAAGGTTGAAGGCGAACTGCAGCACCTGTTCCAGAACTCGCTCTCTTGCGTGCTCCGCAGCGGCCGCGGCAAGGGCCTGCGGATCGCGGCGGCGCAGCGGTTCGGGCCACTCGGTCCACGCGCCGGTTTTAAATTTGCGGCGCAGCACGGCGTAGAGCGCATAGTCGTTGAGCCAGCCAGCCTGCGAGCGGCAAAACTCCTCAAATTGATCCCATTGCTCGGAGAGCTCGGGTCCAGGCCGCGGTCGAGAAAATTGCCGGCGGCCTCGTAGAGCAATGGGAACTTCGCGTTTCTCTATCTGTCGAAATCGACTGCGCCACTGCGGCCGGCTTGCCCGGCGATGCGCTGGCCATCGATCCAGCCCCAATCGGAGAGAAACTCCAGGCTGATAAGCGCGGGATTGCCGGCGAATGCCGACGAGCCGGCATAGGGCGAGTTGCCGTATCCGGTGGGGCACAGCGGCAGAACCTGCCAGACATGCTGTTTGGCGCGGGCCAGAAAATCGACAAACTCGTGCGCGGCAGGCCCCAGATCGCCGATGCCCCCATACGAAGGCAGCGAGCTCACATGCAGCAAGACTCCGGTGGAACGCTGGAATTCCATGTTGTCCTTATTATCCGATGGCCAGACGCGCGGCAGCGGCCGGCGGCTTTTGAGACACTATGAGGAGTGTCCCGCATAGTGCCGTGTTTTTATTGCAATGAAGAGGAAGGATTCCTCCGGTGACGATCCGCTTTCGCCTTTTCTGCATTTGCATTTCTGCCCTGGCTTCGATGCTGACTGTTTTTGCGTCTAAAGCCACAGCGGCTGCCACGGCGCCGCAGCAAATGGTTATCGCCAGCGGCTGGCAATTGCAGGATGCTGCGAAAGTGCCGCAGACCGGCGAGCAGATTTCTTCCCTGGGCTTCGATACTCACGGCTGGCATGCGGCCACGGTTCCCGGCACCGTGCTTACCACGCTCGTCAACGATCACGTTTATCCCGAGCCGCTGTACGGAGAAAACAATCGCCCCGAAATCATTCCCGAAAGCCTGTGCCACACGTCCTATTGGTACAGAACAGTCATCCGGATTCCGCGGGCGTACCGGAATCGGCATGTTTGGCTGAACTTTGACGGCATCAACTACTCTGCCGCGGCATGGGTGAACGGCGCGCAGGTGGGAACGATTCGCGGCGCATTCATCCGCGGAACCTTCGACATTACCGCGCGGGTGAAGCCGGGCGAGCAGGCAGTGGTAGCCGTTCTGGTGGCGCCGCAGCCGCACCCCGGCGATCCGCACGAGCACACGCTGCGCGACGGCGTGGGCACGAACGGCGGCATCACGTCCATCGACGGCCCGACGTTCTTGTCAACGATCGGCTGGGACTGGCTCGACACGGTACGCGATCGCGACACGGGCATCTGGCAAAAGGTGTATCTCTCGGCTTCGGGGCCGGTGGCGTTGAAGGACCCGCTGGTGACTACCGACCTGCCGCTGCCGAAGATCGATTCGTCTGACCTGACTGTGCAGACGACGGTCGAAAATATCGGCGACAAGCCGGTGAACGGCGTGGTGCAGGGCACGATCGAGAATATCGTTTTTCAGCGGCAGGTGGTGCTGGCGCCGCACAGCACGCAGCTCATTACATTCGATACCAAGAACACGCCCGCGCTGCACATGGAGCATCCACGGCTTTGGTGGCCCAACGGCTACGGCGCGCCGAATCTTTACCGGTTGCATCTGGTTTTCAAAGCCGGCCGAACGACTTCCGACGCGCAGGATGTGGACTTCGGCATCCGCAAGGTTACCTATTCTGTTCCCGGCGCGGACACGCTGACGATTTCCGTCAACGGCGTGCCGATTTTTATCCGCGGCGGCGACTGGGGACTCGACGAGGCCATGAAGCGGATTCCGCGCGAGCGGCTGGACACGGAGATCGACCTGCACAGGCGGGCCAATCTCAACCTGATTCGCAACTGGGTGGGCCAGAGCACGGGCGAGGATTTCTACGAGCTTTGCGACAAGTACGGAATTCTGGTGTGGGATGAGTTTTTCCAGCCCAATCCGCTGGACGGCCCCGACCCTACGGACATTGCGACGTATATTGCCAATGTGCGCGACAAGTTGCTGCGCTTCCGCAATCATCCCTCCATTGTTCTGTGGTGCGCGCGCAACGAAGGCGATCCGCCACCGGAGATCGACGCTGCTTTGCAAAAGCTGCTGGCCGAGCTCGATCCCACGCGCCGCTATCAACCCAACTCCACTGACGGCGCCGGTGTGCGCTCAGGGGGCCCCTATTCCTGGCGGGCGCCGCGCGAATTTTACACCGTGACCGACGACTACTTCAAAACCGAGACCGGCAGCGTGAGCGTGCCTACGCTCGAATCCATCCACGGCATGATGCCGGAAAAGGACTGGGAGACGATCGACGACGATTGGGCCGAGCACGACTTCGCCAAGGGAAACTCCGGCGCAGACCAATATCCCGGCGAGATTGCCGCGCGCTATGGAGCGTTCCGTAATCTCGCCGATTTTGTGCGCAAGGCGCAGATGGCGAACTACGAAGCCTTCCGCGCCATGTACGAGGGACGCAACGCGCAACTCTTCCATCCCACCACGGCCGTCATAACGTGGATGAGCAATCCCGCGCAGCCGAGTTTTGTGTGGCAGCTTTACCACTACGATCTGGAGCCGATGTCTTCGTACTTTGCGGTGATGCACGCGTCGGAGCTGGTGCACATCCAGTTCAACGAAGCCAACGGCCAGGTGCAGGTGATCGACAATAAGCCGGAGCCCGTTACCGATGCGGTTGCGCGCGTGGCGATCTACAACCTGGACGGCTCGCTGGCGTATCAACACGAGACGAAGGTGACGGCCGCTCCCGACGCTGCGACGAGTCTCGGAGCGATTGATTTTCCGGCGGTGATGCCGGCGGCAATCGTAGCACCGGTCTCCAGACCGGCTGCACTGGCGGCGTCCACGCCGCCAGCCGCCATCTCTGGGCTCGAACCAGCGGTGCATTTCCTCAAGCTGGAACTGCACGATGCCAAGGGAGAATTACTCTCGAGCAACTTCTACTGGCTTGGCGTGCCCGACCAACCGGATAACCTGACCGCGCTGAACAAGCTGCCCATGGTCGCGCTGACGGCGAAGGTGGAAGAGCTGCAGGGCAAGATCGCGGGCCAGCGGCTGCTTGAAGTCACGCTGCACAATCCTACGACCAACCTGGCCGTCATGGCGCACCTGCAACTGCGGCGTAAATCGGGCGTACGGGTTTTACCGGTCTTTTACAGCGACAACTACGTTTCGCTGGTTCCCGATGAGACGAAGACTATCGAGATTGAGGCCGCGCAGAGCGATTTCAACGGCGAAGGGGCGCTGATCGTGCTCGATGGGTGGAATGTGACGGTAGAGCCGGCGTCGTTGGCGGGCGCGGCCGTTGCGCCGAATGTAGATGCGCAGCCCGATCATTGGCCGGCGACGGGATTGCCGTTTGCGACGGAGGGGCTGCGTTGAAAAGGCGCCGTCAGCGAACGCAAAAAGGCCCGCAACCATTCGGCTGCGGGTCTTTCGTGTGAGAAGTCACCCGGAGCTTACCTGCCCGGCGCCTGCTGCTGCACCTTGGCGTTGAAGCGGATGCGGTTGTGCTTCTTATAGTCGTTCCAGACGCTGCTCATGAAGACGGCGAAGGCCTCATTGCGGCTTTCGGCCAGGAGTTGGTCCCGCGTCTGGTCGAAGTTCTTTGCGATCTCGTCGGGCGTAGGCTCCTGCTTGTCCAGGATCTTCGCCACCACGCCGGTGCGACCGGCATCGATGGGTCCGCTGATTGCGCCGGGATTCAGATCGAAGAGCTGCGGGGCTACCTGGCCCACTTGGCCAAAGTCGGGCACCTGTCCGGAGGCGCCGACCAGGTCGCTGGTTTTCACTGTCGCGCCCACCGCCTTGGCGGCCTTGGCCAAATCGTTCATCGCCTTCGCCTTGTCCGCCAGATCCTTTGTCTTCTGGCGCAACAGGGCAGGAAGCTGCTCGTCGCGGTAGTCGTCGAGCACGTGGGTCTTCCAGTCGGCAAACGTGGGCGCGTGCGCCGCAACGATGCCCGTGACCTGAAAGATTGCGTAGCCCTCGCCCGTGGGAGCTGCCTGCGGCGGATCGCCCTGTTTGGCTTCAAAGGCCTTGGCAAGAAGCTGCGTACTGTCGGGCAGCGAGGCAATCACGCCCTGGTGGTCAAGAGGCTGCGTGGAGACCACTTCCAGATGGTGGGCGGCCGCGGTCTTCTCCAGGCCGTTCTTGATGGCCTCGGTGGTGAGCGTCTGCGCATATTGCTGCTCCGCCAGCTTTGAGGCCTGGCCAGCGAGCGCAGCCTCGATGGCAGACTGCACTTCGCTGAGCGGCTGCGTGTGCGCCTGCTGGCGCTCTTCCACCTGCACAATGTGATAGCCGAAGCTGCTCTTCACAATCGCGATGTCGCCAACCTTTTGCGTAAAAATGGCCTTGTCGAACTCCGGCACCATCTTGCCGCGCTGCGCAAAGCCCAGCTCGCCGCCGGAATCCTTGCTGCCCGGATCGTCAGAGTATTGCTTGGCCAGCGCGGTCCAGCTTCCGCCCGCCTGCAGTTGCTTGAGAACCATCTCCGCCTTGGCCTTTGCCGCTGCGTCGGCCTTGGCATCAGCGCCTTCGGGCACGCTGATGAGAATATGGCGCGACTTGGCCTGGTCCGGCACCGAATAATCGCTCAGGTGCTCGTTGTAATACTGTTGGATCGCCTGCTGGCCGGGCTTCGGGACTCCGCCGGGAATCTGATTTGCCGTGAATGCGAAGAAGGCGATCGTGCGCTCTTCCGGCACCGCCTGGGCGTAGTGCGCGGCGTTCTTTTTGAAGAACGCCTCCAGGTCGCTGTCGGCCGGGTTGATGGTCTTGCGCAGGTCGTCTGACGAAATGACCGCATAGTCGAACTTGATTTTAATGTTCGCTGTGCGGTAGGCCTCGCGCACCTCCTGATCGCTGACCGTCACCCCGGCAGTGATGAGAGCCTGAAGGCGCCGGGCGGTGATGTCGTCCCTGATCCCGTCCTCAAATTCCGTGGGGGACATATTCAGCCGGTCATTGACCAGTTGCGCGTAAGCATCTTCGCCGATGAATTTGCCGTTGGGGTAAATAACCTCGCCCGTGGGGCCGGTTTGCAGGTATTTGATCACATCCTCTTTGGTCACTCGGATGCCGAGTTTATGGGCCTCCTCGAGAAGCACCTGCTGCTGCACCAGTTGCTGACCTACCTGCTGCTCGAAATACTGAAGGAGCATTGGATTGTCGGCGTATTGCGGGCCGCGCTGGCGCAGCTCATTTTGCGCCACCTGATCCACGTGTGTCTGGGTGACGGTATCGCCTGAGGAGAGGATGCGGCTGTACCAGTGAGGGTAGACGACAGCGTAGGTGTCAGGCGCCGAGGCGCCCATGCCGCCGAGACCGGGAATGAGGTAAAGCACCATGGTGACGGAAGCCGCGCCGATGACGACCACGATCAGCGCCTTGACCATGCGACTTTCAGTTTGCAGAAAACGAATCATGGATGAACTTGAACCTTCAACTCTCTATGCGCGGGGCCGGGCAACACAGTAAGGCTGTGCGGGCCGGGCATCGCCCGCGGATACGCAATTCTCGCTCGATGCGACTCTCTAATTATAGACGACAAGGACCCCGCAAATTCGCCCTTGGAACGTCTACTCCAGGGAGGATGCAGGAATGTTCGAGAGCTACACAGAAAAGGCGCGGCGCGTTATCTTCTTCGCACGTTTTGAGGCCAGCCGCTACGGCACGCCGCAGATCGACACAGACCTTTTGCTGCTGGGTCTGGTGCGCGAGAATCTGGCCCTGCTGAACCGTTTCCTTGCCCCGGAAGCCTCCGACGAGTCCCTCCGTGACCAAGTCGTGGCGCACACACCCATGCGCGAAAGCATTCCCACAAGCGTTGACCTGCCGCTTTCAAACGGGTGCCAGCGTGTGCTGGCCTATGCGGCGGAAGAAGCCGGCCGCATGGGCCATAAGCACATCGGCCCCGAGCATCTCTTCCTTGGCCTGCTGCGCGCAAGGCACTCACTTGCGGCGAAGATGCTCCGTGAGCGGGGCGCAAATCTCGGGGTAATTCGCAAGAAGCTGGCGGCCGGTCCTGCGCCAGAGTTCACCGACCGCTCACCCCGCAACCCAAGCCCCCCTTCCGCCGCCGACTTAGATGAATACACCTAGCTTTATAATCGGGGGCGTAGAAGCCATCTCATAAATGCTACTCAGTCCGTGCAACGCGTCCCTCAGGGGCTAAAGTGTCTGCGTGAGAGCGCCGTCGGCCCCGAGCAGCGGCGGTCTTGTTTTGAGTATCTCTCCACCGTCATTGGTGGATTTGTTTCAGGCTGCGCGCATGACGTACAGCCGCGTGATGTTGAAGGCCAAGGTGGCCAGGGTGAATTCGTTTGCGACTCGATCTAACCCACGGGTGCGAAATTGGCGTATTCCACGTTGTTGTTTGAGGACTCCGAAGACCGGTTCGACCACTGCCTTGCGCCGCGCATAGGCGGCCTGCCCGGCCGGACTTCGCAATTTGGCGCGCATGCGGCGATGGGCTGGGGCGCAGGCCCGGGTGCGGCAGCGCGTGCCCAGGTTCAGGGCCCGCGCCATGTTGGAGTCCGGTACATAGCCATCGATGTTGCGTTGTTCCATCTGGTTGAGGTTGTCGATCGAGAAGAAGCCGCTGTCGGCAAGAGCCTGGCCCGGCGGCGCGCCGCATCGCTGCTCGACTTGATCCAGCATCGGCTGCAAGGACGCGTTGTCGGTCGCGTTCTGCGTCACCCGCTGGGCCACGATCAGATGATCGTCCGAGACGGCGATCTCGGCCGAGTAGCCGAGCACGAACTTGTCCCCGCGTTGACGCAGAAAGCGCGCATCCTCGTCGGTGCGCGACAGCTTCTTCAATCCGCTCTTCTTCAGCCGTTGCAGCCGCCGCGGCATCTCCGCAAGAGCCTGATTCAACTCCCCGATGGCCACTTCCAGCCCGCCCGGCTCCGCCTCGTCGCGGTCGGCCGCCTTCTGCCAGGTGCGCACTTGGCGCCGGAGCCGCGCACGTGTGTCGCGCAGTGCCTGCTCGCTGTCCACCCGGTCTTTACTGGCGTTGGCTGCAATGCGCGTCGAGTCGATCGCCATCCGGCCCAGCTTGACCATGCCCTGCTGCTGCGCCCACTCCAGCACTTGCATGAAGGCGTCGTTCAGCGCCCGGCCATGACGGCGCCGGAACGCACTCAAGGCCCAGTTGTCCACCCGCTCACCCGCCGCCAGATAGCGAAACGCCAAATCCTCCACCAGGCGCCGCTCTACCTGTCGCGCACTGGTGATGCCCAGCGCGTACGCGTACAGCCACACGCCCAGCATCAACTGAGGCGCGTAAAGCTCCCCGCCATCGGCGCTGTAGCTCAACTCAAACACCCGCATGTCCAACCGCTCAATCACCTCACGAACGAAAAAGCAAAGGTGCTTCCCGCCCAACTCATCCCGCACGCTCGGAGGCAGCAAATAAGCCTGATCCGGGCTGTAAGCCTTGAATCGCGACATACTTCTCTTGTCGCCCAACTTGCATGTGAATTACAAGTACCTTGTGTAGTTCTCACGCAGACACTAAAGCCCCCAGTTTTATTGGGCATTTTGCGGCACGGCTAAAGCCGTGCCCTTTCAAAACCGGTTTATGAGATAGCGTCTAAGGTCTGGACACAAAACAAACCGGGCATCCTGTTTGCAGGATGCCCGCTGTCTTTCTATTCCCCGCTCGCTATTCCCTGCTCTATCTCCAGTAGTAGTACCCGCCCGCCATGTAATACGGGCGGTAATAAACCGGTGGAGGACCGTAGGGATACCCGTACGGCCTGTAATAGCCGTATGGGCCGTAGCCGCGCCGGTAGAGGCTCGGACCGCCGGGATAGAGGCCCTGCGCCAACCTTGCTGCTTCTTGCGGGCTCACAGGGTCAACCGTGACCGGCGCCTTGAGGTGAAACGTGACCAACGCCTCGGCGGGGATCCAGGCCCTGGGTCCGGGCGTAGCTGCCGAAGTTGCCGTGCCGGCGGCCACTCCAGCCCCGGCGCCGATGGCGCACCCGGCTCCGCGGCCAACCGCGCAGCCGATGATGGTGCCGATGAGGCCGCCGCCAATCGCATTGCCCACCGTTTCGCCGGCCTTATTCGGGCTCTTTACCTTGAACAGGTCGCTATCGATCGGGTAGCTGCGGCCGCCCAGATCGAGCGAGGTGAGTTTGAGCGCCAGCACGGAACTGCCTGCCAGGTCGCCCGCGCCAACATTCTTGCTTTCGGCAATGACGCCGTGCACGGTTGCGCCGCGCGGAATGGCCAGAACGCCGCCCATGGTGACGTCCTGAATCACTGTGAATTGCACTGGCTCGCCGTCCTTGGCCCGCTTGCTATCGACCGCCTCGCTGGTGCGCAACTGAATCAGCGTTCCTGGCGCCAGGGTTACAGGCCCTGTGGCGGGTCTATAGGCCGGCGCTGGCGGCGCGGGCGCGTACTGCGGCGGATATTGTCCATACTGCGGTGGATATTGCCCATACTGCGGATTCGGGTATGGAGGCAGCTGCGGCGGATAGGGCTGCTGCTGCGGGTAAGGCGCCGGAGCCGGATATTGCGCCTGAGGCGGGTTCTGGTCAGGAGCCGGACCCGGCGCTGGTGCGCCTGCCGTCCCATTGCCGCCCTGTGGATTTCCCGGCATCTCCTGCGCTTCGGCGTCCGGCGCCGGCTGCATGGCCTGCGCATCCTGTGGATTACCGACCGTGAGGTTGTTGTGCACCTTGGTCACCCCAGCCACATGCGAAGCGATGGACTCGGCCAACTGCTTTGATGCCTGGCTCGACACCGTCCCCGAGAGCGTAACTTCGCTCTGGATGGTGGCCGCGGTAATCAGATCGTTCTTGAGCGCCTGCGAAGCATCGAGCGCGTGCACCACGTCCATCTCAATCTGTCCATCGGTGCGGGGGCCCGGCGTTTGAGTCGCCGGCTGACCTTGCGATGGCGCCGCCGGCGCACCCGCGTCCTGCGCAAGCGCCACCACGGAGCACAGCACGGCCACCCCGGCCCATGCCATGAGCTTTCTCGAAATCCTCTTCAGCAAGGTATGATTCATAGTCATCTCTCTCCTCTGCCGGTCCAATCGTTGCCCACCCGCGAGAGGCTACGCGGGGCGAATGGACATTTCAAACCTCTATCGCCGGCTTAAACCTTTAGACGAGGCTCGCCGGAAGCTGTCATGGGTGAAAACCCGGCGCCGGGGAAAAAGTTCCGCGGTATGAGGCGAGTTTGCCATAATCCCTGGACGGACGGAATGCCAAAGTTGAGGCGCTGATGAAATAATCCGCAACCCGGCCCGCGCTCAAGCATCCGAATTCCTGGAGGTATTGAGAACGGCAGAACTATACAACGGCATTCCCTGAAGGAGTTCACGCGATCATCGGCGTGGAAATGGCTGTACGCAGCAGCGGGCCCGAGGCGATCCTACGGGGCATCATCTCTGCTCTGCCATCCCCATCTCCTGACGTTCTGCCTCTCGGCGTATCAGGTTTCCATTTCTTTGTCTTCGGCGGCTTCAACAAAACTAACAAAACTATGGACTGGATCGACAATCGCCGGGCCCGGCCCGGCCAAGCGCCCCGTAGCCGCCATATCATCTCCCACGCGCACCGCACTCGATCCGCAGATCGCATCCGTTCATCGGATCGCACCACATGGCCAACGCCCCAAGGCGAAATCTCTCTTGAACAGGAGCCCTCATGAGCAGCAAGAATCTTGAAGAACTGTTGCAGACCACCGGAAATCCGGTAAAGATGCTCCGCAATTCGCAGATCAAAGCGCGTATCTTTCCCGTTGTCCCCTCCGTGATCTCGAACTGGCGCGACGAGCAGCGCGCCTGGCGCGAGACCGCTGTTCTTTTCGATCAGAGTTATCACATGGGCAACTTCTACGTCGAGGGCCCCGACGCCCTCAAGCTGCTCTCGCATCTGGCCACAAACAGCTTCGCCAATTTCCCCGTCGATCGCGCCAAGCAGTTTGCTCCGTGCAGCTACGACGGCTATGTCATCGGCGATGGCATTCTCTTTCACCTCGAAGAGAACCGCTTTGTGTTTGTCGGCAACGCGCATGTGGCGAACTGGATTCAGTTTCACGCTCAGACGGGCGGCTACGACGTGAAGACCGAGAGGGACGAGCTCCCGCCCTCCAGCCCGAGCGACAAGGCTGTCGTGCGTTCCTGCTACCGCTTCGAGATTCAGGGACCGAACGCGCCCCAGATTTTGGAGAAGCTGAACGGCGGGCCCATGCCGGAGATCAAGTTCTTCAACATGGGTCATATCCAGATTGCCGGACGCCCTGTTCGCGCCCTGCGCCACGGAATGGTCGGCGCCCCCGGCCTCGAAATCTGGGGCCCTTACGAGGAGCGCGAAGAGATTCGCGCCGCCATTGTAGCCGCCGGCAATGATTTCGGACTCCGCGAGGTCGGTTCGCGTGCCTATCTCACCAATGCCCTCGAGTCCGGCTGGATTCCCTCGCCTCTTCCCGCCGTCTACACCGGCGAAAAGATGAAGCCCTATCGCTCCTGGCTTCCGGGCACAGGCCATGAAGCCATCTGCTCGATCGGCGGGAGCTTCGACTCGCGCGATATCCGCGACTACTACATGACGCCCTACGAGCTCGGCTATGGCATCCTCGTCAAGTTCGACCACGACTTCGTCGGACGTGAAGCCCTGGAGAAGATAGCCAAGGAGCCGCAGAGGAAAAAGGTCACCTTCGCCTGGAATGCCGAGGATGTGACCAAGGTCTTCCATTCCCTCTTCGAACCCGGCGATCCGTACAAGTTCATCGACTTTCCACAAACGAATTACCCGTTCTTCTTGTACGACAAGATCGTGCTCCACGGCAAAACGGTGGGCGTCTCCATGTACGCCGGCTACAGCTTCAATGAGCGATCCATGCTTTCGCTCGGCGTGGTCGATGCGGATGTCGAGATCGGGACAGAAGTGGAACTTGTTTGGGGCGAAGAAGGCGGAGGCACCAGGAAACCGACTGTCGAGCGCCACAGGCAGTTGGCGATTCGCGCAGTCGTGAGTCCGGCTCCGTACTCCAAAGTCGCGCGCGAAACCTACGCGGAGGGCTGGCGCAGCGCACAGAGTAAACGAGCAAAATTTGCACAGGCGGTGTGAAGGCAAGGGACTGCGCCTAGAGCAGAACCAGAATTCACGTGCCCAAGCGAAAAGTCTGCGAGGTGGCTTTTTCTTGAGGAAAAAGCCACTCAGAGGGCGTGCCATTGGGTACAGCTATTCTGGTTCTGCTGTAATTAATCGGTAATTGTAACGAGCTTGCGACGTCCATCGTGAGCGCTAACCGAACCTCATCTTGCCCGGCGCTGCGTGAAGGTGAATGCTGGAGGCATAAGACAACACAACGCGGAAGCGTGGGCGAAATAGCATGGGCTGATTGCGGCAGAACCAGAGCGGCCAGAGGGTGACTACATTTTTTACGAACGGGGCCTGAGGAGCGGGCAGTTCTTCGCGTGGAAGAAGCGGCTGTGCGCAACCGCCGTTTTGCTTGGACGGCCAGCCGCTATGCCAGTGCGGCGTCTACCGCTGCGCTAAGCGCTTGTAATCCCGCGCGCCACGTCGGCCCCAAGGTGGACCCGCAAGGCGCGGCGTCCGCGCGACTCCAGCACGGCCAAGTCGCCGGCTGCCTGGGCGTCGATCACGATGCCGAAGCTGTACTTCTGGCCGGGGATCGGAACGTCGTCGGCGTGGGCCGCGGTGATCTCGAGAAACACTCCGGTGTTCGGGCCGCCCTTGTAGTCCTGCCCGGTGGAGTGCAGAAAGCGCGGGCCGAAACCCAGGCACGTGGCCACGTGCTTCCGATCGCGCACCTTGTGCCGGAAGCCCTGAATGGCCGCCTCGTGCTCGGGGAACATGGGCAGGAATGCCACCGTGGCGAAGTAGTCCCCGGCATGAAGCTGATCGAGGTGCGCGCGCAGGATCCCGGCCAGCGTCGTACTCGGCGCCGCCGCCTTGAGCTTGGCCGCGTAAGCGTCGGTTGCGTAGAGTTCCATTCCGCCGTCCACCAGGAACGGCGTGCGCTCCGGCAGCTTGCCGCTCTTTTCGTATTCGGTGGTCAACGCCCGGGTTTCGATCTTCGCCGACTCCACGTCCGGCTGGTTGAAGGGATTGATGCCCATGACCGAGCCGGCGACCGCCGTGGCAATCTCCCAGGTGAAGAACTGCCCGAAGATTTCGTAGAGATCCTCAATCTCGATATGGACGACCGGATGGCCGGCGGCTTCGAGCGCCGCGACCTTGGCGTCCTGACTGGCGTCGGCCGTGCTCTTCAGGCGCACGTAGGCAAAGACGCGGTCGTTGCCGTAGACTGCTGGCGCGCCGATGGCCTCGCGGTCCACCGGCGTAATTCCCTTGCCCTGTTTGCCGGTGGACTCGGCGATGAGCTGCTCCATCCACGCGCCCAAGTCGTAAATCTCGGGCGATGTGAAGATGGTGATCTTGTCGCGCCCCGCGTTGGCGGCCGTGCCCAGGAGCAGCCCAAGCTGCACGCCGGGATTGTCCTGGACGGACAGCTTTGCGCTGGCCACGGCCTTGGCCGCCTCGTCCAGCAGCTTCTCAATATTCATGCCCATCACGGTGGCCGCCACCACGCCGAAATTCGAGAGCGCCGAATAGCGTCCGCCGATCTGCGGGTCGCCATAAAAGATGTCGCGGAATCCGTCGTCCTTGGCCACCTGCTCCATCTTTGAGCCGGGGTCGGTGATGGCCACAAAATGGCTGCCGGCCTCTTCGGAGCCCACGGCTCTGCGCATCTGGTCGAAGAAGAATTGCTTGAGAATATTGGGTTCGAGCGTGGAACCCGATTTGCTGGCGACAACCACCAGGGCCTCGCCCAGGTTTACCTCGTCGCAGGCGGCCTTCACCTGCGCGGGGTCAGTGGAGTCGACGATGCGCAGCGCAGGAAACCCCGGCTGCGGCCCAAAGGTTTTGGCCAGCACCTCGGGGCAAAGGCTGGAGCCGCCCATGCCGAGGAGCAGAACCGTTTGGAAATCGGCGCTCTCTATATCGCCGCCCAGCTCCGCGAAGGATGCCAAGTCCTTTTGCTGCCGTTCGACGATGTCGATCCAGCCCATCCACTGCTCCTCGCCATCGCGAGTCCACAGGGAGGGATCCTTTTGCCAGAAACGCTGGACTTTGTTGTTGGCTTGCCAGTCGGCGGAGGCCGCATCGACGGCGCCGCGAAGATCGGATGAAACTGCAAGTCGAAAGTTCATATCACCTTAGATTTTGCCTGAAAATATTGGTTGCCCGGCAAAGATTGTGCAAAAGTATGCCAAGCGGAAAGCCAACGACCGAATTTTCGCCGTCCTGCCGGGTAACGGTATGATCCACTGTCCAGATTGATGCTCGCAGATCGGCGAGATTTCTATCAGACAGGCTGACAGGCCGACGTGCTGACCCACTGACTTGCTGACTCGCTCACTTCGGCCAGTTCGGCGTGATGCGGATCAGGTCCAGTCCGCCCAGGTCTTCGATGACAAACTCCGGCGAAGCCGCGGGCACGGCCACGATGCCGCAGGCAGGCAGATCGACCGGTTCGAATCCCTCACCCGTAAGCCGCCCGGCTCCGGCTGCGGCAAACAGGTACGCGAGCCCGCGCTCTTCGTTCGCACCGCGCAGGCCTGCGCTGGTGCGGCTGCCGAGGACGGGAATCCGCTCTATGCGAAAGTACTCTACATCAATGAGCACGGTGCGGTCGGAGAGCGGGCGCGGAGCAATTTTTCCAGCGCGCGTGGCGAGCCGCGTGGCCTCGATGGATTTCGCAATGTGCAGCTCGCGCGCGCGGCCGTAGTCGAACATGCGGTAGGTCAGGTCGCAGTTCTGCTGGGTCTCCAGCAGTATCGATCCCGGCCAGATGGCATGCACCGTCCCGGCATCTACGAAGATCATGTTGCCGGCTTCGACCGGCAGCAGGTTCAGGCTCTCTTCCAGCGTTCCCGTGCGGATTCCGTCCTCGACCTGGGCGAGCGTCGTGCCGGGCTTGAGGCCAACCGCAACCTTTGCGCCGGGCTCGGCCGCAAGCGCGTACCAGCACTCGGTCTTGCCGCGCGGCTGGCCGTATATATGCGCCAACTTGTCGTCGGGATGCACCTGCACGCTCAGCTTTTCCTTAGCAAAGATGGTCTTGATGAGCAGGGGCGAATCAGGCGAGGGTGCGTAGGCGCCAAGCAGCGCGGCGTGGTTTTCGGTGAAAAGATCGGCGAGCCGCTTGCCGGCGTGCGTTCCAGTGGCGACAAGGCAATCGTCGCCGGTAAGCCAGACTTCGCCGATCGGTTCGCCCTCGGCCACGCGGTCATACCAGGGGCGCAGATCGCGAAATCCCCAAACCCGCGCCGTGAATCGTGGCTCGATGCGAAAGGGCGCCATTTCCGCCAATGCAACAGTCATAATGGGTCTCTTCTCTTTCACGCGCGCGCTATCAACAATCTAGAGCTCGTTGCATCTAGGATGCTTTGAAAGGCGCGAATGCATGCAAATAACCAGCAAAATCGCGGGCTTTCGCCTCAGAGGGATGCTTTTCTTTCGGCTCGGAGGAATGATGCAACTAGCTCCAGTGTAGTGGGTGTCGCTTGTTTCATCGGCTATGTTCGGCCCCGGCGCCAGGCACGCTGGGCACGTTTGGAGTACGGGCAATCGACGGTAGCGCCGGCGCAAGCCTGGGGAGAAAGGGTACGGTTTGCTAACCTTGGCTCAACATGAACAAACCGGCTGTACTGATTGCCGCTCTTCTTCTCTGCTCTCTGCCGTCGCCCGCGCAAAAGAAGGTTCCGCCCGCGCAAAGAAAGGCTGCGGCTCCCTCGATCCGCTTTCAAGGCGCGCCCGAATACACGCAAGAGGAGTTGCTCGCGGCTGCCGGCCTCAAGCCGAACGCGCGACTGAGCGCAAGCGAGGTGAAAGCTCGGGCCAAACAGCTCAACGATACCGGCTTTTTCGCGGAGGTCCGGTTCAGCAACGACAGCAAGGGACCGCTGTTTACATTGACGCCCTCCACGCAGCTCTTCCCCATACACCTGGACAATCTGCCGCTTAAGCCGGGCAAAGAACTCGACTTGAAGCTCCGCGCGCGCTACCCGCTCTATCACGGCCTCTTGCCCGCCAATGGATCGGTGCTCGAAGGAATCCGCCAGACATTCGAAGAGATGCTCGCCGCTCAAGGTGTCAAGGCGACGGTGAAAGCCGATCTCACAAGCGGCCTGGGCCCCAAGAAAATTACCGCCATCAACTTTACGGTTACCTCACCGGCGGTGCGCATCGGCCCTATCCAGCTTTCCGGCGTTTCGGCCGCCATGCAGGCCCGGGCCGATGGTCTTGCCGCCGGCCAGACCGGAAACGAGTTCGATACGGAGAATTCCGCAATCGGCCTTCAGCACGCGTTCGAAGATCTCTACCAGGACCAGGGTTATGCGGCCGTCGAAGTCGAGGTGGCCGAAATCGAGCCGCTCATCGTTACGGACAAGGCCGTCGATATACCGTATAAGATCGCGATCCGCGAAGGCGGAGTTTATAAGCTTGGCGCGATCGACTATCCGGCTGACGCGCTGGTTTCCCGCGCGGAGGTTCAGAAGGTCCTGTCCAAATATCCGGCCGGCTCCGGAAGGCCGCTCGACCTGTTTCTCCTCGCCGTCCGCGACGCCTATCATGCCCGGGGCTATCTCGATTGCTCCGTCACGCCGCACGCCGCCTTCAACGAAACCACGCACATTGTGAATTACAGCGTGGAAGTCGTTCCCGGTTCGATCTATCAGATGGGCGCGGTCACGTTCGACGGCGCCCCCAATGCCATGGCCGTTCGGCTCACGCGCCTCTGGAAGATGGCGCCCGGCGATGCGTTCGACGAAAGCTACGTCTCAAGCTTCGCGGCATTCGCGCAAAAGAAAGACAAATCCCTGTCGAAATGGATGCTAACCGTCATCACGACGTTCGACGTGAAGGCCGACCCGGCCACGCACCAGGTTAACTGCGCCTTCCACTTCGCCAAGGCGGCGCAAAGCGGGCGCTAGGAACTGCTCCAGGTTCCTGACCGAATATGAGACTTCTTCCAGACATTGATGCTAGCGCAACATCTCAAGCGGGACGCCGAGGTTCATTTGCGCCCAGGCGCGGTCGGCGGTCCAAGCGGCTGCGTTTCGGGCTGTGGCCAGGGCGAGGCAGGCGCGGTCGCCGAGAGAGAGCGATCTGAAGCGCTTCGCCAACTCGGCGGTTTGCTCGGCTTCCCGCTGGCCAAAAGGTACCACCTCAACTCCTGGCAGCAGGCCCCGCAGCTTATCGCCGTCGACGATGTCGCTGTCTCTTTGAAGCCGGGCGAGGACTTCGCTCCAGTTCACGGCGCTCATGGAAATAGTGCTCTTTTGCGCCAGGAACGCGGCCTTCAATTTGTCACCGGCCCGCTCCCCGAGGAGCAGCGCCAAAGCGGCCGAGGAGTCCAGCACGATGCTACTCACCTCGAAGCTCGCGGCGCGCTTCTTCGCGGCGTTCGTCGATGAATTCGTCGAGGATCCCTTCCAGGCTGCCGCGCTTAGCGATGATGGATGCACGCAACTCTTCGAGCGCCATCCTCCAACTGAGAATGCGAATTCCGTTTTTTTCGGCAAAAATGGTAAGCCGGTCGCCCGGTTGGAGGCCGTATTCTTTCCGGATGGAAGCGGGCAGAACGATTCTGCCACTTTCACCGAGAACTACCGTTTCAGTCATGATCTGCCACCCTCGTTATAGTATGGCATATTTTGATATTTTGGCAGGTTCCGGGCTAGTCCTCACTCCCACTCGATGGTGCCCGGCGGCTTCGAGGTCACGTCGTAGACCACGCGGTTGATGCCGCGGACTTCGTTGACGATGCGGTTGGAGATGCGCTTGAGCAGCTCGTAGGGCAGCGGCGTCCAGTCGGCCGTCATGCCGTCCTCGGAGTGCACGGCGCGGATGGCGCAGGTGTACGCGTAGGTGCGCTGGTCGCCCATCACGCCCACGCTCATCACCGGCAGCAGCACGGCAAAGCTCTGCCAGATCTTTGTGTAAAGCCCGGCGGCCTTGATCTCCGCGATCACGATCTCGTCGGCCTCCTGCAGCAGCGCCACGCGCTCCGGCGTCACCTCGCCCAGAATGCGCACCGCGAGTCCCGGACCCGGAAACGGCTGCCGGCCGAGAATCTCCTCCGGCATGCCAAGGTCGCGCCCAATGCGCCGGACCTCATCCTTGAAGAGGTCGCGCAGCGGCTCGATCAGTTTGAGCTTCATCCTCTCCGGCAATCCGCCCACGTTGTGATGGCTTTTGATGGTCTGGCTTGGGCCTCTAACGCTGGTCGACTCGATGACGTCGGGATAGAGCGTTCCCTGAACCAGCCAGTCGACTCCGCCCGTCTGCTGCGCGATGCGGTTGGCCTCGTCCTCGAAGACCGCAATGAACTCCGCGCCTATGCGCTTGCGCTTGATCTCGGGATCGGTGACGCCGGCGAGTTTCTCCAGGAAGCGCGCGCTCGCATTCACGGCCACGATGTTGAGTCCCAGCTTGCCGCGCAGGTTTTTTTGTACTTCCTGAAACTCATTCTTGCGCAGAACGCCGTTGTTCACGAAGATGCAGGTCAACTGGCTGCCAATGGCCCGATGCACGAGCATGGCCGCGACAGAAGAATCGACCCCGCCCGAAAGGCCGCAGATGACGTGGCCCTTGCCGGCTTTCTCACGGATCGAGGCGACCGTCGTCTCGATGAAGTGTGCGGGCGTCCAGTCGCCGCGTGCGCCGCAAATATTGAGGAAGTTCCCGATGAGCTGCGGCCCCAGCGGCGTGTGGTGCACCTCGGGATGGAATTGCACGGCCCAGATGCGCAGGCGGGCGTTTTCCATGGCCGCCAGCGCGTTTTCAGTGACGGCGATGCGGCGAAAGCCGGCTGGCAGCTCCAGCGCCTCGTCGCCATGGCTCATCCACACCTGGATAGCCGACGGCAGCCCGGCAAAGAGCGGCGACGACGCGTTTTCGATGGCGACTTCGGCGTGGCCGTACTCGCGTTTGGGCGCCGAACTCACTTTGCCGCCGAGATGGTGGACGATGAAATGGAGTCCATAGCAGACGCCAAGGACCGGGACGCCCAGCGCCAGCACGCGCGGGTCGGCCTCGGGCGCGTCGGCATCGTAAACCGACGACGGCCCTCCGGAAAGAATCAGACCGATGGGGTGGTGGGCCTGAATATCGGCCAGGGGCGCCGAACAGGGCATGACCACGGAGAAGACATTCTGTTCGCGGATGCGCCGCGCAATGAGTTGCGTATACTGCGACCCAAAATCGAGGATGACGACTGTCTGGGTGTCCACGCTCCAGTGTGGCAGGGGGGCTGGCGCGGTGTAAAGACAGCCGTTGGCAATCCTAGATCCGAGCACAGCCTGCGTTGCGTTGACGTTTCCCGCCGCTGATCGTCAAACCGCCGACCGTTCCCTGGAGATCGAAGGGCAAGGCAGCAATACCCGGCCGGGGCCGCTCACGAGGCGGCGCAATCCTCGAAAATGCAGGGTTTTGCCCTGTTCGAAGTTGGAACTAGGCACAACCGGCCCTCGCCTTTTACAATTCATCAGGGATTCCATCCCAACCCAGCATTGCTGCGGAACGACCACACTTGGCGGCGCACGCCTAACCAGGATGAAGGAATAGCATGAGGTTCACTCAATTCGGCAAGGCGCTTTGCATGGGCGCTCTCTCGGCGGGCGTTGTTTTTGGCATAACGTCTTGCGTCGAAAGTTATACAGTTGGCTTCTTGTATGTGACGGGAACGGTCACGGCCTCGTCCGGGAGCAACGGCATCATCTCCGGCTATAGGATCGATCACAACACGGGCAAACTGACCTCCATTAACGGCCTGCCTGTTTCTTCAGGTGGCGCCAACCCGGTGCGGGCCGTTCTCACCCAGGGCAGCCGGTTCCTTTATGTTCTTAACCGCGGCGTGTCCGCCTCGGGCAGCGCCGATTGCTACGGAACGGGCGCCAACGAGTGCCTGAACGCCAACATCACACAGTTCGTTGTGGGCGGGAACGGCGTTCTTACGCCGCAGGAGACTTTCTTCACCCAGGGCCTCAATCCGTTCCGGCTCGTGTCCGACACCTCGGGCAACTATCTTCTCGTGCTGGACCACGACGCGCCGGATAACGTCAGCCCATCGAGCTCGGACAACTGCGCGCTCGCCTTGGGAAGCGTGGCCGCCCAGGAAAGTATCCCCAACACCTGCGGCGATATTACGGTCTTCAAGATCGACACAACCACGGGCCGGCTGTCGCTGGTTGAGAATTCCCAGGTGACGGCGGCCAACGGCTCGCCGATCACTTATTTCCCGGTTCCGGCCAACCCCGTTGACTTTGTTTTCTCTAGCTCCCTCCTGCTCACTCTCACCGGCGCGCCATCCCCCACCACCTCCTACCCCTACACCGGCGGGACCGAGGTCTGGCCATACGCTTACGCCGCCAGCAGCGGGCAGTTGACGCTGAGCCAAAACGGCGTGCAGACGCTGACCGCGAGTTCGGGTCCGATGCGGCAGGGCACAGCGATTGTGAACGCATCGGGCATTATCTATGTGCTCGATAACGAATCCATTACTACCACGTTCAACAACACATCCACGAGCCTCTGCCAGCCAGATTCTTCCCTTTACCGTGGGTTCGGGAGGCGCGTTGCAGGCAGAGGTGAGCGGCATCATCCCGGACGATCCCACGCTCTCCAATCCCATCTACGTCCTGGTGGAGTCGAAGGGCAAATATGTCTATGTGGCAAACCAGGGGAACAACACCACAGGGAATAACCCGGAAAGCGGCATTGCCGCATACGATCTGTTCGTCTCGCCTTCATACCAGCTGAGTTTCATGCCCGGCGAACCCTTCGGCTCGGGATCCGGTCCCCAGTGCATCGTGGAGGACCCTTCGAACCAGTTCATTTATGAAGCCAATGAATACGACTCGACCATTACAGGCCGGGTGCTCGACCCGAACTCGGGTGAGCTTGACGACTTGCGCACGACCAGCACCTATACACTCCAGGGTCAGGCGACGTGGTGCCTGGTTGACGGGCGTACTAGTTAGAGCGCGCGGCGCCCGCCGGATTCCACGGGCGGACTGTCCTGTCAGATTCCGAGCTCTTCGGAGTCTCGAAAGAAAATAGCCGGATGCGGGCGCGGCCGCTTTTAAGACGCGCCGGGATTCGAACTCAAATCGGATGGATGAAGGGCTCGTGTACGGGCCCCGTTAACGAAAGATGCGCATGAAGTTCTCGAGATCGAGCCAGCTTGTGCTGGTCGCCGCAGCCAGCCTTCTGGTGGCTACGTTTGTTACTGCCTGTGAGACGCTTACTGTGGATTTTGTCTTCGTGGCCTGCTCCAGAGCTGCTGGGGCCAACAGCTACGGCGAGCTTGATGTCTTTGAGATCAACTCCGAGTCAGGCCGGATGCGCCAGATTCCCACCTCGCCATTCCCCTCGGAGGGACGCGATCCGGTGGCCGAAGCAGTCTCGGCCGACTACCAGAGCCTGTTCGTGGTGAATCAGGACGACAATACCATCGTGCAGTTCGTCATTGGCAGCGACGGTAAGCTCTATCCGTTCAACACCGTGAATACGCCGGGAATCTTACCCCCTGGCCATCGCGGCAAACAAGTCGAACTTGTTCGTCGTGGATACCTACCAGCCTCTTCCGCTCTGCTCCACTGCCGATCCCTGTCCAGGATCGATTGCCGTATTCCCGCTGACAGCGGGCGGCAGCAGCAGTAACTCATGCACGGCTTCAGTGTGCCTGGGAGCCGCGGCGACGAATACGGCTTTGGGCGGGCAGTACTGGCCCTTGTTGCTCTCCGGCGCCAATTCATCGCACGTGATTGTGCCCACGGCGGTCAACGTGCTCGCCTCAGGCTCGTATATCTATGTCACCGCATACGACTCGTCGGTATCGCCAAGCGTGGGTTACGTCTTCGGCTTTTCCGTCGGCTCCGGCGGCGTGCTAACAGCTTTGACCGGCTCACCCTTCGCGGCCGGCGTGCAGCCTTCGGCTATTGCCAGCGATTCCTCAAGCACATATGTCTATGTAACCGACTACGCCAGCGGGAACGTGAGAGGCTACACGGCGAGTTCCAACGGCGCGTTAACAGCTCTGTCCGGCAGCCCGTTCCCGGCAGGCGACCAGCCCACCGCGGTGGTCGTCGATCCATCCTATGCGTATGCCTATGTAACCAGCTACACCGACGACACGGTTACCGCTTATTCCATGAGCAGCGGCGTCCTGACAAGCATTGGCAGCTACGCCACCGGACTCTGAGCCGGTGGCCATGGGAATCGATCCCTCGACGAGCCATTTCCTTTACACCGCCAATTTCCTGGCCAACACCGTCTCTGGCTTTGAGCTGAGCACCACCGATGGATCGCTGCTGGATGCGCAGTTTTCTCCCTACACGGCCAATGCTCAACCGGTCGCCGTAGCAGCCATTCCACACAACGGCACAGGAGGCGGCGTGCAGCAGTGACAGTCTGCGATGATTCCGCTCAGGCAATGGAACTGGTGGCAGCACCCCGTATCTGGGCTTTTACAATAACTGACGGGGCAACCTAAACGAGTTTTCTTGGGGCTTGAACAGATGGCCCATGACGAAGGAAGCGCATGAAGTTCAGCAAATTGAGCCAGCTTTTTCTGGTTTCTTCCATCGGCCTGATTGTGGCCGCTTTCCTGACTGCCTGCCAGCTTGTCACCATTGACTATGTTTTCGTGGCCGCTTCGGCAGGCACCTCGGCCGGCAGCGCCGGGCAGATTTATACCTACGCGGTGGACTCCGAGTCCGGCGCACTGCGCACCGGGGCGCCAACCATCTCCTCGGGCGGAACTCTGCCGGTGGCGATGGCCGTCACCTCGGACTACGCGAATCTCTACGTCGCCAACGAGGGAAATAACTCGGTGGTCCACTTTGCCATTGCCGACAACGGCGTCCTGACCCAGAAGGACTCGATCACTCTGTCCGCGGCTCCGGTATCTCTGGCGGCGAACTCCGCCGGGACGTACCTTTACGTAATTTCGGGAGCGGCATCCGGCACGCTCAGCGAGTATGCGCTCAGTTCAGGCAGCCATCGGCGCGGTGACGGCGACCGAGAACCTCACGCTTCCGGCGCCATACAACGACGACACGATTCTGCCCACAGGAGTCGTCGTGCTGGCCAACAGCGATGCGGTTTATGTGTGCGCCTATGACAAATCCGCTTATAATCCGGGCGGAGGCACAACCAGCAATGCCAATCCCGGCTGGCTGTTTGGCTACGCCGTGGGCTCCGGCGGCACATTGACCGCTGTTTCAAACAGCCCCTACCAAGCCGGCGTCAAGCCCTCAGCCCTCGCCACCGACCCCGTCAACCGTTTTGTCTATGTCACCGACTTCGCCTCCAACGAGTTGATCGGCTACACGGTTCAATCAGGCGATTCGCTGGCCTTCATGGTCAACGGGCCCTTCAAGACCGGAAACGAACCCACTTCCATTACCATCGATCCGCGCGGCATTTATATCTACCTCACCAACTCCCTGGATTCGACGGTCTCGGCCTATTCCATCTCACTTCCAACCGGCACCCCCTCGGGGACGGTGGGCGCCACTTCCAGCGGCGGCAACACCACGGATACCGAGCCAGTGGCAATCGTCGTCGATCCGTCGCTCGGCCGGTATGTCTATACGGCTAATTATCTGGGAAATTCGGTCTCCGGTTTCCGCCTCGATCCCAATTCAGGGGCGCTACAGACCACGCAGGCCACGCCCTACCCGACCGGAGCGAATCCGGCCGCACTGGTGGCTGTTCCTCATGGCAATCATGCCATCCAAGCGGTGACGCCGTAGCTTTAGCGCGGAACCAGAGTAAGCGTGTCCTTGCGTTCAGTCTTGAAAGGTGGCTTTTTCTTGAGTCGTCCACCGGCTTCGCCGACCCACAGGGGATGAAACAGGCGCATTCCGGTTTATCTTTGTTTTGTTGAGCTTGCACTTTAGTATCTTGTTAGGAAAAAGCCACTCGGCTGACGTGCTTTCGGGGTACATCTACTCTGTTTCCGCTGTAGGCTTTTTGTTACGTACGAGGCACGGCCGATGATCCAAACGCAATGGTTTACGAGCTCCGCAGCACCGATGTCGCATGCATCAGCTCGCGCAGCTTGCGCTGCGCCGGCTTTTCAATGAAGTACAGCGCAAAGATAGCCAGCGCGATCAGCAGAATGTAGCTGATCCACGGATCGAACCGGCTCAGGCCCGTCGCATCCAGCACATGCGAGCCGTGAACCAGTTTCCAGAGATTGAAGTGCAGCAGGTAAAGGCAGTAGCTGGCCTCGCCCACAAACACCAGCGGCCGCACACTGAGCGCATGAGCCAGCGGATTGTCTCCCGCCAGACCCAGAATGATGCAGGCAAACAGCGGCATGAGCAAGCCGTCGTGGACGATGGCGTAGGGAACCAGCGGCCCCAACGACAGGAGCCCGTAGATCCCGCCGAAACCGATGAGCCCGAGCCACAACCGCAAGCGGCTTTTGCGCTCCACCATCTGGTCCAGATCGGCCAGCATAACGCCGAAGACAAAGCCGAAAACATGCGCATAGGGTGTGTACTTGAGCGCCCAAAGCCACGGACCGTAGCTCCATCGGTCGGGGTGCGCGATGCCGTCGGGATTGAAGGCCATGTAGAGAGCGCCGGGAACCAGGCCCAGAACCCACACTCCGGCCATCTTCTTGAGGTGCGGCGCGATCCTCACCGGACGCTTCCACCGCGCAACCCAGGGGAAGATCACATAATAGAAGGCCTCGGCCGACATCGTCCACGCAGGAGTATTCATGAACGTGGCGACGGCCGGAACAAAGCCTTGCAGCAGCAACGGAGTCAGAACCAAGCCGGTCCAGAACATTGCGTGGGTGTGGCTGTGGTACTCCGACGGCAACTGCACGACGCTCAATAGCAGGCTCAAGAAATAAATGGGATAGATGCGCGTAAACCGCGCCTCCCAGAAGCGCTTGAGGTCGAGTTCTCCATTGCGCGCCCGGTCGGCATAGTTATAGGCCAGTACGAATCCGGACAGAAGAATGAAATAGCTGACGGAGATAAAACCGGCGTTGACCACCGGCGCCAAGAACCCGAACCATTGTGGATTGGAGAAGTGAAAGAAGACGACGTTGATGGCCGCGAAACAGCGCAAGCCTGTCAAAGCTTTCAACGGCGCCGGCCTGCGAGTTTCCACGAACAGTTAGACGTCTCCGGAAGGCAGGGAACAAGGGACCGAGGGAAAGAGGGAACAAGGGAACAAGGGAACAAGGGAACGAGGGACCACGGATTGTTCCCCGTCCTCACGCCGTGACCAGCGATCCGACCTTCTCGCCGAGCACCACCCGCCGGATATTTCCCGGCCGATTCATGTTGAAGACAATCATGGGCAGGTTGTTGTCCTTGCACATGCTCACCGCAGTCAGATCCATCACCTTCAATCCTAGCTGCAGAATCTGCATGTAGGTGATCTCGTCGTATTTCACGGCGTCCTTTACGAGCACCGGATCGGCATTGTAAATTCCCTCCACCTTGGTGCCCTTCAGCAGCACATCGGCCTTGATCTCCATAGCGCGCAAACTGGCTGCGGTATCGGTAGAGAAGAATGGATTTCCGGTACCGGCGGCAAAAACGACCACGCGGCCCTTTTCCAGGTGGCGCACGGCGCGGCGGCGGATATATGGCTCGGCAATCTGGTTCATGAATACGGCGGTCATCACCCGGCACTGCACGTTGCGCTGCTCCAGCGCGTCCTGCAGGGCGATGGCGTTGATGACCGTGGAAAGCATGCCCATGTTGTCGCCGCTCACCCGGTCCATCTGCTTGGCCTGCTCTTCCACGCCGCGAAAGAAATTCCCGCCACCCACCACCAGGCCGATTTCGATGCCTAGGTCATGAATCTCTGCCAGTTCGCCGGTAATCTCGGCCACCTTATTGGCGTCCAGACCGAAACCGCGCTCGCCAGCGAGCGCCTCTCCCGAAAGCTTGAGTACGATTCGTTTGTACATTCCGTTTCGAGTATCGCACACGAGCTTGCGTCTGCGTCCGACGCTCCGAGTTCCGTCTGCGGCAGGCGCCGCGCGCTGCCCTTAAGCGCGCGTAACTGAGTAGCAGCAAGCGAAGACTGCGGCTTCCCAAATTGACGTTTTCTCAAGGCGGGTGTCAAATCAGGAACTTTCACAAGCTTTTCATTGAGCGCCCGATGCGCTGTGCGATCGTGCTCCGTAGACTGACCTCATCGGGCCGTCATTCGCAACTGATCGGAAGCATGTATGGTGGTTAAAACGCATTGCAAAGGACGCGAATTCACCGGCGTCGAAGTGGGCGCGGACAATGTCCGGCGTTATTTTCCCAAAGACACCGAAGCCATCGAGTTGCACCTGGACCATCTGTTGATTCAGTGCGGTCTGGCCCCTGCTTTCTGGAAGGGCCAAACCGAGATTCGCGATCCCAGGCTGTGCGCGTGGCTCGAGTCAAAGAACTTTCATGGACGGCCGGGCGAGGCCCCCATTCCGCTGGCGCTCATCCCCTCCGGGAAGAACTCCTTCCGCCTGCGTCCCATCTCTGCCAACGTGCGTCCCAAATACAAGCCGGCGCTGACCCCCATCAACCCCGCTTAGCTCTAGTCGGTCGCACGAGCCAATCGCCTCTCGCCAGCCCGCAACGATCAGTTCCCTGGTCCTTAGTCCCTTAGTCCCTCGTTCCCCTATTCCCTGTCCGCCGTTCTCTGACCACTGACCACTGACGACTGTGCACTGATACACTCGGATTGCAATGACCACGAACCAGCTTGAGAAGGCAATTGAGCGGCACTTTGCCTCGGGACCGGCTGCCATCGGCGACCCCGACGCCATGATGGCTTTCCTCGCGCTGCGCAGCGCGATCGAGAGTGGCGAGGTGCGCGCTGCCTCGCCCGACGCGGCCTCGCCCACCGGATGGCGCGTGAATGCGTGGGTCAAGCGGGGCATTCTGCTCGGCTTTCGCCTCGGCGCGCTGGAAGAGACGGCTGCCGCCGGCCTTTCGTTCGTCGACAAGCACACTTACCCGGCGCGGCATTTCACTGCTGGCGACGGCGTTCGCCTGGTCCCCGGCGGCTCTTCGGTTCGCGCCGGCGCCTACGTGGCGCGGGGCGTGGTTTGCATGCCGCCTATGTACATCAATGCCGGTGCGTATGTCGGCGAGGGCACGATGGTGGACTCGCATGCGCTGGTCGGCTCCTGCGCGCAGATCGGCAAGCGCGCCCACCTAAGTGCGGCGGCGCAGATCGGCGGGGTGCTGGAGCCGGTAAACGCCAGCCCGGTGGTGATCGAAGACGACGTGCTGGTGGGTGGCAACTGCGGCGTCTACGAGGGCACGATTGTGCGCAAAGGCGCGGTGCTGGCCGCGGGGACAATTCTCACGCGCGGCACTCCTTTGTTCGATATCGTGAACGGCAAGGTGTTGCGGGCGGCAGGCGACCTGCCTCTCATTGTGCCCGAAAATGCCGTGGTGGCGCCCGGTGCGCGCGCCCTGACCAAGGGCAAGGGACAAGAGTGGGGACTGAGCCTTTATGCGCCGGCAATTGTGAAATACCGCGACGACAAGACCGACCTGAGCGCAACGCTTGAGGATCTCCTCAGATAGCCAATCAATGCCAGTCAACAGACCGGGATCGGCTGCGTCTAACCGGTTGAAAGTGTGTAACTCAAATAACCCTATGAGATTCCTGTCTTCTGTTTGCCACGTTTCCCTGGTGCTGGCCCTGGCCGTCCTGTGGCGCTCCGGCGCTGCTCAACAGCCGTCAACCGCCGCCCAGCAGCCGTCGACCGATAAACCAATGACCACCATCAAGGTGCAGACGCGCGAGGTCCTGCTGCCGGTTACGGTGATCGACAAGCATGGCGCCCTGGTAACCAACCTGACGGCCAAGGATTTCACATTGACCGAAGATGGCCGGCCGCAGGTGATCAAGAGCTTTACCACCCAGAGCAACCTGCCCTTCAGGCTGGGCTTGCTTGTGGACACAAGCCGCAGCGTGTCCTCGGCGATGAGCTCGGAGCGCAAGGCCGGGGAAAAGTTTGTGGACCTGATGCTGCCCGCCGACCCGAAATCCAGCGCCGCCGCAAACGCCGGCTCGACGCCGGCGGCGAAGGGCAGCGTCCCCGGCGATGAGGCCTTTCTGATTCACTTTGACCGCGAGGTGGAACTGCTGGAGGACTTTACTAACTCGCGCGACAAGCTGGACCACGAGATCGATCAGATGGGGCCGACCTCGCAGGAGCGGAGCAACCAGGGCCCTGAAGCCAGCGGAAATAACGGCGGCTACGGGCAATCGCGAAACAGCCGCGGCGGCGGAACGCAGCTTTACGACGCCATTTATCTGGCTTCAGACGAGCTGATGAAACCCAAGTCAGGCCGCAAAGCCCTGCTGGTCTTCTCCGATGGCCAGGATCGCGGCAGCAAGGAGACGCTGAACGACGCCATCGACGCGGCTGACCGCGCCAACGTGCAGGTTTTCACCATTTACTTCAAGGGCGAAGAAGAACGCCCGCAGAACAGCTATCCCGGCGGTGGAAGGCACGGCGGCATGGGTGGCGGCTATCCCGGCGGTGGAGGCTATCCCGGAGGCGGGGGCGGCTACCCTGGGGGCGGCGGCGGGCGCCGCAGCCCTTCCAGCGAGTCAGGGGTTGACGGCAGAAAGATCATGCAGCAGATTGCCTCGCGCACCGGCGGCCAGTACTTTGAAGCCAAGAAGAAGGACAATCTGGAAGACATCTACGGCCTCATCGCCGGGGCGCTTCGCCAGCAGTATCTGCTCACCTACACGCCTGACAAGGTGGATACCGATGAGGAGTTCCACAAGATCGCGCTGAAGACAGACAAAAGCGACTTGACGGTGATCACGCGCGAAGGCTACTACGCGGCCACTACGGACAAGTGAGCCCAGTCCATCGTCAAGCACAGGCCAGACACTACGGCAAAACCAGCGAAGTGTGCCCTATTCAGCTTTTTTGGAGGTCGCCGCTCCTTGGGGTCGCGGCGACTTAAGTGCGGCGGCTTCGGATTACAGCATCTCTGGTTTTGCTATGAGCCTGCCCCGCCATTCTGCTGCTTACCGTGAACTACCGAAAAGGCCCACGGTTGACCGTGGGCCTTTTGACTGTGAGTGAAAGATCCCGCTTAATGTTCGTGCTCATCATGCCCTCCGGGCTTGGACGCGTTATGCGGCTGCGGGGCGGGGTGTGACTGTGGCGCTGGATGCGATTGCGGCGCAGGGTGTGACTGCGGCGCGGGGCGCGACTGCGGCGCAGGGCGCGATTGCGGTGCAGGATGCGATTGCGGTGCAGGACGCGATTGCGGCGCAGGATGTTCCTGCGGCTGCGGATTGTTGTGACCCTGCGGCGCGTTGCTCGTGTTCGAATGCGATGAATTGTTGGTGTGAGGCGCAGCGTTGTTGTTGCGATTGCCGCCAGCGGGTTGCGAACCGCCCGCGTGGTTACTCCCCATCGGCCTTTCCACAGCCGCATTCGCCGGGTGCCCACCGTTGTGGCTGGCGTAGCTGTTCGTATCGTGCATGGCGGCGCCTTCGTGCTACGTCTGGGCGGGGGTCGCTGCCGTGTGCCGCTCGTGCGAGTAGGCGTTTTCCTGCGGCGTGGGTTGATGATTGATGCCGCCCGGACCGCCGCTGTAGGCCACGTGATTGTTGTTCACAATGGTGTTGCGCTCCACGATGGTGCGGTCTTCGTAGACACGATTACCACCCCATCCCGGGCCAGCGCCCACGTGCATCACCGCCGTGTTATACGCAAACACGCCTCCGTGCCACATGCCGCCTACGAAGCCGATGCCCATGTAGCCGAAACCGTAGTTCACGCCGCCGTAGTAGCCCACGTGCGGTCCCCAGTAGCCCGCGTTCCACACATATAGGCCTCCACTCCAGCCCCAGTAGCCGGGGGTCCATAGCGCGCCCACATAAGGCGCGGGCACCCACGTGCCAGGCACCCAGTAATAGCCATCAGGACCGTACGCCCAGTAGCCGGGGGTCCACATCAAGCCCGGTTCAGGGCACGGCGGCTGCACGTACACAGGCAGCACCGGCGGAGCAAACCCAACACTGATGAAGACTCCTGCGTAGGATGATGCAGGAATCAGGGCGATCAACAGCGCCAGCAACATCAGGCGCGCAGAGCGAAACATTCGCATGAGGAAACCTCCTGTGAATTCGAGCGGATGGCGCCTGCGATTCGACGTCCATTCGGTCTATGACAGTTGGAACCCCTCCCGCGCGGAGAAGTTGCACGGGAGGGACGCGTTTTCCACAACCAATAAACTGTTTAGTACCTGTAGCTAAGCCCCATGCCCACCACACTGCGCGCCTGCAGATTCACGGGCACGTAGACGACCTGGGGGTACCCTTCGGGCAAGAAGGTTGGCGACGGGATCGATCCGATATTCCCCGCCACCTGGCCCACACCGATATCGAAAGCAAAGTGCGGCTTGTCCTTCTGCGTCACGCGCACGGCGTAGTCCAAGGTGGTGGGCAGGTCAGCCTTTCCGGCCAGCAGCGGAATGCCAGCGGGCGGGTTGGGGCCAAGGCCCTGCGATGTGCGCGGCTCCTGCGTGAATCCCGCCGAGGGCACGGCTACGATACCGTGGCCGATGGGCAGCGGAATGCCCAATCCGCCAAAGAGCCGTCCGCCAAAGCGCGTGCTCTGTCCGCCGATGCCGTAGATGGTGGCATTGGTGGCTTTCCATCCCAGGTTCGCAAGGAAGGGAACCGGCTTCTTGGCCCATGTTTTGGTGGCGACAACGTACACGTCTCCATTGGTGTAAGACTTGGCAGCCGGGATGGCCTCCGGGGTACACAATTCTGTCTTAACGCAGTACTCATCGTAGAGCCCTACGGCCTGCTGATACGCCGCGCCAGAGACGAATCGATCGTTGGTGCGGACAAGGCCACCCACCGCAATCCCCGGCACCCACTCCCCACCTGTGCTCTCCTTCAGAGCGACCACCTTGCCATGGAAGACGTTCATGCCGTTGTAATTCCACAGACTGCTAAGATTCAGCGGGACAGTCACAGCGGTTGCCGACGCTGTGGACCCCGGTACAAAATTGGCCGACACGGTGTTGCCCGAGCCGCTGTCGCCGAATTGATGCACGCTTCGGGTGTAGCCGGCCTCGGCACGGCTGGCAAAGCTCTCGGTGATGCTGAAAGTTTCAATATTACCGATCACTTTGGAGGCGTCGATGAAGTGGAAGCTCACGGCGGGATGGGAGAAGAACTGACCTTTATCTGCGTACACCACGTAGGCGGTGGGCGTAAGGAACCCGCCGGTTTGTCCTTCGAGCGTCAGGTTTTGTGCGGTCAGGCGGGTTGCCGGCACAGCGGCCAGCAGAAGGCAAAATACGAGCTTGAGTATGCTGCGAAGAACCATCTTTCACTCCGACGGAGCAAGAAGCGCAAGCGGGCCTGCCCCTGCATGTTTTTAAGAATCCAACCACTTGTAACACAAAGGGAGCGGGGTTGTCTGTAGCAACCGGGGCCGCGGAACGGGATTGTTCTCAATCCTGCAAGCGTGGTGAAAAACCTGCCAGATTGACACTCGCCCCTCGCCAACGACGAAGACCAGGCACCGGGGACCGCTATGCACCATGAGGAAAAATGCTTTAGACTCAGCCCATGCCGCGCGGCGTTTTTATCACTCTCGAAGGCCTGGACGGGTCGGGCAAAACCACGCAGATCAAGCGCCTGGCGGCATGGCTTGCCCGGCGAGGCCAGGAGCCGGTCCTGCTGCGCCAGCCCGGCGGCACTGCAACCGGCGACCGCATCCGAGAGATCCTGCTCGACTCCCGCTCCAGCGCCCTGGCGCCCATGACGGAAATGGCTCTGATGTTCGCCGCCCGCGCGCAGGCCATCGTGGAGGTTATTCAGCCGGCCCTTGATGCCGGCAAGATCGTCATCTGCGACCGCTTTACCGACTCCACCGAGGCTTACCAGGGCGGCGGCCGCGAATTGGGCTCAGCCGTGGTGCTGGACCTGCACCGGCTCGTCTGCGGCGGCCTGCAGCCTGACCTCACGCTCCTGCTCCTGCCCGGTTTGGATGTTTCGCTGGCCCGCGCCCGGCGCCGCAACCACCGCATGGAAGCCGAAACCGGCAAGGACGAAAACCGCTTCGAGACCGAGCAGGACGCCTTCCATCGCCGTGTCTGGCAAAGATACCGCGAAATCGCCGCCCGCGAACCCGATCGTGTCGTCCTCATCGAAGGCGACCTCAACATCGACGAGGTCCACGAGCAGATTGTCGAATCGGTTGCCGAGCGCCTGCTGACTCACGCCTGAGCCGCCGAAGGCGGAGTTCATCTTCTCCACGTGAATCGGGTATATAATTCCGCTTAACTTCGAGTTCACCATCATACGGGTTTCCAAGGAGACATAATGACCCCCCGGCTTCGCGTAGTTCTGTGCACAGTCCTTGTTGTCGCGGCGCCGTTTCTCAGGGCGCAGGCGAATGAGTCCACCATTGTGAAGGAGATAAAGGGCCTTCGCTCACTTTCCACGACCGAGCGGCCTTTGACCACCATCCAGGTTGCGCGGCAGATTCAATCGTTGCCCGCTGGAGAGCAGAAGGTGGCTTACGCCGACGCACTCTCCAACCTGGTGACTGAGGGAGATCAAGGCCAAGCTGCGCTGCAGGCCGTAGCCGAAGCACTCACCAAAGCCCTGGCCGAGACGCCGATTCCCGCTACAGGCGACGAGCCGCCGAGGCCGTACTATGACCTGGCGCGATTGGTCTATTACGAGCATGCGACCACCACGCTCAACGACCCGCAATACCTTCAAGCCCTGAAGATGATGAAGGCTTCCGAGGCCGATATTCAAAATGCCAACTTCACACTGACGGATCTGCATAATCAGAAATTCAGGCTCTCTGAACTGCACGGCAAGATCGTCCTGGTGAACTTCTGGGCCACATGGTGCCCGCCTTGCCGGTTTGAGATGGGTGATCTTGACGCCATTTACACTCAATTCCAGTCGCAGGGCCTCGTCGTTCTCTCCATCACGGACGATGATGCATCAGAAATCAGGCCATTTCTCGCGTCATTGGGCTACCATCCGCCCGTGCTTCTCGATCCCGGCGACAACGTGCACAAGATGTTTCACGTTGAGGGTATCCCCGAGTCCTTCCTTTTCGGCCGCGATGGCAAGCTGGTTGCGGTGGCCGAGGATCAGCGCACGCAGCGCCAGTTCCTCGCGATGCTGGCCCAGGTGGGACTTCAACCGTAGGTCACGCGCGGCAAGGACGCACAATACCTGAGAATTTCGAAAGAGAGCATGAACATGTTCAAACTCAGGCGCGCACGAATTGCACGTGCGGTTGGTGTGGCTCTCGCCGTTTGCCTGGCAGCAGCCGCAGACGCCCAAAGCTCAACGGCGGAGCAGTCCGGATCGGCTGTGGATAACGCACTGCTGGCCAAGGCCGCAACGATGTACTACTCGACCGCGAAGGCCGGCCTGAACGGCTTCGATTGCGCCGTGCACCCGGATTGGCACGCGCTGATTGTCAGCGCCAATCCGGGCACGGCCGTCAGCAACAGCGACAGCCGGGTGACGCTGCTGAACGGGGTGGCGATTACGCTGCACGCACGCCTGAAGGGTGGTTCCACGCTGGATTGGACCCCGGCTGCGGGTAGCGCCACCGACGCGGTTTCCACCTCCCTGCTGACCCAGATACACCAGGGGACGGAGCAGACATTGATAGGCTTTCTCCAGTTCTGGACTCCTTTTGTGGATGGCTCGGCGGTGCCGGCCAATTCCTCGGGACTGGCCGTGACGCATGGGCCCTCCACCTTCACGCTGCATGCCGCGGCGAATGGGACGGATGTTACAGAGGTCTTCTCCAACGATCTTTTGCTGGAACATTACGATGTGATCGTGGGCGACGGCACTTCGGTCAAGGCCGAGCCCAACTACATGTCCACGCCGCAGGGGCTGCTGGTGGAGCGCTTCCTGGCGCACATACAGCAGGGGAACAATCCGCCTGGCCCGGTGCAGGAGTTCCGCGTGGGCATCGAGTACCAGACCATCGAGGGGTTTCCCATCCCGCGGCAACTGAACATGGAAGTGGCGGGCACCGGGATTTTCAACATGTCGCTCGATGGCTGCACGGCCATCCGCCAGTAGTAGCAGAAACCTGCGGCGAGGCCAAATTACTGCCGCTAAAGTGAAACGGCCCCCGTTTTGGCGGGGGCCGTTTTTGCATCATTTACGGCAAAACCAGAGTTGGTGTGCCCTGTTGAGGTTTTTCGAAGGTCGCTGCTCCCTGTTGGTCGCATCGACCTAGCGGCTGAGGCTCCGGGGTACAGCGACTCTGGTTTTGCGTTAGGGATTGGCTTATTGGCCCGGTTGGGCGGCGCTGTCACTGAGATTGGCAACATCCACAAATGTCGTGCGCAAATACTTGTGCGGATTCACCGGCACGTTATGCACACGCACCTCGTAGTGCAGGTGGGGGCCGGTAGCGCGTCCCGACTGGCCCACGTAGCCGATGATCTGGCCGCGGGCGACATGCTGCCCGGCGATGACTGCGAACGCTGAGAGATGTCCATACACCGTCTGAATGTCGTGGCCGTGATTCAGCACCACCTCGCGGCCGTATCCCGCATTCATCGCCGCCTCGGTCACATCGCCGTCCGCTGCCGCGCGTACTGGCGTTCCGATAGGCGCGTCGATGTCGATGCCGCTGTGGAAGGCGCCTTCGCCGTTGATAGGATCTTCGCGCACGCCGAAGCCAGAAGCCACAGGGCCTTCAACCGGCCACAGCGAGGGTGCGTCGGCCAACTCTGTCCAATCGCCGGCGAAATTGGCCGTTAATCCGCCTTCCAAAGCCAGCGAGACCTGTCCCGAGAGCGCCGCCGCGCGCAATTCATAAAATGTGTCGATGGAGTTGGTGACCTGCTGCTGGCTCACGTCGTCGGTCTGGGCGAGGGTCGCCGGGGTGGGTGCAGTTGCCCCAGTGGCGGCCCGCTTCTCCGGCTTCGCCGTATTCATTTTGTTTTGCCGCAATCCGTAGAGCGCCGTCACTTCATTCGCGAGCGCGCCCAGCGACGCAACCTGCACGCTGCGATTGTGCGCGATCTCGGCCATCTGCCGGTAGTTCTTGCGCAGCGTTTCCCGCTCCGCGCGCACCTGGTTGTAGCTTTCGGTCTTGAGCAGCATCCGTGTGTACGATCCCGCGAGACCCACAATCGTGAATGCTCCTACGATTGCCGCGAGTACGAATCCATAGGCATACTTCAGCGGAAGCGGAATCTTCCGGATGTGACCGTCCTCATCCCTGGCTACGAAAAGTATGTAATAGCGCTTATGTAACATGACTGCCTGCGATCCCGGCGAAACGCCAGTTTTCGAGTTCCCAGAACAGGGGGAGGGTGCATTCTGTGTGGGTTCCTACGCCGACACGAAACCTTTTGCCCCAACGGGCTTGGATACGAGAACGTTAATTAAGGGTAGCAGATCGCGGCTTCGCAGGTCAACGAAAAGCCCACCCAGCCGCGCCTGGCGCTCTACTTTGGTAACGGGCCTATCCGGGATCGCTGCCGGGAACTAAATGCAATCAGATCAACAGTAAAACCGCCCCGCGAAGGCGTTTCGTACCGTCCACCTGCCGGCGATTTGCTCCATTCGGGCTACCGTAGTTCTTATCTTGCGAACGCGCTCGCCGCGCCATGTCCTATGCTCAAGAGATGCGATCGAATCGTGTGGAATCACCGAGTTCCGGCAAACCGGGCGAGTTGGCGCTGCTGGCCCGGATTCGCGCCCGCGCGGCCAGAACGCCGGGTTCCATGCTGCGCCTCGGCATCGGTGACGACTGCGCCCTGCTCCAGCTTCGACCCGGCGAGCAGTTGGCCGTCACCACCGACCTCTCTATCGCCGGCCGCCACTTCCGCCTTGATTGGCACACGCCCGAGGCCATCGGGCATCGCACTCTCGCGCGCGGCCTCAGCGACCTGGCTGCGGTCGGCGCGCGGCCCGTCGCTGCCTTTCTTTCCTTAGGCTTACCCAGCAATCTTGTGCAAAGCTCAAAACGGCGCGATCCCTCGCGCGAGACTTGGAGCGAAAGCTGGATTGCCCGCTTTCTCGACGGATTTCTCTCTCTCGCCGAGGCCCACCAAACTCCTCTGGCGGGAGGCGATCTGGCCGAATCGCCCATCCCGGTCGCGGATATTGTGCTTACCGGCGCGGTTCGGCGCGGCAAGGCCCTGCTCCGCTCCGGCGCGCGGCCCGGCGACCTACTCTACGTCACCGGCAGCCTTGGCGGAGCCGCCGCGGGCCTGGCGCAACTGGAACAACTTGCCAAGGCAGCGCGGCGATTGCGATCAGCGCATTCCCAATCGCCACGCATTCCCGCCAGCCTGAAAGCCCAACTCGCGCCGCACCTTTTCCCCCAGCCCCGCATCGCTCAGGGCCTTTGGCTGGCGCGCCGCTCGCTGGCCACCGCCGCCATCGACCTCAGCGATGGACTGTCCACCGATCTTGGCCACTTGTGCAATGAGTCCGGCGTGGCCGCCGAGGTGAATGCGGCCGCGTTGCCCATCTACTCTGCCGGAACTCAGGGGCCTGGCGCAACCGAGGCGCAGGCTATCCACGGCGGCGAAGACTACGAACTCCTCTTCACCGCCTCGCCGTCGGTCCGTATGCCGCGCAGCATTGCCGGCGTGCCTGTCACGTGCATCGGCCGATGGTTCGCAAGAGTGGGACCAGGCCACCGGTCACGCTGATCACAGCGCGCGGTTTGCGGCCCCTCGCTCCCCAGGGCTGGGAACATTTCTCTTAGTCTTGGCTTTCGGGCGGACTCTCACTCTCCGTCGCGCTGCGCCCGCGCTTCCTTCACCATGCTGAGGAATCTGCGCGCCAGCTCATGAATACGGTCTTCCTGGCGGTGCCGCAGAGCATCCTTTGGCAGCAGCTCCGAGCCCACTCCGATGGCATGCGCTCCGGCAAGAATGTAATCGAACGCCGTCAACTGGTTTACACCGCCGGTCACAATGAGCGGAATCTGGGGCAGAGGCACATGGAGCGCACGAATATATCCGGGGCCCCCTTCCGCCGCGGCCGGGAATATCTTCACAAAATCCGAACCCGCCTTCCATGCGGCAATGATTTCGGAGGGAGTCAACGCTCCGGGAAAGACCACGACTCCCGCCTGCCTGGCATAGGCCACCACCTCGGGAATAAACCCCGGGCTGGTGACATATCTGGCTCCGGCATCGATCGACCGCCGTGCATCCTGCTCGTCCAGAACAGTTCCTGCCCCCACAATCAGATCCGGATACCGCTTCGCCAAGTCCTCGATGACCTCCGGGGCCTCGGGCAAGGTCAAAGGAATCTCGAGAACCGGAATTCCGGCCGCATATAAAGTCTCGGCCGCAAATCGCGCGTGGTCCGGAACCTTCACGCGTGCACATGGAATAATTCCGATTTCGCCGATCCGTTTGCGAACGTCTTTGTTTTGCATCTCTCCTCCGTGCGTGGGCCACTCAAGCTCAGGAATCGTCAATGCCATTCAAAACCATTCGGCGAGGGTCACGCCTAAACCTTTCATCAGGACGGAAGCGAAACCTTCCCGGTCAGGGCGCGGAGGCGCGCGGCCCTCAGCTCAGCACCATCACCACGGCTCCCGCCGTAATCAGCAACCCTCCGGCCAGCGCCCCGGCATTCATTTTTTCGCCCAGCAGCAGCCAGGCAAAGATCATGACCAATGGAACGCTCAGTTTGTCGAGCGGCGCCACGCGTGAGGCCGGCCCCAACTGCAATGCGCGGAAGTAGCAGAGCCACGACAGTCCCGTGGCCAGCCCCGAGAGTGTGAGAAACAGCAAGGTGCGGCGGTCGAGCGAACGAATCTCGCCGTGCTTGCCCAACGCCAGCGCGATACCCCAGGCAAAGACCACCACAACGCTGGTGCGCAGCGCAGTGGCCAGGTTTGAGTCAACGTGCTCCACGCCCACCTTGGCCAGCAGGGCCGTGGCGGCGGCAAATGCGGCGGAAAGCAGTGCCCATCCAATCCAGCTCATGGCAATCAGCATACGCGCCGCTCTCTGACCCCGGCGCGAATTCTGCCTCATAGAAAAACCCTTTTGCAGTTCAAACCCCCCGTGGTATTATCCCTGCATTCCCCCGCCAAACCCCGGAGGTGTCTATGAAAATCTCCCTTCATTCCACAGTGACCACCAACGCCGTTCCGCGCCTGACCCGATTCGTTCTTGCAGCGATTCTCGCAGGCAGCATAGTGATCGGTTGCGGGCCACAAGCGGCACAAGCGCAACAATCCAGCCTGGTCGGCCAATGGCGCACGCCCTATCAGGGCGGTACCGCGACCCTTACGATTCAGGCGAACGGTCAATACATGCTAGTGACACAGCCGGGGAATGGAGGCGCCCAGTCCGCGGCAGGCGGGCGCTACCAGCTCGTCGCCCCCAACACCATCGTCTTAACGGTCACGGACTGGTCGCCCAAGACCAAGTGGATGTATGTTCCAAATCCAAGGTGCGGCGTTCCGGGTGTTGCAGTTCCAACCAATCCACAAAGGGACAGTTGCAAGCAAGAGCAGGAGATGACGTTGCTAAAGCCGCCCGGAGGCAGGGACACGTATGTGTTCAACGGGCCCAATACGGTGGTAATGACCGACGAGCACGGGTCAGGCACCTATACGCGCGTGACGGGTCGATGACCTTGACGTCCGAGCTTTAAGGTGTAGAACATGGAGACCGGCCGCGCCAGCAAAACTGCTTTCCGCGTAGCTTTGCGGCGCGCCGTTCACCAGGTTCTGGACCGGCCCTGCGTCCTCAACGATCCTATCGCCGTGCCGCTGCTGGGATCGCAGTTCGCCTTCGATCCCCGCCGGGAGAGGTACCGCATCGCGCGCGCCTTTCGCGCCTTCATGGCCGCGCGCAGCCGTTATGCTGAAGACCGTTTGGCCGAATGCGTCGCACAGGGAGTCACACAGTACGTGATTTTGGGCGCCGGCCTCGACACCTTTGCCTGGCGCAATCCCTTTCCGCAACTGCTTATCTTTGAGGTGGACTTTCCCGCCACGCAGGAATGGAAGCGCGCGTTGCTCTGCGAAGCCGCCATGGTCCAGCCTGACGGCCTTACGTTTGTCCCGCTCGACTTCGAGCACAAGACGCTCGCTGAAGGACTGGCCGATGCGGGATTCGACGCCGGCAGGCCCGCGTTCTTCGGCTGGTTGGGCGTCGCCCCTTACCTCACGCTCGCAGCCTTTCGCTCCACGCTCAAAACCATTGCGAAATTGCCGTCCGGAACCGCCGTCAGCTTTGACTACGGGATCTCTCCCCACTCGATGAGCGTGTTGCATCGCTTGGCATTCCATGCCCTTGCCAGACGCGTCGCTGCGGCGGGAGAACCCTTCCGGCTCCTTTTTACACCCGAGGAGCTCGACGCGGAGCTGGCGCGCGCCGGATTCCGGCGCTACGAGCAGATGGACTCAGCAGCGCTCAATGAACTCTATTTCTCGGGACGCAGCGACGGCCTGAAGCTGCCGTTGCCGGGGCTCGGCAGATTAGCCACGGCGTGGGTCTGACGGCCCCAGGGATACAGTGCGAGCTGCCGGCGAGATAGTATGGACTCATGCGTCCCTCCGCTCTGTTGCCGGTCGCCGCTTCGGCCGCTCTTGGCTTGCTGTGCCTGGCTGGGTGCGGGTATCACACGCTGGGCGCGGCCGCGCATCTGCCTCCCGACGTCAAGACGCTTGCGGTGCCGGTGTTCGCCACGCATACCGAGGCCAATGGCGCTGATACGGCAATCACTGAAGCCGTCGCTCGCGAATTCGCAACGCGCACCCGCCTCCGCGTGACGACCGATGCAGGCGCCGATTCCGACGCGGTGTTGCACGGCGTCATTCTCAAGCAGACCACAACGCCGCTCACCTACAACGCCGCCACGCAGCAGTCTTCGAGCTTCATCATCACAATCGTAGCTTCGGTGACCCTCACCGCGCGCGACGGAAGAGCCCTCTACCAGAACAAGAACTACATCTTCCGCCAGCAGTACCAGTCCACCACCAACCTGCCGACTTTTTTGCAAGAAGACCCGGCAGCCATTCAACGGCTCTCGCGCGAGTTTGCGCGCCAGCTTGTGGCCGACGTCCTCGAAGGGTTCTAAGCGACAATCCGCCGAATATATTTCGACCACGCCGGGCGCAAACCGCTCTGTGAGCGGCAGCGACTCCGCTCTTTTCTTGATTCCTGCCCGCTTTTCCAGACTGGTCACTTGCTCCAGGGGCCTGTATTCTGGAGCCGCATGAGAAAAGCAGCGTCAAAGTGCGCTGGCTCAGCGCCGGAGCCCCGTAAGGAGCGCGAGTCTTGAGCGGCTCGCGCTGGGGCGCAGGATTCAGCGCCGTCGGCCGCTTTGTCGCCGAAATCGAGACTGCCGCGGCCGGCCACGGCAAGCTGCGGCCCGGCTACGTGCTGGCGGGCGACGAAATTTTTCTTCTCGACCGCTGCCGCGGCGCTGTGCTCAAGGGCTTTGTCCCCACGGATCTCCGCGATTTTTGCCTCTCCGACCTCGACCTGGCCTCAACCTCAATCTTCGAAGTGCTGGACCGCGCGCAAACGCCCTCACTGATGGCTCCGTTCCAGGTGATCTTCGTGCGCAACGTGCGGCAGCTTTATACGCGCGGCGCCAAGAAGGAAGAATTTGCGGCGCTGGACCGTTATTTCAAATCGCCCAATCCGCAGGCGCTGCTCCTGTTCATCGCCGATTTCCTGCGCATTCCTGCGGACGCGCGGCGCATGGAGATGGATGACAAAAACCGCTTTGAGCGCCTGAGGGAAACGCTGGGTGAGCACTGCGGCATTGTTGAGCTGGCGCGCGTCAGCGAGGAAGACGCCATGCGCTGGGCCGTGGCCACGGCGCAGGAATCCCAGGTGCGCATCGAGGTGGACGCTGCGCGCGAACTGGTTGATGCGCTCGGCGCAGATATGATGCTCGTCTCCTCCGAGCTCGAAAAGCTGCTGCTCTACGCCACGGGCCGTGGCCGCATCACGCTGGGCGACGTGGAAACCATGGTGCTGGCAGCCAAGCAGCGCTCGCTCTATGAGCTGACCGACGCCATCAGCGCCCGCGACCGCGTGCGCGCGCTGGCTCTGCTGCACGGCCTGCTGAACAGTTCCGACGCCGGCGAGGACGCCGCCATCGGCCATCTCTACATGCTGGCCCGCACCTTCCGCCAGATGCTGGTGATCCTGGAGAAAAACGTGCGCGACTCGCGCGCCATCTGGCAGGCGCTGTGGCAGGGCTTCCGCATGCCGCCCTTTGCCGCCGACGATCTCATCCGCCAGGCGCGCCGTTACAAGAGCCGCCGCGAACTTGACCCGCGCGCTGCGCCTCGTGGCCCGCGCCGATCTCGAGTTGCGCTCCTCGCCGCCCGACAAGCGCCTCGTTCTCGAGCGCCTCGTCTATGAGCTGGCCTCGGAACCCAAGCCGGCCCCGCCCGCGTGGGCCTCGGCGCAGTTATCGTTCGAGAGCTAGGTTCGCGACCGAGCAACATTTCTGCGTGTTAGCTGGTGGGGATCTTTTCCGTGGTCGCGCGGTTTCGGCCGGCTGTCTTGCTTTCGTACAGCAGCTTATCCGCCCGCTGGATAAGTTCTTCGGCGGTCACTCCACCGCCGACCAATATGGCTCCTACGGAAATCGATAGCGAAATCAGCTTCTCATCGTTGCCAGAGATCGAAGTTTCCTTCACCATCGTGACGCATCGCTCGGCCAGCTCTCGCAAGATCTCATGGTCCACATGGGCCGTTATCGCCAGAAACTCATCGCCGCCCCAGCGCCCAACGGTATCCGTGGGACGCAGAGACCCTACAAGGGTCTTCGCAACCTCCTGCAATGCCAGGTCTCCGCATCGGTGACCGAAGGTGTCGTTTATATCCTTGAACCGGTCGAGATCGACCAGCAGCAAGCCAAATGGATCGTGATGCACCTGGTATTCGCTCAAGGCGGTATTGATTGACATCTCCAAAAACCGGCGATTGGGCAGTTGCGTCAGGTGATCGAGAAACGCCAGCCGATTCATATCCTCAGCCTTGCGCAGCGCGTCGGTCTGGGCTGAGTCGTCGCTGAATATTTCGACGGCCCCAATAATGGATCCGTCCGCACCACGAATCGGCTGCACACGCACGTTAACAGGAACCCGCCGTCCCTGCTTATGGAGCAGGAAAACATTCGCTTCATGCTGGACCCCGTCGGCAATGCTTGCCGTTAATGGGCAACCATCGTGGCACAGTCGTTTTCCTGAATAATCCACGTGACACAAAATATCGTCCTGGCAGCACTTGCCAAGCAGGTCTTCGGCTTGATAGCCGGTCAAGCGGCAGGCGCCTTCGTTCCAGTACTGAATGCGGCGCTCCCGATCCACAAAGTACACGCCATCGCTCATGTGGTCCAGCAGTTCCTTATAGAACTCGGGGTCGCCTGAAACAATTTTATCTATGGGCCCGCTTGGCTTTTTCTTCATCGAGGCGCCGTCCATTCCGCTTCACTGAATGTTACGGAATTTTACTCCTGCATTGGCGCAATGATAACGCTTGTCTTCGGATTCGTCGATTCGCGTCCAGATCTCGGGAAGAGCGCTTCGTGAGTTTTCGGCGCATCTCTGCGGCAGACAACGGAATCTCTAGCGAAAGTGCGTCAGGCTGGCGCCGAATTGCCCTAGCTCACGCCGCGCTGATTCAGCCACGGGCCATAATGCTGGTCCATGCGATCGATGTGTTGGAGCAATCCGTCATGCAGCTCGCGAAGCAACGGGCGCAGCTCGAATCCTTCGCCGTATTGCAGGCGATGCGCTGCCTGCAGAATCTCGGCCAGCATCCTGTGGTGTTCGGCGCGATGCTCCCCCAGCTCCGCATAGCCGGTCTGTTCCATGAGCTGCTCCTCGCTCCAGAAGTGCATGCGCATAAACTCGATCAGTTGATCCAGCAGCTCGCTTGCTTTTTCCCTGCCGCAGCCGCGCCCCACGGCAATGCGCAGTTCGTTGATGGCGTCCATGAGGATGCCGTGCTGATCGTCCATCGCGCTCAGGCTCGCAGAGTGGGCTTGGATCGAGGTTAGAGGGGTCAAATGAGTCTCCATAAATGACTAACGATGCTATCGGCGAAGCAAGCCGGGGCGTTACTCCCGATCTGCTCACCCGAGTAACGAAGGTTTGATGCGATGTGAACGGCCAGGGGTTGGCGCACAATGGAATAAATGCGTCTCGTCACGCCCGCCAATCTGATCGCTGCCCTGCTGACGCTCGTCCCGTACCTGGTGGCGGCATTCTTCCCCCGGGCCGTGGCCGCTCGCGTGCGAGCGCTTCCTGTATGGGCGCAGCTTGTCTGTCCGGCGGCGTTGTGCGTCCCGTATGCCCTCGTCGCGTGCGGCGCGGGTGTCTTCCGCTGGGGATGGTTGGCGTTGTACGCTGCGCTTCCTGTGGAGATCGCGATACTGCTGTGGCGAGCGAGTCGCGCGGATTCCGCTCAACGCGGCAACTGGCGCGACTTTCTGGTTTTGGCCGTGCTGGGCCTCGCCGTTGACCTGCGCTGGTTTGAAGGCGCGTGGCCGCCGCACCTGGCCATCTTCAGCAAAATCCTCCTTCTTGATGCGGGCATTTATGGCTTTCTTCTCATCCGCCAACTTGACGGCACCGGCTTCGACCTGCGCCTGCGCCTCAATGATCTTGGGATCGGCCTGCGCGAGGTGGTCTTTTACACGCCCATAGCGCTGGCTCTCGGCCTGAGCCTGGGCTTTCTGCACTTCCATCCGGGCTGGCCCGCGCCGAGGCAGGCCGCAGTCGCATGGATTTTCACCTTCTTCTTTATCGCTGTTCCCGAGGAGCTGTTTTTTCGCGGCTGGCTCGAGAACCTGTTGGAAAAGCGCATGGGGCGCTACGGCGCACTATTCTTGACGGCCTGCCTCTTCGGCTTGGCCCACTTCGACAAGCGGACAGTGGGTTTCAACTGGCGCTACGTGCTGCTGGCCGCGCTGGCCGGCATCTTCTACGGCCGGGCGTGGCGCGAGCAGCGGCGCGTGGGCGCCTCGGCCGTCACCCACGCCACCGTCGACACCATCTGGTCGCTATGGCTACGCTGACCACTGCCCTGGAACCTGTTATTTACTTTGGCGCCCAGCGCCGGTCGTGGGAAAGTGAGCAACGGCTCTGATATGGAGTGACCTGTCAACCCCTGCACAATCGTGGTGTTGTTTTTGTCTTTGTCGTTGCTTTTGCCGTTTTTCGAGGACAGAGCCGGCAGCAGCCGGGGCAGCTTTGAGCGACGATTGATCAGTCTGATATTCGCGGGTCGAAACCGCATAATCTTGATCCGTCGGGAGCTGCCTCTGACTAGAGTCGCGAGTCCGGCTGAGCCTGTCGCATAGAGCAGTCGAGGATTCTCCTTCGTGCTGGCTCCGCCTGCTGCCGGCTCTGTTCTCGAATTGGGCGATGCTGTTCATTGGTCAGGTTTTTGCTTTTTCATTCTTTGGAAAGTTTTGGCTTTTGTCTTTGCTTTTGTTCTTGCTCTTCCTCAGGCTGCCCTGCGCAACTTGCTGGCCGCTTCTGCCTTGATCCCGATGGCCCAGATGAAGCCCAGCAGTTCGCGTCCTACCGCCGTAACAATCTTGCGTTGATCCTTGCCCGACGCCGCCAATCTGGCGTAGCGCCTGGAGAGCCTGATCTGCGCCTTCCAGGCGATCTCCTTGATCTCTTCCGGCACTGCCTCTTGTCGCTTCCGCAGCCCCGGTCCGATGCCTGGCCGGAGCCGGTAACTCCAGGCCGCTTCGATGGCAATGCGTCTCAAGTGGGCGTTGCCGGTCTTGGTGATCGAGCCGCGTTGCTGCCGTTTGCCGCTGGAGTTCTCGCTGGGCACCGTGCCGCTGTAGCCCATCAGTTGCCGCGCACTCTCAAAGCGGGAGATGTTGCCCAATTCCGCCACAATCGTCACCGCCGAGATCTCGGCAACGCCGCGCAATGCCTGCAAGCCGCCAATCACTTCCTGCATCTGGGGCGAAGCCAGCTTCACGGCTTCCCCCATCGCCTGCTCCAGCCGACGAACCCGTTCGGCCATGTGCTCAACCTCGTGCAGATAGTCCAGACGCGTCCACTCCTGTGCCGCCTGCTCGTAGCGCAGTTGCCGCACCCAGGCCATGTACAACTCCGTCCACGCCTTCACTCCAGATGCGGGCCGTCGCCCCGTGCGCAACAGAAACTTACTCAACCGGTGGCGCGCACGCAACTGGTCCTGCTTTGCCGTTTCCCGCGCCCGCACCAGATCCCGTAGCGCTTCCGAATCCGCATCCGGAACCCATACCGCGGTCAGATCGCCGGCACGATGACACCGCGCCAGTTGCGTAGCATCCCGCCGGTCCGTCTTTACCCGGTCGCCGGCCTTCCTCGGAACCAGCGTCGGGGCAATCACCGCGCACTCCACACCCAGTTCAGTCAACTGCCAGTAGAGAACATAGCCTGTCGGACCAGCCTCGTAGCAGGCCCGCAAATGCTCCACCGGCCCCAGCTTCTTCACCAGCTTGCGCATCGGCTCCGCTCGGTTGGCTATCGTTCCCAGGCTGCGCACAGAGCCATCCGGCTCCGCAACCACAACTGCAATCGTTTCGGCATGGACATCCAATCCCAAAAATCGTACCTTTTCCTTCATGACCGGTTCCTCTCCGCTTGTGGCTCTGAACTGTGTTTCTCTTCGATTCACAGCCTAACCCACGGTCAGCGCATTGGACCGGTCACTCCATGATGACTAGAACTGGTTGCAAAAGCCAATCTCGTGTCAGGGCACGACCGGGGCACCATCTGGGTCGCGTGCCGAAATCGGCAGTAAAAATCAGGGGTTTTAACAGGCTGCGGAAAAATAGGGAACAGGGGACGAATCTCCCGAAAAACTTCCCTCAGGGCCTAAAGGCCGCGTTGATTTTGCTCAGCTTGCGGCACGAGTAAACTCGTGCCCTTTCAAAGCACCGAGTTTTTCCGCAGCCTGTTTAACCCCTGAGGACAGTTTCGCATTTGTCGAAAGCCACTTATGCAACCAGCTCACGGCTTGCGCGCTCGCCGCCAGCGGCATCCTGCAACCCGTCACACGCGGAGCCAATGCGTTCGATGTGGCTGCCCATGCGAGCCGTAGGTCAAGTAGCCCAGGCCTACGCGCATGTTGTGGTCTACCGGACCCGGAACCGTGATCGAGATAGCAATGCCGAAAATCGCGTGCGCGATCATGAGCGGATAAAGGTTGCGGTAGCGGAGATACACGAGGCATGCCGTGGCGCCCCAGAGTACCGTCACCACCGTGAGGAGAGGATTGGGCAAGTGCGCGACGGCAAAGAGCGCGGCCGCGACCCACACAACATTCTTTTGATCCGGGATCAGGCGCTGCAGCCTGGAGAGAAAGAAGCATTGCAGCAGAAACTGTTGCACACCGGCCCAGATCGCGTAGCCCCCGAAACTCTTGACGAACAGGATGGGACTGCCTGGCACACGCAGTGTATGCATTCCGGCGGCGAGCAGCATGGCCACGCCGCTCAACCCCAGCGCCAAGCCGACGACCCACAGCGAACTGAAGAAGTTTGCCGCGCGCAAGCCCATTGCGCTCAGGCTCTCAAACGAGAGACAGATCATCGTCAGAACCGCGACGAGCGCGACCCACCAAAGCAGCTGCTGCCAAGGCCGGGGCGTCCAAATCACGATCAGGATCAGCCCAAAGGCAATGGCAATCTCGATCAGGTCGCGCCGCTTGCTCCGTGCGGCAAAGGGGCGTGGATTGACGAGGGGTACGGCTTGCGTCTGCGCCATGGAATCACCAATAAAGAAGCCGCTTGAAATGCAGGGAAGACAGAGCCGCTTGGGAAGTTGGACGCGTCGAGAATCGAAAGGGCGCAGTTTCTTTTGCTCTCGCCCGGAAATTTTGCAGGCGCTCTCAATGTGCCCCTATAGCATTTTCGATTCCGCTCTTTACAGAAACCTGGATCGCCCAGTGGCTTTTTCATGAAGAAAAAGCCACCCTGCACGGCGTTGCAGGGTCGATCTGTGAATCGAAAATGCTCTTGGGGCCCTCTTGCAGGTTCTCTATTCCAGAATCACCGCCAGCTCCGGCTCGTGTCCCCTTGTGGTGAGCGTGATGGCTGCGGCCAGAATCAGCGCGCCGCCCAGCCAGGCATAGGGCCCCAGCCGCTCGCCGAGCAGCTCCACGCCCAGGATGGAGCCCAGGGTCGGCTCGATATTCAAAAAGACTCCGGCGCGCGAGGCTGGCACCTGGTGGATGCCCCAGTTCCACAAGAGTGTCGCCGTGGCCGTGCACATCACGCCGCTGATGGCCAAAGCAACCCAGGCAGTCACGCTGACGTGGGAAAACGGCATGGGCTGCACCTTTTCATGCGTCAAGGGAGCGAGCAGCCACGAGCCGAGATTCCACGCCACCAGCATCAGCGTCCCGGAATAGATGGTGTAGGCGGTCACCACCGGCGGGCTGTGCGTCTGCATCAGTTTTTTGCTGAGCAGAATCCACGCCAGGGCGGAAATGAGCGAGGCGATCACCAGCATGTCGCCGGCAAGCGATGGAGTCTCGCGTCCGGTGGTGGCACGGTTGCCGCCCAGAACCACCATCGCCGCGCCCACCGTCGACCCACTTAGGGCCAGCCAGCCTATCCAGTCGAGCCGCTCACCGGCGAAGATCGCCGCTGCGGCGGCCAGCAGCACCGGCATGGCGCCCACCATCAACGATGCGTGGCTCACCGTGGTCAGCACCAGCCCGTGAAACTGCAGCAGAAATTGAATGGGAATGCCGAAGACCGCGGTCAGCAGCAGCGTCCGCGTCTCGCCGGCCGTAAGCCGCACACGCTGCGACGCAATTACCGGCAGCATGCCCAGGCAGGCAAACAGAAAGCGGTAGAGCACCATGTGCTCCACGCTCATCTCGTCCAGCGCGAGCCTGCCGAAATAAAACCCGGTGCCCCACAGGGTTCCGGCCAGGGCACACGCGCTGTAACCGAGAAGTCTGAAGCTCCCGGCTGTCGCACCTTGTTGGGCCATTCTTTCTCTACTGTCGCACACGCGCCTGCGGGCAGGTGGCGTCGCCTGAAATGCGCGGATTAGAGCAGGCCGCATAAGCCGCGCCCGTGTCAGGGCACGACCGGGGCGCCGGGGCGCCGGGCTGCCGGGGCACCCTCTGGGCCGGGCCGGGCCGGGTCGCGTGCCGATATTGGCGCAGGAAAAGGGGTTTTAACCCTTAAGCGCTGCTATCAGTTGGCCGAACCTCATTGATGCAGCCAGTTCTGGCCTAAAATGGACCTAAACACTCCACTGTTGAACTCCCATGGCAGAATTTCTCTTGCAAAATCTCTCGCGGCATGTGTAGATTTAGTAGGTCTTAGCTGAGAACGAGCTTCCCGCTCGATCTTCCCCATCGAGCAGGCGTTCATTCGTTCCTAAGCTTTGGCTGAACAAGCTGAGCCGCCTCGGGTCATCCATTCTGGGCCATCAGGGTCATCAGGTGGCCTATTTCCCCAACGTGACTAACCGACAACAGGAGAGAGATCGAAATGCAGGAAATGAAAGGAAAGTGTGCAACCGCGAGACGGTTCATGGCGTTCATTCTCGTCACGTTTTTCGCAGCCGCCTGGGCGCTTGGACAAGCAGGAGCGCCTGTCCGTTTCGATGTCCCGTATGCGTTTACCGTCGGCTCAAAGGTGCTGCCTGCGGGGACTTATACATTCTCAATTTCACCGGACCTTTCAAGGCTCTCAGTGGAATCGACCACTGGCCAGTCGGCCAGGGAGAGCATCATCACTCTGATCAACGGGCCCAATGAATTGTTCCGAGGCGGTTCTCTTGTTTTTGAGAGAAAGGAAGGCGGTCTTATCCTCTCAGAGGCATGGCTCTCCGGGATCCGACGGAGCGCTCGTGCACCCTATATCGAAAGGTGGCAATCGCGTTGTCATATCGGGCGCCAGTCTCGACGCGAACCGCACCTACTCTGGAAAGGCTGCTTATAACCTGACGTGCGCCAGATGTCATGGCGACAACGGCAAGGGGAACCCGGAGGCGGACAAGTTCTTTGGCCTCACAATTCCGCGGCTCGACTCAGCAGAAGTGCAAAGCAAGATCGGACGCGGAGTTGAGACAGCAGATTACTCAGGGCAGCAGATCTGATGCCCCCTGTGGAGATCGATGAATCCGGCTTCCGGCATCGTCTTCCTCCGCAGGACGTGGACGCTGTGATTGCTTACGTGCGCACTCTGAAGCAGTAGCATTACCCGCGGCAGCATTTCCCCTGTTGCTGTTGACGAAAATCATGCAGCAAAATGGCCCGCCGCGGCGGGCCGCTTTGTTTGCCGGCTGCAACAGAACCAGAATAGTCTTACCCAATGGCACGCCCTCTGAGTGGCTCGCCGCGGCGAGCCACCTTGCCGACTCTTCGCTCGGACACGTGAATTCTGGTTCTGCTCAGGCGTCACTGCCCAAACCGGCGTGCATCGGCGAGAATACGGAGGGATGGCCATTGGGCAAAACCTCCGGAGAAGGTTGGTGTTGGCAGCTCTGGCCGTCGCCGCCGCGCTCGCTCTTATCACTTCCGCGACGCGGGCGCAAAGCGGCAATCCTCCCGCGCCCATCGAGGCTCCGAAACCGCACCCTGACGCGCCGGCTCCGCCAGAAACCGCCGTCCCGGCTCAGAGTGCCGCCCCAGCACCGGCTCCAGCCGCGCCCCCGGTCAAAGAGCGATTCCTCGTCGGCAAATTCCCCGACAAGCCCTCGCTGCCGCCCGCGTGGAGCATTCCCGTCGAGCCGCTGGGTTTCACCGCTCCCGGCGCTATCTATCTGGGCTCGCGGAACTCCCTGGCCTCGCTCGATTTCCTCGACGAAAACCATCTGCTGTTCACCTTCCGCGTCCCCGGCCTGCTGCACCGCGACACGGCCAATGGCCAGGATAGCGACGAACTGAACGCCAAATTCGCGCTGTGGTGCTCACGCTGCCCCGGGGCACGGTGGAGGCCGAGACGCTGTGGACCCTGCACGACACGCGCGCGCTACTTGTGGATGCTCAAAAACGGCCACTTTCTGCTGCGCGACCGCAACAACCTCCTCGTGGGCGACGCGACACTCGTCTTGAAGCCTTTCCTCGACTTCCCCGGTTCCCTGCTCTGGCTCGAACTCGATCCCGCGCAGAAGTTCATCGTCACCAACTCCCGCGAGCCGGTGGCAGAGCCGCAGAAGCCCGGCTTGGTCCCCAGCCCTTCAACGGCCTCGGCCAGCGTCACTTCCGATGAGGATTCCGACGCGGCGGAGGGCGGCCGTCCCGAAATGGTTGTCCGCATTCTTCGCCGCCAATCCGGCGAAGTCATGCTGGTCAGCCGCGCCCGTTCCACCGTCCATCTTCCCATCAACTCGATCGGGTACCTTGAAAACCTGCGCGGCCGGGGCACGCAGTGGGTGCTCAACCTGAGCTACTTCACCGGCGGGACCAAGATGCTGGGCGGCGTGGACTCCGCTTGCGAGCCCGACGACAATTTTGTGTCGGAGCAGGAGATTCTGGTCACCGGCTGCGGCCCTGGGGGAGAAAGCAAACTGATGGCGATGAGCACGGAAGGGCGGACTCTTTGGGTTTCGCAGGCGCCGTCCACCGAGATATGGCCGCAGCTCACCGTGGCGCCCAACGGCTCGCGCCTGGCGTGGGCCACGCTCGATGTGAACCATGCCGTCAATTCCTACGCTCCCATCGGCGCTGAAGACGTGAAAGAACAATCGGTTACGGTCTTCGACGCGGCCAGCGGCGACATCGCCTTGGTCACGCCTTTGAGCCCCCATTCTCGATGTCGGCGGCAACGTAGCCATCTCCCCCTCGGGGCGGCGCGTGGCCGTAATCAACGCCGGCGCCATCCAGGTATTTGAACTGCCCCCGCCCCCGCCGCTGCCGGTCCCGGTCGACAACCACCCCGGAAAGTAATTGCCCGCCCCTCCGCCGCCGTTTTTCAGTCCCTACGTCCCTAGTCCCTGTTTTTCTGTAAACTGAGCGACGGAGGGGTATTCTTGGCTACGGCTCTAGTCCACTACACGGCTGCGGCGGTCACCGACCGCGGCCGAAAACGCCCGTCCAACGAAGATGCATTCGGGTTTTCTCGAGAGCATGGCGTGTATGTGGTTTGCGATGGCATGGGCGGCGCCGCGGCCGGCGAAGTCGCCAGTTCCCTGGCTGTGGACGAAATGATGCGGCTGCTCACCCGCCGCAGCTCAGAAAATCCGCTGCCCGCCGATGCGGAGCAGGCCGTCAATGCCGCCAATCAGGCGATTCTCACGCGCGCGCAGCGCAACCCCAAGCTCAATGGTATGGGCACGACTCTGGTGGCGCTTCTTGTCAACGAGCGCCACGCGTGGATGGTCAACGTGGGCGACAGCCGCGGCTACCGGCTGCGCAACTCTTACTCTAATTCAAGCCCCAACCCGCACCCCGATTTGCATCTCGAGCAAATCACCACTCGATCATTCCCTGGTCGAGGAGCAGATCCGGATGGGCCAGATGAGCCAGGCTGAAGCGTTGCGTTCCCCGCTGCGCAACGTCATCACGCGCGCTCTGGGCACGCAAAGCAGCATCACTCCCGACATCTTCGAGCTTGAAGCCGAACCCGGCGACCTGTTTCTGCTCTGCTCCGACGGCCTCACCCGCGAGCTCTCCGATCCGCTCATCGAGACCATCTTGCGCATCGATGTTCCCCTCGACGAGCTGTGCGCGCGGCTGGTCGCCGCAGCCAACCAGGCCGGCGGCCACGACAACATCACCTGCCTGCTGGTCCGCGCCGAAGCGTAAAGTCTGCGTCACTGTGACGCATACCTGTTCCCTACTCCCCGTTCCCCAGTTACTCTCCCATCGCCTCGGCACCGCTGCGCGCGGCTCCCGCGGGCGAGCCAGCATCAGGGCGAGCGGGATGCACGCTATCGAGAGATAGCCCATCAGCCGGAAATTATCCGCGTAAGCCAGAACCGCCGACTGCTGCTGCAGGCTGCTATAGACCGCGCCCAACGCCTCGCGATGCGCGGTCACCGCGTCTGCGCCGCCCATGGCGAATTTTGCCGTCAGGCCGTGGATCATCGCCATCGGAACAGGGCTGCTCGCCGTAAGGTGAGCGCCCAGGTAAGCCTGGTGCTTTTGCGTACCTCGCACGATTGCGGTCGTCAGCGCGGCAATGCCGATGCTGCCGCCCACATTGCGCACCAGGTTGTAGATGCTCGCTGCGTTGCCCATCTCCTCCTTGCGCAGCCGCCCCATGGCCAGGATGGTGAGAGGGACAAAGATAAATCCGCCGCAAAAGCCATTGAGGAAGTTTGGCCAGGCCACGGCGCTCATTGAGATCCCCAGGTTGATGCGGCTCAACTCCAGCGAGGAAATTCCAAAGCCTCCAAAACCCATGGCGAGCAGGATGCGGGCTGTCGATGCGATTGACGAGATACCCCACCATCAACATGGAGACCAGGGAGCCCAGGCCGCGGGGGCTCACGGCCAGGCCGCTATCCAACGCCGAATAGCCCAGCACGGTCTGCAGAAAGAGCGGCATAAACGCCGTGATGCCGTAGAGCACGATGCCAAGGATTCCAGTAATCACCGTGCCGATGCCGAAATTGCGGTTGTTCAGTGCGCGCAACTGCACAATTGGATCGCGTGCGAGGAACTCGCGGGCCACAAAACCCAGAAACGCCGCAGCCGAGAGTGCGGTGAGCCAGCAGATCCAGCTCGCCTCGAACCAGTCCGCCTCCTGGCCTTTATCGAGCACCAGTTGCATGGCGCCCAGCCACACGGCCATCAGCCCAAATCCTACGGAGTCGATGGCTTGCTCGGAAGGCATGGCGAAGGTACGGCGGGTCCTCAATATACAGATTGGACATAAACAAGGCGAGCAAGCCCACCGGAAGATTGATGTAAAAGATCCAGTGCCAGTTGTAGCTGTCGGTGATCCATCCGCCCAGCGTGGGGCCTATGATCGGCGCCACAACAACGCCAAGGCCGAAGGCAGCCATTGCTTTGCCTTGCTTTTCATGGGGAAAGCTCTCCAGCAGAATGGCTTGCGCCAACGGCTCATTCCGCCACCGCCGGCGCCTTGCAGCACCCGCGCCACAATCAGCATGGGCATGTTGAATGACATTCCGCAAAGTATCGACGCCAGGGTGAACGAGATGATGGAGATCATCAGCAGCCGTTTGCGCCCGATGCGCCGCGCAAGCCAGCCCGAAGCCGGCAGCATAATGCCGTTCGCGACCAGGTAGCTGGTCAGCACCCATGTGGATTCGTCGGTGGAGGCGGAGAGGCTGCCGGCGATATGCGGCAGCGCGACGTTTGCGATCGACGAGTCGAGCACAACCATGAAGGTCGCCAGCATCACACTGGTTGCAACCATCCACGGATTTACAGTGGGCCGCCAATCGACGGGCGCGGCGTCCTTGATCTCGGCTGGAATGGTGACTGTGCTCATTTCTTGATTAAATTCAAAGGTAACGCAGTTCGCCCCCGGATGAGCACCCTGCCGGGGCGGTTGCGGCTGGAGAAAGCTCAGCTCTCTCAATTAAATGGCCTTATGCTTGCCTCGAGCCAACCGAGAGTCCAAGCCAGTGAGCTATGGATTTCCGCCCATTGTTTACTGATCATTACTGATCACTGTCCACTGTTCACTGCTTCCCGATCACAACGTCGAGATCGGTGTCGAACGAGAGCTTGGCAATGATGCCGTCAAGTTGCGCTTGCGCCGCGTCGCGCTGCTTTTCGAGATCCGCCTGCTCCTTGCGCGCTGCCTGGAGCGAGTCTTCGGCCTGATTGAGTTCATCCACAAAGCGCCTCGCCGCGTCGTTGCCCTTGAGGGCGGTCAGGTTGTCGCGGTCGCGCGCCTCGTCGGCGGCCAGCGACTTCTGCTTCTGATCGTTGTCTTCGAGCTTGCGATTCAAATCGCTCAATACCGTCTGAGCCTCGATCGCAGGGCGCAATTTTTCCTCAAGCGCAGGCGAGTACTTGCCCATCGCAATCAGAAAATCTCCATTGTCGCTCTCGGTCCCGATCTGCACCTCGTCGGAGATATTGGCGAGTTCGCTCACCTTCAAGTTGACTGACTGGTGCGGCGCCACGGCAACGCGGAAACGATAAGCCGTGGCCGTGGTTTCTGCCGGCTTCACATCGGATGTGAGCTCGGCACGGGCCTTGCGCGTGTGTTCCACGATCACCGTTCGCGCTTCATCAGCGGCGTTGGCCACAGTGTAGGCGTTTTCGGTGACCTCGCTGGTGGTCTCCACCAGCACGCCCTCGTGCATGGCCACATGATGCAGCGTGCGCGTCTCGTTGAATTCGCCGCGATGCACTTTCACCGCCTGGTTGACGGCATAGGAGAGCAGCTGCTTTTCGCCGGGATGGATAGGATCGAGCAGTCCCTCGCCAGCAAACTCGCCGCTTTCGAAGATGGAAAAGCTGCCCGCATCGAGCGTGAGCTTGGAATTGTTTTCGAGCCATACAGCGCGCAACGGCGAATTGCCCTTGTCGCTCCACAGCGTCACGCGCTCGGTGGGCAGGTCCTGCTGCAGGATGGGCACCATGGCCGACTCGTTCTTGTGAATAGTGACCGGCTGCGTAAGCGCGTATTCGAAGAAGTCGTCAAAGGCGTTCGAGGAAACGTCGCCTTGCTGCATGACGTCGCTGGCGCGATAGACGCCGCCGCCAGAACCGGAACCAATGCCGGCGCCCGAGCCTGCGAAGTTACGGCCTTTCAAGCCTTCCATCCCAGCCACGCCAAAGCTTGCGGGCGGCACAGCACCCGGCATTGGAGCCGGCGCCGTGAGCTGATTGTTCATCATCTCCGACTGCACCGCCGCTGTTTCCGCCGCCTCATGAGTCTCCGGCGCGTTCTGCGCCACAGTCGCGATGGGAATTGTGGGCCGCTGCGTGTAGAGCGGCTGCGAAAGCGGCTGAATGAAGCTCTGCGGCGCGCCGGCCACCAGCGACAACTGCACATTGTCCCAGTCCACTCCGATGGTGTTATCCACCACGGCCCAGCCCTGCACGGTGGCGTTTCCGTTGGCCTCACGAGGAAAGACAATGCGGTAGGTTGACTTCCACACCGGCACTTCGCTGATGTAGCTCACCTGAAGCTGGCGTTCGCCCTGGCCGCGGTCTTCCAGCGTTAAATGCCGCACCTGCTGGTTCTGCGCCGAGCCAACGATCTCGAGATAATTGTCGAACTGCTTCTCGAGCGATGCGTCCAGCATGCGCACAGAGACGGCATCCGTAATCTCCGCCGTGCGCAGCGCTCCCGCATCCGTGGCGACGATCAGAAAGTAATGATCCTCCGAGGTCGCGCCGTTTTTGTCCGTCTCCTTGCGGAATTCAATGTTGACCAGCCTGCCCGCAAGCGGAGCGCCCGCGCCGGTCACTTCCACGCGCTGCCCCTGCAGGGCCTGATAAACGGGGATTGTCGCGGGGAAGTCCTTCAGCCCCAGCGCCAGCGTACTCAGTTGCTGCTCGATGGGCGTGGTGGAGTTGTAGCTGACCGCGCTCACCATTCCACCTCGGCTGTCGAGCACCGTCAACGATTGCAGCACGTCGTTCAACTGCGAGGAGGTGAAGTCGATGGCGACGCGCTGGTTGCCGTTCACGGTTCGGGCGTGCTCAAAGTATCCCACGCCATTCTTGTAAAGAACCACCTTGCGCACCGGCAGGTCGCTGGCCGTGCCTGGCGCGGCGGCCGCCGGCAGTTTTGGCTTGGCTGCAGGGCCATTTGGTGACTGGGCTGTAAGGGTGATTGCGATGGCGGCAAAGAAAAGGACGGCGGTCACACGGCGCATTTGTTCCTCCACGTTTGTAAACAAAGTAGTCCCTGATCAGGGAACGGGCCCGGTTGTGTTTCTTGCAAGAAGAATGCTATTTTCTTTGACCCCACGGCTCGCGAAAAGGTTCCCAGGCATTTGCACATTTGCTCGAGGTTTCACCGTCACAGACAAACCGGCCGTCCTGGCGCACAATGGAGAGTCTGAAACAACGCGCCCGCCGCCGCGGCGGAACGATAGAAAAGGGAGACCGATCGATGCAGGAGACTCAATTGAAGGTTGTGGCGCTCAACGGCAGCGCCCGCAAAGGCGGAAATACGGCCATCTTGCTCCGCTACGTTATGAAAGAACTGGAAAAAGAAGGCATCGAGACCGAGCTCATCGAAATGAGCGGGGCTAAGATCCACGGGTGCATGGCCTGCCGCGAGTGCTCGAAGAAAAAGGACGGCCGCTGCGCGCAGACAGATGATATGGGCAACGTGTACATCGAAAAAATGGCGCAGGCGGACGGTATTCTTCTCGGCTCCCCGACCTATGTCACCGACATCTCGCCGGAGATGAAGGCGCTCATCGACCGTGCCGGCCTGGTGGGACGTGCCAACGGCGGCATGTTTCGCCGTAAGGTGGGTGCTGGCGTGGTTTCTGTGCGCCGCGCCGGAGCCATCCATGCCTTTGACACTCTGAACCACTTCTTCCTGATCACCGAAATGATCGTGCCCGGCTCGTCCTACTGGAACATCGGCATCGGCCTCGAAAAAGGCGACGTGGAAAAGGACGAAGAGGGCATCCGGACCATGAAGACCCTTGGGCAAAACATGGCATGGCTGCTGAAGAGGCTCAACAGCTAGGTCTCCGGCCGAGTGTTCCTGTACCATTCCTGTGTGAGCGGCTGGCCCTGCAGCCTCGGTCTATCTTCCCCACCGCAGAGCTGCGATTTGCTTCAAAGGCCCAGTTTCGGCGATACTTAGGTGTTGTGACTCATGCGGCCGGGCGCATCTGTCCGGCCGTTGTTGTGCCGGAAGGTGTCCGCTGCGCCCTGCCGGCGTGGCGGGGCAGACAGCCGCTAGCCGAGCATGCCGCAGCAAAGCTGAAGAAACTGGAAAGGAACCTTATCTCCGTGGTGATGATTCGTTTGGCGCGTGTTGGCGCCCCCAAGCAACCCTATTACCGGATAGTGGTCATCGAGAAGGACCGCGCCCGCAACGGCCGCTCGATTGAGGTCGTCGGCACTTACAATCCCCGCACCAACCCTGCCTCGGTCGACCTGAAGCACGAGCGGATCGCCTACTGGCGCGGCAAGGGAGCGAAGCTTTCTCCCATCCTCGAAAAGCTGGTGGCCAAGAACCCGGCCAAGCTTGCGGAACCGGTCCAGAATCCGGTCCTGGAACCGGCCCAGGAGCCAGTCCCAGACCCGGCTGCGGCCTGATATCTTGAGAACTCCCTCTTCCGGCTGGCGAATGGCCTGGACGGCCAAACCCGGCGCATAAACCATTGCTCATAGCGCGCAGGCGTGTTACGATTCGCGCACAGTTCCAAAGCGAAATTCCGAACGCAGATGGTCAGGGGCAAGATCATGACCCAAGTCGATATGGTGCAAGTTGATGAACTGGTCCGCGAGATCGCGCGGGCACTGGTGGATGAGCCGGCCGCCGTCGAAGTGGAATCCGTCAACCGGGAAGAAAACACCGTCCTCAAACTGCGGGTCGCCGCGCAGGACGTAGGCAAAGTGATCGGCAAGCAGGGGCGCACAGCGCGCTCGGTGCGCACGATCCTGGGCGCGGTGAGCATGAAGCTGCACCACCGCTACACGCTCGACATCCTGGAAGAGGACGACGAGATCTGAGATGAGGGCTGGCCGCGCCCCTGGCCAAGCCAGGAGGCGGAGATGACCCTGGCGCCCGAGCCGTGGGTGTGGCTAGCGCGGATTCGCCGCCCGCAGGGACGCAAAGGCGAAGTCTTCGCCGAGCTTCTCACTGATTTTCCTGAAAAATTTGCAGTACGGCGGCAGCTTTGGCTGCTGCTCGAAAATCCTTCTTCTTCCACCCGCGCGGGCGCCCCGGGTTCCTCGCATTTGGGGACCCGGGAGACCACACCCATCGACCAGCAGGCCCGTCAAGTTGATCTGATCAACCATTGGCTGCACAAGGGCGGCATCGTGCTGCACTTCGCGGGCGTGGATTCCATCTCCGCGGCCGAAGCCCTCGCTGGCCTCATCGTCGCCATTCCGCGCGCCGAGCGGGCCGCGCTTCCTGAAGACGAAGCCTATATCGGCGACCTGATCGGCTGCACGCTAGTAGACGTTTCCGGCGCCGAGCCGGTTCCCGTGGGCGAAATTGTTGACGTGGAAAGCACGGTAGGGCGTCCTCTGGGCACGGCGCCGCTGCTCATCGTCCACGGCCCAGCCGGCGAAGTGCTGATCCCGTTTGCAAAAAGCTACCTGCGCAGGATCGACGTGGCGGCAAAGCGCATGGAAATGGCTCTGCCGGAAGGACTGATCGACCTGAACGCACCCGAAGAACCCTAATGCCTTGCGGCCCGACTAAAGTCGTGCCTTTGTTACAAAGCGCGGTTTCAGTGGGGTCGTAACAGCCTGTCCAGACCCGCACACTCGGTCTATTGGTACGCCAGCGGCTTCCAAACTCCATCCTGCTTCAGCGCCACTTGAAGCGGCTGCGGCGGACCCTTCGGCGGCACCGTTACCTCGACCCACAGCTCCTGGCCGGGCTTGAGCGGCAGTGGGCTGTGCGTGTGCTTCGGAAGATAGGAAGTCGACGGGCGCATCGAGGCTCATCTGGTCGCACGGCGTGCCCGGCATGGCGGTAATACCCTCTCCCGCCGTCGCATCCTCCTGACCCTCCACGCGCACGGCCACGAGCCTGTTGTTCACCAGCTTTGAGATAGGCGTTGAAATACGCGGGCTGCGACTCTGCGGACGCAGAGCAAAGGGCCCGGGCTTGACGGCGCCATTCACGTCGCGCGGAAACGTCGCCAGCTTGGCCGAGGGCAGCGTGCTTTGGCAGCCGTCCACCATGAGTTGCAGTCTCAGGTAACGGCCGTGCAGGGACGACTCCGGATTCGGCGCCAACGGCGCGGGTCCACGCGCAGCGGGCAGGTCCAGCGCTGGTAGAGGTACTTGGCGGCGAAAGCAGGAGACCAGCGCCAACTGGATCACGATCAGCGCAATCGCGGCTCCCGAAAGCGAAAATGGGAGCGAGAATCTGCCGATCTTCATTGCGCGCCTCCATCTGTGCCTCGGGTTGCGTCTTGTTCCGCGGCAGCCTGTAGCGGCGCTGGTTTGGCGGTTTTCATTCCTGCCAGAATACGGCGCCGGGCAATTTCAAGCGCCCAGCCTCCTGCCAGAAAGAGCACGCCCAGTCCGATCAACCCCACGGCGCGGTTCTTGTCGCTGTAGATGTCGCTGAAGTAGAACCAGACCACGGCAGCGGCAAACCCCACAATGCCCAGGTTCACCAGGGCGCGCGAGGCCATCCGCACTCCCCACGAGCAGAGAAAGACGGCAAAGGCGGCCACCAGCGCATGGGCAAGAAGATTGGGACTGGTCTCGACATGCCCCAGCATCGGTCCGTTCTTGTAGGAGTACGTGTCGATCCACGTGTAATTGCACCAGGGCAGCGCTTCAGCGAAGGCAATAGCGGCGGCAATGGGAATCAGCCCCTTGTGGCCGTGGAAAGCGGCGACGATAAGCGGCACTGCCGCGATGGCAACCCAGGCCCAGACGCGCGTGCCAAAGGGAATAAAGCTCTGGTCGGCCGAAAAAGAAGCCCAACCGGGGAGCATCTCGAGGATTCCTGCGATCGCGGCAACCGCGCCGGCGCCAAACAGAACGCCTTTGGCGGCCTTGCGTCGCGAGCCCAGAAAGAACGTGAGGTAGAGGATGCCCCAGACAAAGCAAAGACGGCCCATGTAGACGCCGTCGCCGATGTAGTTGCCGGTGCGGACGCCAATCTCGCAAAAAATCCACATAGGAACCAGCAGTAGCGCCAGAATTTGCTGCGCCTGGTCGCGCAGCAGCATCCAGCCGGCCAGGGCGGCCAGCGCCCACAGGAGGACGGCGTTAGGCCAGTGGTACTCGACGTTAAAGATCTCGCCCACCAGCATGATGGCGGGGCCGGTGGAAACGGTTCCCACGGCGTGGAGCGCGATGGAGAGGCCGCGAAAACTGGTTCGAGCCATTCCACCTGCAATGTGGAAGACCGCGACCAGGGCGATGACAAGCGCAAAACGCGCGCCTGGAGCGAACCGTTCCCAATTGGCCGAGACAAACAGGATGGCGCCACAGGCGATCAGGATGGCGGCGCAAAAGAGCGCCGTCACTCCCAGCCAACGCAAACCGGCAGGCTGCCCCTGCGGTTGCCCGGCAACTTCGGATTCGTGCGCGCGAATGCGGGCGGCGGCCTCCGCATCCAGTACGCCCGCCGATTGCCAGCGGGTTAACAGCGGTTCAATGTCAGCCATGGCGTTTGCGCACCATCATAGGCCGGAATCCGGCCGGGGTAAAGAGGTGATGACCGGGATCGGCGAGCGTTAGCTCTTTAGAGAGGCGGCGGGGCTATTGGGGAGGAGACGACAGATCCTCGTAGTCGGGGTGGAAAGCGCCGCGGCCGTAAACGTGTGGCTCCCGTGTCCAAGAGCCGCAAGACTCCTCCCGGCCGCGGCGCCACCCGCCTGCGCGACTCCATCAACTCCCCGGTCAGTCGGCAAGCCGACGACATCGCCCCGGCCCTCATCAACAAAACTGTCGCCGGAAACATGACTGGCGCGCGCATCCTCGTCGAGCTCTCCGGCGCCGGCAAGCCGCCCGACCCCGTCAAGAAAAAAGCACGGCGGCCTGAAATTGATCGACCTCCTCGAGTCCGACTCCGAATGGGACTTCGATGAGGACCCGGATACACCGCACCCCGGCTGCGAGTGGAACGGCGAACGATGGGTCCGCCCCGAACCGAAAACCCCCAACCCAGACACAGCAGGCTAGCCCGCGCCCTTGCTCCCCCGCCCCTTGCTCCCCCGCCCCTTGCTCCCTTGGTCCCTTGTTCCCTGCCTTCCCCACACCTCCCGTAGGGAGGGAAAGAAAATAGCCCCCGGCCGGCTGTCCTGCGGGCATCCCCGCCCGCAGGCGCTCGAATGCAATTACGAAACCACAGTAGCTGCACCTCGGCCTTACACCGTTTGGGTTTAGGAATTGTTGGAGTGGGCCGACCTGTGCTGGTGATCACAGACGTGGGATGCCGAGCGGATGTAGAGAGGACGGATCGGTGGTTTTTGTTCTCATTGCAGCGCCCCGTCGGGCGCAGCTGAGCCCCTAACCGCAACTTCGATCTTGTGAATCCTACGGCGCGGGCAACCCCGCTCCAGCAAAGTCCTGTAGGGAGTGCGGCAAAGCACTCCCAGACGAACTGCCCGCAGTCCGATAGTGATATCAAGGAGGAACCAACGGCTAGTATTTGTACGAATTGCGCAACTCCGCTCGAAGTTGGAACAAAGTTCTGCGGAACGTGCGGTAGTGTGGTGGATGCTCCGACTCGCTTGCCGCAGGGCACCGCTTCGCCGTCCACCCTTGGTTCGACCGCAACTCGCAACCGACGATATCCGGCCCTGCGGATCATCGCCATGCTCGTTAAGATCCTCGCGGTTCTCACAGCCATCGGAGGAGTAATTATGGCCTGTCTGCGGCAACGCTTACGCGCGCTTTACAGAACTATCCAGGAAGTGCGGGTCAAGGCATCGCGGCTGCTGGAACTGCCTTTGGATGGATCATCTTCCTTGCGAGCTTGTGCTATGCCCTGTTCCTTTGGGCCTCGGCAGAGATGATCCACGTACTGCTCGACATCGAGGGAAACACTAGGCGCAGCGCTTCCCTAGTGGGGTGAATGCCCCAGGACTTCGATGCATTCTGCACGGAGGTGCTGCCATGTTCTGCACGCAGCGTAGTACTAGCGCATGTTTGCCATGGAAAGCTGGGTGGAAGGAGTTAAGTCCTGTATTATCATCGCCGACAGTTGCAATTGAGAAAATTTGTAGTGCCAACATATTTTGACAATGTGCGCAGATGATCATTGATTATGCGTCTCTGATGCGATATATGTAGTGTCATCTGGAGACTGCCGCCATGTTCCTGCGTTCGGTCAAGTCACGCAATGGACAACAGGAGTATCTCCGCCTGGTGGAGTCCTTCCGCGAAGGGGACAAGGTCAAGCAGCGCGTCGTCGCTCACCTGGGACGCAAGGACCTGCTGGGGCCGCATCTGGATGCCTTGATCCGGTTGCTGGCCGAGCCGGAGGGTAACCCGCGCTGGGTTGCCGTCGCGGACATCGCGGCTCCGCGGTCCTCCACGTGGGGACCGGTTTTGGTGGCCCGGCATCTTTTCGAGAAACTCTCCTTGGGCGCGATTCTGGATGCCGGTCGGGCTCTGCGGCGCCATGGGCAACCGCTGTCAGAAAGGATCTTTCCCCTGCTCGCCAACCGGCTCAGCCGCCCGGGCAGCGAACACGCGCTGGCGCAATGGCTGGAGGATTTCTATGTGTGCACGGCCCGGGGCAGCCGCTGGATGCCGGTGTGGAAACAGTCCGGCCGGGTCAAGGTAGGCTTCGATCAGCTGCAGCTGTGGTACCAGAGCCTGGACGATTTGCTGGCCGAGAAAGAGCGCATCGAAAAAGCTGTGTATCTGGAGTTGCGCGATCTGTTCAGCCTGCAGCCGGACCTGGTCTTCTACGACATTACTTCGACCTACTTCGAAGGGTCTGGGCCGGCGGAGTTGGGACAGTTCGGCTACAGTCGCGACGGCAAGCCCCGCCACCGGCAGATCGTGATCGGGGTGGTGATGATGGATGGATGGCCAGTCGCGCATCACGTCTTCGCCGGCAATCGTCTGGATCAGACCACGGTGCTGGAAGTGGTCAGGGATCTGAACCAGCGCTTTGCTCTCCACCGTGTGGTATTCGTGGGCGATCGCGGCATGATGACCATAGGCAACGTGGACGAGCTCAAGCAGAGCGGGCAGGGTTATTTGCTGGGACTGCAAAGACGCAATCGCAAGGACACCTTCGACTATATTCAGCGGGCGGAACGACGCACCGACTGGCAGCAGTGTCCGGTGGGCATCGCGGCCGCAGAGAAGACCCTTGTACCCCAGACACGGGTCGTCGAGGTGGCGGGCAAGCAAGCCGGCGTGCGGGTCTTCGTGGTGCACAGTGAAGAGCGCGAAGTCTACGAGCGCAGTATGCGGGAGTTGACCATGGAGCGGGCGCGGAAAGAACTCCAAGCCTTAAAAGCGCAGGTGGACAAAGGGCAACTGAAGGGAGCCGACAAGATCGGCGCCGCTGCCGCCACCCGCCTGCGCCGCCATCACGGCCAGCGTTATTTTGCCTGGGAACTGCGCCAGGGCAAGTTCCACTTCTTCGACCATCCCACCAACCTGGCCCGGGAAAAGGCCCTGGAGGGCAAGTACGTCATCCAGACTGAGGAGCGCAATCTATCCCCGGTTCAGGCTGTGGCCACCTACAAGGAACTGAACGAGGTCGAGCGCGGCTTCTCGCATCTCAAGAGCCTGCTCGAGCTCCGGCCTGTTTATCACCACACCGATGAGCGGGTGCAGGCGCATGTCTTCGTGGCCGCGCTGGCCTTGTTACTGGATCGCGCCCTGGAGAAAACTCTGCGCGCCGCCGGCAGCCAACTGTCCACGCCCTTTGCCTGGCAAGCCTTGGAGACGATCCGCTCCGTTGAAGTTGATCTCGGACAGCAACGCAGCAAATCCTGCGTCACCCGCGGAAACAAACATGCCGCCGAAGTGCTCCGCCTTCTCGGCATCACTCAACTCGACCCACCCTCTCCGCCGGAGAACCAACCATGCCTCATGTAGTGACCAACTTCAAAAATCGCTCCAATGCCTTCAAGCACTTACAGGCCACCATGGCAAACATGCGCTAGGTGAACATGAAAAAACGAAGACTCTGTCTAAGCAAAAGGAGGCAGTGATGACGAGAATATCTCGGCGATTCTTATCTCGACTTGCATGGGCACTTGTGGCTTGCGCCACGGCGTCTACGTTCCACACGTCCAGCGCTGCTCCGCAGTTGCCGAAGTGGTCGCCCCCCTCCGGAGGGATGATCGTTCAGAAGCTCGCGGACGCGGCCCTCACCAAATTCATTAATGCGAACCAGCCGATTGACTACAACTATGGCGAGCTGTTTCCACAGGTGGCACTGCCGGGGACGTCGTTTGTACCGTCCAACGGCGCTCAGGTCGCGGCCGAGTCCGCCCAATTGGCGCAATCCGCCAACGGCGAAATCGACCTTGCGCCCGGTGATTACGCCCTTCCGGTTCGGCTCTATTGCACTCACATTTATACTGGCACGGCGCCCGGCCTGAACTACCTGCTGGCCCAGCTCAACGGCAAACGGGCGCACGTGATCACCATGCTGGTCGCGCGTGTGGGGTACAACGCCCTTCCATACAAGCCTGTGCAGGTGCTCTCCTGGGCAATCCAGAACGGGCAGACATACGGAGAGCTAACGCCAGCCTCGCGCGCGCTCGTTGATCAGGTCATTCCCGACCAGCGCGCTGCGCTGGGCGATGACTTTGTGGAACAGGTCAGCGCCTATTGGAATGACTATGTCAGGGGTCACCGTGGCCTACCCGACTTTGAGACGGAATTGCACCGCCTGGGTCCCCCAGGCGACCTGGTCCTTAAATATGAAAGGGCCAAGAATGCCATGTCGCAGCACCCCGACGACTAAAAGGCGCTGCGGAACGAGTTCATTCTTGAGGGCCAAGCGCCGGCCGGCCAACGGAGCGATCCGCCCTGGAGCCAAGTACGCGCGGGCATATTGGAACGCCTGATTCCGCCGGAGGTCGGCTGGATCGGCGGCGTCGGCACACTGCAGTCCGCGTGCTGCCGACTTCAGCGCCGACGGTCGCCGTGCCACTCACCGACATCATTGGCTATCCGCCGAACTCGATGCAGCCGGTGACGTTTTCGATCGTAGACCTCCCGGGCAACGCGCCTGAGAAGGGCAGCGGCGCGCCAGCGGCAACGAGCAGCGGCGCGCCGGCGGCAACGGGCAGCAGCGCGCCGGCGGCAACGGGCTGCGGCGGCCGACCGTTTTCGGGCCAGCTCCGATTAAGCGTTACTGGATTTGATTCAAGCAATGGCAAGATTGCAATCAATGGCGTGGATGTCCGGCGCCCAGGGACTCCATTTACTTGGAACTGGGGAGACGGCACGACGACGCAGGGATGGTTCCCCAGTCCTATACGTATGCCGAGCCGCACGGCGACTACACGATTCAAGTGACTTCGCACGAGGACGCAGGCACCAGTGATTGTGCGCAATTGACCGTGAAATTTCCGTCTGCTGAGAACGCGGCAGTAAGCGTCCCTCTAGCGTCGGGAGAAGCGCCTGTTACCGTAACTAGCGTCGGTGTGGGCTACCAACCTACCGGTGTAACCTTTGATGGAGCCAACATTTGGGTGGCTAATAGCAGCGGCAACACTATGACAGAGATTCAACCGAACAACGGCAACGTTCTAGGCACGTTTCCAACGGGTAGCTACCCGACAGGAGTAGCTTTCGACGGGGTCAATATCTGGATTGCGTGTAACGGTGCCGGATCGGGTAATACGATGACGGTTCTGAGTGCTGCAACTGGACAACAGCTTCCGTTTTCACCTGTGCCGACTGGCGGCAACAATCCCCGCGAGGTGGTCTTCGATGGACAGAATGTCTGGGTGGCTAACTCCGCCAGCAACACGGTGAGCAAGGTGCAAGCTGGCAATGGCCCTGGCAGTGGAACTTTGCTGGGAACGTTCGCCGTTGGAGCCGGGCCGGACGCGTTGGCATTCGACGGCTCCAATGTCTGGGTGAGTAACCGCGATACAAATTCTGTGACTAAGTTGCAGGCAAGCACTGGCAAGGTACTCGGAACATATACGGTTGGAAGTGGTCCCTTTGGTATTGCATTCGACGGCTCTCACATCTGGGTGGCAGTCAGCGGCACCAGGGTTACCGAGCTTGCGCTTGATGGTTCCGTCCTAAGGACAGTGCCGGTGGCTAACGGTGCCTCTGGAGTTGGTTTTGATGGCGTGTACATATGGGTGGCCAGCCAAAATAGCCACACTGTCACCAAGATCCTAGCCAGTAGCGGCAGGGTATTGGATACGATTTCAGTGTCGGGGAACCCTTGGGGCCTGGCCTTCGACGGGGCCAACATTTGGGTGTCAAACTTCGCCGGTAGCAATGTTTGGAAACTCTCCGCTTTTCCTGGCACAGCATCGAGACCTTCTGGTTCAGCTAGCACACCAAGCGTTGTCCAAGCGACGATCCGACAAGGGGGTACCTCGCTCGAACTGCCTCCTGGACAAATGTACCTGTACGGAATGAGCACTGGCGGCGGAACTCCATCATCCCAATTCACTGCTGGACAATACGCAGATGCGAAAAACGCTGCTGGCCTACTTTCTGACGCCCTAGCATACGGAACCAACAGCCAGAACAGCTACAGTACTCAGACTGCTTACCATGACATTGGTGGCGTCTCCGTGGCTGGGTCATGGGAGCACTTTGCTGCCTACTACGGCGCGAACCACCAGAGTGGCGCCCACGACGCGTCGGTTTCGTTTCAGACGAACGAGGACTCGCTCGTGGTGGTTCTTGGCCTGGCCTCCAGCCAGCAATTCGTCAGCGTTGAAGGCATCCCAAACCTTCAGGTCAACGCCTCAAGAACCGGGGGCGGTTTCGTGATCGCTCATGCCAACGTGAAGGCAGGCTCCTATAACGTAATCGAGCGCCGCAAGGTACTCGCTACCGGTAGATCCAGCGCACATCGCCGATCTGGTCGGTGTTTTCGTCTTTGACGAAAGCGACGGACCGGAGTGTCCACGGCAGCATCGGAGCAGCCCCCGGTTTGCAGGAGCTAGCGGTGTCTCCAAAGGGAATATTCGCAGCGTGGATTTTCAAAACTTTGACTATACGACGAATTGTCTCAGCGAAAATGACCGTGCGCAGGCTGTTCATGT
>CAWCXX010000027.1:0-11807 GCA_963799445.1 uncultured Acidobacteriaceae bacterium | reverse complement strand
AAAGCCGCTGTGCCGACAGATCAATGTGTAGCCTTCCTATTCCACTTATCGGCCTAATCAGTGGCTATCCCAGATGACCTTCCCCGTGACCTTGTCTTTCCAGTAAGCTCGCTGCTGGACCGGCCAGTTGAAGGTGATGGCATGGTTGGGGCAATCCGTAACGCAACAGCCGCAGTACCAGCATTCATCCGGGTGCAAGATGACTGGAGGCCTACCTTCTTCCGGGTTGGGAATAAAGACATCTACCTGGCAGACTTGCACGCAGTGGTTGCAGCCAGCACAGACATCGGGATCGAAAATTACCGGATTAGACGGGCTGATAATATTGGGCAATGCATAAGTCTCGTTACGAGGCATGACGGTCCTCCCTATTTCCTTGATAGACTCCGGTATAGTCCTTGTTGTGGGCTTCATAGTTAGCTTTCATATTGCCCCAATAGTTTAGGGGCAGTTCGCCCGTCTTAACCTCGTCGTTCTCCAGCTTGACGGTAATGAACTTGTTCCATTCCGGCGGGTCTATGTCGGGGTAATCGATTCTGAAGAAGGGCAGCGCGCGGCTGCTGGCCTTGCGTGCCAGAGATGCATGGACGATAATTTGCGCGTGAGTCAGCAGGCTCAGGTCTTCGATACTGCGCATGAGTTTGTGGGGGTCGAGGGCATACAACCTGGGGACAAAAACTTCCTGTATTTCTTTCAGGGTATCCAGCCCGATATTAAGCACGAGTTCCGTTTTGAATTCACTGCACCAGTACTGCATGGCTCGGGCAATGCCGGCGTGCAGTTCTTTCCAGTCGATGCCATCGTTGCGGTTTATCGGGGCGTAGACGCGGGCTTTCTCCAGAGCGATTTGGTCTCTGGATATTTTGCCTTCGCCTATCTGCCTGGAGTAGGCAGCGGCTTTTCTGCCGGCATACCGTCCGGTCGAAGCAGCGTAGCTGTGGTCGCCGGCGGAGAACATCTGTTCTCCAGCGACGTACAAACCATCGAGGGTTGATTTCAGGTCCCAGTCGACCACAGGACCGCCACTGCCCGCTGTTAGCCAGTTGGACGGACTAGCTCCTTCTATCAAGTTGTAATTCATCAGCAGGTGTTTGGCCGGGTCAAAGCCGGCTTTTTCATAAGTATTGATGATGTTTAGGGTGGTAGACTCCTCGCCCAGCATAAGCTTCCAGGTAACTCTGCGTTCGACATCGGACATAGCGGGGAAATCGCCGAAGAAGGGCAGGGCGTAAGTGCCATCCTTGACACCCGCGACGATTTTTTGCCTAATTTCGGGAGAAGGTACCATAGCGCCGCCGTCCGGCCATCCCTGCAAAGGCCAGGGCAGTTTTTTGCCGTTGGAGTCGACTTGTTGGATATTCTCGAGACTGGCGTCGCTGGCGCCGCCGTACCAGGTATGCTTGAGCCCGGTGCCGATCCTGTGCGGCATAGTCTGTTCCATTAGGGTAAGCTCGGCGCCGGCCTTCCAAGCCATAGCCACGCCGTCTCCCGTCCTGGTCCGAGAGCCGGGGAATGTATTGTAACCGGCCAACTCGGTACTCAGGAACCCGAGTGAATTACTGCTGGCCGTGGCCAGAACGGCGGCCTTTGACTTGAAGATCATAAACTCGCCGGTGCGGTTGTTAAAACCCGTAGCTCCGATTACTCTGGCTCCCTGGATCCCTCCCTCCGTCAGCAGGCTGGTAACCATGACACGGTCGTAAATTATCACGCCAAGCCGCTGGCACTCTTTCTTCAATGCGGGCTTAAAGGTTGTCCCCCAGATGCGGACAGTCACCTCGGTGGCATGGTCGGGGCTCATCCGAGGAGAAAACATCAACTTGTCGTCATAGCGGCCTTCGGCTCCCACGTATTCGTCGTCAGTGTCCCGGATCTTGCCACCCATCTGTTCCATTTCCAGTAACGTATCCCAGTCCTCGCGGCATTGAATCTGGGTGCCGATGCCATTGGTGTAGGCAAGCGGCGGCGGTTCGGTGGGTGGGAAGTCTGGGGCAAGTTCCGGATGCTCAACAAGTCGCTTGGCCCAGTCATCGGGGTCAACCTTGGAATGGGGATTGGCCGGTGCGACACACCAGTGATCGCAGCCGGGGCCTCCCGCACCGCTCCTGATGGTATCCGCCTTTTCCACCAGCGCCACTTTAACACCGGTTCTGGCGGCGCTGATCGCTGCCCAGCACCCGGCGATACCCCCGCCGATAATCAGGACATCGGTTTCGATTTCCTGCTCTTTGTCGTAGCGGATGGGATAAGGCCAGAGCGTTGGCTTGCCATTTTTTTCCAGTAGATCGTGCCATTTGGTCATATCGCTACACTCCTTTCACAAGTGACGAACCTGAGCTAAAAATCCAAACAGCACAGGTCGGTTAAAGCTATAAAGGATTCCAATTTGCCAAGTTTCGCTGCGTGTTTTCCGCTATTCGCGAACGAGAAGCCGCACTCTTTTCCATTCTTTTCACAGCTTCTTCTCTGTTCTTTGATGAAGTAGTAGGATTTTATGACCGAGCATGCACGCTGTCAATACGGTCACCAAGGTACACGGTTCCGCTTCTAGCAGGGCCGGCAGGCGCATTCGGCTTCACCGTACCATTGACGATCATCTGGCTGGTGAACAAGTAGAACCCCCGCACGTCTTGCTTGGTGTGTTGAAAAACCGGGAGGCGGCCGCGACTCAGATCACAAGAGGGTGTGTTCGCGGTCACATATCAAAGCTACCAAACGGGCGTAGAATTGTGCCCTTCACAAGGAACGTGCAATTGATTCTCATTATCTGTGAGCCCCAACGCAATTGTTGGGGTTTTGCGGGTGCATTTTGAGCTGCAACAATTTTTTCACCAAGTCTGAATATCGTGAGCGCCCTTCATGACGACACGCATGCGTGGCACTACGCTTCGATCCCATTAGGGAGCTGAACTGGCCACATCTCTACCAACGGGGCGTGTGCTCGAACAGTAACTCAAGCTCGGACCGCGCTGTCTGGTGGAGCGGCTTCAAACAGCAACAACTGCTGTAGCCCAATGGCTGTGGTGGTGAACGTTGTGGTTAAAAGGCATGGCTAGACCATGTCATGTGAGAGCGAGAGAGACGAACGCAAGTGCACCTCTGGGTAAGCATCGAAAGGGGGTAGATGACATCGAAACCGAGGTCAGCAGAGTACCTTGGGATCAGCATTGAGGATCCTTGCCTACTGCCCATGCGGTGTCCAATGCAGAGGAGGCGTGACTCTCATTCAGGCTTTCATGCGGAACTTGGGAACCTGCTCGAAGCTGCGAAGGGAAAATGCTCAAGTGATGAACACGAGGTTGCGAAAAGGCCCCTTTGAGGAGCCAGCAACGTAAGGCGCGGTCCAGAAATAGTGGACCCGCCGGAATAGAATGAGTTCACTACAGTCGAGCTTCACTACAATAAGCCCGTAGCAGGAGAACGGCCGCTCAGATACTGGGGCGATCTGAAGCAGAAATATGAAGCCCACAACACGGATGATACCGGCATGTGGCAGGGTTAGGCAGAGAGGGCACTTATGACAACATGGAATGAATACATCGAAGAACACGGCACGGCGCCGGAATGGCCCTACCCGATTCGATATGAGCAGGAGAGTGTGGTATCTGCCGATGTGCTGGTTGTAGGCGGCGGCGTAGCCGGCTGTCGCGCCGCCATCAGCGCCGCACAGCACGGCGCTATCGTTGCCCTAGTGGAATCGGGAAACGCCAAGCGCAGCGGGGCCGGAGGCGCTGGCGTCGATCACTGGCACGGCGCCTGTACCAATCCCTGCTCCAAAGTCACGCCCCTGGACTATACCCAGGCTTGCCTGGAGTCCATGCACGGATACACCAATGGGATCGCACGTTACATCATCTGCAAGGAAGGATGGGACACTCTGCTGGAGTGCGAGGCGATGGGGGTGCAGATCAGGGACGTTCACGATGAGTTCAAAGGAGCGGAGTTCCGGGATGACGAGACCAAGCTCATGTTCGGTTACGATTATGAAAACCGTCACGTTGTCCGTGTCTGGGGCTTCGACATCAAGCCGCGCATCTACGAAGAAGCGAAACGCTTGGGTGTAAAAATCTACAATCGGACGCTGGTGACTAGCCTGTTGACCGAACAGGGGCGGCAAGGGGCGAGGGTCGTAGGAGCAACCGGCGTCAATTCGAGGACCGGCGAATTCTACGTCTTTCAATCGAAGGCGACCGTCATCGCCAGCGGTGGCGGAAGCCGTTTGTTTTCCTTTGCCCCCGAAGTAACGGCTGCGGGCTCGATGGGAAACATGAATGCCTCCGGCGGCGGACACGCAATCGGCTGGAAGGCAGGCGCCGAATTTGCGCTCATGGAGCAGACCGGTCCAGGACGTCTCGCCGGCTTTGGATACGCCCCCTATAGCATGGGAGGCGCCCATAATACATGGCACGGCGTATCCATCGTCGATGCCGACGGCAAAGAGGTGCCCTGGGTTGACGCTTACGGCAATCAGCTCGACACGGTTGACCAGAGGTTCTTGCCTGGCAGGGGCCAGAGATTCAATTTAGGGGCTGGGATAGGCATCACCATTGAAGGCCAGGACTACCGGACGTGCGAGCTGGCCCGCGACCTTCCGGAACGCATACGCCGCGGGGAGTTCAAACTTCCGCTCTATGCCGACCTTACGCGGCTCTCCGCAATGGAACGGCGGTGCATCTTCGGCATGATGTTAGGAAATGAAGGCAAGACCCGTATTCCCATCTACGAGACCTTTACCAAGGCCGGGTTCGATCCCGACAAAGACATGCTGCAGGCGCCGGTCGCGTTGCCTGAGTCATATCAACATGCCAACTTCTGGAGCATAGCAGCAATGGGTACCAACCTTCGCAGCGCGGCAGGTGGAGGTTACTTGGTGGACTGGAATCTGCAATGCTCTCTGGAAGGCTTATACGCGGCCGGCGGCGCTCCCATCTTCGGTTCCGGTTGCCACGGTGAATCCCATACCACCGGCCGGTACGCCGGCAGACACGCCGCCGCTTACGCGAAGACCGCAGCCAAACCCGTGCCGGACCGCCGTCAAGTGGAAGCGGAAAAGAAGCTTGCTTATGGTCCCACTAAACAAAGCAGAAATAGCATTGGCTGGAAGGAACTGAATTATGCCATTGCCCGGGTCATGACCGATTACTGCGGCAAATATAAGAGTGAGCCTACCCTAAGCCGCGGGCTGAGCCTGCTCAATGAGCTGAAAGAAAATGAGGGAGCCAGTGTGTACGCGGCTAACCCCCATGAACTGGGCCGCGCCCTGGAGTGCCTCTCCCTGATTACTCTGGGTGAGATGATCATGCAGGCATCGCTCGCTCGGAAAGCTAGCAATGCTTGGCTGGACTTCCATCGCTTCGATTACCCGCGGATGGATCCGCCCGAGTGGGAGAAATTGTTGCCCATCCGGCTGGAAGGCAACAGTCCCAAGACAAGGGAATTGCCCCTTGATTTCCACCTGAAGGCGCCTTATGCCTCCAGCTACGAGGAAAACTATCAACGGCACGCTACCGTTGGCGCATAAGAGAGGATCGCATGAGTGCTAAAGCATATATGATGCCGAATCCGGCGACGCCCAACAAAGGGATGAAGTTCGACCCCGCCATTTGTCTCGGCTGCAACCAGTGCGTTGACGTGTGTCCCACCGATGTGATGATGCCCCACCCGGAGGAGCAAAAGCCTCCGATTGTGCTCTATCCGGAGGAATGTTGGTTTTGCGGGGCGTGCGTCGAAGAATGCCCATGTCCGGGGGCCATCATCTTTTCGCACCCCCTGGCTACGCAGATATCGGTAAATTGGAAGCGCAAGGAAACTGGCGAATACTTCCGCTTGGGAATGAAGAATCCACCACCGCCTAACCTGCGGCCTCCGTCCGGGGGCGTTGCAAAGCGGTAGCATGAAAGATCTTGCAGAATGGAGAGCATAAAAATCCGGGTAGTCGGCGCCGTTGTCCGGCCTTTTGGTGAGGGTAGAATGGAAGCCCGATTACGGCTTCTCCACTGCTGGCTGTTTACCAGTTCAAGGTGGTCCTGCGGGGCGTTAGTCCAATGGTCTGGCGCCGCCTGCTCTTGCGCAGCGACAACAGCATTGCCGACCTCCACTACGCCGTCTAGATCGCCATGGGTTGGAGTGATTTCCACCTGAATCGTTTTCCTATCCACGGCGGCGAGTATGGTGTAGAGCACGAGGGAGGCATTTGGTTCTCCGACAATCCCGAGCGAGTCCGTCTGGCTGACCTCCAATTGCGAGTTTGCGAACGCTTTCTCTATGAGTATGACTTTTATGATCATTGGGAGCACGATGTCCGCCTGGAGAAGGTGCTTCTTGCAGAAAGCGAACGGACAGCTGGGGGATTAGGCATAAAGGGAAGGAATTCCTGGTTGTTTCACGTTTGATTCGATAGCTGGTGGGAAAAGCTCTGGACCAAGTAACCGTGGGGCTTTGCGATGGCATCCGGCAGCCTTGCAGTCTGAGTGTAAACTGCGAGCTGCACGATTCATAATGCCAAATAAATAAAGGTGGTGACAGAATGAGTAGTCCTCAACTGAGCGCTCAAGCTAATGCCGATAAACCCTGGGCGGAGTTGTCCTGGCAGGAAAGACGGGAGCAACGCTTCCAGAATTGGCTCCTGGCCCCAGGAATTACATTCTCCAGCCCGGAGGCGCAAGCCGCCTACCGGGCTCGAGTCACAAGAATTGTCAAATGTCTGCGGCTAGTCATCATGGAGTGACCGGTCCAATGCGCTGACCGTGGGTTAGGCTGTGAATCGAAGAGAAACACAGTTCAGAGCCACAAGCGGAGAGGAACCGGTCATGAAGGAAAAGGTACGATTTTTGGGATTGGATGTCCATGCCGAAACGATTGCAGTTGTGGTTGCGGAGCCGGATGGCTCTGTGCGCAGCCTGGGAACGATAGCCAACCGAGCGGAGCCGATGCGCAAGCTGGTGAAGAAGCTGGGGCCGGTGGAGCATTTGCGGGCCTGCTACGAGGCTGGTCCGACAGGCTATGTTCTCTACTGGCAGTTGACTGAACTGGGTGTGGAGTGCGCGGTGATTGCCCCGACGCTGGTTCCGAGGAAGGCCGGCGACCGGGTAAAGACGGACCGGCGGGATGCTACGCAACTGGCGCGGTGTCATCGTGCCGGCGATCTGACCGCGGTATGGGTTCCGGATGCGGATTCGGAAGCGCTACGGGATCTGGTGCGGGCGCGGGAAACGGCAAAGCAGGACCAGTTGCGTGCGCGCCACCGGTTGAGTAAGTTTCTGTTGCGCACGGGGCGACGGCCCGCATCTGGAGTGAAGGCGTGGACGGAGTTGTACATGGCCTGGGTGCGGCAACTGCGCTACGAGCAGGCGGCACAGGAGTGGACGCGTCTGGACTATCTGCACGAGGTTGAGCACATGGCCGAACGGGTTCGTCGGCTGGAGCAGGCGATGGGGGAAGCCGTGAAGCTGGCTTCGCCCCAGATGCAGGAAGTGATTGGCGGCTTGCAGGCATTGCGCGGCGTTGCCGAGATCTCGGCGGTGACGATTGTGGCGGAATTGGGCAACATCTCCCGCTTTGAGAGTGCGCGGCAACTGATGGGCTACAGCGGCACGGTGCCCAGCGAGAACTCCAGCGGCAAACGGCAGCAACGCGGCTCGATCACCAAGACCGGCAACGCCCACTTGAGACGCATTGCCATCGAAGCGGCCTGGAGTTACCGGCTCCGGCCAGGCATCGGACCGGGGCTGCGGAAGCGACAAGAGGCAGTGCCGGAAGAGATCAAGGAGATCGCCTGGAAGGCGCAGATCAGGCTCTCCAGGCGCTACGCCAGATTGGCGGCGTCGGGCAAGGATCAACGCAAGATTGTTACGGCGGTAGGACGCGAACTGCTGGGCTTCATCTGGGCCATCGGGATCAAGGCAGAAGCGGCCAGCAAGTTGCGCAGGGCAGCCTGAGGAAGAGCAAGAACAAAAGCAAAGACAAAAGCCAAAACTTTCCAAAGAATGAAAAAGCAAAAACCTGACCAATGAACAGCATCGCCCAATTCGAGAACAGAGCCGGCAGCAGGCGGAGCCAGCACGAAGGAGAATCCTCGACTGCTCTATGCGACAGGCTCAGCCGGACTCGCGACTCTAGTCAGAGGCAGCTCCCGACGGATCAAGATTATGCGGTTTCGACCCGCGAATATCAGACTGATCAATCGTCGCTCAAAGCTGCCCCGGCTGCTGCCGGCTCTGTCCTCGAAAAACGGCAAAAGCAACGACAAAGACAAAAACAACACCACGATTGTGCAGGGGTTGACAGGTCACTCCATATCAGAGCAGCCGGATCGGGTGCCTTGCATTTTGCCGGCTGGGAAATTCCCTCTGCATTATGCCGGCATTACCACCCGCGCCGCGATGTATGACGCCGAGGAAATGAAACGGGCGTGGCGGTTGTTTCAGCGTGATTTCCCCAGCGACACCTGCGCCTCCCCTAATTTTGAGATTTCGTCAGGCCGGGCCAATGAGATCATGCAAAGCCTGACCATGAAGTGGCCCGGTCATGGCTTGGCCGACGATGCGGAGATGAATCAGTACGTCGAAGGCGAGTACATGATGGCGGACGAGTACGACCATATGCTCAGGGACCCGGGCGACTTTTTCCTGCGCGTTTATTTGCCGCGCACCGCGGCGGCGCTGGCGCCTTTGCGGAAACTTACTCCGTTCCGGCACACGCTCGGAATGTCCGCCATGGCCCTAGGCGCCGCGGGGCAGCCCGACGTACGGGCGGCGTTCCAGGCGATTGTGGATGCGGGCCAAGAACACGCCATCTTTCAGCAGGCCGGCGCCGAAATTGCCCGAGAAGGACAGTCTGCCGGCTTCCCCCTCCACATCGGCGGCTTGGCGCATGCGCCGTTCGATGCTTTGGGCGATACGCTGCGCGGCACTCATGGGATCATGGCCGACCTCCATCGACGACCGGAAAAGGTTCTTGCGGCCATGGAGACAATTACCCCATGGATCATCGAGGGCGGCGTCTCGGGCTCTAATGCTTCTGGCCGGCCGCTGGTGTTTATACCACTGCACAAAGGGGATGACACCTTCATCTCCGACAAGAATTTCGAGATCTTCTACTGGCCCACGCTGAAGAAAGTCATTCTGGGCCTGGTGGCGGAGGGCTGCGTGCCGATGCTCTTTGCCGAAGGAAAGATGAATCGCCGCCTGGAGATGATCACGGATCTTCCCAAAAGCTCGGTACTCTGGTGGTTTGACTGTACCGACATGGCCCGCGCCAAGAAGATTCTCGGCGACGTGGCTTGTATTGCGGGCAATGTGCCCGCTTCCATGATGTGCCTGGGCACTCCACAGGAGGTTAAGGACTACTGCCGCAAGCTGATCGAAGACTGCGGGCCGGGCGGCGGCTACATCCTGACCGGCGGCGCCAACGTGCACAACACGACCGCTGCCCATCTATACGCAATGTTGGATGCCGTCAGCGAGTACGGTGTTTATTGCTAGACGTATGCAGGCTCATCGTGGAACAGAGATTTGGACTCTGCTTCGCCAAAACGCCATCCGAGAGCAAAATGGGGAACCGGCCTTGACGCCGGAAACGGTCTGGTAGGGATTCTCGACTCGGAATGGGAGCTCGGTGAGCGCGGACCATGCGCCAGGACAGTACCGAGTGAGCCGCGAGATTTCAGCAAATGCGCGCGTCTCGCAGTTCATCATCAATTAAGAGGGGAGAAATGATCGAAGCTGCGGCTCAGGCGGCCTGATCATAGCGATGATGCATACCGCCGAGTCTTGGGGTAGATATGATCCTGTGACCGAGGCGAGGGATCTTTGCTCCTGCTCCTTCGCGGCCCGCAGGCGTCCCCTTCGCCAGAGCAAGATGTGTTCGATCTTCGTGGTAGTAACGGATGTACTCGTTCATCAGACGCTTCAAGTGGCGTTCATTCACGACAATCACAGGGTCGAGCAAGTCCCGACGGCAGTTGCCGATCCAACGCTCTGCAACACGGTTCTGCCACGGGCTTCGGAAGCTGGTTCGTTTGGGCTCGATGCCGAAGGTCTTCAAGGTGTCGATGACTTCTTTGTTGAAGTTCGGGCCGCGATCAAAGATCAGGTAGCCGGGCGCCGAGTCGTAGGGGAACGCTTCGCGCAATTGCTGGATGACCCAGGACCTGGTCGGATGTTTCGTCACATTAAAATGAAGAATACGCCGCCGGTCATGAGCAATGACGAAGAAGCAGTGGAGCACGCCGAAGGTGAGCGTATGCAGGGTGAAGAAATCCATCGCGGCGATGGCCTCACGATGATTGCTCAGAAACGCGGCCCAACGCTTTGCCGGCTCGGGATCTCGAGGGGCCTTTGGCATCCAACGCAAGACCGTTCGCTCAGAAATATCGAGGCCCAGCATTCTTAGTTCACCATGAATGCGCGGTGCACCCCAGGTTTGGTTCTCGCTAACCATACGGAAAATCAGCTCGCGCATTTCCCTGCTGACGCATCTTCTTCCCACGCGGGTCTGATGCCGCGAGAGCAACGTCCAATACAGCTTGAACCCTGCGCGGTGCCAGCGAACAACAGTCTCTGGTTGGACGAGGATCAAGGCCCGCCTCCATCCCCGCCAGAGCCGCCGCAACATCACCAAGAACAATTTGTCGGAAACGGCAAATCGCGGCTGCGGACACCGACGTTTCAAAACAGCGATTTGTTGCCGAAGAGCCAGGTTTTCCATGAGCAGGTCGCGGCGTGAGAGAAAGAATCGAGAAACGAGAACAGCTAGCAGCCTCGCCGGGCGCAACATGAGACCAGTTTTACACGAACGTATGCTTAGACAGGCGGACCCTTATCTGTTTGATTTTAAGGCAGATCGCTATTCTGGCGAGCCACAGCTGAAAGTATTTTCGAATGGAAAGGGCTGAACCCTGGCGCTCTCACTCCCGTGTGCGCCTTACAGCGGTTCCACAGTTGCCGTATCCGGAAATCCCATAGGTCAAGTGGCTTTTTCACCAGGAAAAAGCCACCTTCCGCAACTGCAAAAACGGCTACATGTACTGTGGAACCGCTCTGATGCCACTCGTGAACATAGAAAAGGGCACGGCTGAAGCTGAAGCCGTGCCCTGACACAACCCGGTTTTAAAACCTGCTCTCGTCAGTTTGCGACGGAGGCCGTCAGGCCCCCAGCCGGTTTTTGGCGGCCATGGTGTCGGCCACGTGCTTCAGGCCCAAATCTTCCAGGGTCTTGCGGGTCGGCCAGCCGTGGGCGGTGTCCCAGCCTTCCAGGGCATAGAAATGCGTCTTGAAGTCTTCGACTCCCTTTTCGTCCAGGAACATTTCAGGCGCCGTGTCCTCATGCCACGTGCCGTTTTCGTAGATGGGGACTCCCCTTCCAAAAAGAGTCATGCAACCGGCGCCGGGCCTGCACATGAAGGGAGCAAACTTCTCCTGCTCCCGGCTCAGCCCCTGCATGGTCCGGATCGAGCGTTCCATGGTCCAGATCTTCTGGCCAATGCGCATGGTGTCGGCGAAGGAATTCTTGCTTCCCGTCACCGCCGTGTAATACTTCATCTCGATTTCGGGACTATTTTGTGTGAGCTCCGGCAGGAACATCTCGCAGAAGGCCATGGATTCATTCCAGAAGGAGGCGTAGTGCCGGCTCCAGGCCACTTCCTTGGCTTTGTGCGGGGAATAGATGCCGGTCTTCCAGGCCTCTTCTCCCTTCCACGCGTAGTTGAGCATCATAATATCGCCGTCGTAGGGGATCAGCTTGGTCAACAGTTTCCCCAGGTGCTGCTCAATGGAACTGCCATCCCGAGGAGCGCCAACGGATGACAC
>CAWCXX010000026.1:0-22836 GCA_963799445.1 uncultured Acidobacteriaceae bacterium | reverse complement strand
CGCATGGTGTCGGCGAAGGAGTTCTTGCTTCCCGTCACCGCCGTGTAATACTTCATCTCGATTTCGGGACTATTTTGGGTGAGCTCCGGCAGGAACATCTCGCAGAAGGCCATGGATTCATTCCAGAAGGAGGCGTAGTGCCGGCTCCAGGCCACTTCCTTGGCTTTGTGCGGGGAATAGATGCCGGTCTTCCAGGCCTCTTCTCCCTTCCACGCGTAGTTGAGCATCATAATATCGCCGTCGTAGGGGATCAGCTTGGTCGACAGTTTCCCCAGGTGCTGCTCAATGGAACTGCCATCCCGAGGAGGGCCGACGGACTGCACCAACCCGTGCCAACAGGGATCGCCGGCGCCGAGCAGGTAGTTATAGGCCCATTCCACGGCGGGCAGGGTCCAGTGACCAGTCGCGCCCCACGCGGGGAAGCGCAAAGCACCGCTTTCCAGATCCTGATTCAGCCGTCCCCACTTCTCGGCGGCGCGGAGGCAGCCTTCGGCCAAGGCATCGCCGATGCCCACGCGCCTGGAGACAGCGTCAAGCAATGCCCGGCGGAAGCTCAGCTCACCCCATTGATCCATGGGCAACGGAGCGGAATCGATCCTTTTTCCCGGCCCCAGCTCGCCGATCTCGTAGAGATAACGCAGGTACCAGCCCATGCCCGTTTCCACCGGCACCTTCTTATGGAAAAAGTCCGGTGCGCCGGGAATGTCCGAGATGAACAAGCCCAGGAAATGGGCCGACCAGCCGCTGACGCCGTACCTCATCAGGGCTTGGGAAGCGAGGTCGCGGTCGGCGTCCGTCGCCCTCACTTGCTGCTCGGGATTGTCGAGCCAGAACTGATCGACACACATGGTTTCGCCGGCGGAATAGCTGTTGCGGCGCCGGTCTCCCCGCATGCAAACCGAACAGGACGCCGACCCGGGCCGGGCCGGACCGAAACTTCCGGTCACGATCTGGGAATTCCGCATATGCCACAACCGGGCATCCAGCACGCCCTTGGGATCCGCCATCTGCACATTGCCGGTACCGATGACGCTGATGGCTTTCAGATTCTTCGCCCCAAACACCGCGCCATAGCCGCCCTTGCGCGCGCTGACGCCGCTGCCGGTGATCAGGGCCGCGAGCCGCGACTTGGCCTCGCCGGCCTGACCGATGCAGACAATCTGCGGGCGCCCCGTGGTGTAGGCGCTGCCGATATGCTGCCATTCTTCGCCGAACCGGGTTCGGCCAGCCACCATGGTGACAATCCGCTCCTGTACCTCCCAGGTATCCAGGCCCCAAAGCTCTTTGGCATCTTCAACAATGACTTTGTCGTTGATGATGTTGATCCACACCGGCTTGTCGGCGCCCCCTTCCACCACCACCCCATCCCAGCCAGCCGCCTTCAGCATGGCGCCGAAGCGGCCGCCGAAGTTGCCACTGTGGAATTCGCAGGTGGGAAACGTCTCCGGAGAGATGCCGCATACGTTGGTGCGCCCGCCCCCCGGCACGCCTGTGCCCGCCAGGGGACCGACCATGAGCGGAAGCACATTCCGCGGGTCGTACGGATCCCGCAGATCCGATTGGCCCGGAGCTACCGAAAGCTCCCAGAAGATGGCTGTGCCCATGCCATAGCCGCCCCCGAATTCTTCGTACTTGGCGGTGTCGAGGGTGCTGATTTCCTTGGTCGTCAAATTGACTCGTAGGATTTTTCCAGTGTATCCGTTTGCCATATCTCTCTCCTTCGCCTAGACCTTCGGCGCCGATTGCGTGGCGGCTGGCGGCGTCCCCGGACGGCGCGGCGGCCCTGGTGGGGGCGGTGGCGCCAGATTGACGTCATACCCGACCTCGTCCATTTGCGGAGGAGGTTCGTGTACCAGCTTGAGCGCGTGGGAGGGACAGATGCTTACACAAGCCTGCTCTCCGTCGGGGCCGCCCTTCTTGCTCCAATAGGGCGCGTCGAGGCACAGGTCGCACTTGGAGGATTTTTGGAGATACGGATTCCACACCGTGCGATGCGGCCGCTGGGGACAATATTGGATGCAGCGCTTGCAGCCGATACATTTCTTCTGATCGATCACGCGCACGTTGCCATGCTCGGTGTCGATATGCGCGGCGCCGGTAGGACAATTCTGCACGCACAGCGGCGAGACGCACTGCCGGCAAGGATTCATCACAATGTCGTGAGGATAGGTGGTGAAGGAGGGAGCATCCTTCACAATCTGAATGCGGGACAGGGTCGGGTTCGCTTCCCCCTGATGAGCCATGGAACAGGCGTACATACAACTTTGACAGCCAAAGCACAGGCGGCTGTCGTAGACGATATAGCCCATAGAGGCGGGGTAAGTGACCTCGCCCTCCGTCGGGGTCGGCACGTCCACGGCCGCGGCGGCCGGCGCCACTACGGCGAGCGCTCCAACGGCAAAGGCTGCGCCGCTGCCGGTCAGAAAGTCGCGTCGCAGAACTTTCTTCTCATTCTTCTCATCCGCTTTGGTGGATTCAGCCATAGGACTGTCCTCTTCTCTCTGCATGTCCTTGCGAAACGCTCTACCCCAGTCGGTTTCTGCTTTGCAACAGATCCGCGACCTTCCTCAGTCCCGCTTTCTCCAGCGTGTCCCGCCGCAGTTTGCAGCTTACAATTCCCCCAACTCCTTATGCGCTCGCCAGCAGAGCGCGTTTGACCAAGGTGCGCGCGATTTGCACCTTGTAATTATTCGTGTTGAGCGGTATGGTGTCTTCTACCAACGCCGCTCCCGCCGCTTCCGCGGTCTCTTCATTGATCGGCTTGCCGGCAATCGCCGCCTCCGCCTTGGTCGCCCGATACGGCTTGGGCGCCACCGCGTTCAGCGCAATGCGCGGCGCTCCTCCACCCACCAGCACCGCGCAGTTCACGATCGGAAAATCGATTGACTTCCGGATCGCGAATTTCAGGAAGGCGCTCTTGGCCCCCGCCGGCGGCGCCGGCACATGAATCGCGGTCACGATCTCCCCCGGCGCCAGCACCGTGCTTTCCGGGCATTTCACCTCCCAGAACTCTTCCGCCTTGACCTGGCGCTTGGTGGTTACAATCGTCGCATTCAAGGCGATCAGCGCCGGCGCGGTGTCGCTGGGGTGCGCCGCAAAGCACCCGTTGTCCATTCCGAAAATCGAGTGATAGCGATGGTCCCCCATCACCGCAAAGCAGGTCTGCCCGCCCTTACGGACGCAGTCGTTGAAGCGGTCCTCCGGCTTGCGGAAATACCAGCAGCGGTGCAGTTGGTTGATGTTGCCGCCAATCGTCCCCATGTCCCGCACATGCGGCGTCGCCACGCGGCCAGCCGCTTGCGCCAGCGCCGTATACTTCTCCTTGATCACCGGGTGGGCGGCTATATCCGCCAGCCGGGTCGTGGCGCCGATCTTCAGCACTCCGCCTTCTTCCTTGATGTAATCCAAACCGGGAATGGTCTTGATATTGATCAAGGCGGTGGGATAGGTAGGCAGAATGTTGTCCTTGAGCCGGCCAATCAGATCGGTGCCGCCGGCTATGATTACCGCCTTGCCGTCGGCCAGCGCGGTCGAGGCTTCTTCCAAGGTCTTCGCGTTTGTATGGCTAAAGGCTTTCATCTTTTCTCCTCTTATGCCTTCCCCAATGCTCTGAGGACCTTGTCCGGCGTAGCCGGCGGGTCAACCCATTTGCCAATGGCATTCTGAATGGCGCAGATAATGATGTGAGTGTTCGCCAGGGAGTGGCTGATGCCGCTGGCGCCGTAAGCGGCATTGCCCGCCCGCGTTTCCAGCAGATCCATTTCCGTTGGAGCGATGTCGAGAATGGTGGGTTTCTTGTAGTCGAACATGTTGCTGCTGAGCCGTACGCCGGTGGCCTTATCCCACACAATTTCTTCGGTGAGCTGGCAGCCGTCGCTGAACATCATCACTTGGTGGACCTGGCTTTCCAGCGAAGTCCGCCGCATGATCTTTCCGGGATCGGCAGCCACGTAGTGTTTCAAGACCTCCACTTCCCCGGTTTCGGTGTCGACCGCCACTTCCACGTACTGCGCGTTCATGGTGTCGAGCTTCTTGCCCATCCAGCTCCAAATGGCTCGGGGAGGCCTGCCGCTGGCGCTGGCCATAATATATCCCTGGATAGGACCGGCCTTAGGTGGCTCGACTTCAGCAAACGGAATGCTCTTGGAAGGATCGGATTTCAGGAAAACCGTGGAATCTCTGGTGTCGAGGTCCTCCGGTTTAGTTCCCGGAGGGAAGGGACTCGGGCCCATTCCCATCATGCCGACGGGGCCGAGTGCCGCTTCCAGCACCAGCTTTTTGCAGGCTCCAGCCGCTTCTTTGATCACCCAGGCCGCCGCGGTCGTACCGTCGCTGCCGCCGCCCACGGCACTAAAGGGCGCCTTCGTTTCATATTGAATGACAACGTCTTCCCACTTGGCGCCCATCTCCTCCGCCACCACCATGGCGCAGGCGTCGGTTCCGTAGAAACCTGCGCAGGGGCCTCGCGTCGGCATGTATACTTTGCCGGCATGCAAGTACACAGTAGCGGCATAACCGGAGATAGCATGCCGCGGGCACGTCTGATAACGGAAGGCGATGCCGTGCATTCGTCCGTCGGGCAGCTTTTTGGCGCCGGGTTTATGATACTCCCATTTCGCCAGCTTCTTGCCCGCTTCCACGCAAGCCTGATAGCTGGGCTGGGGCGAATAATCGCTCTGCGCCTCGGGCCCATGGACATTCTTGGTGGCGACGTCAATCACATCCATGCCCAGTTTTTCCGCGATCATTTGTTCGGCGACCGTCATCGTATCCCATCCGAACGGGCAATGCTGGCCGCTGAGATACATTTTTCCCCGGTTGGTGGAGACCGCATCCATGGTCTGATGGATGTTTTCACACCGGGTGGTGTACCAGGAAGGATAGTTCATGTCCTGGGTGGAACCGAAGGCCGCGCTGCTGCGGGTGCCATTGTCGGCGATTGAGTAGAGTTTGACGGCGGTGATCAGACCGTCATTCTTGAACCCGACTTTGGCATGCACGAACCACTGATTGATGGCGAAGTCGTACATGTTTTCCCGGGCGTTGATGCACTTCACCGGGCGTCCGGTTCGCTTGGCGAGCAGCGGGGTGATCAATTGGCTTTTGCGAAATCCCCAGTCGCAGTACTTGCCTCCCTGATACAGGGTGACTTGATTCACCTTGTCGAGAGGGAGTTTATAGAGAATGGCAAGCTGGTCCGCTGCCTGGGTCGCGCCTTCCACCCATACGCATTGCCCCTCGCTGCTCATCGGATCGTCATACCAATAGGCTAGGCTACCGGAGGGATTCGGAATATGCGAAGCATAGGCGGGCAGCACAAAATCGAATTCGATGGTCTGGTCCGCCTGCTTGAAGCCGGCCTCAATATCGCCATCGATCTTCTGGGCAAACACGATGTTGCCTTTAGCGTTGGGGCGCGAGGGTTCGGCGGGAGCGTCCGGTTTGACGCCTTCGCGGGGATCGACGATGTGAGGCTTCAACTCCCAGTTCACCTTGATCAGCCGCAGGGCTTCTTCGCAGAGGTTTTCGCTTTCGGCGACCACAACGGCCCCGACTTCGGCGTCTTCCTGGTCGGCAATATTGTCCAGCAATGGGACAAAGGGGCCGGTCCCCATCCTGCCTTCGCCGAACTGCAAAGCTTTCAGGTCCGGGTCCTCCCAGGTAAGGATGTCGACCACGCCGGGAAGCGCCTTGGCCTTGCTGATGTCCATGCTCTTGATCACCGCATAGGCATACGGGCTGCGCAGGAACTTGGCATGCAGCATGTTCGGCGCCGTGGCGTCGGTGCCGAACTTGGCTTTGCCAACCGCCAGATTGTAGGAAAGTTTACCGGGAAGGTTGGGCTTCCCCACTACTTTGAATTCCGTCCTTTGTCCGTCGTAACCCGCAAGATCGGCCATACTAGGCTCCTTCCTTCAATAGGTGTGCCGCTTCCATAATCGCCGTGGGATGTCTGGGATACGTCCCGCAGCAGCAAATATTGCCGGCCAGGGCTTGCTTGCAGTCGTCTTCGCTGGGGCTCGAATTGTGGTCCAGAAGGTTCTTCGCCGAAACCACGAAACCGGGCGTGCAGTAGCCGCACTGCATGGCGTCCCACTTGGTATAGGAATGAATCAGGGGGTTCCACTTGGAATTGGCGGCAATGCCCTCGACGGTCTCGATCGATTTGCCTTCGCACTCCACGCTCAGCGTGGTGCAGGACAGCACTGCCCGGCCGTCGATAATGACCGTGCAGGAGCCGCATACCCCGCGATCGCACATCTGTTTGGCGCCGGTCAGTCCCAGCTTTTGCTGCAGGGTGCGCTGCAGCGTCCAGTTGGGCTCAATCAGCACCTCGTAGTCTATCCCGTTCACCTTCAGCTTGCTGACTACCGGGACCACATCGCCGGGATGGGCCGCGGCAAAATGACCTTTCAAGGCGGCGAAGGTACTGAAATCCTTGGCGCACAAGGGGCAGCGGAAATTGGTGATGGTGGTGGCCGCTGGAGTCTCGACGGCCGCTGGAGTTTCAGCGGCCGCTGCGGTTTCCGTCGCCAGGGGCAAGCCGGCCGCCAGCGCGCCCCCCGCAAAGACCGCCCCTACGGTTTCAAGAAAGCTTCTACGGTTGAGGCCGTTGCCTTCATCCTTCTTGCTCCTGTCGCCAGCCATACTTGGCCCTCCGAATATTTCGTGTTCATCAGCACAGATTGGTTCACTCGGTCCGGTCCCGCCCCGCTCCCGGTCGTGCTGAGGAATGGCAACAGACGCTGGACATGAGCCCAGCTCGAAGCGAGCCCTATCTTGCTCCAGGGGCGGAACGCGGCGATGTGTTGGAGCGCACAACCTCATGTGAGCTAAATCACTTCAAGTAGGGGGCCGGGCGAGCTGTAGGCTTTCACAACTGTCCGGCCAACATCAGTGGCCATTGTGGCAAATCATTCTGCGGCTATGCTGTGGCGGGTGCGGGTTCCGGTGCATTGATCGGAGGCCAGCACACAGTAAACGCTGGGCTATCTACGGCAAAACCAGAGTTGGTGTGCCCTGTTGAGGTTTTTCGAAGGTCGCTGCTCCCTGTTGGTCGCATCGACTTAGCGGTTGAGGCTCCGGGGTACAGCGACTCTGGTTTTGCGTTAAGCCACGAATCGATCTACGACGGCAAGTACCGCTCGATCGATGTGCGCGTCGACCGCCCAACATGGTGGTCACCGTGAACTGCCGGGCAGAGTCCTGACATTTCAGACCGGGCACATGCCTTACACTTTTTCCTTTTCAGGAAGGTTTTTGTTTTTGTCTTGCGGGTCAGGGCAAGCTTGCCCTGACCCGCCAGGCGGGAGAGTTTGAACAAGTAATCATGGAGCTTTACCGGGCCGAATACATGGTTGGTGGAACCTGAACAGTTGCCATCGAAAGTGATTCGTCAACGTGCGAGCTTGCGTCGTTTAGCCATGCAAGACGGTTTTCTGCTATAAAACGAAGCTCAGAAAGAACCTCTGCGCTTCGTTCCCAGGCCGATTGTCGCAGTGGTCGGGAATTTTGTGCGCCCAATTCGCGCTAAAGGGTCTTGACAGAAGCCGACGCTGTCATACAAGGAGTTCTGGAGTCGGTCTGGCCTGCTTAATTCATTGGGAGCTGAGGACTTGTCTGGTTGGCCGCCGTGCTCCCCGGCCCGGCCGACATCCGCATTGACAATATACGGCGCGCCTCGGTGAGCAGGGTCCGCCCCGCCTCGGTCAAGTCCACAAGATGTCCCTCACGAAGCAACAGAGACGAGCGAACGAATTCTTCCAACTGACGAATCTGGCGGCTCAAGGATGGCTGGGCGGTGTGCATGCGCTGGGCGGCGCGCGTGATGTTCAATTCCTTGCCAACGGCCACAAAATACCGAAGATAGCGCGGCTCCATATTGCGTTTCATTCCCGATTATGCCCGACAGATATGATATGCGCAAAACAAAGTATTTTCTTTCTGCGAGCATCGCCAGTAAACTTCAGTCAAACTTTAATCACAATCAGGACAAAAGATCTTATGAATTTTACGGCGGTCGAGAAAATTCTGATGAGCCACTCTGTCGAACCGGTGAGCAAAGTGGAGCCGGGAGACATCGTTACCGCGCGCGTCGACTACGCGGGCATTCACGAGGGCTTCGATGCGCGCGCGTGGGAGCTGTTTACAAAGCTCGGAGAGTTGAAGGGCGTCTTCGATAAAGAAAAGTTTGGCGTCTACCTCGGGCACCACTTCTGCGCGGTTCACTCGGACGAACTGGCGGAGAATTACAAGCGGACGCGTGAGTTCGCCCAGAAGCTAGGACTGACGGTTTACGACATCGGCACCGGCATCTGCCACGTGCAGATCATGGAACGGGGGCAGGTGTACCCGGGTGCGCTGGCGGTGTTCGGCGACAGTCACACGACGGCATACGGCGCGGTGGGCGCGATGTCGACGCAATGCGGCGAGGAGATGCCGGTGGTGTTCCTCACGGGCCAACTGTGGTTCAAGGTGCCGAAGACCCATAAGTACATTGTCGAAGGCCAAACCAAGCTTGGCGTGTATCCGCGCGACGTCATTCAGCACATCGTAAGCGAAGTGGGTATGGATGCCTCGGTGTACTGCAACATTGAGTGGGATGGCGAATACATTCACTCGCTGCCGGTACCGCTACGGTTCCCATTTACGCTGATGGCTACGGAGTTAGGCGCCAAGTGCTGCTTCATCGAACCGGATGAAATCACCATGGAGTACGTGAAACCGCGCGTGAAGCCCGGAACGCCCGTGAATCCGGTCAAGAGCGATCCAGGCGCGAAATTCGACAAGGTCTTCAGGTTCGACGTGTCGAAGCTGGAGCCGCAGGTTTGCTTCCCGCCGGCGCCGGACCAGACACATCCGGTGAAGGATGGGCTGGGCATTGCCATCGATCAAATCTGCATCGGCACCTGCACGGGCAGCTCCATCTACGATTTCCGTGAGGCAGCTAAGGTTCTGAAGGGCCGCGAAGTGAAGAGCAAGACGATGGTCGTCCCCGCCACCCTCGAAGTTTATAAGCAGTGCGAGAAGGAAGGGCTGCTGGCGACCTTCATTGAGGCCGGTTGCCAAGTTTATCCGGCCTATTGCGGCACCTGCCAGGCACTTTCGATCGGACATATCGCCCCGGGCGAGACGCAAATGCATTGCGGTCCGCGCAATTGGCCAGGACGTATGGCGGATGGGACCAGTACCTATTTAGCGTCGCCAGCGACCTGTGCCGCTACCGCCGTCGAGGGCCGGATTGCCGACCCGCGCAAATACCTGTAACGGAGAGGAGCGACAATGACCACGCAAAAAGAATGGATCGTGGAAGGCAACGCCTGGAAGGTGGGCAATAACGTCAACACCGAAAGCATCACGCCGAGCCGCTGGCTGCATGAAGGGCCGGAGCCGATGAGAGAGCACATTGCGGAATTGCTGATTCCGGAATTTCCCAAGAAGGTGCAAGAAGGCGATGTCTGGTTCGCGGGAAGGAACCTGGGTTGCTCCTCTTCGCGAAATGCGTCGCTTTTTCTAAAGCATGCGGGCATTAGAGCCATCGTGTGCAACACCGCGGCCCGAGTTTTCTACCGCAACGCGGTGAATTCGGGATTGCCGATCTTCGAGATCGGGGATGCCGTGGAGACTTCCACCAGGGCGACCGGGTGCAGGTGGATGTAAAGACCGGTCTGATCAAGAATCTGACGACGGGAAAAACAGCACAAGCCAAGCCCTTTCCGCAAATGCTCATGGAAGTGCTGGAAGCGGGCGGCATAAACGGCTACATCCGAGCGCATGCGGAGAAGTTCCCGCTGTTGCAAGTGAGACAAGCGTAGGACGTGCTGGTCGAAGGAGAGACGGAATGATTAGAGCGAAGATAAAGGAAACTATCCAGAAGCGTCTGGCCGAGCGGGGGTTGGACGCGCTGCTGGTCTATTCCGACGGCAGCCATAGCCTGCTGGTGCCCAGCTATTTGCACTATGTCACGGGCATGCGAGCTATGGGGCAGAGTGCTGCCCTGATAACGATGGATGGCAGGGCGAAGTGGCTGTTAGAGCCGGCTTGGGACAAGCCGCGCGTGGCGCCGCTGACCTGGATCGAGGACGTGCACGGGACTTCGAACCTGTGCCGCGACCTGATGCCCGCGCTCAGCGAATTCTGCCCGTCGGGCCGGCTGGCGGGCTGTGGATTGGATGCCATGACGGAAGACCTGTACGCGTCGCTGGAAGCTCGGGTACAACTCACCCCAGCCGATGACATGCTGCAAGAGATTGCCAGGGAAAAGACGCCGGAGGACTTGGCTTTGATGTCGGAGGTGGGCGTGATCGCCGATGTGGGAGCAATGGCCATGGTGGAGCATGCCCGCCCCGGGGTCAAAGAATTCGAACTGATGGCCCAAATAGAGTACGCCATGCGGCTGGCGGGGGCGGACGATAATTTTCTCCTGATGAGCAGCGGGCCGCACAACCGCGAAATGCATGAGCCGACCGACCGCGTGCTCCAGAAGGGCGACATCGTAATTGGCGAAATCACGCCGGGCAAGGACGCTCAGTTCGCGCAGTTGTGCCGAACCATAGTGTTGGGCAAGCCTAGCCCCACGGTGGTATTGGCGTACGACATGCTGCTGGAGGCCCTCCGCGCGGCGCTGGCGGAGCTTCGCGCCGGAGCGCCCGCCAGCCTGATGTCGAAGGCGATGAATGGAGTGATCGGCAAGGCGGGCTATGCCAAGTTCTGCTATCCGCCGTATATGCGAGCACGAGGGCATGGGATCGGGGTCGGCACGATTGCTCCGGGAGGGACACTGGACGACGACACCGCCGGGTCCTTTGGACTGAACGATCCGGCGGTGATCCATCCCAACCAGTATCTGGAAGAAACCGGGTATCTGGCTTGTGGCGAGACCGTGCTGGTGACCGAAGCCGGCTTTGAACGGCTGTCCAAGACACCAACGCAGCTAGAAAGCGTGGAGGTATAGCGATGCAGGCTCTTCAACCTTCAATCAAGAATGGCCGGAGTGTGTGGGACGCCGAGGCGTTGCCGAAGGAGGAGTTTCAGGGCCGGGTTCGCCGGTTTCAGGCGGTTATGGCGGCGAAGGGATTGGATCTGGCCTTAGTCTTTGGCAGGGCATTCAATGAGAGCGCAGACCCGTGCTATCTGACCAACCTCCAAGCGCGGATGTCGACCGAGAGTTCAGGGATAGCCGTACCGAGAGAGGGCGAGCCGGTAGTGTTTTTCGAAGGGGCGCTGCGGGGACTTCCCACCTACAAGCGAATGATCTGGGTGGAAGATGTGCGGGGGGGCGGCCAGCTTGAGGCTATGTACGCCAAGTACCTGGAAGAAAACCAGGCGAAATCTGTGGGGCTGGTGGGAGTCCGGCCGCAGATGCCGTTCAAGAAATACCGGGCCCTGCGTGAGGCGCTGACCGGCAGACAGGTGAGCGAGCACGACAGCCTGGTCTCCGATCTGCGGCGGGTCAAGTCCGAACGGGAGCTGGGACGGATGCGCAAAGCGGGCGCAGCAGTGGCGGCAATGTTCGCCGTGCTCAGCGGGCCAAAGGTGAAGCCGGTCGAACGAGTCATTGACGCCGAAGGCCGGCTGGCCGGCCGGCTTAAAGGTGGGGAAGACGTCCGGCTGCTGCTGCTGCGTCCGGGCGAATGGGCCCTGAGGCCGGCCGGGGACGGGCAGATCGCGAAGGGCGAACGCATCCTGGTGTATGCCCAGGCCCAGGTTGATCGCTACTGGGCCGAGGCGGCGCGCACCTTCGTGGGTACAGGAAACGGATTGGCCCCGGTGGATGCCGGCGCGGCTGGCGTGGCTTACGAGTCCATGGTGAAAGCAGTAGTAGCGGGTAAGAAAGCGGATGCTCCGCTGGTGGCTGCTACTGAAGCGGCGGCGCGGGCTGGGATCAAACTGAGCCACGATTACGGATACGGCAACGGCCTGGGGCTATCGCTCGATGAGGCGCCGGTAATTGCGGCGGGATCCACCGACAATTTCGAGGCGGGCATGGCCTTGTCGTGCCGCCTATTCACCAAGGAGCAGGGCGGGCTAATGCTCGGGGACACCTTGATTGTCCATTCGCAGGGCAGCGAGATCCTAACGTAAATCTAGAAGTCTTGGTCGACAGATATGTTGCCGTTTCGTGATGTTGACGTTCTCATTGTCGGGGCAGGCGGAGCCGGTGCGCTGGCCGCCATCGAGGCCTCCGAGGATCCGGCCCTTCAAGTGGCGGTCCTCAGCCGGGGCCCGATAAGCCAGTCTGGGCTAACACCAACTGCCAACGGTGGGACGACCAGGACTGTTCCCAGTCTTCCCCACCCGATCGAGGCTTTTTTTGACCAGATGGTAGAGGCTGGTGGATACCTCAATGATCAGAACCTGGCCTGGTTCCTGGCGGAAAACATCGGTTCCGCTCTGAACAAAATCCACAACGAGTTGGGGATCGAACCTTCGAATACGCCGCCCTCGTACTGCTATTGTGCCGGGCACGGCGAGTTTGAAAAAATTTCGGGCGCATCTGGCCAAACGGCCCAATGTGACCTTGCTCGAAGACGTTCTGGCCACGCGGCTTTTGAAAGATGGCGATCGCGTTTCCGGGGCGCTCGCCCTCGATTTGCGGAGTGGCCAGTGCCTGGCTTTTCGAGCGCGTGTGGTGGTCGTGGCGACGGGTGGCTGCAGCGGCGAAATGTTTCCGCTCAGCAGCGATAATCCTTTCGGTATATCGAGTAACGCGGCGGGCGTGGGACACATGCTCGCTTTCCATGCCGGCGCCCGGCTGGTCGACATGGAGCAGATTCAGTTTGTCCCCATTCCGGTCGAACCGCTGGCGGCTCGCAATCTGCGATTTTATCCGGACTTTTTTGCATCGCCCTACTACGACCGGCATGGAAACGTTCTGGAACAGAATCCAATGCGTTTTGTGGGCGGGACTTATTCTTATGAATTCGCGCGCCTGGTATATGAGACGGAGAAACGTGGGGACGGACCGGTCTACATCGATCAGGCCCGTGCGCAGAACCCGGATGTACCACCGGACAGGAATGCCGACTAACTGGTGGCGCGGCAGGCGCGCTTTGACCTGCTGGGGATCAATCCGTTCAAGAATGTTGTCGAGCTCTCGATTGGCTCCCATTTCGATATGGGCGGCTTGCATGCTGACGAGCATGGGCAGACCACGGTTCCGGGCCTGCTGGCAGCCGGTGAAGTTGCCGGCGCGCTGCATGGGGGGCTGCGGCTCGCAGGATTCAGCTTCAGCCAGATGCTCGTGTTCGGCCTGGAAGCAGGGCGGCAGGCAGCCAAGCTGGCTCGCGCAACACCCCTGCCGGCGATGCACGATCCCGTTATCGAAACTCTGGAGCAGAATCGTCTCTATCACTTCCTCGAGCCAAAGACGAATGCGCTCACGGTGCATGTGGTCCACAAACAGTTGCAAAACATCATGCAGCAGCAGGCGTTTCTGGTTCGCACGGAAGAAGGACTCATCCAGGCGCGAGAAGCGATCCGGTCGTTGCGCAACGACGCGCTCCCCAAGGTGCATGTGGCGGGCAGCAAACGTTTCAACCTGGACTGGGTCCGCGCCATTGAACTGGGTTACACGCTCGATGCCTCGGCCGTGGTTGTCGAGTCGGCCCTGGCCCGGCGGGAAAGCCGCGGCTTCCATGGGCGCGGCGACTATCCGAAGGCGCCAGAGGGCTTGCCTCGCCACACCGTAGCCTACTGGGTGGACGGGGGGGTAGACGTGTCCATGTTCCCCGTCAATATGTGTCGTCGTCTACCGGAGGTGACGGCATGAACAAGGTAGCGACTCTCCGCGTTTTTCGCTTTGATCCGGATACCGATACAGAACCGCGATTTGACGAGTTCAAGTTCACGGTTGAACAGCCGGTATCGGTGCTGGTGGCGCTCAGTCGCATTCAGAAGGAGCAGGATTCCACCCTGGGCTTCCGCGATTATAGTTGCGGGCTGCAGTTGTGCGCATCGTGCCTGCTGAAAATCAATGGTAAGAAGAAGTTTGCGTGTCATGAACTGGTACGGGGTGGAGAGACATTGACGCTGGAGCCGCTCTATTTTCCGGAGAGACACGTACGAGACTTGGTTTACATCCCGAAGGAGTAGGATTATGCCCGATGGAATGACAATCGCGGAAAAGATTCTGGCGCGGGCCTCAGGCCGCGACCAAGTGCTGCCGGGCGAGTACGTCACCGCACGCATTGACGCCGCCATGATGCCGGATGCTTTCCGCTTGATCCGCAGCATTCTGGCCAAGGCGGGAATTGCCGAGTCGGATTTCCGGATCTGGAACAAGGAACGCTTCATCGTTTTCACGGATCACCAGTCTCCGACCATGGAACTCGGTCAGGCCGAATGGGTACAGCATTGCCGCTCTCTGGCCAAGTCGCTCGGCGTGAAGTATTTCTACGACGTGTTCCCCGGAATCTCCCATCAGGTCATGATGGAGAAGGGGCACGTCGCACCGGGAGAACTGGTGGTGGGGGCCGATTCCCACACCGTTACTTATGGGGTGTTGAACGCCGCTTCCACGGGAATTGGCGCTTCGGAAATGGCTTATGCGCTCGCCACCGGGGAGCTTTGGTTTCGCGTGCCCGAAACCGTCCGCTTCGAGATCACGGGCCAATTGGCGCGACATGTCTATTCCAAGGATGTGTTCCTTCATATCGCGGGTAAGTGGGGCACCGATGTTGCCCAATACAAGGCCGTCGAGTGGTGTGGCGAGGCGGTTTCGGCGATGAGCCTGGACGCGCGCACCACCATCGCCAACATGTCAGTGGAAATTGGGGCCAAGTTCGGGTTGTTTGAGGCGGATGAGAAGACGCTGGAATTCGTGCGCCCTCGGGTGCAGGACCGCAGCTTCGAGCCGGTGTGCGCGGACGCCGATGCACAGGTGGAGGCATGGCATCGCATCGACGGATCGTCGATTGCTCCGCAGGTGGCGCTGCCGCATTCGGTGGGAAATGTCGTGGACGTGGGCCAGGCCGCTGGGCAGCCCATCGATCAAGCGGTGATTGCCTCCTGCTGCCACGGCCGCATCGAGGACTTGCAGATTGCTGCGCGTGTACTCAAAGGACACAAGGTTGCGCCGGGAGTGCGCTTGTACATTGCGCCGGCGTCCTGGGCGCTCTACAAGGAAGCCATGTCCCTGGGACTGCTGGCGGAACTGATTGAGGCGGGCGCCATGATCGGCAACCCGGCGTGCGGCTTCTGTACCGGATATCAGGGAGTGCTGGCGCCTGGTGAGAATTGTATTGCGGCCACGCCCAGGAATTTCAAAGGCCGCATGGGGAGCGACGCTGCCAACATTTACCTGGCGTCGCCCGCCACGGTGGCGGCTTCGGCGATTGCCGGCAGGATTACCGATCCGAGGGAGTTGAACTAATGCCTAGCTACAAGGGCCGCGTCCGCAAGTTTGGCGACAACGTAGATACCGATACGGTTGCGCCCGGATTCTCGCTTCATTTACCGCTGGAGGAGATGAAGCTGCACGCTTTTTCCCCCATTTGCAAGGACTTCTACAAAAGCTTGCAGCCGGGAGACGTGATCGTCGCCGGCAAGAACTACGGCTGCGGTTCCAGCCGCGAGCAGGCGACCTCCGTGGTAAAGGCTCTGGGCATCGACTATGTGGTTTGCGAATCCATGGGGCGGATTTATCTGCGCAACTGCACTGCCCTTGGAATTTACCCCGTACTGGTCCCCGGGGTGGCAGCTCTATTCGAAGAAGGAGATCCTATCCAGATCGATACAGATAAAGGAGAGGTGGTGAATCCCCGCACTGGCAAAGTGGCCAGCTTCTACACCCTGAAGGGCATTCCGCAGGAGACCTTAGAGGCTGGCGGCATTCTCCCATTGCTGAAGAGAAAGGTGGAGGAGGCCAAGGCGAAGGCCTGATCACGGGAGACCATTGTGGGTCGGTGACTCCGGCCCAAGCGGTGAATGTGGAATGTGGAAGGAAGGGGCTAGACCTTCAGCGGGCTTGGAAGGCTGTGCTGATGGCGGAGAATTGCGTACGCCGGGCTGTAAAGCAGGCGAAGTGAGCATCTATGGCTAATGTGAACGCAGCAGTACGTGCCAAACTGGCAAGCGCGGATGGTATAGATCCTGAACGGATAGTCAGAAGGGTCATCCGGCGCTTGGTTCCCTTTCTTGTATTAGTCTTTGCCATGAACATGCTGGTGCTCGTGAACATTGGCTTCGCCGCGCTTCAGATGAACCAGGCACTTGGCCTGACAGCAACCAATCTTGGAGTTGCCAGTAGCTGCTATTGGGTGAGTTCTGTTCTGGTAACGGTTCCGAGCACACTCGCGCTTAGCCGCTTCGGGGCGCGCCGCACAATCTCTTCGTTTCTGATTGCATGGGGCATCCTTACAGGTGCCACTGGTTTCGCGCAAGGCGCAACCAGCTTATATGTATGCCGATTCTTATTGGGGTTCGCCGCGGGCGCCGGGTTTTCAGCTATCCTCTTGTATCTGACCTACTGGATTCCGGAGAGTTACCGGGCGCGCGTAAACTCCTGGTTCTTTATTAGTCTTCCAGTCACCAACGCGTTGGCCTTGCCGCTTTCCGCACTCATCATGCATAACATGCATGGAATCTTCGGTCTTGCGGGCTGGAGATGGATGTACGCCGTAGAAGGCTTTCCGTCCATCTTTATTGGCATTGTGGCATTCTACTATATGACCGACCGGCCTAAAGACGCCAAATGGCTGGCTGAATCCGAACGGGGTTGGTTGCAGGAGACCATCGATAAAAGTCTCCCAGTTACCCGCCAACACCAGGGTGTCCTTGGTGGCTTCTCCAATCCGGTCTGTTATGTATTCGGAATGGGATGGTTCGGTATCGCGTTCTTTATGAGCGCGATCACCACCTTCCTGCCCCTCGTGATCAGGCAGATGGGTTACCGGAATATCTACCACATCAGTTTGATTTCTGCGATACCGTTCGTAGTCGGCCTAGTCGCCATGCTGGCATGGGGTAACCACTCGGACAAGAAAAGAGAGCGCCTGTGGCATGCGGTGATCGGGGCCCTGGTGGGCGGAGCGGGGTGGGTTTCAGCATACTTCATGCACTCTCCTGTAATGGTCATAGCGTCCGTCACGATCGCGACGGCCGGATTGTATGGCGCGCAGACCACCTTTTGGGCGTTGCCCCCTTTGGTATTCAGTAAACAACAGATGGCTATGGCATTAGGGTTAATTAACGCCATTGGTCAGCTTGGCGGCCTGTCACCCATCATCTTCGGCCGGATCAGGGACGTGACGGGAAGCTACAGTTCCGCTTATCTGACCGTTGCTGCCGCCATGATGATCACCGGCGTCGCTTCGATCTTGGGTACGTATTGGGGACGCGCACGAAAAGTGGGCGCAGCGGCCACGGCAGCCGCAAGCGCCGGGTCGAAGACATAATAGTCGGCACTTTCAACGATTGGCATGTTCATACTCGAGCGAAGCCGATCGCCAGCAACTGGAGCTGCGGCGGTGGAAGGTGCCATTCCGGTAAGCGTCCCGATCTCCTTTCAATTACCCACAATTCCGAGCTGCGAGTGGAGATGGTTGATGGTTTGTATTCGGCATCAAATCAGGCACTTACATTTGATTGAGGCTTCATGGCGCAGTGTGAGCCATGAAGAAGCGGCAGGCATTGCATGGTATCGAGCAGCGGGAAAGGTCGGATGATGTCCGAGCGGATGCATGGATAGACAATGAGGTGGTGGGATGCGAGTTCCGGGATGTTCGTCACGGCAAGCGGTTGCGACAGTTGCTGGAGCAGTTATCGGGCAGAGTGGGGGCAACGACGCCTTGGGCGTGTCAGGATTGGGCCAACACAAAGGCTGCCTATCGTTTTTTCGGCAATGATCGGATCAGCGAGGCCAATATCCTGGCCGGCCATTTCGCCTCCACCCGAGAGAGATTTGCTGCAAGCAGCGGCTTTCCAGTTCTGGTTCTCCATGACACGACCGAGTTTTCCTATCGCCACGAAGACACAGCGCCGATCGGGATGCTGAAGAAGATGCCTACTTCCTGCGGCAAACCCGGTCCGCCACGATTCCACACCCGTTGCGGGATTCTGATGCACTCCAGTCTGGTGACTACGCGGGAGGGCTTGCCGTTGGGGCTGGCAGCAATCAAGTTTTGGAATAGAGACAAGTTTCACGGCGCCAATGCTCTAAAGCGCAGGATCAATCCCACACGTGTGCCGATCGAACCACGCGCCGGTTCGTGGTCTATTTTTGCGCCGCCGCGTACATGCCAATTTGGCCAACAGAGAAGTGCCGGCAAAACGGCGCATATGGCTCGCGCTGGAGAACGGTCTCCAGTTCCATCACGATCAGGAATCTTGCACACTTGCGGGGAATTTCAACAGTATCCAGGGTTTTTATCTCGTAAGTTATTGATTATAAACATAGATGGCGGTGGATGGAGTCTCCAGCGAACCGCTCTCTGGGCCGAATTCCCTGCTAACAGGGAAAAATACAGGGAAATTTCCGAAATCCGCTCCAAAAGTTTGCCTGAGTAGGTCCCTATGATGCTGAATCCACGAGAGTTTGTGGCAATAAATCTCGGTTTTTGAGCCACACCGAACAGGGAATTATCACCCACGTATTAGGGAATAGCCTTTCCCTGATACCGGCCTTCCGGACCACCTCCACCACAGGCATTCTCTTGCTGTGGTGTTGAGCCATCGAGACAGAAAACAAGCAGAAAAGGCTGGAGCCGCATTTCCCCTCAGGATAAGGACAAAATTTAGCTCCACCTTTCGAAGCGCCGCTGGTGCGCACGTGCAAATGAAAATGCTTGCGAAGAAGACCGCTTCCGGGGACGGAATGAGGTCAGAACCTCAATGCCTACAGCCCCTTTGCAACGTCCACGCAACCTCCAAACCTCTTCCCGGTAGGGGAAGCGGTCTCCATCAGAAGCGCGGACCGACAACCGGAACTTGGGAAATCGGGTCGCACAAGTCATCGAACTTCTATGTGAATCTGTCAGTAGTCAACAACCGGGGAAAGTCGGATTATCCAGAAATCCTTTCATTTCTTGTCAGATGGGCGTATTTCAGGACCGATCCTCTGAACGAGGCTCAAAACCGCGCTTAATGAGTGCCTTGGGCTGTTACCGTCAATCGAGGACATGCGCATTCAGATCGGCGGGCACTGGCCGGGAGCAATCCAGGTCGGGGACCAAGATCTCGCGTGTTTCATTCAGGTTCCGCAACCAAACTGCGCGTGGGAGGAAATACTGTGGTCACGCTCAGGAGGGTCGACGGTGCTTCCTAGAGAGACGCCACGGCCCGAAGACCAGGCGTCCGCTGTTCATTTTCGGACGGCCGGAGGCACAGACGAACATCCGGCGTCGGCTCGAACCTGTCTCAAAGAGCGTAAGCTCAGCCTTTACGTTGGCATGCGACCTCGAACCATTGGAAGCATACGTGCTGTTTAAGACAGCGGAAACCAAGGCAACAAAGTTGGAACGGGCCTGCGATACTGATCTCCCGAGGTGAGTTAAAGCAACCGAGGAGTCCGGTCATGAGCGTTTTACGAGACTTGAAGTATGGGCTACGGGCGCTAGTCAATAATCCCGGGTTTGCGCTGCTTGTCATCCTTACACTCGCCTTAGGAATCGGGGCAAACACTACAATCTTCAGCTGGATCAACGCGACGCTGTTGAATCCCGTTCCCGGACTCACCAAGGCGGACGAAGTGGTATCGCTCACGTTGAGCAAGCCCGGTGAGAACCCCTTCCCATTCACGTATCCCGACATAGAGGCGATGCGCGATGGACAGCGGAGTTTCACAGGTATCGCCACCTGCAACTTCGTTCCAATCAGTCTGACAGGAAAAGGGAAGCCGGAGCGCCTTTCGGCAATGGTGGCTTCCGCGAACTATTTTGACGTCCTCGGTGTGCGGCCCTTTCTGGGGCGCGGCTTTCTTCCTGTTGAAGATGAGAAGCCGGGCGGCGCGACGGTGGCGGTGATCAGTTATCGCCTTTGGCAAACACACTTCGCTGCGGACCCGAACATTGTTGGCCGGACGATCGAACTCAACCAGCGCCCGTATTCCATTGTGGGGGTGACGCCGGCGGCGTTTCAGGGTAGCCAGACCGGCATACGAACGGACCTCTGGGTCCCGATCATGATGGAGGCGCAGTTTAATTCTTTGGGTGACCTGCTGCATGACCATCATTACTTCTGGTTGTTTGCCTTTGGACGATTAAAGCCGGGCGTCTCTCTTGCGCAGTCGCAGGAAGAGATGACGCGGCGGTTGAAGCAGGAGGTAGATAAGTATCCCGAAGAGCACAAGGGGCACACCGCAGTGACCGTGTACCCGCTATGGCGGAATCCCTTTGGCATGAACTTCATCATGGCGACCCTGTTGCCGTTGCTGATGTGCATCGCGGGCCTGGTGCTTTTGCTGGCGTGCGCAAACGTGGCCAATCTCATGCTGGTGCGCTCGGTGGGCCGGCGGCACGAGCTCGCCATTCGCATCTCACTGGGCGCCAGCCGCTGGCAGCTGGTGCGGCAACTGCTTGTAGAAAGCCTGGTGCTCTCTCTCGCAGGAGGGGCTGTCGCGCTGCTGTTCACGCAGTGGACACAGGGAATGCTCATGGCATCCGTTCCCCCGATGCCTGATATCCCGCTGTCGCTATCCATTCATACCGACAGGACCGTTCTCTTCGCTACGTTGTGTATCTCGGTGCTGACCGGGGTGGTTTTCGGGATTCTGCCCGCGCTTCGGTCGTCGGGCATCGCTCCCGCCGAGGTGGTGAAAGAAGAGGCGGGAAGCATGTCGGGCGGGTTGGGGAAGGCGCGTCTGACGAGCGCGTTGGTCGTGGCGCAGATATCGCTCTCGTTGCTGCTGCTCATCTGTGCAGGATTAATGATTCGGAGCTTCAGGAGCGCGCAGAAAATCGATCCTGGATTCAATCCGCATAATGTACTGCTCGCGTCTTATGATTTGTTCCAGGCCGGATACACGGAGGAGACGGGCACAGAGTTCGATCGCCAGCTCGTTGCCAGGTTAAGCGCTTTGCCGGGCATCCAGTCTGTCGCCCTTTCCAGCCGCGTGCCGCTCACGTTTGCGGGCGCATCAACAGCTGTGAAGCCCGAGGGGTATGTGTCTTCGCCGAATGAGTCGTTGGAGACCCAGGATGCCATCGTCTCGCCCAATTACCTTCACACCATGCAAATTCCTCTTGTCGAAGGACGCGACTTTGCGGCCCAGGATACGAAAGCATCGCAACCGGTGGCGATTGTGAGCGAGGCATTTGCACATCGTTATTGGCCCGGACGGGAAGCCGTGGGCAAGAAGTTCAATTCCGACCTGAACCACCAGTGGTTCACCGTGGTCGGCGTCGCGCGCGATTGCAAAGAAACGGGCGTGAACGAAAACCCGATGCCATTTTTGTATTTGCCGCTGTCCCAGGTATACCGGTCCGACATGATCGTCAATATACGCACCACGGGCGATCCGCTGGCGTCGGTCAAAGCAGTTGAGAACACGGTGCGCGGGATCAATCCCGCCGTTTTGGTTTTCAATGAGACGACGGTCGAATTGCAGAACCAGTTGGCCAGCATTGCGCAGCGTATCGCCGGCACCTTCGTCGGGGCCTTCGGCCTGCTCGCTTTGGCCCTGGCCGCCATCGGAATTTATGGCGTGACTGCCTTCACCACGCGCCAGAGGACGCACGAAATCGGCATCCGCTTTGCGCTGGGCGCGACCGGTGGAGATGTGTTGCGCCTAGTGCTGGGACAGGGATTGCGGCTGATGCTCACAGGAGTATTTTTGGGCCTCGCGTTGTCCTACGGCCTGACACGTTTTCTGAAGAGTTTGCTCGTGGGTGTCACCAACACGGACGCGCTGACATTTTTCGCCGTTACGGTTCTGCTATGTGCCGTAGCCTTGTTCGCCTGCTTTATTCCCGCGCGCTGGGCGTCACGAGTCCAGCCGATGGTCGCATTACGGCGCAAATGACGCTGCCCAGCTACCCTCTCCGGCTACCTTTGGCACGCCGATGTTACCCGGAGAGTTCTGGCTTCATGCCAAATCGCCAATGCGCACTTCGAGACAGAATTTGTAACGGCAAGTCGGCATCGCGCCAGTTTTCCGGAAGCAACCATGGACGGCAGCGGAACCAGGGCTGATCTACACCATCAGGCGCTGCCGCCGACCTGCCTTTGCGTTGTTGTGAAGCTGGCGTGATCCAAATCACGTAGGGTCACAGTAGCCGACCAGAACGAAGCCGCAGGCGCCGCGGACGCTCGATTGTGCCATATACTGGGGCCATGGGCCGGATAAGATCGCTTCATCAGCTTTGCCGCAGAAAGTACTAACCTGTTAATTATCAGCAGGCTGCGATTGAAATTCCATAAGGCTCACCGCATCCGCGGCAAACGCCTGCGGCTTCCTTCTTGCCTCCTAATCGAAACCGCCTCGAATGACATCTCACCTTTCCTTGCCTTCGTGCGCGAGACGTTTCCGATGTAGGCTAGCGCATGTTTGCCATGGTGGCCTGTAAGTGCTTGAAGGCATTGGAGCGATTTTTGAAGTTGGTCACTACATGAGGCATGGTTGGTTCTCCGGCGGAGAGGGTGGGTCGAGTTGAGTGATGCCGAGAAGGCGGAGCACTTCGGCGGCATGTTTGTTTCCGCGGGTGACGCAGGATTTGCTGCGTTGCTGTCCGAGATCAACTTCAACGGAGCGGATCGTCTCCAAGGCTTGCCAGGCAAAGGGCGTGGACAGTTGGCTGCCGGCGGCGCGCAGAGTTTTCTCCAGGGCGCGATCCAGTAACAAGGCCAGCGCGGCCACGAAGACATGCGCCTGCACCCGCTCATCGGTGTGGTGATAAACAG
>CAWCXX010000025.1:0-45442 GCA_963799445.1 uncultured Acidobacteriaceae bacterium | reverse complement strand
CGAGAGCATAGGTCGAGCCCGACTGCCCGGCCTTTTGGTGAGGGTAGAATGGAAGCCCGATGACGGGTTCTCCACCGCCGGCTGTTTACCAGTTCAGGGTGGTCCTGCGGGGTGTTAGTCCGATGGTCTGGCGCCGCCTGTTCTTGTCCAGCGACAACAGCATTGCAGACCTCCACTACGCCATCCATCCCCAGCGATCTTCTTGAGCGCCCTGACGCCGATTTCCTTGGTGTCTGTTCTTTGATTCTGAAAGGTGCTTCGCGTGTGCCGAATTGATTTCCTAAAAACCGCGAAACAATTCTTCCAGCTTCAAGTCGAGCGCCCAAGGGATGCCTGCTCATCGCATTTCCTGCCCGCTTGTGAGCCTCTCTTATCCTGTCACTGACTATTGGAATCAATTCCACCCTTCAGGCTCATCTTGTGTTGGACAAGAGGGTGCGCGACATAGAAGTGGAATCAAGCAGCGCGGCGGTCCTCCCAATAGTCCTCGAATTGGCGATTGAGATGGCAGCAGCGGAGGGCAACGATAGCATTTGCCCCGCGGACAGTCCAAAACATGCCGGACTGCTTAAGGCGGGAACCGATTACGGTCTTGCAGCCGGCTTCGATGACGCCGGAGCCGACAAACAAGTGCTGGCGGCGAAACTTGGGGTAGCGCATGCGCTCGGCATTTCTCTCAAAATAGTTCGTCTTCGATGCGAATCTTCTCGATGACTTCGGGATTGCTTGATTCGATGGAGCGGAGGGCGAGGACCAGTTTTTCGATTTTCCCTTTGTCCAGCAGGCGCCGCTGGTGTTTTTTCATCCAGGCCTTCTGCTGCGCCGCGTCGTTGGGGTATAACTTACGCGCCAACTCCCACAGGTGTTGCGCGGGCGTGATAGAGATCGACAATCTGAATCGCGCCCGGGAAGTGCAGATCGGCTAGATTCCAGATCCATTCGGCGCCATCGGCGAGGACGACTTTCTTTGCCGCGCTCTCCCAGCCGCGCCGATAGGCTTCCAAGTAGATTCGTTTGCCGAACTCTTCCGCCGTCTCGATGGCTCCGGTGTAGGTAGTCGAGTCCGGATCGCGGATGGGGAAGCCCTCCTTGTCGCAGGTGGTCTGGGTGAACACACATCCCAGCTTGACCTCCCGGGTATGGGCTGGCTGACCGTCGGTCTTGCCTGGGCGGCCTACCGTTTCCTTCTTGACCACCGGCACTCCGGTCCCGTCCATTTCGACATAGAGAACCGGGATCGGCTTGCCGAGGACAACAGGTAGATCCAGCTGGATCGCTTTTTCGATCTCCTCGCGCTGGCGTTGAGCGATATCCTCTCCAATCGCTTCTGCGGTGCGCTCCACAGACTTGGTGGTCACTTCCAGTCCGGCCAGGACTTCGATCTGCTCGCGGCCCTGATCGAAGGGAGTTTGCTGGCCCACCAGAGCATGCATACGACGCACCCCGGGAGAGAATTCCGTGTTCTCGATATCCAGTTCCACGTCGGCCGGAAACTGGCCTCGATGGCAGTGTGAGCACAGATAGTAGGGACGCGACAGTTCCACCTCGCCCAGGACGGTGAGAAGCCGTCGTGAGCGCAGTTCGCGGTAATGTGCCTGATGGCCGCATGGGCACGGAACGCTGCGCTGGCCGGCGGCGGGCACGGCCAATTGCAACAACTGCGTGAGAGCCGCCGCTCCGGCCCGATGCAAGGCGGCGCGAAGGCTCATCTCCACCGCCTCCAGATCGAGGCCGCCAGCCTGCTTCCGCTCGGCGAAGATGCGGCTCAACAGCGTGGCTACTTCGCGCGCGACCTCGGCATGGATCGCCGCGGCCGTTTTTTTTCCTCTGCGGTGAGCGCATCCTTCACGGGTCGGGCGCGACAGATCCTTTCGTTGACCTCGACAAAGGACCGCTCCAGTTGCCTATAGCGGCGAAAAGCCTCAATCTCTCGTTCGGCCTTGCGCTGCAGAGCAGCAGTGGCGAAGCTTTCGGTTACCGTTTTGCCACTCACCTTATAGGTCAACCGCGGATGGGGACGGTGGCCCGGATCATCGGGAAGGCGGCAATGGCAACCCGGATTACCACAGCGACCCCCAGTCCCGGTAATCGACCCGGCGCGAAAATCCTCCAGCTCCGAAATCTGCCGCAGGACGGCGGCCCGTTGTTGTTCCAGATCGGCGAGTGAATCAGGCATGAGATTCTCCTTAACCGAGCGTATTACATACGCTCGGTTATTGGAGGCAAAAAAGGAAAGGTGCCGATTTCTCATCCTCAGGTCGCGCACCCTGGACAAGAGTAGGACTTGACTATTTTGCTGCTGTCCAGTACCGTGAATCCCAAAGGTAACTGAACTGTTACACTGTTCAGGGCTGACGTTAGATGGCAGAATGTGCATGGAGTTACCTGTCATGCGGGAGGGCTAAATGGCGACTCAGATGCCGTCCAGAGAAGTAGTAGTGCTTAACCCTGAGGCCGAGCTTAGGCCGAGTTCAGAAGGCAAGATCACCCAAATGCCGGCGTCGTTTCTGGCGCCGCGTTTGGATACTTTGAGTAGCAAGACCGTATACCTGGTGAATCAGGGCTTCGGTGGTAGCGCACTTTTTATGGAGCAGGTGGCTGGCTGGCTTGCCGAGCATATCCCGACCTTAAAGGTCGTCCACAAACGCAAGACGGGTTTCATATTTCGCGATGATACCTCGGATTTATGGCAGGAGATCAAACAGAAAGGCGGATGCGGTTATCTTCGGCGTGGCAGGTTGACCGGGTTGCGTATCGGCGGTCGCCGATTGCTGTCGCGCACTTGAACAGAAGTATGGAATTCCTACCGCACCTATTTCCACGGTTGCTTTCGAGAGTTGTTGGAAAGACGATCGTGAGTATTATGGCACAGCCCTGCGCTTCATCTTTACTCCTCATCCGGTAGTGTCCATGCCGGCGTCCGTCCTGCGTGGATATGTGGAGGGCAAAGATCCCACCACGGGCAAGCGAGTCATCGACGAGATTGTGGAGGCGCTCACCAGGCCAGTGACCCCGGAAGAGAACCGGTATGCCGCTGTCGCCGTTCCGGAACCCGGCACGCGTCAGCGATTGTTGGCGCCCGATACCGAGGACAACCTGCAGCGGCTATTTGCCGAGCGCGGGTGGACAGAGGGCTTGCCGATCATTCTGCCGACCGAGGAGCGTGTTGCAGAGATGCTTACCGGCACCTGCCATGCACCGGACAAGGTGGTTCGCAAAGCCTTCCTCCACGACGCAAAAAAGGACGTGCGGTACACGGTTGAGAATGTGGCTATCGCTGCCGTGATGGCGGGCGCACGCCCGGAGCATCTGCCCGTGCTGCTTGCCATTGCTTCCACGGGTGAGCCGGCAACTCAGCCGTCAACATTGCCCTTTGCCTCGGCGGTGGTGGTCAATGGGCCCATTCGGAATGAAATCGGCATGAACTCCGGTAGGGGCGCGCTGGGCCCCTTCAGCCCCGTCAATGCGGTGATCGGGCGCGCCTGGACCTTACTGTCCAAGTTGGGCGGATGGGCGCAGCGCAATAAGACCTTCTGGAGTTCACAGGGCAACAACTACGGCTACACTAATCTTTGCATGGCGGAGAACGAGGAGCGTAGCGTCTGGGAGCCGTTCCATGTGCAGAAGGGCCATAAGAAGGAAGAGAGCGTCGTCAGCCTATTCCGGGGATGGAACGTGCTTAACAGCGCAGGAGCCGCCTCGAAACACTCGTTCGGTGAAGCACTTAAGCTCCAGTTGCAAGCGCTTCCCCCGCTGTATGGCGCCGCCACTTTGATTATGGATCCCCTGGTCGCCAGGAGTCTGAAGGAAATTGAAGGCTTCCAGACCCCGCTCGACGTGGGCCAGTGGATTTCGGAAAACTACAAGATCCCTGCCCGCCAGTTCTGGAACAACGACATCATCGACATGCTGGTGATGCCCTTGGCGCTGCACGGCGTTAAGCCCTACGCCGACTGGCTCAACGTCCCAGACGATACCATGATTGCGCCTTACAACCGGGCGGACAAGATCAGCATTGTCGTGGTAGGAGGCGAGACGAGCCCGCTTTGGAAGGTAGCCGACCTCGGCTTTTCGGTCAGTGCATCGGTCGACAAGTGGCGGGCCAAAGCGACTGATGCAATTGGTAGCGATCAGCCGGCGCAAGAAGCCCAGCATGCGTACGAAGCACCCCGCGGCTAGCTAAGCTAGGCTCTACGCAAGGAACGGAGCTAAGATGCCGCCATACAAGGTTCCGGTTTCTGGTGTCGCCGGACGCTCCCGGGAAACAATTGCGCGTGCTTGGAAGATTGATTGTTCGTGCCGATCCATTCCAGCGCATGATGATAGGCGCGGAGCCGGAAGGCTGGCCGCGCCCATGTGGCTGACTAGGCCTTGACAGAATCCTTGTCAAACTCACTCCCTCTCTTCCGCTCTGTCTACGAAATGGATGGGCAGCTTGTACATGTCTTCCGTGCAGCTATTCGGGAAAAGCACCCATGCCTGCCAGTCAACGACATAGCGCATGGTCTTCATTCCCGGATACCGTGCATCGATCGCCTTGGCGAGCTCAACTCCGGTCTTTGCCTTGGCCAGTGCTTCTTCGTATACATCCAGGTACTGCAGGCAGAAGTCGATGGCGGAGGCATCCTCAAGATGGAGTTTCGCGGGGCTGCAATGACCGGGAATCACAACCCGGGGGTTCATTGCCTTCAACTTCTTGAGCGAGTTCCTCATCTTGACGCGGCGCGCAGCATCCGATTCGATCGTGAACAAGTGACATTCGTTAAATACGACGTCGGTACCGCAGGCGACGCGTAGCGACGGAACCCAGATCATTGTATTGTTGGCGCTGTCGCCATCCCAGTCGTCTGAAAATTCGATGCGTTCGCCTTCCAGCATGATGTGGTCTTCGGAAAGAGGATCGGGGACCATGATCCGGTCAGGTACGTTCTTGCCGTGAATGGGGCCCCATTCATTCACTTTGTTCTCGGCGGTGACCGCGATGTCTTTCACCACGCTGGGCAGGGCCACGATCTTTGCATCCGGGAAGGCATAGCGCAACACCCAAACGCCAAAGTGATGGTCCGGATGGAAGTGCGAAATATAGATATGGGTAAGGTTCTTTCCCAATTCAATCAGATTGGCGGCGAGCCGATGTGAATCGCTTAAGAGCATCGATGCATCAATCAGGACGGCATCCCTCTCTCCATAGAACACGGTTGAAGTCCCGCTGAAATTCGGCTTTGCGCCGTTGTCGCTGTCAACTCCATGCTGAAATACTTTGTACCTTAGTGGCATTTTGTGCATCCCTTTCCGTAGTTTGGTTTTGCCGGCTCAATCAAGGGGCCGCCAACGCGATTATCGCCCTCCAAGGCAATAAACTCAATGCGGACCCCCGAGTAACAACTCTGGAAGAGAAGGGTCTCCCTGCCGGCAACCAACCTGTTTCGTTACCCCTCAAAGTCCTGGCTGTCTGTGAAACCAGAATGTGGCGGTGGACTACTTTTGTTTTTGCTCCGCCATGCCACACCGCTCACGCGGCACGACGAGGTCTATTTTTGCTCTGGCGTTTAAAGCGATGTGGGCACAACTGCGCAAGTGCGGCCTGAGGAAACAGCAGGATTACCAGAAATCTACGGCCACCACTCGGGGTGGTCCGGCTTCGCCGTTGATTACTTCGGTCTCAATCACGGCTTCCATGTTCTTGTATTGCCAGCCTTTCGGTGCGTGTGAGGTAAGGCCTTTCAGATACTCGGGATTGCTGAGCATTTCCCCGGCGGCAATCGTTCCCTCTGAGGCGAGGCCGGCGGCGACGATGGCAAATCGATCGGTAGTCGGGTCCTTGAGCCGGGCCACGATCCCGTAATCTTCACTGAGCTTGCGGTAGGGGGTGGCAAGAGGAACGGCCCAGCTCGTCTGGGTTGGAGATTTCTTGTCGACGATGCGTCCTCCGCCCGAATCCATTGCGAAACTGAAGCGCAAAGGTTCGGTCACGCGAAGGGTCCAGTTGTTGTTGCCGCCGCCGATGAGGATAACTGGGCCGGAGCGGAGATCAGATAGATCGGTATCGCTCGCGTTCTTGATCCGGTACCGCTTGCCCAGTCCCTGAAGCGTGGCCGCGAGGCGGTTCATGGTAAGAACATCGGTCATGAATACAATGTTCTGGTTGTCAATATACTGGCCAACGGTGATATTCCCGTTGGCTCCATCACTTTGGGCTTCGGTCGCTCGGGCACTGTTCCAACTGGCACGGTCGCCCAGACACAGTAATGCGGTGTCGGGAGAATTGACAATCGGGCCCCAGAACTCGGTAAGAATCCCCTGATTGGCGACCCGGTTCATGTGGACAATCAATAAACCGGCAGCAGCCAGAACGACGCATATCGCCGTGGCCCACAACCAGACGCGTGCGGTTCCACTCTTGCGAGCGGCAGGGGACATTGCCGTTTCAACCGGCATCTGCGCAGCGGTGGCGAGTCGGCCCTCTGTCGGCTCTGGGAAAAATAAACCTTGTTGCAACCGCTCCGAGGGACCTTTCGAGTGTGAGTCCGGGATGCGATAAACGGGCACATATGAACCGGACGGCAGTTCAATATGAACCTCGGATTCATGGCCCGGCTGGTAGTAGTACTGCGCCAAGCGCCTCCGGACCTCGCCGGCAGTTACGCGTACCACCGGGTCAGCGTTGGTATCGTAGTGGGAATCACGCTTGAAGACGTCGATGCCCAGCGTGCGCTCTTTCAGGTTCTCTGTTCGGCCATTCAGCGACTCTTCAACGACATATCGCAACAGCGCCGGGTAGCGCTTGCTGATGGCGAACAACGGACTGGCAAGCACACGTTCCAGTTGCTCGCGCACAGCTTTCCGTTCGGCGTCGCTATTCGGAAGCCAGCAGTCAACCGGAATATCAACCTTCTGTGTGCCCATACCGCCCCAAACAATTCAGCGGGCGCTACGTCCCTGATTTGATTCGGGACGTATCATACTCTGCCTAAAACACTGCTGTCTATCCTTCAGTAGTCTACGCGACGTATCTCCTAATCCATTGAATTTGCATTATTTGCTAGCTGGCTGGTCAATCATTGTCGTTATTAACGGTAGCAGACTTGCTAGAGAGTGCAAGTGCGTTCGAAACTATTCACGCCCTTAACAACGCATCTTCTTCCAGCACAGAACGGGAGATCGGGCAATGCCATTCAACGAAAATGCTGGACGGGAGGGGGTTTTTGACACATGTCGTTAGGGGACCTTAATGTGCCCCAAAATCCTTGATGGTATAGCCGATTGAGGGAGAAGACGATGGAAACTGGAATTTACAGGAAGCGCATCATCACCAGGAGAAACCTCCTGAGGTCCGCTGCGGCGGGAGGCGCCGTAGCATTGGGCAGCCGCTATAGTTTGGGCCTCGCGTCGGCGCCTGACGTTCTGATTGCAGAGACGCAGTATGGAAAGCTCCAAGGGATCTACGTCGATGGCGCCGCCATGTTTGCTGGAATCCCTTATGGCGCCTCGACAGCCGGCGCAGGCCGTTTCATGCCGCCAGCCAAACCCGACGCGTGGACCGGCATTCGGGACGCGACAATGCCTGGACCGCGCGCGATGCAATCGGCTCCCCCTTTGGGGCCTTTGGGAAAAGACCCCATCATGCGCAGCATCAATCTGTACTTTACTGGCGCGGGTCCAAATATGTTCGAGACAGCGAACGACAAAATGGGCGAAGACTGCCTCATGTTGAATGTCTGTACTCCGAGTCTGCGCGGAAAGCGGCCGGTCCTGGTCTACCTTCACGGTGGAGGCTTCGCATCCGGCGACGGCATCCTGGCGCTCTCCGCCTCAAGATGGGTTCGCGAGGAAGACGTTGTTGTCATCGGTGTAAACCATCGCTTGAATATCTTCGGGTACACGTATTTGGGAGACCTATCGCCGAAGTATGCCGATTCCGGCAATGCCGGAATGTTGGACTTGGTTGCCGCTTTGGAATGGGTGCGTGACAACATCGGTAACTTTGGCGGCGATCCCGGAAACGTCACCATCTTTGGCCAATCCGGCGGAGGAGGTAAGGTAAGCACATTGCTGGCCATGCCAAAAGCAAAAGGCCTTTTCCACCGCGCAATCGTCGAGAGTGGGTCGATGCTCAAGGTCTCTACCAAAGAAGAAGCCACACAACGAGCGATTGAATTACTGAAGTCGGTGGGGCTCACCGATCAGCAGGTAGACGAATTGCAGAATTTGCCTGCCGAGAAGTTGCTGGCCGCTCAGCCGCCGATGGGAATGCCACCAGGGCGAGGATTGGGACCGCAACCCGTTGTCGACGGCCGTGCCATCCCACGTCAGACCTGGTCACCGGATGCTCCGGCAACGGCTGCGGGCATATCCATGATTATCGGCTGCTGCAAGGACGAGACGGCCAGCTTCGCCCTCGGAAATCAAGCTTTATTCAACCTCGATGCCGCCGGACTGCGTGATCAGGAAATCAAAGCCGGCATTCCGGCCGAGGCGGTGGACAAACTGCTTGCTCTCTACCATCGGGATTATCCAGACGATAATCCAAGCGACACCTTCTTCCGGCTTGCGTCGGACCGCACGGCGCGTTGGAACGTGCTCGACCAGGCTGATCGCAAGCTCGCTGGCGGCGTTGGCGGCGTCTATGCCTACAACTTTGCCTGGAGCACCCCAGTCTTCGACGGCAAGATGAGAGCGTTTCATACGTCCGAACTGCCCATGATCTTCTGCCGGGTCGAATACCCCGAATCGGAAGGGCTATCGCGGCAGCTTGCCGGCGCGTGGGCTGCTTTTGCGCGCACTGGAAATCCCAACCATGCAGGGTTGCCGAATTGGGCTCCCTACTCCACTTCGAGCCGCGCAACCATGATCTTCGATGCAGGCAAGACTCACCTTGGGATCAGAGCGTCACAGCAGGAGATGGATATCTTGCGTCAGTACCCGACCGGCGCTCTGCTTTAGCACCATCTTTTTCTCCGAAATCCGGGTCCATTATCCCACGATGCGTGGGGAACGATGGAGAGACCGCCGGATCACTCTGTCAGGAACAAGTAGCTTTACGCGCACGTAGAAGCGGAGAGCGGAGTTCCACGAGAGTTCCAAGATGCAAACACGGACGCAGCGCATACCGAACGAAGAATCGAGATATGACTTTCCTATGCAATGTTTCCCTATCAGAAACACTGCTTAGCGAAATCGAGTCCTACAGGTTCTCTACTGTGGCGCAAGCAGTGACATCAAGTCTTTGTCGTGGTTGTAACGAACCTCGCAAGGATCGTCGAAGATCATGGTCGCGCCTCCTTTTGGGGTGTACGCCGGCCACTGAAGCCCTTTCTGACTTGGGTTCCCGAATCTGGCGAAATTGATCCAGGCCTGGCTCATCTCGCCGGTCAGCTTATAGACGGCGTTGCTTCCTCCGGTGGACTGCTCGCCCAACTCGGCATTGTCGAAAACGAAGGGGATTTCTTCAGAGTGCCCGGCACGCCAGAAATAATCCAGGATCGGAGATTGCCAGGTGAACAGATAAGTGAAGACAGAGGCGCCGTTCTGATCGGCCTTCAGTTGAGCGGTGGCCAGGACGCCTGAGCGGGCCATGCTGTCGATGGGAACCCACTCGTTGGGCTTCAATTTCGGATAGGTCTTTTGAAACGCGGCGAAGATCGCATCGGCCTTGTCGCCGTACACCTGCTTGAAGTAGGCCTTGACCTGGTCGACACTCCAGTCGTCTTTTCCCTGTGTTCTGGGATTGAGGGCGCCAAACTCGTCGAGGGTGCTGCCGATCAAGAGCGGAACGTCTTTCGATTCTGGCGGTGCTTCAACGCTGAAGGATTGATGCGGCAGGTAATCGCCGTCCAGGACCGGAGTCCACATCATGCCGGGGCCGAAGAGTCCCCTGCCTCCAAACTCCGTGCCCGCGGTCTGTAGCGCTTTATCGCTGGCCTCGGCCAACTTGTCATACGGGATTTGCGCCAATTGGTCTACCTGGGTTTTGTCGAGTCCGGCGTACTGCAGCGTCAACTCGGCCACCCGCCGGCTCTTCTTTTGATCCATAAACGGCGGATTTTTTCCAAACGTCCCGCTTTCGACGATGGCCTTCTGGAACAGGCCCTTGGCGGCCGGAGTGGCCAGCAGCGTGATCACCTTGCCGCCGCCGCCCGATTGGCCGAAGATCGTCACATTGGAGGGATCGCCGCCGAAATTGGCGACGTTATCCTTGATCCATTCGAGCGCGGCAACAATGTCCATGATGCTTGTGTTGGCCGAATACTTGTATTTGTCGCCATAAGCGGAAAGGTCAAGAAACCCGAGTACATTGAGCCGGTGATTGATGGTTACGACGACCACGTCTCCCTTCTTGCTCAGATTTTCGCCGTCGTAGACGGGGAGCTCAATCGATGAGCCGCTGAAGAAACCGCCGCCGTGAAGCCAGACCATGACGGGGCGCTTCTTGCCGTCGTTGATGCCGGGAGTCCAGATGTTCAGGTTCTGGCAGTCTTCGTCCGCGATCCAAAAGCGATGCCCGGAGATGAATGTTTCCACATCGCCAATCCTGTGCGCGACGGTTTGCGGGCAAGTATAGCCATAAGTCAACGCGGTCCGAGTACCTTGCCATTTAGGAACCTTGGTTGGCGGCATGAATCGCTCGGCCTTGGCGTAAGGGATTCCGCGGAAGGTGAAAGTGCTGGTGTGAATAAACCCCTGGACTTTCCCTGACTGAATCTCAACGACCGCCTGCTTCTTCGAAGCAATCAATCGATCCGTGCTGACGGACTGAGCCGCGAGGATTCCGGACAAAATCATTGAGATGGTTACGACCGCGACTGCAAACCTGCTTCGTTTCATGCTTTCCTCCGATGATGAATATTGCGATGGATGTCTCGAACTGTTTTGATCGAATGTGCAGACGCGATCAGCCTCTCCGCTGCTGCAGGTCTGCAACGATGGATGGATACTCCTTGTCGAGCTTGTAGAACAACAACAGAATGAATTGCGCGACCAGTAAAGCCAACGGGATTTGAAGGAAGAGGTATTTGATTGCCAGAACTGCCGCGTGAGGTTGGATGGCCACGCCGCCGATATAGCCTCCCATCCCCAGGGTCCAACCGATCAGAGCCGCGCCCAAGCCTGTTCCGAGCTTGGCTCCAAAGGAGGCAGCGCCATAGACGAGACCTTCGGTGCGAACACCGCTCTTCCACTCGCCATATTCGATGGTGTCTGCCACCATGGCATAAAAAGTGCCCATCAAAGCGGATCCGCCTAGTCCTTTGACGGCCATTGCGGCGAGAACGATCATAAAGCTGTGCGGATCGTAAAACAGCAGCAATTGGCCAATGACGGTAACGGCCGTCCCTGCCAGGGCGGTATTTCGCTTGCCGAACCGCTTGATCAGTGGCGCCAGCAGGAACATGCCGCCGAGGGTAGCGGCCATGAGCGCGGCCATGAGCGGACCAACAAGAGCCGCATTGCCCAGGAAAACGCGAGAGAAGTAGATCGTCGCACCCAGCAGCCCGGGCATATTGATGAAGATGAAAATCGACAGAACAGCGATGAGGACCCAATACTTGTTGTGCAGCAGCGCAAGCAACCCGATGTTGAGCGGAACACTCTTGGGTTCCCGCGTGTCTGCTCCCACCCGCTCCCTGGTTCCCGCAAAAGTGATCAAAAAGAGAATGATGGCTGTAACCCCAAAACACATGAAGGTCTTTTGCCATGCCTGCGGCCCGGAACCAAAGAAGCTGACGAGGGGCAGTGTGACAACATTGATCACAATCATTCCAATCATGGCCATGATCATGCGTGTGAGATTCAGCATTGATCGTTCGTACTGGTTCTGGGTGATCAGTGCGGTCAGCGTGCCGTAGGGCGTATTAATGGCTGTATAGATGACGGTGAACGCTAGGTTATACGTCACGAATGCATAGATGACTTTCCCGGTGGGGCCCAGATTAGGCACAGTAAAGAGAAGGACGGTTGCCAAGCCGAAAGGTACTGCCATCCATAGCAGCCAGGGACGGCACTTTCCGTAGCGGGAGTGAGTACGGTCGACAACGACTCCCATTACGGGCGTCAACGCATCGAGAAACCTCGACAACAGCATGACGATTCCAACCACGCTGGCCGCCAGGCCGGCCACGTCGGTATAGAAAAAGACCATGAAGGTGCCAACGCCGGTGAAGACCACATTGTTTGCCAGATCTCCCAGCCCGTAAGAGAATCGTTCACCGAAGCCGATTTTTTCAGATTGTGGCGTAGTTACATGATTTACTGTCGCGTGCATTTGTGCTCCTTGGCGCGATCATTCGCGCCGGCCTATAGCTTTGCGTCCCAAAGTCCGCAGAAGGGATCGACGGGATTGATTCCCTTAAACGGCGATTTGCCGAGCAATTTTCGGACGATCGCCTCAATGACTTCACTGGTGCCTGAGTAGCCATTGATGAATGTCCTCACTCGCGGGACGTCCAGCAAATGGTATGGGTTCTCCACCGATACGAATGCCGTAGGAATGTCGCTTAGCAACCGGGGGCTGTCGAAGCCCAGCGGCTGCGCCCAGTTGATGCGCACCGTGGTCTGATTACTGGCGGTCTGCAGGCTGGCGAAATAGAGAACGAGGTCATATTGACTCTTGACGGCTTCGGTGGGTTGGAAGATCATTGCCCAGCGTTCACCTTCGCTCTTGCCGTAGTCGAACTTACTCACCTGAAAGCCTTCGTCCTCCAGCAGCTTTTGAAGAATCTGGTGACCCCTCAGCGAATTGTCTCCGAGATATCCGCCCTCGTCGCCGAGAACATAGAGGAGAATGCGCCGATGTTTCTCGATCGTCAGCGGCAGTAGGTGCGCCTTGTCCTTCACGAGTGTTACTGCTTTGTCGGCACATTCCTGTGTCCAGACGCGGTGTTCGGCGCAGCGCAAGACATTAAGCCCACTAGCGACGGGCGCAGACTCGCCGGCCTGCTTATGGCGGTGCAGTTTGAGCCATGCCTTCAACGCCAGGACACGTGTGACCGCCTCGTCGAGCCGTTGCGGGCTCAGGATGCCTCCCTCAACTCCCCGTCGCATAAAATCCACGTCTTCTTGGAGGTTGAGCGTGAACAGGAACATGTCGTTGCCTGCAGCAATGCTGTAGGGCACTGCTCGAGCTCGCGGCATCAGCATGGTGAATCCTGCCATCGCGGTGGCGTCGGTGATCAGCAGCCCATTGAAACCCAGTTGCCCGCGCAGCAGCTTGATGTTCAACTCGGGAGCCAGTGAAGCGGGCATGATTTCCTCGTCGGACAGCTCCGGCGCCAAACGACGAGAGTAGGCCGGCATTTGGATGTGTCCAGACATGATTGCCGGAACGCCAGCCTCAATCAGGCCACGATAGACTTTGCCATAGCATTTATCCCAAGCATCACAAGACAGCGAATTGACGGTCACCGCAAGGTGCTGATCGCGCTCGTCAACGCCGTCTCCAGGCCAGTGCTTGAGACAGGTAGCAACACTGTGTTCGTGCACACCACGCATGTATGCATGCGACATGCGCAGCACGCGTTCCGGATCAGAGCCAAAGGTTCGTGTGTTGGTGATCGGGCAATGGAAATTCAGATCCAGATCAACATTGGGCGAGAAGGTCCAGTTGCACCCAACGGCGCTGCCTTCGCGGCCGCAGATCACGCCCAGCCGGTAGGCTTGTTCCTCATCATCGGTTGCGGCGACTTGCATGGGGGATGCGAAGTAGGTTCCATCCTTCGCTATCCCGTTGCCGCCGCGTTCCAGGTTTGCGGCCACTAACATAGGTACATCCGAGATGGTCTGCAGGTATCGGGTAATCTTCTGCAAGGCAGCCCCGGGAGACGGGCGGAAAAGAATGCCTCCCGGCCGTGCCAGTTCGATCGTCTCCCTGGCCTCATCTTCCTCCGTGCTGAAAGCAAGCAGGCAGAACAATTGGCCTATCTTGGCATCCAAGTCCATGCCGGCAAGAGTTCGGTTCACCCATGCGATGTCTTCATCGTGAAGCCGGAATGGCGGAGCTTTCAGATCGATCATTGCGAAGACCTCTTTCCACGATCCTTGGCAGAGCCATTCGGCACAGCCATCAAAACAGTTCGTCTACATGCAGCTCGGATAGGCCCGGTAATACTGAGTCCGCTTCGCGTAGATCCCGCTCATTGCCAACGCCAATCGCATACATTCCAGCGCGCTTGGCCGCCTCAATTCCGGCTTGAGCGTCTTCAAAGACTACGCAGTCGTCAACCGCAACGCCAAGATCGCTCGCCGCCGTCAGGAAGACCTCAGGGTCGGGCTTGGCCTTGGTGACGCGATTGCCGTCTACAACGGTGTCGAACCACGAGGCGATTCCCAGCCGCTCCAGAATGAGAGGAGAATTCTTGCTCGCCGTGCAGAGAGCGGTCTTGATGCGTCGGGCCCGCAGAGCGGTAATACAGTCCCGCGACCCTGGAAGCAGCTCAGTTTTGTCCATTTCCGCGATGTACTCGATGTACCAGACGGTCTTTCTGGAAGCGAGTTCGGCCCGTTGGGCCGATGTAAACCGATCTTGGAGTCCACCGAGTTCGAGCAGGATCTCCAACGAGCGGTCGCGGCTGACGCCCTTCAGGCGCTCATTGTCGCTGGGCCGGAAATCGAAACCTAACTCTGCTGCGAGCCTTTTCCATGCACGGTAGTGATATTTCGCAGTGTCGACAATCACTCCGTCGAGATCGAAGAGCGCGGCGCGGAATTTAACGGCAACAGGCATGGCGGCCTCTTCGTGTTTCAGGAACACGGCAGGCGGCGAACGCGTGCCTGCCGCGGAGTTTCAATCTTGTAATTTCTTGCCATCGTGTCCTCTTTTTTCGCAAATCAACTTGACCGTGCTGCAGGTCTAGCGGACAACCCTGCACATCGCATGGTGCCGCCTCAAATCGCATGAATCATTTCCCAAGATGCAATGCGTCTACGGCCATCGGCTCCATAATCTTGAAACCCACGGGATTGGGATGAATCCCATCCGTCGACAACTTCGGGTCGAAGGCCCCACCGTCTCCAACAAGTTTCGAGTAGTAGTCGATGTAAGTGATCCCGTGCTTTGCCGCGTAGTCCTTCATCCAGACATTCAAAGCGGCGATCTGCGTGCCGATGTTGATTTCCCGCCGCCACGGTATAACAGTGGCGGGCAACTCCGAAGCCAGAACCACCTCGATGTGGTTGGCCGTCGCCATATCCACCATCGACATGATGTTGCTCTCGACCCGCGTAACCGAACTGGGGCCGGTGTTGCCCGCCAGGTCATTCACGCCTGCCAGAATATGCACTGCATGCGGATGAAGGTCGACCACATCCTGCCGGAATCGCAACAACATCTGTGCCGTGGTTTGTCCCGAGATTCCTCGATTGATCACATCCCCGCTGAAGAGCGTGGGATCCATCCTCCCCCATCCTTCTGTGATCGAGTCGCCCATAAACACAATGCGATGTTCGGTGGCTGGAGGCAACGACGCATTCGCCGACTCATATCGGCAATTCCCCCCGAAATCTTCCCGGAGCCCCTGTTCCTGCCAGGTCCTAAATGCAGCCATGTCTGCCGGGGCAAGTGGCGGCATCGGCTTTCCGGACTTCCGGGCTGCCTCCATCGCCGCCATCTGCTGCTGGATTTCCGCCGGCATCGGGGACAAATGCCTGCAGGGTGAATCCGCTGCCGCGTCATTTGGCTTCTCCGGTGGAGCAGTTGTCGCCTGCGCCGCGCTTCCTGGGGTCAACCAAACCGCCAAGCCTGCGAATATTGCAATCGCACTTGAGCGCGCCACATCCTTCCATACCAAAGCGGAATTTCCCTTGCACCCTCCCTGTTCTCGTGCCCTTGAACAACTATGCATTGTGTCTCCTTTGCGACTTCCCACCAGGCAAACGTCGGTTGATGAAAGAGGCTCTATGATTTGAGCCGTTCAAAGCGCCTCGTGCGGAAGTGCTCCTGCGGATTCGGCTACCTTGAACTGCCGCGTTGGGCACCGTTTCTCCTCAGCAGGCCCTTACGATTCGGCTCCCATACGTGTTGTCTTGCCTTTTCTCTTGCGAACAAGACTGCTTGAGACGCGTGCCGGGCTTCGGACCTCAAGTCCCGAGTCCGGCACCGCCTCAAATTAAGCTAGTAGGTTACGGGTTTGTACTTGAATACCTCGTCGAGGAACGTATCTGCCAACTTGGTCCATTGCTGTGCGCCTGTATAGGCCAGCAGGTAGGGCTGGCCGGGACCGTGCAGTGTGGCCAGACTGGTACCGGGACTAGCCGCACTCGAACCAAATCCCATGGGACCGATCCCCGTAGCATCCGCAATTCCGGTGCCAGCGCCAAAGCCGTGAGGCGCACCCGCGAAGCCGTGAATCTCCGCGAAGATGTTGTGAGCCTTCAGATCCTTGTAATAGGCCGTTGCGGGATCGAGCAGGAAATCCAGAGTGCCAAAGGCAAGAAACACCGCCGGATAGTGCGGATTCTCCGGATTTACATGGCCGCTCGAGTAGATCACCAGCATCGCCTGAACGTCCGAGTTCACCTTGTCGATATCGTCATTGACATAACTTGGATATTGCACGCTTGGCAATATATCCCCGTAATACTTTTCCGCCGTAGTGGTGATCGTGCCGCCGCCGCCCGAGAAACCAGAGGTAGCGATCTTGTCGATCTGCGCGATTCCATACTCTTTGGCGTGATACTTCAGGTAACGCACTGCCCTCTGCGTATCGAGTGCGCTATCGATCGGCGCGTACGGCAAAACACGGCGCTGCAGAACAAAGCAGTTGTAACCAAGCGCGTTCATCACCTTCGCCGTCGAGTAGGCCTCTTCGATATTCGAGCGAAGCAGATAGCCGCCACCGGCCACCACAATGATGTTGGCCTTCACCTTCGACTGGTCCTTCAGCATGTAGGGGACCAGGAATGGCCTCCACTTGGCGTCGTCCAGGTAACCGAAGAAATCGAATTTGTTGACCCCGTCCTCGCTGGCCATCTTGTCGCCCCAGATGTACCACGCGGACTTCTCCGGGTCCGAAATCTGAACCACTTGCTTCATCGCGTCGAGCGCTCTGGTGACGATGCTCACAGTGTCTTTGTCCAATATCATGCCGCCGGCGCCCACGCGCAGGTAGACGACAAATGCCAACTCGTAGAACCTCGTAAAGCTCTTCTCTTCGTAGGCCGTCGGGCGCTCCATGATGTACTGCCCCTTATCCATCAGGGTCTGGTACATGTCCATATACTTCTGCGTTTCGGCGTCCCACTTCTGCCATCCCGCGTAGACCGTCACATCGCTCTTGGCCACGGCGTCAAGCTTTACCGGCTTGGTCGCATCGCGATCGTAGTAGTAGCCCGTGAATGTGTATCCGAAGCGCTTGATCGTTGGCCCCAGAATGATGTCTCCCGACGCGTACTTCGTCGTAACGTCAGCCTGCTTGTCGTAATTCGAATTGAAGGTGACGTTGCAACTTTTGCCGGCTTCGACTGGCGGCACCGGCAACCAATCCTTCGTGAGATGGCTGACAATGCTGTCAACCCGCATGAAGGGCGACGGACTGCCACCGCCCGCAGGCTTGTAGGTACCGTTCTCGATGGTTCCGCTTATCTTGGCCGGATTGCCCATCACGTAGAGTGAAATGGTGAATTGGGTTTCCGCATTGTCCACCGTGACCGCTGCCATGTGCGGCGGCGAGGCCAACGTCCCGGGAACATCGACAATCTGATATTTGAATGACTGCGCCGATACGAACGACGCGGCCATCAAAATACTTACTGTGAGAACAAAGCGCATCATCGGGTGCTTCATTAGGGTCCCTCCGTATTTCACAAAGCGGTTTCGCGCACCGTGCACCTCCCCGGAGCCGTCTTTTCCACTTGATCTTTTTGAAGTCGGCTCAAGAGCGCTCGCGTGTACGCCTCGCGCGCCAGAGTCAAGGCGCAGCCTCGGATTTGCATAAAAACTTCACGGCTACGATTCTTCAACTCCCGCCGCGGTCGAACACTTGCGAGGAAAAGTCTGTCCGGCGCTCCCGCTTATGCAAGAGCGCCGGACGTGTGTTGCTGGTTAAGTTAGAACTGGAGCCTTAGCGCGAACTGCATCACGCGCGTCGGCAGAGCCCCGGTGTATTGGCCGAAGGCCGCTTGACCGTCGCTCCAGGTGTTATTCGCCGCGGTGTAGTTGGCGTGATTCGCCAGATTGAATACCTCAGCCCGAAAAGTGGCCTTGAATTCTTTGATGATTGGGAAATCCTTCATCAAAGCCATGTCAAGCTCTTTATGACCGACATCGCGGAAGCCCTGGAGAGGCGAGTCTCCGTATGTGCCGCTCTCATTATCCTGGAACGCGCTGTAATTCAGCCTCCGCTTGGGGCCAGGAAATCCGGCGTTTGAAATCCAAAACGGTTGTTTTGGGGTCGCCACGTCCGCCCAATCGAATGTGCCGCTCCCCGAGAGGTCATTCCCGTCGACAATGGAGAACGGTGTATTTGCCTCAACGGAAAGGAGCCCTGTCGCGGCCCAATCTCCGAGGGTCTCGCGTAAGAACATGTTCGACCTTGATAAAGACGGCAGCCGCCAGTTAGCGTTTGTTCTCCAGATATAGTTCTGGTCGAAGCTGCAAAGCCCATAGAGCGACGCCGAGCTGTCTACGTTGCTTCCGGCTGCGGGATGGGCCGAAACGCCACCGGTCGTCGCAGGCGTCGGGGCCTCCGTCAGGCACTTCGACCAGGTATAAGAAGTGGTCAGAAACAGGCCGTACTTCATCTGATGGGTCCACGACGCTTCCAGCCCGTTGTAGTTGGAGCCGGCATTGTTCTTCAGCACAGCTACCTGGGTAAAGGACTGGTCCGGACGGCGCGCATTATCGGAAGGATACTCTTGTAAAGTCGCGGTTGTGACTCCCGGCGGCAACAGCGTCGGCAGGTTCTCATCGTACGTGGCGCCAAGATGAGTGCCCTTAGTCGCCACATAAGCAGCCTGTACGATGTCATGCGTCCCGATGCCCTGTTGCACAGAGAGAGTCCACTGCTGGATGTTTCCCGGCGTGTAACTGCTCCCAATTCCCCCAGTGCTGAATGCGGTAGTCGGAAAAGCAACATTGCTCGGCGGAATATAACCCGGTGCGTGGAATCCGGCCGCAAACGGATCCGCGGGCACCCCCGCACTTGCCCACGGGTTGTCGGTCTCCAGGAAGGGCTGCGTGAAAGAAAAATTTCTGATCCATGGCGGATTCGACATCCCAAGCATGATCTGCAACTGCTCTTGCAGGTAATAAATGCCGTAGCCGCCGCGGACCGCGGTCTTGCCATTGCCAAATACATCGTAGGCAAAGCCCACTCTGGGCTGGATATTGAAAATCTTGCTGGGTGTGCCCGCCGAATAGCAACTCTTGTCGCCCGGGAACGTCAACCCGACGGGCGCATTCGTGAACACCGTGGACTGTTCCCCGGGGTTCCAGCAGGTCATCTGGCCGGCTAATGTCGCGATAGGCAGGAACGGGTCCCAGCGAACGCCGCCGGTCAAGGTGAAACGCGGTGTCACGCGGTACTTGTCTTCCGCATAGAATCCAAGAACTTGCTGGTTCGCGCCCACGAAGAAGCCGTCGTGCTGGACGAAATTAATCGGCGAACCCATCAAGAAGTCCGCCATCGCGGCATTCGACTGGAGCAGAGCCCCCCCCGTAGCAGCTTGAGTGAGGATATTGCTCGTTACGCCGGCATAAACAAAGACACCCTGTTGTCCGACGTAGGCCACTTCGATGTAGTGCAAATATCTGAAGCTGCCGCCAAAGCTGATCTCGTGCTTGCCTTTGATCGCGGTTGCGGCTTCCGATAGATCCCAGGTCTCGCGCGGTAAAGAGTTGCCCGAAGTCGAGATACCGGTAAATTCCGCACCGTTCCCGAGAAGAATCTGCAGGCCCGTTCCGCCTCCTTCATTGCCATTAAGGCCGGAGTTGAAATTCACCGCTCCCAGCGACGGAAGTGTGACAGCCTGCTCGGTCGGATCGAGAATGTTGTAGCCATTACCCTTATTGAACGAGGCGCGGGTATCCAGCACCCAGGTCTTCTTCGTCCAGGTGTCCCCAAGAACAGCCGTCTCCCAGTACGACGTAAATCCGCCTGTCGCCGTAAAGAGGTTCAGCTTGCCGCCTGTTGCCGCCGTTGGCGCCATGCCTTGGGTCGTCATGGGAAAGAGCGGCGAAAAAATGTGGTCGCGGAAATACCGGCCAAAGACTCGGTGGCTCCCAAAATCGTAATCGACTTTGACGAGGTACTCGTAGGTATTGGTCTTTGTCGGAATGTTGCCCTCATAAAAACCAACGCCGGACGATGAGACTACATTCTGCTCAGGGATGTAACCCTTGATCAAGTTGCCCGTCACCGTGCTGAGACCAGAAGCGGGAATGTAAGCAGCGGGGGGGATGAAGCCGGCAACTGTCCCAAGCACAAAGGCCGGGATCGTCGGGCCGGGCATTTTAGTTGCAGCAACAATCGTTCCGAAGGTGCCTGAGCGTTGGTCAATCGTCCCATTCGCCCCGTCCGTTGGCACCTCCTCACGGATCGCGTTTGCGTCCGAGCTCAACGTATATTGATACGAACCAAAGGCAAACAAGCGTTTCTTCAGGATGGGTCCGCCAATGGCGCCCCCAAACTGGTTGCGCTTCAATTCGTCGGGATTCAGCGATCCCCACTGATCGGCGTTGAAGAACCCGTTTCTGATGTACTCAAACGCCGATCCGTGGATCGAATTTGTTCCGGATTTGCTTACGACGCTGATCGCGCCGCCCGGCGCGGACATGTATTGGGCGCTGTAGGCCGATGTGGCGACGTTGAACTCCTGGGTTGCATCGGGATTCGGAAACGGCGCACCCAGCATGGCATAGGGATCGATGTTGTTCGCGCCATCGAGTGAGAAATAGGTGCTGCCCGAAACCACGCCATGCGTGCTCGGCGAAATCGATCCCGGGATCTCCGTGCCCGCGCCCGTCGTTGTCGATACGGCCGGGTTCACATTCAACGTTGAATCCGATACGCCGGGAACGGTAAAGAGCAGTTGGTTCGTCTGCCGCCCATTGAGAGGCATATCGCTGACGATCTGCTCGGGCACCACGGACTGCACTGTGGCCTCCGAAGTCTGCACGGTCGCCTGGTCTGCTTCGACTTCCACCTGTTGCGATGCCCCGCCGACCTTGAGGGTCACGTGCACATCAGACACCTGGGCGACCACCAGAATGAGTCCCTTCTGGGTATAGGGCGCAAACCCCGTCGCCGTGACGCTCAGGTTGTAGGGGCCTACCGGCAACGAAGTCAGGGTAAACTCGCCTGCCGCGCCGGAGGTTGTCTTCGCCGTGTAACTGGTCTCTGTTTGGGTTGCAGTGATGCTTGCGTTCTGCACGACCGCTCCGGTCGCGTCCTCAACAACGCCTGAGATGCCGGCCGTTCCTTGTGCGATCGCGCTGAATGCGCTGGTCAGCAGTATGGCCACACCTGCGGCTATCCGCATACATTTTGCGTTTGGCTTCCGCATTGCTTGCCCCCTTTTCTTCTGTTCTTCAGATCCACACCCTGTTCACGGAATTGGTCTAAATCCCCACTGGTGCCAGCAAAACTATCGCCAGCTCCGCTTCATCCTCTGCCCATGCAGCTACATACCCAGGGATTTCCCTCACGTAAAGTTCTGCCCCCCTCGCCACGCGTGGCAAGTCTACTACCGTTAATAACGATGGGCGTCGTTGCAAGGTCTTCCAACACATTGAGGGGAAACAACTTATAAGGTTTACGCTGAAATCTCAATCGAAACCGCGGAGAGTATAATACGTGCCCACGCATGATCTCGTGTGATCGGATCCCAAACCGAGGGATTGGACTGTATTGGTCAGTGCCACCATTGCCTCGCTCCTCCCGGTCGGGAAATGCCGCATGCTTTGGCCAGCTTGCCCCTTCCATTCCTTTAATTCAGCGCGAGGGCCAGGCGCAGAAAGACAGCCCGAAAAATGAAACTCGTGCCAAGGGATCGTCGAAAGGAACACGGGTGGATCCGGCGGCGTGAACAAAGCTAAGGATGAGCCCGAACATTGCTGCGCTTCCCGCATACGCATTGGACACAGCATAATTGCGCGGCGTGCGGCCTGGTTCAGTTGCCAGTAGTCTTGGGGGCAGACATTGGGGCAACTCGAGCTGCTTCTATCGCAAAACCAGAGATATATTATGCGAGAGTCAATAATAGGACACTACCTGAAAGGCGAACACCTGCCGCGGCCAAAAGGCTTGCTCTTTGCGATTGTAGCTTGCTATAAGTTATATCTCCGCGGATTTGGTATGGGCAGGTACCAGCAACCGAACGATCACGGACGGCTCGGAGATTGGAATGTCCAGAACGCAGCTGGTGAACATGTTCCGGGATCCGCCGGTTCAATGCGAAAAAATCGCGATCGGCAAAGTGGAAATGAGCACAGCGAAGCGTCGCCGTCCTCTCGAATGATCACCCTGATCCGGGTCGCGCGAAAGGAGACTCTGAGAGCTTTGATCCGTAACAAGCGAAATTTGCATCGACCCGGCTGGCCTCCCGTTGAAAAGACACATCCGACGGCACTGGCGGCCGCAGGACCCGTACAGTGGATCATGAACAGCGCAAGGCATGTATTTTTGCTGGCGCTTTTGGGATTCGGCTGGGCGGCGTTCGGCCAAACAGTCGATCAGTTGCCGGTGATCGGCGGAGTAGAACGCTCTGCCTGCCGTGTGCCGGCAGGCGCGCAGCCTTGGCGCGACCGAAATCAATCACCTGAGTGCCGCACGCTCGAAGTGATTGCGGCCATGACGCTCGACGAGAAACTTGATCATCTGGGTTACTCATTCGGCAGGGCACAGGCGGCGGATCCCTTTGGCCTCCCTCCGTTCAGCGGCGCAGACGGGCCGAACGGAATCGCAAGCGGGCCAATTCCCGGGATGGCGTCGCCCAGGGCCAGAGGTGTAACAGCCTTTCCCAACCAGATTGCTCTCGCGGCCACATGGGACTGCGCTGAGGCCGCGAAGTTCGGCGCGGCACTGGCCGAGGAGTGGCGGGGGAAAGGAATGTCGCAGATTCTGGGGCCCACGCTGAACATTATGCGCACCTGGCATTGGGGACGCAGTGGCGAGACCTATGGCGAGGATCCATATCTGACGGGGCAGATGGCATCTGCGGAGATCGCGGCCATCCAGGAGCATCACGTGGTCGCGATGCTGAAGCACTTCGCGGCGAACAACCAGGATTCGGATCGCATTGGCCACTTCCCCAACTACATCGGCATCAATGAGATCATTTCCGAGCGGGCGCTCAACGAAATCTACTGCCCCGGCTTCAGGACCGCGATCGAGAACGCGGCGCCGGCCGCGGCGATGTGCGCCTACAACCAGATTAACGGCATATTCGCGTGCAACAATGCGCCCGTCCTCGCACATTTGCGCGCTTGGGGATTTGTGGGTTCGATCGTTCCCGATGCGGTTTTCGCGCTGCACGACCAGACAGCAGCCGTCAACGCGGGGGTTGACCGGTTGGGTACCGTTGATGTGCTGAAGGAGATGCTCGGCAAAGGCCAGATCACGGAAGCTACGCTCAACCGCATGCTCTACGACACGCTCATCGCGACCTTCCGGCTCGGCATCTTCGACGATCCACCCACCGGCAATCCGGCGGCACGCGTCACTACTCCGGGACACATGGCTTTGTCTCGGGAGATTATCGAAGAAAGCACGGTGCTGCTGAAGAACAAAAACCACTTGCTGCCGCTTACTGCTGCGAAGGTGAAGTCGATTGCAGTCATCGGAGCCGCAGCAGGACCGCAGGCAGTAACCGGCGAAGAGGGCCCCATCGTTTACGTTGAAAAGCTGAGTGTGCCGGCCGATGCAATCGCAGAGAGGGCCGGAAACCAAATAAAGGTGACGTATTATCGCGCCAACGTCGGTATCCGCCCCCTTCCCGCGATCGAGGGCGAGGTTCTGAAGCCAGCCGTCGGCACGGGCTCTGGCTTGTCAGGTTCCTATTACAACAACGGCACATTGAGTGGAGAGCCAGCATTGACGAGAGTCGACAGATCGGTCGATTTCGGCGACCGTCCGTTCCCTGACCCGAATGGCGGCGCGCGAACTTTCGGGCCGCCGAAAAGTACTTGGTCCGCGCGCTGGGAGGGTATGCTGACGCCGCCGGTCACGGGAAACTATGGATTCTCGGTGTGGGCAAGCGGAACTGCGCACTTATATGTGGACGGCCGCCTGGTGGCGGGCGTCGAGAAGGTGAACTTCAGTGCGGCTTCAGTGGGCGTGACGCATCTTATCGCCAACAGACCTGTGCCGGTTCGTCTTGAGGAGTCGAACGAGTACGGGGTCGTGGGGTCTCAGATCCATCTGGGCTGGTATCCGCCGCACCCCGACGATTTTGCGGCAGCGATGAAGGCAGCGGCAGACTCGGACGTAGCCATCGTCTTTGCGGCGGAGCAGCTTGGCGAAGGGATGGACAAGGGCGTCCTCAATCTCCCCTCTGACCAGGACACGCTGATTGAATCCGTTGCAGCGCGGAATCCGAACACAGTGGTAGTGCTCAATACGTCGACGCCAGTGGCAATGCCGTGGATCGACAAGGTGGCCGCAGTACTTGAGGCGTGGTATCCAGGGCAGGAATCGGGAGCGGGGACGGCGGCTGTTCTGTTTGGCGACGCCGATCCTGGCGGCAGGCTACCCATGACATTTCCCGCCAACGCCGCTCAAGGACCCGGGACACGCCCGGAGGAGTATCCAGGCGTCAACGGAACGGCCCATTACGACGAGGGGATTTTTGTCGGTTACCGCTTCTACGACGAGCACAAGCAGACCCCGCTATTTCCCTTTGGGTTTGGCCTCTCCTACACGACCTTTGACTACAGCCAACTTCATGTAGCGCGGAATAAGGACTCATTCCAATTGCAGGTGACGGTGAAGAACACGGGCCATCTCGCCGGCTCCGAAGTCATCGAAGTTTATTTGACTGATCCGCCCGCCGCACACGAGCCCCCGTATCAGTTGAAAGGCTTTTCCAAGGTCCGGTTGCAGCCCGGTGAATCAAAGACGGTTGAGATCGCGATTCCTGTGTCAGCGCTGGCTGCATGGAACGATGCATCGCATCGCTGGGAGACGAGCGGTGGAGTTTACCGCTTTAGCGTAGGCAGGTCTTCGCGCGACATCAAGATGGACGCCGATATTCGTTATAACCAAAGCTCTGCGCACTGACTTCTTGTGCAGAGTGGAGCGGATCGTGGATGGGAGGAGAAGATGTTCTCACGCCGAAATCTATTGAAAGGTTCTCTGCTGGCTGCGGCGGCAACCGCAGTCAAGCGTTCGTACGGTGAAGCAACATTGGGCGCAGCATATCCGGCGCCTGCTCCGAGCCGGGGAGACGATATCCGGGCCGCGGCGGATTACGCGGTCGTGGATACGCCATCGGGAAAAGTCCAGGGATGCACGCGCAAGGGAATCTTCACCTTCAAGGGCATTCCCTATGCGGCCAGCACATCAGGGAGCGCGCGCTTCATGGCGCCGAAGAAAGTGGCGCCCTGGCCGGGAGTCCGCAGTTCGCTGACCTACGGACAGGTCAGTCCACAACCGCCGAGAGCCGGTTGGGCCAATGACGAGGAATCATGGCTTTTCCAATGGGACGATGGACAGCCAGGCGAAGATTGCCTGCGCATGAATGTCTGGAGTCCGGGACTGGACAGCGGAAAGCGTCCCGTCATGTTTTGGCTCCATGGTGGTGGGTATACGGCCGGCTCCGGGCAGGAGTTGCTTTCCTATGACGGCGAAAGCCTCGCGCGCCGCGGAGACGTGGTGGTCGTTTCGATCAATCACCGGCTTAACGTTCTCGGCTACTTGAATCTTGCCGACTATGGCGATCAATACGCCGAAACCGCGAACGTGGGAATGCTCGACATTGTCGCAGCACTCGAGTGGGTACGCGACAGCATTGCGAACTTCGGCGGAGACCCGGGACGGGTGACGATCTTTGGTCAGTCCGGGGGCGGCGGCAAGGTCTCCACCTTGATGGCCATGCCGGCGGCGAAGGGTCTGTTCCATCGGGCGATTGTTGAAAGCGGGGCCACATTGCGCGTGGGCACTGAAGAAAACTCGCGCGCTACGGCGGCGCTGCTGCTGAAGCAGCTGGGCCTGGATAAGAACTCTGTCAATAAACTGTGGGATCTTCCATTCAGAGATCTTGAAGAGGCGGCGGCGATTGTTACGCGGCGGCCTCCCATCACGGGGATGGTCAAATTTGCGCGGATGGCGAATCTCCCCGGCTGGCTTCCAGTCATGGACGGGCGGATTCTGCCGCAGCAGCCGTTTGATCCGGCGGGATCACCACTTTCCACGTCTGTTCCTCTGATCACCGGCGGCACTCTGAACGAGTTTACGCATGGAATCAATCATCCAGATGCATTCACTATGACAGCAGAGACGCTCAAGGAGCGGGTAGCGCAGGCGTTTCCGGATCACGCGGACGCCATCATTGGGAGCTACCGGCAGCTTTACCCGAATGCGAACCCGTTTCAGCTTTGGTCATTGATTGCGACATCCGGCGTGCGGTCCAGCATCGTGAAACAGGCCGAGCGCAAGGCTGCGCAGAATGGCGCGCCGGTGTATTGCTACCAGTTCGACTGGCAAACGCCGGTGCTGGATGCAAGGCCGATGGCTTTTCACTGTTCCGAACTGGCCTTCGTCTTCAACAATACCGATCGCTGCGAGCGCATGACGGGCGGCGGCGACGCGGCGAGGGCGCTTGGAGCCACAATGAGCGATGCGTGGGTGCAATTCGCCCCGCACTGGCGACCCCAATGTGAAGGGCCTTCCGCACTGGAAGCCGTTTACTCCGGAGACGCGCACGACGATGATCTTTAACGATGTGAGCGCAGCCAAGGACAACTTCGACAACGCACAACTTGAGTTGACGAAACAAACGGCGTAACGCCTCGGCAATGGCTGTGTAGGGTCTTTGGTGCGTGCCAGGTCCTCGCTCCCTGTTGGTCGCGTCTCGGGCCAATGAATTGTCCGAACTCGGAACAATGTCTTCCTCTCGGGACTGAACAATTCATTGAATAATTCGATTGGAAGCGAACGACTGCACGGATTGTGAGGGCCATTTGCACTCCCCGATTGCGAATAACCCTGCCATTTCCCAGTCCTTCGTTCTCATTGCGCGCCGATTGCGCGTGCAGTGATTCCTTGAATCAAGCATGCACCGCTCGCAAGGATCGGCTCTCAGTCGTAGCGCCCATACCGGGCAATCGTATCCATCATCGCCTTGACATTCTCGTGCCGGGAGTCAACGGGCATCGTACATCCATTGCTGAAGATGTACCCTCCGCCCTTTCCGACTACATCGATCAATCTCTTGCAGTATTCCGCTGTTTCGGTTGCGCTGCCGGTCGTTAACAAGGCCGGCAAAACGTCTCCTGCAAGGCAAACGTGGTCCTTGAGAATTTCCTTGGCGCGAAAGATATTGGACGCGCCGTCGGTTTCAACGATGCACTTGCCTTTGGGCAATTCGAGGAACCTCTCCATTTCACGATCCCAGTTGGTATCCAGATGAAAAACCGGGGTCAATCCGTTTTCAATGAGCTTTAAAGTACCATCTTTGAGGAAAGGCCAGGAGAACTTGTCGAACATTGCTTTGCGAAGAAATGTTGGGGTACAGCGGGTTCCAACAACAAAGATGCGCGGAATTCCTGAACGCCTGGCACTCTTCACAGCCGAATCGATCGTGTCTTTTTGAACTTTCCACATAATATCGACCAGTTCATCGCGCAGGCGGTAGAGGTCGGTGTTGAACTCGGTCATCCCCCGCGTCATCGAGAACACCTCGAACGGGTAGGCGAAGGTCCCGCCATAATAGAATGTTTGTCCGCGCCGGTAGGCAGCCTGGATATCTTTTTCCAGCAACCGGTTGCGGCGCCACTCCCATAACAGATAATGAAGGAGTCCTTTATTGGGCCGGATACGCTTGGTTACCGCCATCATATATTTGGCCATGCCGGTCTTCATGACGGCACGCAATTCCTCTTGCGTGGCCAGAGACTCTTCATGGATCTGGAAGGGACTATCTTCCGGCAGTTCTTCTCCGGGGAGGGCCACTTTCTGGAACCAGCGGTTGCGCAGTATCGGGCCATATCCCATGTCGGCAAATGCCGATCGAATGCAGTCCCAGATTGGATAGGCAGCCTTCAGCTTATCCATGCACTGTTGAGCGAGATCCCAGTCGTTCAAAAACTGCGCCTGGGTGACTCCGGCGAATCTGGCTGCATATCCAAACACAAAAAGCGAACAGACGATTCGGTCAACGGGTTTTAGCTCGATGGTTGCTTGCAGCCGCTGCTCCGGCGTCATGCCCGCTGGAGCAATTGATTCTTGGCTCTCGGACGCATTCAGCACTTCACTTGTGCTCATCATTTACCCCTGCCAGATTTTGCCCAACAAGCATGCAACGCCCGGGATTCTATCAACTCTTCGGGCGTGCCGATCCGAGCACTCCGCCGCAAGGCGAAAGATTTCTCCGGCTTCCGTCCGCGTCGCGTGGTTCACTAAACTGCTTTAACGGCATCCCTCGCCGGCTTCGAGGGCGTGAGATACTTCTCGTATTTCTTAAATCTCTGCGGAATCTCGTGCGCGTTGGGATGAGGCGCCAGAGAGCGCTCCTGGAGGTCCTTCCCGTGCATGAATTTGCCCGAGAGCAGAACGTGGGAGTGCGGTCTGTCCTCTTCGCGAATGTCGAACTTCACCTTTCCGTCGGTCACGGTGAGCGTTCCACTCACGCCGCAAATGCCGCAAATCGCGGGGTAGTTGCTGTCGCCTTCGCGGATCTCCACCAGCTTGGAGTGGCAGAGCGGGCATAAGCCTGGTTCTCCGATGTAGTCGTCGGGGGTGAGCTCGCGCTTCAGGCACTCAGCCAGGTGTTTGCCCGAGCTATGCGCACGGGTCAGCAGATCTTCGCGGAAGAGCACGGATTTGGGCAGAGCGACCCAGTTGGCGATGATCTTATCCAGAACCTCAACTTGCATGGGGAAGACAAACAGGTGCAGCAGAGGAGCGGCCAAAGTGTCCCACTCGCTGCCGCCGACGCCGATCAGAATGGCCGCGCGCTGCTTGAAGAAGCGCGGATCGGGGCCGGTTCCCTTGGTAATGCCCTTGGCTTGGCGCATGTCGCGTGCGATCATTTGGAAGGCCATGTCGTGCGACGGGCCCATGCGGTCGTTCAGGCTTTTCAACTGTCCGCTGGGGCTCTTTTCATAGATCGGCGAGCCCACCACCATGCCGTCGCAGTCCAGGAACTTTTCATTGAAGAAGTTGAAATCGTCGTTTTTTATGACGCATTGACCAGAGCCGCCCTTTTCGAATAAGTCGATCACACAGGAGTTGCATCCGGTGCAGGGCTTGATCGTGAGGTCATGCAGCCGTATCAGTTCGACTTCGGCGCCGCCTTCCTCAGCTCCCATCAGGGCTTCCTTGACCAGAATCTCCGTGTTGCTGTTGCTTCTGCCACAGGTAATTCCAAGTATCTTCATTTTTTCCTCCATATTTCTCAAAGTTTCTTTTCTCCGTTGGCAAAGGATCCGATGGAAAGAGCCACCCCGTTCCTAATGACGATTGCCCGCTGCCGCGACTGTCATTCAGCGCTAGTCCGGAACTCCAAGAGTCGCAAGCACCGCCTTGTCATCTTTGTCATCGGTCGCCGCCGCCGGCTTCTGACGCGGCAGAAGGAGGTAGGCCAGTGCCGGAAGCAGGATCATTGCGCAGATCGCACCGCTAAACTTCCATGGCTTGTGTCTATGGCCGGAATTTGCAGGAATTGTATTCCCTAAATGTCTATAAGTACAATGCTTTTTCGAGTCGTGATTGGTACTTCACAGGTATCATGCGTCAAGCTTGGTTACGCTTTTTCCGCACAGCAGGCCACAGGAACTAACCCTTGCAGAACCCATGGTTTGCCATCACAATCGCAAGCCAGGCTGCCCCGAGACCCGACCAACTCGTGGTTCGCCAGCAGCGGACCGGAGGCCGGTGACGCTCGACTGGAGTTGAAGCGCGAACGATCCTGTACGTCTCAAGTTCCTGAGTAAGTCCCCTACAGGTTCGCCGAGGACTGCTTGGCGCTCTTTTGCCGGGTTGGCTGATGCCATGCGAAATCAGGATTCAGCAGCAAGAGAATCGACCTTAGCTGCCATGATGAAGTCGTTCCGGTGCAGACCACGAATCTTGTGCGTCCAGAGAGTCACAGTTACCCGACCCCATTCGGTAAGAATCGCCGGATGATGACCTTCCGTCTCGGCAAGAGCACCTACGCGATTCGTGAACGCTAGAGCCTCCGCAAAATCCTTGAAGGGGAAGACACGCTCTAACCGTAAAATGCCCTCACGATCCGCCAGCTTCCAATCTGGGATTTGAGCCTTCAGTTCCCCAATCTCCGCCTCGGTTGCCCGTGGGGAATCGCCGCGACATGGAGTACATTTTCCACTCGAAAGCATGCTCATAACAAGTGCTCCTGCAACCTTTAGGAGTCAGGTTGCAGCAAAATGCCGCGAGTGTCAAGGGCTCTTCGTCTGTGGCTCGCGAAGATGACGATCTGCTGTTGAATCAGGCGGATGAATTGATCTATCCAGTTTGATCGGTCTCATGCTCTCGCTTTAAGGCAAATCATCGAGTCACTCACCGAGCGTTCCCTGGGATCGTGCCCCGGCGCCCTTTTTCGGGTTCCGGCGGGTTGACCGGCTATCCGGAAGTAACCTTCAAATGGCGGTGAAAGATCATAGCGCTCAGTGAGCTCATCCGCCGTTTTTCCCAGCTCCAAGAAGGACGGAGTTCAAAGCCTATTTGTCGAAAATTCCGTGTACTTGTAGCGTACTCAAGAACCGCGTTTCCTGCGTTTTGATGGTTTTGAGTGTCTAGCGTTTTTCAATAACTTATTTAGAATCAATACTAACCGGCAATCCGACCCCCTCCAGGCACCATATACAGTATTTAGTATCAATAACTTAAGGAAGCTTTGCCCATTTCTGCGTTTCTTGCGGACTTAGAACCTTCATCTTGAATCTCAACCTCAATGGGAAATGCCCGGCGGATTCTGCGCCGGCGGCAGCGATTTCATTCGGCTCTTAGAGCAAGCCCGTGGTAAAAGGAGCATAGAGCTGCTTCTTCCCGAGCGACCGGCAACAAACCCGTCCCCGCCGCTCTGCATCTCTAATTACTGCTGCTTAATTGGCGAACCTAGGCGTTTGATGCGCGGCCTGCTAGATCTTTGCTTGCGCCAATTCAAGGCAGGTGTGTTTGCCGTCGAGGATAAATCGCCATGAAGCCGTGCGATGGCCGCCAGCGCGTCGTAATTGAGGATGTGAGCCCGCAAATTGACTGGGGAAGTCATCCGGTGCGACGCGTTTGCGGCGAGGAAGTCGAGGTGAGCGCGGCGATTTTTGCCGATGGCCACAATGATGTGGCTGCGCGCGTGCTTTATCGGCATGAAAGCGAATCAGGCTGGCGCTTCGCGCCCATGCAGGCTCTTGAGAACGATATTTGGAAAGGGGTTTTCCGAGTTGACAGACTTGGCTCTTGGCGATACACGCTGCAGGGATGGATCGACCACTTCGCAACCTGGGCCAGCGACTTGAAGAAGCGCCTGGCCGCGCAGACCAGTCCGGAGCTTGCCGATGTTGCCCCGGCGGCAATGCCCAGCCCGAATGCAGGCCCTCATGTTGGCTTGAATCCCGTGGCGCAGGATATTGCGCTCGCGTTTTCTTCGGGCGCCGTTTTGGTGCGCGAGGCAGCATTGCGGGCGCAAGGCAGCGACGCCGCCAGGCTGCTCCAGATCGCGGAGAATCTTGAGCGGTTGGCCGGCGAGGAGCGCCCCTTCTACGAGAATCCCTGCGGTGAGGAACTCGAGCGCCTGATGGCGCGCTATCCCGACCTGACGCACGCCACGCAATTTGCAGCCGAACTGCCGGTCTGGGTCGATCGCGAACGCGCGCGGTTCTCTGCCTGGTATGAACTTTTTCCGCGGTCGGCTTCGCCGATTCCTGGCGAGCACGGAACCTTCAGGGACGTGGAACGCCAGTTGCCTGAGATCGCCGCGATGGGCTTCGACATTGTTTACCTGCCGCCCATTCATCCCATCGGCCGGGCCTTCCGCAAAGGGCCGAACAACGCGACGGTTGCGGCGCCGGGCGCACCGGGCAGTCCATGGGCCATCGGCGACCGAAGTGCGGCGCCCTGCGCGCCGTTAGGCGCAGAGGCTGCCGGCGATTGCGGCGGGCATAAGTCGATTCATCCCGAACTGGGCACCTTCGCTGACTTCGAGCGGCTGGTGCAGTCGGCTAAATCGCAGGGAATCGAGATCGCTCTGGACATTGCGTTCCAGTGCTCGCCCGATCATCCATGGGTCACCGAACATCCGGAGTGGTTTTTCATCCGGCCCGATGGATCGATTCAATATGCAGAGAACCCGCCCAAGAAGTATCAGGATATTTATCCGCTGAATTTTGAATCGACCGATTGGCGCGGCCTTTGGAATGAACTGTATTCCGTTTTTGAATTCTGGATCGAGCGCGGCGTGCGTGTTTTCCGCGTCGATAACCCGCACACCAAGGCGTTTTCCTTCTGGGAGTGGTGCCTGAACGAGATTCAAAGCAAATATCCCGACGTAATCTTTCTGGGCGAGGCATTCACGCGCCCTCATCTGATGTACGGGTTGGCCAAGCGCGGATTCACGCAGTCGTACACGTACTTTACCTGGCGTAACAGTAAATCGGAGCTCGAAAGCTATTTGGAAGAGATTACGCGCCCGCCGATCAGCGACTTTTTCCGGCCGAATTTCTGGCCTAATACGCCGGACATTCTGCACAAGACGCTGCAGGAAGGGGGGCGTCCGGCCTTTATGCACCGCCTGATCCTGGCCGCGACTCTGTCTGCGAACTACGGCATCTATGGCCCTGCATATGAGCTTCAAGAAAACGCCCCGGCTCGGCCGCCGGCCGGCAAAGGAGAGTCGGAAGAGTATCTGGATAGCGAGAAATACCAGATTCGGCAGCGCGACCGGAATGCGCCGGACTCGCTGGTGCCGCTGATCACCGCGCTGAACCGAATCCGCCGCGAGAACCGGGCGTTGCAGTCGAACGCCTCGCTGCATTTCCACTCCATCGATAACCCCAATTTGATCTGCTACTCGAAATCGACGCCCGGCTTCGAGAACACGATTCTGGTCGCCGTCAATATCGACTCCTTCAACGAGCAAACCGGCTGGACGAATCTCGACCTTGAAAAGATTGGCGTTTCCACCAGTGGGAGCTTCCTGGTGGATGACCTGCTGAGCGGCGCGCAATACACCTGGCGAGATCGCAACTACGTCGCGCTGCGGCCGGGCATTCAACCTGCGCATATCTTTCGCGTGAGCCGCATACAATGACGGTGCGCGCCTCAGGGAAATACGCATGCAAACTGCCTGGAGAGCTGAAGCGTGAAAAAGATCGCCAGCGCCACCGATCCTCTCTGGTACAAAGACGCCATCATCTACGAGCTGCACGTGCGCGCCTTCGCCGACTCGAATAACGACGGAATCGGCGATTTTCCGGGCCTGCTGATGCACCTTGATTATCTGCAGGACCTGGGCATCACCTGCATCTGGCTTTTGCCGTTCTTCCCCTCTCCGCTGCGCGACGACGGCTACGATATCTCGAATTACACCGACGTAAATCCTTCCTATGGGACGCTGAACGATTTCAAGGCCGTGCTTGATGCGGCGCATCAGCGCGGGATGCAGGTGATGATCGAGCTGGTGGTGAACCACACCAGCGATCAGCATCCCTGGTTCAAGGCTGCGCGCCTGGCTCCTCCGTCGGATCGCCGCAGCGCGAATATGTACGTCTGGTCCGGCACCGACCAGAAGTACAAAGACGCGCGCATCATCTTTACCGACACCGAAAAATCGAACTGGACGTGGGACGAAACCGCCAAGGCCTACTACTGGCATCGCTTCTTTTCGCACCAGCCCGATCTCAATTACGACAACCCGCTGGTGCTGGAAGAGGTGCTGAAGGCCATGCGCTTCTGGCTGGATATGGGAGTCGACGGGCTGCGCATGGACGCCATTCCCTATCTTTGCGAGCGCGATGGAACCTCCTGCGAAAACCTGCCCGAGACGCATGCGGTCGTCCGCACCCTGCGCGCCGCCATCGATGCGGAATACGCCAACCGGCTGATTCTCGCCGAAGCCAACCAGTGGCCCGCCGACGTGCGCCCCTATTTCGGCGATGGCGATGAATGCCACATGGCCTTCCATTTTCCGCTCATGCCGCGCATCTATCATGGCGCTGCGCCAGGAAGACCGGCTGCCCATCACCGACATCATGGCGCAAACGCCGCCCATCCCCGACACCTGCCAGTGGGGCCTGTTTCTGCGCAATCATGACGAACTGACGCTGGAGATGGTCACCGACGACGAGCGCGATTACATGTACTTTGCGTATTCGGCCGATCCGCGCATGCGCATCAATGTCGGAATCCGGCGGCGGCTTGCGCCCTTGATGGACAACAACCGCCGCCGCATCGAGCTGCTGAATTCGCTGCTGCTGAGTTTCCCCGGCACGCCGATTTTGTATTACGGCGACGAGATCGGCATGGGCGACAACATCTATCTCGGCGACCGCAACGGCGTGCGCACGCCGATGCAATGGACCTCCGATCGCAACGCCGGCTTTTCCCGGTGCGATCCCGCGCGGCTTTATCTGCCGGTGGTGATGGATCCCGTCACCGGCTACCAGGCGGTAAATGTTGAAGCGCAGCAAAGCGACCCGTCAAGCCTGCTGCACTGGACGCGCAACATGATCGCCCTGCGCAAGCTGTTTCAGGTATTCGGGCGGGGAACGCTTACGTTTCTAAATCCGTCCAACCGCAAGATCCTGGCGTATTTGCGCGAACTGGATCGCGGCGACGGATTCCACGAGACGGTGCTGTGTGTAGCCAATTTGAGCCGCTTCGCGCAGCCGGTCACGCTCGATTTGGCCGACTATGCCGGCTTCGAGCCGGTGGAGATGCTGGGCTACGTGCCTTTCCCGACCATCAGCAGGGACCCATATGGATCACGCTGGCGCCGTATTCCTTCCTCTGGCTGGAATTGCAGGCTGCGGGCGCGGCAAGCGAGTTGCCGCCTGAGCTTGCGAGTGAAGCTGCCGCCGAAACCGAGACGCAGGCCGCGTTGCCGGCCCTGTCCGCAAGCTGGGCGGAGTTTCTGGCGACCGCGGGAGCGGGTTTGCTGGAGCCGGCTCTGCGCGACTGGTTGCCGCGCCAGCGCTGGTTTGGAGCCAAGACGCGCAGAATTGAATCGGTACAGGCGAGCGGCTGGGTTGAATTTGCGCGCGACGGAGCGGCCGGGCTTGCGGATTTTGCGGCGGTCGGCGAAACGCAGGCGGCCGCACTTTCGCCGGCACTGTTTTTCTTCAATGTCACGTACTTCAACGGCCCTCCGGATCGGTATCAAATTCCGCTTGCCATCGGCGCCGGCGGCGAGCTCGACGCAGTGATGGCGGAGCACCCGGAGAGCATCATTGCGAAAATGACAACTTCAGGCGGGACCGCGGCGGTCTACGATGCCACAGTACACGAAGACTTTCATCAGGAACTGCTGCGGCTTATTGCGGGAAACACAACGCTGCCTGTGTCAGAGACTGACGCGCTGGCGATCGGCGCATCGGCCGCGGAATCCGCCGCAGCAATGCCGGCTGCCGGGCCTGCGGATGCAGCTGCTACAGTTCAGACCCAGGCAGGCGCCGGCGTTCCCGCGCCCGCACCGCTCAGCGCGCAGCCCGGAGAAGCAGCGGCTGCGCCGCGGACCGATGCGCTCGGCTCGCAATCGGCTGGCGGGCAGCGATTTGAGCCGCGCGAGTCTCCTTCAGCCGGTGATGTGCTTCCGCAGGGCGGCCGGCTCGACGCACGGGCTTCGAAAGCCTTCCCGGTTGAGTTGGCGACGCAGAGGCTGCCCTCGCGGGTGAGCACAGCCGAGCAGTCAAATACCTCCATCCGATTTGATGACAGGCTCTTTCTCAAGCTCTTCCGGCGTTTGCAGGCCGAAGAGAATCCCGATGTAGAGATGGGCCGATTTCTGACGGAGATCGCCAACTTCACGAGGATTCCGCCGTTCCTGGGCGAGATCGCCATGAGCTCGCCGGGCCCGCAGAAGACTACAGTGGCGATGCTCCAGGGGCTGGTTCCGAATCATGGCGACGGCTGGCAGTGGTTCCTTGACGAACTTTCGCTTTGGCTGGTGACGGTTGCCGGTCAGCCCGCTCCCGCAATATCGCAAACTCCTGAATTCCAGGGCAGCGGCGAGGCGCCGCCGGAGAAATTGGCGGGGGCGCAGTCCACACTTCGGGCCGCGGCGCTGCTGGGACGCCGCACGGCAGAAATGCATCTTGCCCTTGCGAGTTCCGCCGATCTGCCGGCATTTGCTCCGGAGCCGATGACGGCAGAGGATCTTGCACTTGACGTGGAGCGCATTGAAGCGCAGCTCAAATCTACGCTGGAAGCGCTGAAGGGGAAGCTGGCTACGCTCGATGACGCTACCACCGACGCAGCCGGGCTGCTGCTTTCGCGCCGGCCGGAGCTGATCCGGCGCGTGCGGTCGATTGCGGCGCTGCAACCGTCCGGCCAGCGCATTCGCATCCATGGCGACTATCACCTGGGCCAGACCTTGCGCACGGCAGACGCGAAATCGCCAGACGGCGGCGATGATTTTGTGCTGATTGACTTTGAAGGTGAGCCTGCCTGGCCGATTGAGGAGCGGCGCAGAAAGCAATCGCCGCTCAAGGACGTCGCCAGCATGTTGCGCTCATTCTCCTATGTTGCGTTTGCGGCGGTCGATCATTTTGTTGGCTCCGAGCGGGGTAGCGCCGATCCCGATGCTTTGGCAGCCTGGGCGCACTGGTGGCAAAATGCCGCCTCGGCTGAGTTCCTGCGCACTTATCGCGATGCTGCGGCGCGAAATCCGGCATTGCTGCCCGCTCCGGAGCCGGCTCAGGCGCTGCTCAAGGTTTATCTGCTTGAAAAAGCTCTGTATGAGGTGCTTTACGAGCTCAATTCCCGCCCCGGATGGCTTCGCATCCCGATGCATGGCATCTTAGCATTGTAGGACTCATTTTTTTCGTCACCCGCTACTCGACCGATGGCGACAGCAAATCCGATTCCCGAGGCCACCTCGACCGCTGAACATGCGGCGGCCGACCTGCTTGTGCTGGCCACAGCTATGCAGCCGGAAGAGTTCGAACGCCTGATGACGCACCTGTCCGAAGCCTTTTCCGCTGAAAGCGTGATTGTTGCCACGCAGGAGGAGCTCGCTGCCCGCGCGACGACCGCGATGCGGGTAGTGCCAATCTCGCGCTCGAGCACGGCATGGCCGATGAGGCCAGCCGATTTCATCAATGCATTCGAGGCCGGACGCGAGCATGAAGCGAAAGCGGTGCTGATGCTCGGCCCCGGCGCCGATTCGCTGAGCTCGCTGGCGCTGCGCAGTCTGGCGAGTGCGGTATTGCACACAGCCATTGACCTGGCCATGCCGCACTACAGCATTCCTCCCAACACAGGGCTCATCAATTCGGCAATTCTCTATCCGCTCACGCGGACGCTGTTTGCCGCGCGGTCGCGATTTCCGCTGGCGCTCGATATGTGCCTCTCGATGCGTATGGCAGAACGAATGGCCACGGCCGCCCACCGCTTCAACGACCCCGGCCAGAACGAGGCGCTTTTGTGGCCGGTGAATGAAGCCGTCGCGGGCGGCTGCTCGGTGGACGAGATCGATGCCGGCCTGCGTGCCATGCCGCAGCCGGCCGATGTCGATATCAGTTCGATTCTTGCTCTCGTCACCGGTTCGCTGTTTGCCGACATCGAATCCAAGGCAGCTGTTTGGCAGCGGCCGCGCCGCCCGCCCATCATGCGCCAGCCGGTTCCCGGTGCGTCGCCCGCCGGCAGCGCCGACGACGTGGCACAAATGGTTGAGGCATTCCGCCTGGCCTATGCCAACCTGCAGGAGATCTGGTCGTTGATGCTGCCGCCTCACTCCTTGCTGTTGCTCAAGCGGTTCTCAGTCGTTGACGCTTCGGACTTTCGCATGCCCGACAACCTCTGGGCGCGCATTGTGTTCGACTTTCTCATTGCCTACCGGCTGCGCACCATCAATCGCGGACATCTGATGGGTGCGCTCATCCCGCTTTATCTGGCCTGGGTCGCAGGACACATCAACGTAACCGCATCCGGAACTACCCCGGAGCGCCATATCGAGGCTGTGGCTGCGGCGTTCGAGGCGGATAAACCCTACCTGGTCGCGCGCTGGCGCTGGCCCGACCGGTTTAACTCATGATTGCCGATTGCGCCCCAGGCACGCGCCGGCGGCCGAACGGCGAGAGGAGCGAATATGATGCAAAACCTGGCTGCAAGCTTGCTTCAAACAATTCAAAACGCGCCGGTGCTTCCGGTGTATAGCACCGGCTCCATGTGGCAGCACATGACGGATGCGCTGCATCAGTCGTTTTATCGCGTGCTGACGCTGCTGATCGCGGTGCTTCCGGGAATTCTGGCATTCTTTGTTGCTCTGCTCGTGTTCACATTGAGCGGCGTTGCCGTTTCGTGGGCGCTGCGGCGCTGCCTGACCTGGCTCAAGTTCGATCTGCGCCTGGCAAGCAAAGGCGGCAGCGATTGGACTCCATCCAGCTCGCCGACGGAAATTGTGGCGCGCTTATCATTCTGGGGGTGCGTGCTGCTCGGACTCATCATCGGCGTCTCAGCCTTCGACACTTCGTATGCCACCGGCACAACCCTTCCCATTGCGCTCCTGCCCTACCTCACGCATGCGGTGGGCGCGGGACTGCTGCTGATTGCGGGTATTTTGATCGCGCGCTTCCTGGGACGGTCGGTCCTGATCAGCGCTGTGAATGCGCAATTGCAGTACGCGCGCATTCTTTCGTTGGGCGTGAAGTGGCTGGTGCTGGTGCTCACGGCGGCCATGGTGCTGGACCATCTTCAGGTGGGTGGAAACATTGTCGAGCTGGCGTTCGGCATCCTCTTCGGAGGCATCGTTCTCACCCTTGCGCTGGCGGTTGGGCTCGGCTCCCGCGATCTGGTGAGCCGCTCGCTGGAGAGCCACGTGGAACATACCGGCGACCCTGCGCACGTTCCGGACATTCGCTCAACACCGAGAAAGACGATCCGGCATTTCTGATGGATCGCGATCGGCAAGCACGGCGACAGTGTTTGGCGGCAGCACAATGGCACGTTCTTCAGTATGGGCGATGCGGCGCGATGCCAGAAGCACGCTGGCGCCGGACGGGACACTGAATCCATGCTCTATAGCAAATCCAGAGATGCTGTAACCCGAAGCCGCTGCACTTAAGGCGCCGCGACCCCAAGGAGCGGCGACCTTCAAAAAAAGCTGAATAGGTCACACCTTCTCTGGTTTTGCCGTAGTTACAGCGGAATGGCTGACGGCGGAACGGTCGACGACGCGGGGGGATCTGTGTCGCGTCTCGGGTGCGGCCCTGCTGCAACCACCCCTCCAAAAAACCCTTCAAACCGCAAGCAGCAGCGCAGTTCTGAGCCACTGCATAACCTTCACCAAGGGCACGTATCCATTGTGCTATGACCCAGGAAAAAACAGGCATTGACAAGATTTGTTTCGAGGGTGCATACTTTCGCGCAACTCAATCTTTGAGCTTTTCGCCTCTCTCTGAGCCGATGTGCACTAGCACGGCATGAGTGTGGCGAGATCTTGTGGGCGGCGTCAGCGAACCATAGCGGGGCGCTGGAAGTGGCGACGTCCGGCCAAGTGCGGAGCCCTCATGGTGACTCCATGGGCAGGCTGATCGCCGCGCGGCAAGTGAGAGGAGATTGTTGCAAGTCCTTTTTTACCAATGGCTCCGGGACACTGACCCTGGGCATTGTCAGGGCGGTAGGGGAACCTCCCACGTGGGGATGCTGTTCACAGTGTAGTAAATCGAAACAGGAGGAGTAAATGATAGGAGGCAGTATGTTTAAGTCCTTTTTAGGCCATATGAAAATAGTCTGTGGGGCGCTGGTCGTGCTGTTGTTTAGCGCCCTTGCCGTCAGCAACTTACACGCGCAGGTGAACACAGCCATTCTTTCTGGCACCGTCATGGATACCACCGGTGCGGTGGTTGCGGGCGCCCAAATCCAGGCGACGGACGTCGCCACGGGCATCTCCTACGCTGGGACTACCGACGGGGCGGGGCGCTACACCCTGCCGGAAATGCCGATCGGCACCTACACCGTTGCAGCGCAGAAGACAGGCTTCCAGAAATTGGTGCAGACCGGGATCATACTGACCGTCGGCGCACACCCGGTGCTGGACTTTACGCTCAAGGTGGGCCATACCTCGGAAGTGGTCGAGGTGCATGGCCAAGCTACCCACCGTGGACACCACCACGGCCGCAGTGGGCCAGTTGATTTCTCCCACCCAGATGTCGGACCTGCCGCTCAATGGCCGCAACTTCACGGATCTGCTCGCGCTCGCGCCCGGCGTAGGCCTTGTGGTTGCTGGTGGATCCGGCGGCGGCGTGTCACCTACCGCCTACGGTTTGGAAAACAACTATTCCGTCTCCGGCTCCCGTCCGGTGGGAACCTCCTACGTCATAGACGACCTCGAGAGCGTAGACGCTGGGGACCACGGCACCGGAATCGGCATCATCGGGACTTCCCTGGGCATGGATGCGATCCAGGAATTCGCGGTTATGACGAACACCTATGGCGCCCAGTTTGGCGGCACCGGCGCGGCGATCAACATGGTCACCAAGTCGGGCACCAACGCCCTGCACGGATCGGCCTACGAATTTATCCGCAACAGCGTCCTGGACGGCTATAACTGGTTCGACGTCGCCGGCTAGAAACCGTCCTTCAGAGGAATCAGTTTGGCGGTTCGCTGGGAGGCCCCATCAAGAAGGACAAAGCCTTCTACTTCATGAACTACGAAGGCTTGCGCTCGCTTACGGGCAGAACCACGCGGGCCGAACGTGCCGACCAGCCGGGGCAGACCTGTTCGAGGCGTACGGCTACCAGGGAGGCAACCCGGATGGGACGGGAACGTGGACAAATCCCACTTTCGGGCCGATGAACGCGTTGTCGCAGAGTATCATGGCACTGTATCCGACAGCCCCAAACCCGAACCCCCAATGCCCGAATGTAACCAATGCATCCCTTTATCCCGACACGGGCCTCTCCTGCTCGGTAGGGAACAATGTCCAAAACGAGGACTACGGCGTGGCGCGCGTTGACTACAACTTCGGCCCCAAGGACAGCGCGTTCGCGCGCTACACCATCGAGAATGCCTTTCAAATTGTCCCGTATGTGGAGTCTGAACTCCCTGGATGGCCGGAGGTCGACCACGAACGGAACCAGTACATGAGCATTGAAGAGCGGCATGTGTTTTCGCCCTCGCTCCTCAACGAAGCTCCGTTTCGGGTTCGTGCGGCTCAACCAGCAGACGGTGGGCGGCGGCTTCAACGGAACCGGCCCCCTAGACATGAATAACGGCATTCAGGATGCGGACTGGGCGCCGGCCGATGGGCTCACGCCTTTAGGTCCCCCGCCTTCGAGTCCGAGCCTGGTCGTCACTAACCGCTTCAGCGTGGGCGATGACGTTGTGCTGACCAAGGGACCGCACAGCATCCACGTTGGCATCCTCTTCACCAAGGTGCAGTCGAACTCCCTGGCGGTCGGCTACGCCGGCGGCTGGGACCTCTTCATCGGCTTGAACGGCTTTCCTCTAGTTTGTTTTGGTGCGGACGGCGCGCCGCCGTGCCTCTACGTCGGCGGAGCGCTACAGGGGAGCCCGCTCGTAGAATTTGCTACTCCGGCCCCCACCTATACCTATACGACCCCCAGCGGCACCAGTTATCCCTGGACTGCTAGACGCTACTGGCGTCAGAATTGGCTGGCCCCTTACATCCAGGACGACTGGAAAATCAGCAAGCGGCTCACCGTGAACCTGGGAGTGCGCTATGATTGGGCCAGCAATCCGACGACCAAGGGTTTACCCGTGTTCGTGCTCAACAATGTTAACTACGACCGCGACGGAGAGCAGCTTCGTCACCGCGTCCAATCCCTTTACCAGCAATCCCAACGCCAAGAACATCGATCCGCGCGTCGGAGTGGCCTACGACCCGTTCGGGGATCACAAAACCTCCATTCGCGCCGGCTTCGGCCTGTTCCACGAGCCGATCAAGACGCGCACCTTCGACTCGTCGTTTAACCCGGTTAGCCCGCTGTACGATCTTACCTTCCCTACGCTTTACGGTGTGTATCCCAACTTGCCCTCGAGCCTCATCCCGAGTGCCGAGCTCGCGACTCAGGGCGTCACGTGGTTTGGCGCCATCCTCAACAATGTGAACCACGCGCCCTATGTAATGCAGTACAACTTGACCATACAGCGCCAGTTGCCGAAGGGAATGTTGTTCAACATCGGCTACAACGGATCCGCCGGCAATCACGAGTTCTCGCAGATTGATGCCAACCCTCCGCAGGCATGGGGCGACGTCACCTCTGCGCAACTGAACGCGCCGGGAGCAGGTGGCGCGCCCTCGTTATTTAACACCTTCACCGACTTTGGCGCCCTCCCCACCCCCTCCGGCCAGGGGGCGCGGGGCACGGTGAACAACCCGTTTGTAGGCACGCACGTGAATCCGAACTTCGCCTCGATAGAAGCGATAGAGCCCATTTCGCATTCCAGCTACAACTCCTTGCAGACCAGCCTGGCCCGGCAGTTTACTGCGGGCCTGGCGGGCACTGTCGGTTACACCTGGTCAAAGTGCCTCGACAACGGCTCGGCCACCACCAGCGCGGAACAGGGCGAGTGGGCCGTCTACGATGCGTACAACCCGAAGCTGGATCGCGGTCCTTGCAGCTATAACTCCACGCAGGTGTTCACCGCGAACGCTATTTACAGCCTGCCGTTCCACGGCAATCGGGCGGTGAGTGGCTGGCAAGTCAGTCCCATCATCAGCCGCTTTACCGGCCTGCCCATCAACATTCAGAACATGCTGTTCTCCTATCAATCCAACATCGGAGGCTCGGTGGAAGGCGAGCGTGCCGATGCCGTGCCCGGCTGCAATGCGACGGTTAGGCATGTCCACACCATGTGGTTCAATCCCGATTGTTTCGTGGAGATGCCCTATGGCACCATCGGCAACGCCGGCCGCGACGCAGTCCCCAACCCCAATTACTTCAACTGGGACTTCTCGGTCATGAAGAACACCAAGATAACCGAGAGGGTCAGCGCGCAGTTCCGGGCGGAGTTCTTCGATATCCTGAACCACCCCAACTTCAACCTGGGGCAGCAGGCATATCTGCTGAGCACTACCGACACCGTCACTCCCGTGAGTAATCCTAATTACTCCCAAATTTCGAACCCGGCTGCCTATGCGCTCCCGACAGCCACCAGCGCCGGCGGCGCGATCTGCAACCCCTCGGGGAGTCTAACGCGCCTGTGCCTGCTAACGGCGTGTGCTACTCCGGCTCGACGGCTGCGGGTTTCACCTATCCGGGAGACGCCGGCGGCAATCGCGAGATCCAGTTCGCTCTGAAGCTGACCTTCTAGACTTCAGCGCGATCCTTCAACCAACATGCCTGGCGGCAACCCTCAGGGTTGCCGCCCGGTTTGTTTTGGGCTTTTGTGCGACAATAAGAGTTATTGGAAGCCCGCGGGTAACTTTGGAGCGCGTGGAGGAACATCGATGGGCGATCTACTTCAACCTTGGCACCTTATCTTGCTGGCCGTCGTTTTGTTTTTGCTGTTTGGGGTGAGGCGACTGCCGGAACTGGGTAAGGGATTGGGCGAGGGATTGAGGGGATTCCGTGAAGGGATTCGCGGCATCTTCGATCCAGTGCCGCCAGCGCCTCCGGCCCAGCAGCAAAATACGGCTCCAGCGCCGCCTGCGTCGAACGCTCCGGCCGAGCCGAAACAAAGCTGATTGCAGGGCCGCACGCCGGTTGCGCTGCGGCACATTGCAGAATCCGGCTTCAACTGGAGGCCTGTGCCAACGCACAGGCCATTGTTTTTTTGAGGGTAGGCGGCATTCGATAGGCGAACCCGCCAGCCGGCTCCCTTGCTCCCTTGTCCTCTGTCACCTGTAGTCCTGCGCGCAAGGGTAGTAGCCGGGCTTGGCGGTGGCCACCATGTTGGGCGGTCGACGCGCACATCGATCGAGCGGTACTTGCCGTCGTAGATCGATTCTGGGCTCAAATAGCCCAGAATGTGCCGGGTGCGGGCCTCCGATCAATGCACCGCAACCCGCACCCGCCACAGCATAGCCGCAGAATGATTTGCCACAATGGCCACTGATATTGGCCGGATAGTTGTGAAAGCTTACAGCTCGCCCGGCCCCCTACTCGAAGTGATTTATCTCACATGGGGTTGTGCGCTCCGACACATCGCCGCGTTCATCCCTTAGAGCAGAATAAGGTTCGCTTCGAGCTGGGCTTTTTCCAGCCGTCTGTTGCCATTCCTCAGCACGAGCAGGAGCGGGACGGGGGCCGGACCGAGTGAACCAATCTGTGCTGATGAACACGAAATATTCGGAGGGCCAAGTATGGCTGGCGACAGGAGCAAGAAGGATGAAGGCAACGGCCTAAACCGTAGAAGCTTTCTTGAAACCGTAGGGGCGGTCTTTGCGGGGGGCGCGCTGGCGGCCGGCCTACCTCTGGCGACGGAAACCGCAGCTGCCGCCGAGACTCCAGCGGCGGCCCAAACTCCAGAGCCCACCACCATCACCAATTTCCGCTGCCCCTTGTGCGCCAAGGATTTCGCTACCTTCGCCGCCTTGAAGGTTCATTTTGCCGCAGCCCATCCCGGCGATGTGGTCCCGGTAGTCACCAAGCTGAAGGTGAACGGGACAGACTACGAGGTGCTGATTGAGCCCAACTGGACGCTGCAGCGCACCCTGCAGCAAAAGCTGGGACTGACCGGCGCCAAACAGATGTGCGATCGCGGGGTATGCGGCTCCTGCACGGTCATTATCGACGGCCGGGCAGTGCTGTCCTGCACCACACTGAGCGTGGAGTGCGAAGGCAAATCGATCGAGACCGTCGAGGGCATTGCCGCCAATGCCAAGTGGAACCCCCTGATTCATTCCTATACCAAGTGGGACGCCATGCAGTGCGGCTACTGCACGCCCGGTTTCGTGGTTTCGGCCAAGAACCTTCTGGACCACAATTCGAGCCCCAGCGAAACGACTGCAAGCACGCCCTGGCCGGCAATATCTGCTGCTGCGGGACGTATCCCAGACATCCCACCGCGATCATGGAGCGGCACAGTGACGGAGGCGGAGGCATAGGACATGGCGGATATTGTGGGAGCCAATGGAAAAAGGACGGAATTCAAAGTAATGGGGAAGCCGAACCTTCCCGGTAAATTTCCTACAATCTGGCGGTTGGCAAAGCCAAGT
>CAWCXX010000024.1:0-7076 GCA_963799445.1 uncultured Acidobacteriaceae bacterium | reverse complement strand
AGCTCCGGCTCGGATGACAACAAGAACGCCCCTTGCCTGGACACAAGAAGAGAGCTACGATGGGGGTAACCAGCCGTACCACTGAAATGCCCCGGCCCCGCGCCGGGCTTTTCGTTTCTTGCTGGATTTTACTAGGATTCCCTGCGGGGGCGCCCACCAGCCCGCGTCTTACGCTTGCGCCTATTGCTTGAGAGCTTTGGACTGCAACACTACTGTGAAACCGCTCTAACGGCAACCGGCAGATGCGGCGCATCCTCAACCAGACAGCCAACGCGGCGGTAAAGGCCAAAGGCAGCATCTTCGAGTTTGTCTTTCGCCGCCGTGTGGAACGACTGGGATATAAACAAGCCATCGGGGCGATCAGCGATCGACAGTGCCGACTTATCTGGCTGATCCTGCACCAGGGCGTCCGCTACGAAGAACGAGGTCCGACCGTCATCAAACAATCGCAGCAAAAGCGCACGGCGAGAATGATCCGCCAACTTCGCAACCTCGGCTATACGATCCATGCACCGCAACCCGCACCCGCCACAGCATAGCCGCAGAATGATTGTCGACCCTGTGTCTACAGAAATCGACGGTGCACCTTGTACCAATGGATAAAATGGTTACTTTGCGTCGTTGTATTCTGCGCATTTTTAAATCCAGTGTCGGTAGCAGTCTGACGGTTTTCGGAGAAATCTTGCATGATGCCCGGCATTGCTGATATAGTGGCTCCCCTAAAATGAAAATGAAGAAATCCGCCTGCTTTTCGGATTTATCGGGCTGCCGCCTCAACCACCGCGGTGCGCGGCGAATTCCGTTCTCGGAGCAAAATCGAGTTTGTTTCGGGATGGGCTTATGTCCAGCCGTCCGTTGCCATTCCTCAGCACTACCGGGAGCGGGGCGGGGCCGGACTGACTTAACCAATTTGTGCCGATGAACACGAAATATTCGGAGGGCCAAGTATGGCTGACGACAACAGCAAGAAGGATGAAGGCAACGGCCTCAACCGCAGAAGTTTTCTGGAAACCGTAGGGGCGGTCTTTGCGGGGGGCGCGCTGGCGGCCGGCTTGCCCCTGGCGACGGAAACCGCAGCGGCCGCCGAGACTCCAGCGGCCGCCCAAACTCCAGAGCCCACCACTATCACCAGTTTCCGCTGCCCCTTGTGCGTCAAGGATTTCAGTACCTTCGCCGCCTTGAAGGTTCATTTTGCCGCGGCCCATCCCGACGATGTGGTCCCGGTAGTCACCAAGCTGAAGGTGAACGGGACAGACTACGAGGTGCTGATTGAGCCCAACTGGACGCTACAGCGCACCCTGCAGCAAAAGCTGGGACTGACCGGCGCCAAACAGATGTGCGATCGCGGGGTATGCGGCTCCTGCACGGTGATAATCGACGGCCGGGCAGTGCTGTCCTGCACCACGCTGAGCGTGGAGTGCGAAGGCAAATCGATCGAGACCGTCGAGGGCATTGCCGCCAATTCCAAGTGGAACCCCCTGATTCATTCCTATACCAAGTGGGACGCCATGCAGTGCGGCTACTGCACGCCCGGTTTCGTGGTTTCGGCGAAGAACCTTCTGGACCACAATTCGAGCCCCAGCGAAGACGACTGCAAGCAAGCCCTGGCCGGCAATATTTGCTGCTGCGGGACGTACCCCAGACATCCCACCGCGATTATGGAAGCGGCACAGGTAATGAAGGCGGAGGCATAGGATATGGCGGACATTGCCGGAGTCAATGGGCAAAGAACGGAATTCAAAGTAGTGGGGAAGCCCAACCTTCCCGGTAAACTTTCCTACAACATTGCCACGGGCAAGGCGAAATTTGGTACCGACTCGCATGCGCCCAATATGCTGCATGCCAAGTTCCTGCGCAGCCCCTATGCCTATGCAATAGTCAACAGCGTCGACATTAGCAAGGCCAAAGCGCTTCCCGGTGTGGTGGACATCCTTACCTGGGAAGATCCCGACCTGAAGGATTTCATGAACGACGGCCCTATGGGCTCCCAGGGCGGGCTCATGCTGGACAATATCGCCGATCAGGAAAACGCCGAGGTGGCGGTCATCGTGGTCGCCGAAAGTGAAGATCTGTGCGACGAAGCTCTGAGACTGATCAAAGTGGACTGGGAAGTGAAGACTCCCATTCTCGATCCGCGCGATGGCATAAAACCGGGTGCCCCCATTCTTCCCTGGCGTGCGGATGCCAAGGGTAACGTCGTGCTGGGAGAGAAGAGTGAAGGCGACCTCGAAGCCGGATTCAAGCAGGCGGACCACATCTTCGAATTCGACTTTGTGCTGCCGCCCTATGCTTCGCATATTCCCAATCCCTCCGCCAGCATGGCCTATTGGTACGAAGATCAAGGGGCAAGCGAAGGCAAGAACTTGTGGATTGAGGGCATTTCCCAAGGCCGGGAACAGATCTCTCGCCAGAACAAGATTCCCTACGACAAAGTGATTGAAGCCAGCCTGTATCAGGGCGGCAAGTATTGCGACTGGGGATATCGCAAGAGCCAGTTGATTACTCCCTTGCTGGCCAAGCGGACGGGGCGCCCGGTGAAGTGCGTTAACGCCCGGGAAAACATGTACGACTTCGGCATCAACCAGTGGTGGGTGCATGCCAAAGTGGGCTTCAAGAACGATGCCCTGGTCACGGCGGTGCAACTCCATATTGTGGCGGATAATGGCTGCCGGGGCAACCAGCCTTTTGGCACCCTTATAGACATCAATTTCCCCCCCTGGTACACCACCCGGTGCGAAAACGTCTATCAGCACATGGATGCGGTCTCCACCAACCGGGGCTTGATGTATCTGAGCGGCCAGCACTGCATATTCGGCTGGGACACCATGACGGTCGCCGAACAGATGATCGCGGAGCAACTGGGCATGGATGTGATCGACGTCGCCACCAGGAACCTACATGGACCGGAGGCGCAGAACGATTACTCCCCGGTGCCCAGCTTTGACGCTTGCGTAGCTGCGGGCAAAAAGCTGGCGAACTGGGAGTATCACAAACCCGGCGCCAAAAAGCTGCCCGACGACAGAATGCACGGCATGGCCTTCCGCTACCAGATGTGCCCGCGGCACGCCGGCGTCGAATATACCGCGACCGTGTATCTGCGCGGCGACAAAATCTACCTGCCGACCAAGGGCCCCTGCGCCGGAATCTATGGCACCGACGCGGTTGCCATGGTGGTGGCGGAAGAAACCGGCGCCAAGTGGGAAGATGTCGTTATCGAGTTCGATAACCGTGCCCTATTTACTCCCGTAGGCGGTGGCAGCGATGGCACTACCTCCTCCGCCTGGGCAGTCAAAGAGGCCGCGGTTCAGCTCAGGACCAAGATCCTGGAAGCGGCACTGAAAACAAGGGGCCCGAATCCCTTCTCTCCGGGAACCAAACCGGAGGATCTCGACACCGCCGATTCCAAGGTTTTTCTTAAGTCCGATCCTTCCAAGAGTCTCCCCTTTTCCGCGATCGCGCCGCCAGGGGCGATAAACATTCAGAACAGCATCGCGGTCACCGTGAATGGCAAGGCGCCTAACTCCGCTTGGAACATAGGCTCGGGCGGCCGGAAACTCGACACCATGAACACGCAGTACGTGGAAGTGGCGGTCGACACCGATAGTGGGGAAGTGGAAGTCTTAAAACACTACGTGGCTGCCGATCCTGGAAAGATCATGCGGCGGACCTCGCTCGAAGGCCAGGTCCATCAGGCCATGATGTTTACCGATGGCTCCCAGCTCGGCGAAGAAATCGTGTGGGACAAAGCTACCGGGGTCAGACTCAGCTCGAACATGTGGGACTACAAGAAACCCACCATTCTCGACATCGCTCCAACAGAAATGGATCTGCTGGAAACGCGAGCGGGCAATGGCGCCTACGGCGCCAACGGCATCAGCCACTCCATGGCTAGCACCCATATCATCATCTGCGCCATTCAGAATGCCATTGGCAAATGGGTTGATCCACCGGCTACGCCGGGCAAGGTCCTCAGAGCATTGGGGAAGGCATAGGATATGGCGGATATTGCCGGATACGACGGACAGAGAACGGAATTCAAGGTAGTTGGGAAGCCCAACCTTCCCGGCAAGCTCTCTTACAATCTCGCCGTCGGCAAAGCGAAATTCGGCGTCGACGCCACGGCGCCGGACATGCTGCATGCCAAGTTCCTGCGCAGCCCGTATGCCTATGCGGTGATCAAGAGCATGGACATCAGCAAGGCCAAGGCGCTTCCCGGCGTGGTCGAAATCCTCACTTGGGAAGATCCGGACATAAAGGCTCTGGCGGTTAGTGGGTTTGGAAGCCAGTCTGGAGGCCCTCCCATCTCGATTCTCGACAACCTTGCCGATCAGGAAGACGCCGAAGTCGGGGCCGTTGTGGTCGCCGAAAGTGAAAACCTCTGCGAAGAAGCCCTGCGGCTGATCAAGGTGGACTGGGAGGTGAAGCCTCACATCGTCGATCCCCGCGAAGGCGTCAAACCGGGCGCTCCCGCCCAACCCTCGCGCCCCAACGCCAAAGGCAACGTCGTATTTGCCCAGAAGATCGATGGCGATATTGAGGCCGGCTTCAGGCAGGCGGACCAGACCATCGAATTCGACTTTGTGCTCCCGTCTTATGCTTCGCACATTCCCAATCCTTCCGCCAGCATGGCCTATTGGTACGACGATCGATACGAGCGGCGAGGGGCAGAACTATATGATCGAAGGCGCAACCCAGGGAGCGCGACAAGATTGCCGCTCTCTATAAGATGCCTCCCGACAAGGTGAATCAAGCCACCCTGTATCAGGGAGGCAAATACTGCGACTGGGGATTTCGCAAGAGCCAGTTGATCACTCCGCTGCTGGCCAAACGAACGGGACGTCCCGTGAAATGCGTCAACACCCGGGAGAATCACTGGGACTTTTTGATGAACCAGCACTGGGTACACGCCAAAATCGGGTTCAAGAACGACGGGCTGATCACCGCCGTCAAACTCTACTCGATCGCCGACAATGGCACCCGCACCAGCTCGGCCTTCGGCTCCACCATGGACATGAACTATGGTCCCTGGTACACCACCCGCTGCGAGAACATTGAACAGAAGATGGATGCGGTGACCACCAACCGCGGCAAGATGTACCTCAGCGGCCAGCATTGTCCTTTTGCCTGGGATACCATGACGGTAGCCGAGCAGATGGTGGCGCAAAAGTTGGACATGGATGTGATCGACGTGGCCACCAGGAACCTCCATGGACCGGAGGCGCAGAACGATTACTCCCCGGTGCCCAGCTTTGACGCTTGCGTAGCTGCGGGCAAAAAGCTGGCGAACTGGGAGTATCACAAACCCGGCGCCAAAAAGCTGCCCGACGGCAGAATGCACGGCATGGCCTTCCGCTACCAGATGTGCCCGCGGCATGCCGGCGTCCGACTATTCCGCGACCGTGCAACTGCGCGCCGGCAAGATTTACATCCCGACGCAAGGTCCTTGCACGGGGATTTACGCTGCCGACGCGGTTGCCATGGTGGTGGCGGAAGAGATGGGCGCGAAGTGGGAAGACGTCGTTCTTCAGTATGACAACAAAGCGCCGTTTACTCCCGTGGGCGGCGGCAGCGACGGCACGACCGCCTCCGCCTGGGCGATCAAAGAGGCATGCAAAGCCTGCAAGCAGTTGGTGCTGGAAGCGGCGCTGGAAACAAGGGGCCCGCGTCCCTTCCCTCCGGGAACCAAACCGGAGGACCTCGACACCGCCGATTCCAAGGTTTTCCTCAAGGCCGATCCTTCCAAGAGCATTCCCTTTTCCCAGCTCCAGAATCCTTACGACTACACCAGGAATACCATCGGTGCTACCTACAATGGCCTGCCTCCGCGGGCGGCTTGGGCCTCAGGGGGAAAAAAGCTGGATACCATGAACATGCAGATCTGCGAAGTGGCGGTCGACACCGAAACCGGGGAAGTGGAGGTCTTGAAACACTACGTGGCTGCCGATCCCGGAAAGATCATGCGGCGGACTTCGCTGGAAAGCCAGATCCACCAGGTCATGATGTTCACCGACGGCTGCCAGCTCAGCGAAGAAATCGTCTGGGACAAAGCTACCGGGGTCAGACTCAGCGCGAACATGTGGGACTACAAGAAACCCACCATTCTCGACATCGCTCCAACGGAAATGGATCTGCTGGAAACGCGCGCAGGTAATGCCGCCTACGGCGCCAGCGGCATCAGCCACTCCCTGGCGAACACTCACATCATTGTCTGCGCCATTCAGAATGCCATTGGCAAATGGGTTGACCCACCGGCCACGCCGGACAAGGTCCTCAGCGCACTGGGAAAGGCATAGGAGGAGAGAAAAGATGAAAGCCTTTAGTCATACCAACGCGAAGACCTTGGAGGAAGCCTCGGCCGCGCTGGCCGACGGCAAGTCGGAGATCATCGCCGGCGGCACCGATCTGATTGGCCGGCTCAAGGACAACATTCTGCCTACCTATCCCACCGCCTTGATCAATATCAAGACCATCCCCGGATTGGATTACATCAAGGAAGAAGGCGGAGTGCTGAAGATCGGCGCCACGACCCGGCTGGCGGATATAGCCGCCCACCCGGTGATCAAGGAGAAGTATACGGCGCTGGCGCAAGCGGCCGGCCGCGTGGCGACGCCGCATGTGCGGGACATGGGGACGATTGGCGGCAACATCAACCAACTGCACCGCTGCTGGTATTTCCGCAAGCCGGAGGACCGCTTCAACGACTGCGTCCGTAAAGGCGGGCAGACCTGCTATGCGGTGATGGGGGACCATCGCTATCACTCGATTTTCGGAATGGAAAACAAGTGCTTTGCGGTGCACCCCAGCGACACCGCGCCGGCGCTGATCGCCTTGAATGCGACGATTGTAACCACCAAGCGCCAGATCAAGGCGGAAGAGTTCTGGGAGGCGAGATGTCCCCAAAGCACGGTGCTGGCGCCGGGGGAGATCGTGACCGCGATTTATGTGCCGGCGCCGCCGGCGGGTGCCAAGAGCGCCTTCCTGAAATTCGCGATCCGGAAGTCGATCGATTTTCCGATCGTGAACTGCGCGGTGCTGGTGGGTGGAGGAGGAGCGCCGCGCATTGCGCTGAACGCGGT
>CAWCXX010000023.1:0-60716 GCA_963799445.1 uncultured Acidobacteriaceae bacterium | reverse complement strand
CACTTACCCCCGCCGCGCTCATGTTTCTCTTCAATTACCTGCTCATGAACCGCTCCCTGGAGCGTTGGTTCTCACCCAGCGCCGAGCAGTTGCGCAACGACACGGCCAACGTGGTGCGCGGAATGGCGCAGTACGTCACCGAAAACGCGCGCGTTGAGGCGGAGTCGATTGCAGCTTCCGGAGCTCCCGACCAGGACCCTGCCCAACTCCAGACGGAGTTGAGTTCGCGTCGCATTACGCTGGCTGGCGGCTTTGCCGTAGTCTACGACCAGAATCGACACGTGCTGGCCAGTTTTCAGGCGCCTTCGTGGACCGCTGTGGCCAGCCTGCAGCCCTGGCTCGATGACGGCGAGCGCCCCGCCCCGCACACGCTGCGCGGGCCGCTCTCAGGCATGTTGCTGGCAGCGGCGCAGCGCGGCGATGACCTGTCCCTCAATGTGGCCGGACAAAGGTTCGCACTGGGCCTGTCGGCCACCGCGTCGCGCAAGGTGGTAGTGGTGGCCCTGCCCTTGCCTGAGGGCTTGAGCCGCACCGCCATCAGCATCAACTCCAGCAACGTGGACTTTTGGCAGCTCTTCCGCTCCCGCAATCGCATTCGCACCGTCTTCTTCCTCTTCCTCTTACTCATCACAGTCTTCGATTTTTTCTTCAGCGTGTGGCTGGCGCTGTTTCTGTCCAAGCAGATCACGCGCCCCGTTGAGGCGCTGGCCGATGCCATGGACGAGATCGCCGCAGGCAAGTATGAGCAGCGCGTGGCCTCCGTCACCACCGGCGAGATGGACGACCTGGTGCGTTCCTTCAACCACATGGCGGCGGATCTTGAAGCAAGCCGGAAGTTGGCCGAGAGCGCACAAGCACAACTCACCGCGGCGAACCTGGCAGTCGAGGAGCGGCGTCGCGAACTGGAGACCATTGTCGAAACCATTCCCTCGGGTGTGGTCACGCTCGACGCGGCAGGCGTCATCCTGCAATCCAACCGGGCATTTGCCGTGCTCATGGGACTCAAAGAAGATGCTGCTCTGGCTGGAAAAGGCATCGAAGCGCTGCTGCCGGCCGAGTGCGCAGGCGATCTGGCCGGCATCATCCGGCGGGGGCATCGCATGGGCGCAGCCTCCACTGAGGTGGAATTCCATGCCCGCGGGCGCACAATCCATCTGGCCATCACCAGCGCGCGCCTCGATCTCGGCCACGGGCAGGCAGGATCGGTGCTAGTGGTGGAAGACACAACGGAGCTGCTGCGCGCGCAGCGGCAACTGGCGTGGAAGGAAGTGGCGCAGCAGGTGGCGCATGAAATCAAGAACCCGCTCACGCCCATTGCCCTCAGCGCCGAACGCATCGGCAGGCATCTCGAACGCGGCCAGCCCGATTCGCCGAACATCATCCGCAAGTGCAGCGAGGTGATTCTGGGCTGCGTGGGCACGCTACGCACGCTGGTCGATCAGTTCTCGACGCTGGCGCAATTCCCGGCGCCACAGCCGCGCCCTTGCGACATGAATCAAATCGTCGAAGAAGCGCTGGCGCTCTTCGGCGGCCGGCTTGAAGGCATCACCGTGCAGCGCGATCTTGAGCCCGGTTTGCCGACCGTGCTGGCCGATCCCGAGGCCATCCGCCGGGCGTTGGCCAACCTCATCGACAATGCCGCTGAAGCCATGCAGGGCAGCCTGCTGCGCGTGCTCAGCGTGTACACGGCGCTCAGCGAAGATGGCGCGGCCGTCGAGGTCACTGTCTCCGACACCGGCCACGGATTGACCGACGAAATTCGCGAGCGGCTGTTTTTGCCGTTCTATTCCACCAAGCACCGCGGCACCGGTCTGGGCCTTTCCATCGCCGCCAAAATCGTGCAGGATCATGGAGGCTCCATCAGCGCCGAGTCCAACACGCCCAAAGGCGCGCGCTTTCTGCTGCGTTTGCCGTTGATGGAGCCTGTCGCGCAGCCCACATCCGCCGCACCGGGCGGTGAGACGGCCAAGAGGCACGCCTGATGAATCACATCCTGGTAGTCGACGACGAAGCGGAGATTCGCGCCGCACTGGAAGAGATCCTGCGCGAAGAGGGCTACGGCGTGGCCGGCGCAGCCGATTCCGGCGAGGCAATGGCTCTGTTGCGCGACGCGCCCTACGACGTGGTTCTGCTCGACATTTGGCTGCCCGGTCGCGACGGCCTCGAGCTGCTGTCCGACCTGCGCGAGTCGCCGCCGGAAATGCGTCCTGAAGTAGTGATGATCAGCGGCCACGGCACCATTGAGGCCGCTGTGAAAGCCACCAAGCTCGGCGCCTACGACTTCCTTGAGAAACCGCTTTCGCTCGAACGCACCCTCATCGTAGTCAAGAATGCGGTCGAGGCGCGGCGTATGCGCACGGAAAATGAGGAGTTCAAGCGCCAGTTTAGCGCCGCGGCGGTCCTCACCGGCGAAAGCGTGCCGCTGAAGGCGCTGCGCCAGCAAATCCGCCTCATGGCGCCCACCAACGGCCGCGTCCTCATTTACGGCGAGTCGGGCACCGGCAAAGAACTCATCGCGCACTCCATTCACGCCGAGAGCCTGCGCCGCGACCGTGTGTTCGTTGAGCTAAACTGCGCCGCCATCCCCGAAGCGCACATTGAGGCCGAGCTCTTTGGGGTACGCCACGGCGCCCAACCCGACCAGCGCGGCCATCTCGAGCGCGCCGACGGCGGAACCCTCTTCCTCGACGAAGTCGGCGACATGAGCCTCAAAACCCAGGCCAAAATGCTCAGCGCACTCGACGACCAGATGTTCACTCCCGTCGGCGGTACGCAGCCTCTGCGTGTGGATGTGCGTCTCATCGCCTCCACCAACAAAGATCTCGAAGAGGAAATCGCCAAGGGCAACTTCCGCGAAGATCTCTTCTATCGCCTCAACGTGGTCCCATTCTTTGTCCCGCCCCTGCGCGAGCGCAAGCAGGACATTCCCTTGCTGGTGCGCGAGTTCCTCGCCGAGTTTGGCCGCCAGTACGGTCGTCCACGCATGGAGATCGGCGAAGAAGCCCTCGAAGCCCTGGCCCGCTACCACTGGCCCGGCAACGTGCGCGAGCTCAAGAATGTCATCGAGCGCGTGCTCATTTTAAATCCCCGCGTCCTGCGCATCGAGCGCAAGCATCTGCCCCCGCTCACCCACAAGACAGGCTCACGCTCAACTCAGGACTTCTCCACTCTGCAGCAGGCGCGCGACGCCTACGAGCGCGAGTACATCCAGAAAAAAATCGAGGAGGCCCGCAACAACATCAGCCACGCCGCCGAACTGCTCGGCCTCGAGCGCAGCCATCTCTACCGCAAAATGAAGGCGTTGGGAATCGCGGCTCGTGAATAGGGAATCGATTGCAGCCGGAAAAGGCGCGTCTTACTTCGCATGATGCCGCGGGACGTCTTGACCTTCGCGCCGATCTCTCGCATGGAAGCGCCGCTCCACTTTGATTGCGCGACGATCCGGTGCGCCGACACGGCGGTCTGGCTTGCCCGAGCGCCGTTCCACTTCCCGATCCATCGATGCCGGCAAAATGATCGGCCCGGAAGCGGCTGCACGTTGCTCGATATCCGGGTGCGCCTCCAGCTCGGGAACAGCCGGCTTTTTCCCGTGCGGCGAGTCAGTTTCCGCAGTTGTCGCTGGCGAACCGCTGGTAAGCATTTTGTTTAGGACCGGGATCTCGGCTCGCTGTTCTTCCACAAAATCCACGCCCTCGGCCGTAAGCGTGAATTGCGCATTGTCTGCCTTCGCGATATAGCCCTTTTTGAAGAGATACCAAAGCGTAAAGTCCAGGTAGTCGCGAGGAAATCCCATGCGATCTTCGATCGTGGCAAGAGAGACTTCAGGTTGATTCGGGCTCATGCGCCGCTTGTGATACAGAACCACCAGCACCGCCAGTCGCCGGTTTAACTCGCCCTGGCGGTCGTCCATGAAGTCGATCGACTGCGAAAACGGCTGCGGCGCCTGCGGCATGCGAGTCGCATCGTACTTGGCACGGCGCGACCTGTCAGACAACACGTCATAAACAGCCTTCAAGTGACGAAACTTTATAGGATCTCCGGAATTCGGGTTGTCCGGGTGCAGCCGCGCTGCTAAGAACCGATAGACGCGATGAATCGTTTCCACATCGGCGTTCGGGCTTATTTGGAGAAACTCGTAGTGGTCAACTGCCCCCTTCGACGCAGCTTCCACTACACGCGGGTCGAATTCCGCTCCTCTTTCGAACGGCGCGGCATCGTGCTTATGCGTTTCGACCACCCCAGAACCTCCCTAATAACCGGTGGCGTCTAGAGCAAAACCAGAGATGCTGTAACCCGAAACCGCTGCACTTAAGTCGCTGCGACCCCAAGGAGCGGCGACCTTCAAAAAAAGCTGACTAGGGCACACCTTCTCTGTTTTGCCTTAAACCCTCTATTGCAATTCGATCGATCGGGCACGCACCACAAAACGCGCCTTTCAGGTTCCAGTAAACATCAGACACTTCGGCGGGTAAATGCCCGCAAAGTGGGAGCCGAAGCGAAAATATAGCGAATCCAGGCCCGATGCGGGATTGCCAGGCAGAAGGCCCCAAAACGGCTCGAAGCAACATGCCAGACAAGTGGCCTGGGCGATTCTGCCAAACGCCATAACGCTGATCACCCAATGGCAAGGATCCCATGCTAGGCTAAGCCAAATGCAGCCAGGAGTAAGCACTGAAGTCGAGGTCCAATCCTCACCCGCGCAGCACGAGCGCCCGTGGCTCTTCAGCCCCCTCAGTGCACCAGCCGCGGTCATCTCCATCGGCCTCGTGGACGGAGCGCTCTCCTACCTCCTGCGCAGCCAGGGAGTCAACCCTGCGCGCGGCGCCAGCATCGTCGCGCTGCTCTCGCTTCCGCACACCATCTACTTCTTGTGGGGCCCGATTACCGACTTCTTCGTGCGCCGCCGCAGCTGGCTCATGATGGCTTCCGCGGCTGCTGCGGCTACCTTGCTGATTGCGTTCTACCAGTCTCGCCTCGCGTCAAGCTGGACCGTCGCGCTCATCTTCTTGGGCGCCTGCTTCGGCGAGCTTGTCGTTGCCGCTTGTGGCGGCATGATGGGCACCCTGTGCAGCGAGACCAATCGCCGCCGCGCCGGCAGTTTCTACCAGAGCGGCTCGCTTGCCTTCGGCGCCATCACCGTCTTTGTGCTGGTATCGCTCTCCGGCCGCCTTCAACTCGGCTCTCTCGGTTGGATCGTCGCTGCCATGATCGCATTGCCGTCGCTCGCCGCTCTGGCCGCGCCCGCGCAGTCCGTGATCGGCGAGCACACTGCCCGCCAAACCGCCGTGCACATCTGGCACGAGTTCAAAACCACCTTCCTGCGCTGGGAAGCCATCCCCTACACGCTCCTTGTCACCTTTCCCATGTGCAGCGGCGCCATGATCGGCCTGCTCCCGGCCTTGGCCGCCGATTACGGCGTCACCGGCCAACAAGTGGCTTGGATCAACGGCCTGGCCGGCGTCATCTTAACGGCCGCAGGCTCACTCTCCGCCTCGCTCATCCCCATTCGCATTCGCGCACCCATCGCTTACCTGCTGGTGGGCCTTGTCAATGCCGCCACCCTGGCTGTGCTGGCTTTGGGACCACCGCGTCCGATGGTCTACTTCGCCGGCACAGCGCTCTTCCTCTTCACTGTCGGCGCCTGCTACGCCTTGTTCACTGGAGTGGTTCTGGAATTCCTCGGCGGCTCAGGCAAAAGCGGCAGCGCGCGCTACTCCATCATCAACTCGCTCGGCAACCTTCCCGTCGCCTACATGGCTTATCTCGACGGCAGAAGCTATGCGCATTGGGGCCCCCGCGCCATGCCCGCGGCAGACGCCATTCTCAGCGCCGCCGCAGCCACCCTGCTGCTGGTGCACTTTGTCTTCAGCCGCCGCAGACAGTCGAAGCTGGCCGCTAATTAAGAAGGCACCGGGGCGCCCCTGGGCCGGGCGGGACACGGCGACTTTATTTCTGTCGAAGAATGGAAAACCAGCTCACTGAGGGGGCTGCTCTGTCATGGACGGCCGGCTCCCCTCCGAATTGTCAGCCGGCTCCGCATCGCGGGCTTGCTTCGAAATCGGCCCAATCGACCGCGGATTGTCGCCCATCGCCGGGTCCACGCGGAAGTCCCATACTGACTCGCTGATGTCCGAGGGAGAGATGATCTCCACCAGAGCATACTCACCGATGGTCAGCTTCTGCTCGGGCGCGATGCGCAGCCAGCGCTTTCCCGGCATCACTTCCACTTTGGTGGTCACCGTGTCTTCGTCCTGCGTCACCGTCCCGCTGGGGCTCACGTGCACGGCGCCCACAATGCGCACCGCCTGGCGCTCGTCCACGCGCACAATCACAAAGCCCGACTGCGCCGAATGGGCGCCATGCTTTCCGTTCACCGCCTTGGCCCCGCCGGTGTCCACTGTTATGGGGTGCGTCAGCACCGGCTCCGTTTGATCCTCCACGCCCAAAGAGAGATAAATCTCAGGATCGTTCACGTGCAGGTGCACCTTGGCGTGCGCGCCCTCCAGCTCCAGGCTGGCTTTCTGTGTGGCCACCGGATTCAGAACGCCGACGCCGTGCCGCGATTTGGCCTCCATGGACAGATCGTTCGGCAGCAGCTCCACCAGTTCCGGCGTGCCCTGGAACGTGTCCAGCACAAACACACCGTCCTCATCCGGCAGCTCGAGCCCCTCGGCCACTTTAGGCATACGCGCACTCTGCTCTCCGCGCTCGTTCGTCTCCTCCTTGTCGATCTCCTCGGCCTCCACCATGGCCGGCGACGTATCTTCCTTCACTAGGTCCGCATGTTCCTGTTCCCATCTCTTCGTCGCGTCCCAGTCCACAAGGTCCGCGGGCAGCTCTTCCCATTCGCCGCGCTCCTGCGAGAGGTAACGCACCCGCTGGCCCACGATCTGGTAATCGCGCACCATCTGGTACGAGCCATCTTTCAGAATGAGCCGATGATTCTTCCCCATGCCGGGAACGCCCGGCTGCAACGGCAGAGGTTTGGAACCCTGGCCCGAACCGTTCTGCCCCGAACTGCTTTGGCTGGGCGCACTCTGGGACGGCTGTGCGTTCTCGCCACTTTGCCCGCTCTGCCCCGCGGCAGCGGTAGCCGCCAGCAGAATCACCAGCGAAAACACCGCCCAGCGCCGTCCTTGCGGAAAATCAACCATGGCAACACAGTTTAGACGAATCGGGGCTGCCTGACGTTGGCCGCTAAAAAAATCCGTGCAACCCCTTTACGCCTTTGGCGTCCAATAAGATGCGTTCTTCTGTAGAATATAGAAAGAGCGGGGACCATCGATTGACTGGACTTAAGGCATATTTTCACGGAAAACGCAGCTCCTGGCATGGCTTTTTGCCGGCGGTTGCGGTTCTGTGCCTTGTCCTTTTGTCGTTGCTGGCCGTAGCCCAGGTAACCCACCAGCACGCGAACTCGACCGACGCCGATCACTGCCAGCTCTGTATCGTAATGCACACGGCGGCGCCCGTCGCGGTTGCGGCGGTCGTCATCGTCATGGTGCAACTGGGACCCTCCGCGCCCCAGGCCGAGCCGATCGTTGTGGTCCGGCAGCGCCAGTCCCGCCTCTTCATTCGCCCCCCTCCAGTCTCCTGCTAGGGCATCCTTCCGTATTCATCCAGCCGTCGCGTCGCCCCATTTCCCCATCGTCCCATCGGGCGATGCTTCGGCGCATCTTCTTAAGAGATTTGAAGCGGACCGATGCTCCTTGAATGCACTGAGGACGCCGCGGCCATTCTCGCCGCGGGTGACTTTTCGCATTTCTAGCCATTGTTCAGGAGACTTCCGATGACGTTCCATCGTGGCGCAACGTTCCGCATCCTTCCCCTCCTCGTGCTGGTCTTTGCGGCGCTCTCCGCGTCCGCGCAAAGCGGCAATGCCGGGACCATTCACGGCACCGTGACCGATCCCTCCGGCGCCGTCATTCCCAACGCGACGGTTCATATCACCAACGCAGTCAGTCAGTTCGACCGGTCCACGGTCACCGACTCGACCGGCCAGTTCAGCATGTCCAATGTGCCCTTCAACCCCTATCAAATCTCAGTCACGGCCAAGGGCTTTGGCACACTTACCCAGAACGTCGAGATTCGATCTTCAGTAGGGCTAGACCTGAAGCTTGCCCTCCCCATCAAGGGCGCCTCTTCCACTGTCACAGTCGAGGCCACAGGCGACCTGGTCGAAGACGACCCCACCTTCCACACTGACGTGGACCGCGACCTGTTCGCCACGGTGCCGCTCGAGAGTCAGTCTTCAGGCCTCAGCGCGCTGGTGACTGAAACCACACCTGGCGTCGCAGCCGACTCCAACGGCCTCTTCCACGGTCTGGGCGATCATGCCTCTAACTCGTTCTCCATCGACGGCCAATCGATCACCGATCAGCAGAGCAAAGTCTTCTCCAACCAACTGCCCTCTGACGCGATTCAATCCATGGAAGTCATCAGCGGCGCGCCTCCGGCCGAGTTCGGCGGCAAAACCAGCCTCGTTATCGTGGCCACCACGCGTAGCGGGGAAGGCGTCACCACGCCTACCGGCAACGTCAACGCTTCCTATGGTTCCTTCGGCTCGGCGACCGGCGGCTTCGATCTCTCCTATGGCGGCAAAAGTTGGGGCAACTTCATCGAGGCCGACGGCCTCGATTCCGGCCGCTTTCTCGATCCACCGGAATTCACTGTCTTCCATGACAAGGGCAACGAGGAGAACGTTTTCGACCGCATCGATTACAGCTTCTCGCAGGCCGACTCCATCCACTGGGACTTGAACTATAGCCGCTCATGGTTTCAAACTCCGAACGCCTTCCAGAATCTGAACGTGCAGAATGTGATCAACGGCACCGGAGCCAGCGCCAGCCCCACCTTCGGCAATGTGGGAAACACGGACCAGGCCTCGAAGATCAATACCTTCAATATCTCGCCCACGTACACACACGTCATTAGCAAGGACTCGGTCTTCAACCTGGGCGCCTTTGTCCGCAAGGACCTCTACGGCTACTATCCCAGCGCCAATGCTTTTGCCGACCTTGGACCCGCGAACCTGCAAACCTCTTCCATCTCCCAATACCGCACGCTGACCAACGCGGCGATTCACGGCGATTACTCGTATGTCAAAGGGGTGAATAACATCAAGGCCGGCTTCCAGTACGGAGATACATTCCTGCGCGAGCACGACAGCCTGGGCATCGTCTATAACCTCTACAACTCGCCCTGCATGGATGTGAATGGCAATCCCCTGCCGGGATATGACAGCCAATCCGACTGCGATGGCGAGACCTCGTTCGCGAATGGCAACTATAACCCGGTTTTGGCGCCCTACGACCTGACCCGCGGCGGCAACGATTACTACAAATTCTTCCACACAGACGTAAAAGAACTGGCCATGTATATCGAGGACCAGATCAAGGCCGGCAACTGGGTCTTCAACCTCGGCATGCGCGGCGATTTGTACAACGGCCTGGCGATCGGCCGCCAGCCCGAGCCACGCGTCGGCATCGCGTATAACGTCAAACCCTCCGCTACCGTTCTGGCTGCCTCCTACGCGCGCACCATGGAAACGCCCTTCAACGAAAACCTCGTGCTCTCCAGCATAGGATGCGACGACCCGGTCCTTAATCCCCTCCTCGGCTGCAATCCAGGCGTCGAAGGAAGGCTCCAGCCGGGCTTCCGCAACGAGTTCCATGCCAGTGTGCAGCAGGCCTTCGGCAAACACGCCGTGGTCAGCGGCGAGTACATCTGGAAGTACACCCACAACGGCTTTGACTTCAGCATCCTGGGCAATACGCCCATCATCTTCCCCGTCGACTGGCACAACTCCAAGATCCCCGGCTACGCGCTGCGCGCCGAACTTCCTGAGACTCACGGCTTCAGCGCCTATTTCGTCAGCTCCTCGGTGGCTGCGCGTTTCTTCGGGCCCCAGGTGGCAGGAGCCGGGGCCACCAGCGGAGTTGCTGTCGGGACCCAATATCCCTTCCGCATCGATCACGACGAGAAGTTCAACCAGACCACGCATCTTCAATACACCCTCCATCGCGATGGCAGCTGGGTGAACGGATTGTGGGGCGGCTTTAACTGGCGCTCCGACTCGGGCCTGGTAGCCGGCTCAACGCCTTGCTATGGACCGACCGATCCCAACACTCCCTGCGGCAACAGTTCATTCACGCCCGACGGCAACCCTGCCATGCTGAACGGCCAGCCTGCAGTGCTGCTGGTGGACAACAACATACCCGTTACCACCTACAACCCTGTCACGGGAAACAACATATATCTCCCGTTGACCGCGGATGAAGAATTCCAGTCGGGACTGGCCTGCAACGGGGATAAAGCAACGCCAACTCACCAGATTGGCACGCCCGTTACGGTGGCAGGAGAAACCTACTATGAGTGCCAGGCCCAGTCCGGCGCGTGGGGCTCCGGCCTCACCTCGAACCTGCTCCAGGTTCCTGCGGCGGGCACAGGCGACAACGACCACAATCCGCCGCGCGTCGCGGCCCGCAGCCTCTTCGATGTCTCTCTGGGCAAGACCAACATCTTCCACAAGGAGCGTTACAAGACCGACATCGACTTCACCGCCATCAACGTCACCAATAAGTACGCGCTCTACAACTTCCTGTCCACGTTCAGCGGCACGCACTACGTTACGCCGCGCGCCATGACAGCGAAGATTACGTTGAACTTCTAAAGACAGGGAACAAGAGAACAAGGACGCTGTCCTCCTGAGCGATGTGGGCCGCGCTTCGCGCGGCCCACGAGTCGAAGGATCTGCGGTTGCTTTTTGCACATTCAACCCAGCACGAAAATCGGGTGCCCCACCTTCGCCGATTCGGGTTTTTCGCGAATCGGTTAAGGTGGGATAGCACGAGCCTTAACGAAGCGTCGTCAATCTGAGTGACGCCTGGCCGCGTACCGCACTAAGACAGCTTATCCACTGCGCGCTGGTAAGCCCCGAAAATCTCATCCCCGAAGCACGCAAAGATCACCTTCTCGATCGCGTCGCTGCCGATCAGCTCCGCTACCGTCTCTCCCACCGCAATCTTCACCGCCCGCTCCACCGGAAACCGATACACGCCGCAACTGATCGCCGGAAACGCCAGCGACCTTATCCCATTCTCCCGCGCAATCCTGAAAACCGACCGGTAGCAGCTCGCCAGCAACTCCGGCTCGCCGCGCTCGCCGCCGCTCCATACCGGCCCAACGGTATGAATCACGTACTTCGCCGGCAGCCGGTAGCCCTTGGTCAGCCTGGCCTCGCCCGTCGGGCAGCCGCCGATTTGGTAGCACTCGTCAAAAAGCTCCGGCCCTGCCGCGCGATGAATCGCTCCATCCACTCCGCCGCCGCCCAGCAGTGAGGTGTTCGCCGCATTCACAATCGCGTCTACCGCCAGCGTCGTGATGTCCGTTTTGACCACTTCGATTTTTGCGCTCATCTCAATTTCGCGCCCCCGCCCAGGTCCTTTGAGCACGGCTTATGCTCTATCTCTACTTCTCACTGTCGAGCGCGTGCATCTGGTGCGCATCATACCGGGTGCCCGCAACGGCATGGGCCGGAACTGCAGCTTCGATTTCGGCAATCTCTTCGGCACTGAGCTTTACCTCAAGCGCGCCCAGGCTCTCAGCCAGTTGCGTGCGCTTCCGCGCGCCGACCACCGGGACGATCGATCTGCCCTTGGCCAGCACCCAGGCCAGCGCCAACTGCGCGGTTGTAATGCCTCTGGCTGCGGCAATCTGGCCCAGCTTTCCCACGAGTTCCTGGTTGCGTGCGAGATTGTCGCCGGCGAAGCGCGGCATGCGGGCGCGAAGGTCTCCTGAGGCAGCCAGCCGCGAGCCTCGACAGCAGCCCCCGCGATAGCACTCCATAGGCCGTAACCGCTATATCCAGTTCCTCCAACACCGGAAAGATCTTTGCTTCCGGTCCGCGGCTCATCAGCGAGTACTCAATCTGCAGATCGACGATAGGATGCACTGCCGCTGCCCTCCGGATTGTCTCCGGACCCACCTCCGACAGCCCGACATAGCGCACATAGCCGGCCTTGATCATCTCGGCAATAGCGCCAACCGTATCCTCGATTGGCACCGCGGGGTCGAGCCGGGCTGGCCGGTAGATGTCGATATGGTCAACGCCCAGCCGCGTGAGTGAGTAGGAAAGGGACGTCTTTACGGTCGCTGGGCGAGCTTCATGGCCGATCCATGAGCCATCCGGCGCCCGCTGCGCGCCGAATTTCACCGAGAGCAGCACCTCATCTCGGCGCGTGCCCAGCGCCCGCCCAATGAGCATTTCGTTATGGCCCATTCCGTAGAAATCGCCGGTATCGATCAGCTTGACGCCTGCGTCCATCGCCGCCTGGATCGTGGCAATGCTTTCGGTCTCGTCCGCCGCGCCGTACATGCCGCTCATGCCCATGCAGCCCAGTGCGAGTGGAAATATTTCGGGGCCCGTGGCCCCCAGTTTGCGAGGTTGCGCTGTCACAGCGGTCATCGTCCAGGTTTCCTTTAAGCAGCATCCTATGCGTAGCGCCTCGATCCGGCAAGTGAGCGCGATGCTGCGGCTATTTTCGAGCGCCTGCGCCCCGGCAACTGCGCATTCGTGCGCGCTTTTTGGGAATCTCGAATAGTCTAAGGGACGATTCTTGAAGCACTTGGCACGAGCGAGTCATGTCCTTCGCGGTCCTGGATGAATTTTCCACTTTAATTCGGGCTCGGTTGTCTGCCATACTTGTATGTGCCCACCAGGTACGTCCAACCCCAAACATTAAAAATGAGGTTGCATCCATGTCGGCAAAGTATGTCTTTGTGACGGGCGGAGTTGTGTCCAGTTTAGGCAAGGGTATTGCCGCGGCTTCTATCGGCTGCCTGCTTGAGAGCCGCGGTCTCCGCGTCAACCTGATGAAGTTTGACCCCTACCTCAACGTCGATCCCGGCACCATGTCGCCCTTCCAGCACGGCGAAGTCTTTGTCACCGACGACGGCGCTGAAACCGACCTCGACCTCGGCCACTACGAGCGCTTCACCCACGCGCCCCTCTCGCGCGACAACAACTACACCACAGGCCGCATCTACGAGCAAATCATCCTCAAGGAACGCCGCGGCGACTACCTCGGCAAAACCGTCCAGGTCATTCCCCACGTCACCAACGAAATCAAGAACGCCATGCGCAAGGTGGCCGCGAACGGCGCCGATGTCACCATCGTCGAAATCGGCGGCACCGTGGGCGACATCGAATCGCTGCCTTTCCTCGAAGCCATCCGCCAGATGCGCCAGGACCTGGGCCGCGAAAACACCGTCTTTGTCCACCTCACCCTCGTTCCCTTCATCTCCGCCGCGCAGGAGCTTAAAACCAAACCCACGCAGCACTCCGTCAAGGAGCTGCTCTCCATCGGCATCCAGGCCGATGTCTTGCTTTGCCGCTCCGACCGCAACCTCAGCCGCGAGATCAAGCAGAAGATCGCCGCCTTCTGCAACGTCGAAGACAAGGCCGTCATCGGCGCAACCACCGTCCCCTCGGTTTATGAGGTTCCACTCAACTTCGCCGGCGAGGGCCTCGACGAGCTCATCCTCAAGTACCTCCACAAAGATGCGCCCGAGGCCGATCTAGCCCGCTGGCGCGATCTGGTCGACCGTTGCTACCACCCCAAAGACGAAGTCTCCATCGCCATCGTCGGCAAGTATGTCGAGTACGAAGATAGTTACAAGTCGCTGAAAGAAGCCCTCACGCACGGCGCCGTCGCGCAGAACCTGAATCTCAAGATTCACTGGATCGAAGCCGAAGGCCTGGAGTCGCAATCGCCCGAGGACCGCGCCTACGAATCGCAATTGGAAGGCTACGACGGCATCCTGGTTCCCGGCGGCTTCGGCAAGCGCGGCATCGAGGGCATGTTGAACGCCATTCGCTACGCGAGGGAGAAAAACGTGCCTTTCTTTGGAATCTGTTTGGGCATGCAATCCGCGTGCATCGAGTTTGCGCGCAACGTGTGCGGCCTGAGGGGCGCGAACTCCAGCGAATTCGATCCTGCCACCGAGCACCGCATCATCTACAAGCTCCGCGAGCTGCTCGGCGTCGAAGAGATGGGCGGGACAATGCGGTTAGGAGCCTGGACCTGCAACTTGCAGCCCGACTCGCTCGCCTCGCGCGCTTACGGCGGGGCAACAGAAATCAGTGAGCGTCACCGTCACCGCTACGAGTTCAACCGCGAGTACGAGGCGCTCTTGACAGGCGCCGGCCTGCGCATCAGCGGCGCCACGCCCGACCAAACCTACGTCGAGATCGTCGAGATCCCCACCCACCCCTACTTCCTCGGCTGCCAGTTCCATCCCGAGTTTAAGTCGAGGCCCCTCGAACCGCACCCGCTCTTCTTTGAGTTCGTCAAAGCGAGCTACAAGAACCGGCAAAAGCGCCTCGCGTACAACGCGAGCGAATTATCTACTCTCACCAACGTCTTGTCATCCTGAGCGAGCCCGCGAAGCGGGCGAGTCGAAGGACCTGCAGTTTAACCTCTCATGGATCGTTAAGCCGTTCACCCCAGCAGCACCGCCCCCTTCGACTTTGCCGCCAGCGCGCGGTCGAATGTCACCAGCGGGAAGCCAGAAACATCGCTGAATGCGGCCAGGTACGCATCGGCCCATTCCTTTGGTGAGGCCTGACGCGTGCCGCTCAGCGAACGAAAGGCCGATTCCAATCCCTCGGGCTCGTCGGCAAACCCTGCCCCAGCAGCTTCAATCCAACGGTCGTAGGTGTGCCATGCCTCGGCCTGGGTCAAGGTCCCCGGCCCCATTACGCTCTGCGTCGTCAGCAATCGCAGCAAACCCAACTGCGTGATCCGGCAGAACGCGAGAATGCACTCGCCCGGCAGAGCCACGTACCAGGCCCAGGCCACTCGGAAATGCTGGTGGTCGGGCGTACTGAGCGCCAGCCAGACGTTGATATCAGGGAAAACCGATGAGGTCGTAGATCTGTTCATTGTCGATCCGAATCGAACCAGGTGCGTAGGATTTCAGGATGGGCTCCGCAAGCCGTCGCGTCGACTTGGCAACCGGCTGTTCGATCTCCCTCAAAATGCCGCGCAAGACGATCTGCCGCACGGGTTCGCCTTCAAGAGCCGCCTTCACTTTCAGCTTTCGGTAGGTCTCATCCGGAATGTCCACCGTGGTACGCATAAATACATAATAGCATAAATATATATTTATGCAAAACATGGGGCCCAATTCGGCGCCCAATCGGCTTTTGTCGTCTATCCTTCAAAACCACCTCACAGCCAGTGCCAAACTGCCACGATATCTTCATTCTTACCCTCAGTTACCGCAAGAATGACGACCTGCAGGCCGTCGTTTACCCCCAATTCGTACACCTGCGGTGTAGTCTTCCGCGAGTCTCATATACCGACAGTTTTTCGAAGTTCTGAAATCACAAATTCATAGGCCTGCAGGTCTACTGGTTGTGCACCTTCCGGGTTAGATGGACCGCCCCGGTACACCCCCCGAAGAACCCCCTTCTGTGTCATTGACAAAGATTCAATTGGCGGGCCTATTGTGTCTTGTTTTGATGTGGAAGAAAGGAAGTCGAAATGGTTGCCTACTTTCAGCTTCAGCCCGCGGAAGCGGAGCTGCAGCAGCTGGCAGAGGAGTATTGGCAGAAGGCCGGCGAGAAAGAACACGAGCTTGAAAAGGCTGCGTTTGAAGCCGGGGAAGCGATTCGCAACGGCGATTACACCCTCACGAACCTGGAAGCGATTGTGCGCTGGAAATCCGAGCGCGTGGTGCACTATCTCATCGGCAACAGCAACGAAAAGATCCGGCGCGTGCTGGCTGTCGCCGCCTCGCCCGAGTCTTCTACCGAAGCCGCCGTCAAGGCGTTGCTCGAGCTGCATGGCGTGGATATTCCCGTGGCCTCGGCCATTCTGGCCGCGATCTTTCCCGAGCGCTACACGGTGCTCGACTTCCGCGCCCTTGAAGCGCTGGGCCACGGTCCGTCACGACGTCACTTTTATGAGGAGTATCTGGCCTTCTGCAATCGCCTGGCCGAAAGCAATATCGTCAAGCCGCAAGGCGACCTGCCCGCTCCCACGCCTCTGCGCACGATCGAGCGCGCGCTATGGGAGTGGTCGCGCAGCCAAGGCGAGTAGCATTCGGCCCGCACAACCTGCCGTGCCCATCCTTGGCGTGTTTTTGTATTTGCGCCAAGGGTGGGCTGACCGCTGACCCCTGACCCCCTGCGTTTACAATCACGTTCGTGAGCAACTCCTTTGAAATCGGGCCCGTGCAAGTCGGCGCGGGCCGGCTCTTCCTCATCGCCGGTCCCTGCGTCATCGAGTCCGAGGCCCATGCGCGCAAAATGGCCGAAGCCATCCAGCGCATCGCAGCCGATCTGGGCATCCCCTATATCTTCAAGGCCAGCTACGACAAGGCCAATCGCACCAGCGTCAAGAGCTTTCGCGGCCCCGGCCTCAAAGAGGGGACGCGCATTCTCGGCCGCCTCGCCAAAGACACAGGCCTCCCTGTTTTCACCGACGTGCATGAGCCCGGCCATTGCGAGATCGCAGCCGAAGCCGTCGATGTCCTCCAGATTCCCGCCTTCCTGTGCCGCCAGACCGATCTGCTCGTCGCCGCCGGCAAAACCGGCCGCGCCGTCAACATCAAGAAGGGCCAGTTCGTCGCGCCGTGGGACATGAGCCACGGCGTCGAAAAGGTGCGCTCCACGGGCAATGAGCGCGTCTTCCTCACCGAGCGCGGCTCAACCTTCGGCTACAACAATCTGGTCGTGGATTTTCGCTCTCTCGCCATCATGCGCAAGCTGGCGCCCGTGGTCTTCGACGCCACCCACTCGGTGCAGCAGCCCTCGGCAGCCAACGGCGTCAGCGGCGGCCAGCCGGAGTTCATTCCACTGCTGTCTCGTGCCGCCGTCGCCGCGGGCATCGACGGCCTCTTCCTCGAAGTTCACGACGATCCGCCCAACGCCAAATCCGATGGCGCCAACGCCCTCGACCTCAAGCTCCTCAAGCCCCTGCTTGAAACGCTGCTGGCCATTCACTCTGCTGCTGGTGCCTGAGCATTTGCGTCAGCTTTCGGAAGCTCACGCGCCACAATCGTCTCCGCAATCCGGTCGTGCACACAACAGTGATTCGGATACAGAAAATACTGCAGGAAACCAAACCCGGCCTCCAGGGCGCTCGCACCATAGCCTAGTGCTCGCTCCACTGACTGCCAAAGCGTGATTCGCTCGTGCGTCAGCGAAACCACTCGAATGTGAAGCAGCTTCTTCCCCAGAGTTAACCCGTTCGTCTTCCACACCGTGAGGCCGAAGTAGAGAATCATCCACAGCACCCACGCCACTTCAGTCACAAGATGAAATTCGAAACGTACTTGCACGTGCGCCGAGTGGTAAAGCTCCTCGCGCACCCCGAGCACGTCGAAGAGCAGGTATTGCATTCCCGCCATCGCCGGGCCATAGGTTCCGAAGACGAGGATCATGTCGATTCCGTACGAAGCCAATCGCCGTCCGAACGACGCAAGGGGCGCGCCGGCCAGCGAATCGGCGCGCACCGACTCATGAGGGTCAAAGACCCCCGGCTGCTTCACGATGTGCATAGACTCATTATAAATTCGTCAGAAGTGTGGGGTGCTCCTTCTTCGACGCACTCGGCCTCAATTTTCCCTGCCAATACGCACTTTTGCTTACATAGTGGAACCCATTGCAACCGCTGTTTCACCACTGCTCACCGTCCTCCGCACTCCGCCTCCGGAGCGACGGTCTTGCCATCCAAACGGAAGCAGGAGATGCCGCCGATGTCAGTGCGGAAGGTCCGCACGTGCGCGTCTTCAAGCGCCTTCAGCACCTCCTCGCGCGGATGCCCATAGCGATTGTGCAACCCGCACGAGATCACCGCCCACTGCGGAGCTACGCGCGCCAGAAACTCCGGCCGCGTCGACGTGATGCTGCCGTGATGTCCCACTTTCAGCAGCGTGCTCGCAAGCCCTGGCTCCGCTAGCATGGCCTGTTCGATGGGCGCCTCCGCATCCCCCTCCAGCATCACCGAAGTTGCGCCGTACGCCACATGCAGCACCAGCGAATCGTTGTTCGTCGGCTCCGCGCCGGGCTGGTAATCGCGAAACGGCGCCAGAACATTCACCTGTGTGCTGCCAAAGGCAAACGCATCGCCGGCGCGAAAGCTGCGCACCCGCACGTGCAATGCCGTCGCCTCGGCCAACAGCGCGTTGTAGACCGCGACGTGCGGATTGTTGCCCACCCATAATTCGTCGGGATGAAAGTTCCTCAGCACGGCGGGGAGGCCGCCGATGTGGTCGGCGTGCGCGTGGGTCAAAGCGACGGCGTCCAGGTGGCGGATTCCGCGCGCCCAGAGCGCCGGAGAGACGACCTCCTCGCCGATGTCGAAGTCCTGCGGCGCTTGCCTTGGGCCGCCGCCAAATCCGCCTCCATCCACAAGCAGTGTTTTGCCCTCGGGCGTGATCACGAGCAGCGAGTCGCCCTGGCCCACGTCGATGGCCTCCATCAGCATCGCGCCGCGCGGCCGATCCACCGGACGCGGCGCGACCGCAGTCAATGCAGCCAGAACCAGCGCAGCCCAGGCGGCGCGCCGCAACCAGCAGATTTTCGAAGAAAATCTCGCCGGCAAATCAACACAAACTCGTTGACAAACTAGACGACAAGCTAAAGCGGGCCAGAAGGATCGAAACACCCAACAGACCGCAAAACGCCGCCGATTGCCAAACCAGCGGGCCCGGAATGCGGAAATCTCCAACAGCCATCGAGCCGAACAGGTGCACCAACCCGACGCCGAAGTGCAGCACCAGCGCAACCACCACGGCTGGAACCACGGCCGCTGCGGGCCATACAACCAGCAGCAGCAGCGTGAGCAGCGCCGCAGGCATCAGCACCGCCAGCAGCGGCAAGATGAAGAGATTCACCGGCAAAGCGAAGATGGTAATGCGATGGAAGTAGACGGCCATCGGCAGCGCCATCGCCAGCTCCGCCACGCACGAAACCACCACCAACTCGGCAAAGCGGATCGCAAAGCGCACGCTCCAGGGAAAGATACGCCACGCGATCAATCTGTTTCCGGCACGTTCGAGCCGCTCGGCAATCATCCGCATCAGCACGCGAAATTCTGCCAGTTTTGGTGGGAGTTTGATGTCCATGGCGACCAGCCGCAAATCGCGCGTCGCGGCCGCATACGGATGGATGGTTCCCTGAAGCAATGGAGCGGCGATTCCGGCAATGACAATCACAGCCAGCAACGTCATCTGCAGGCTCGAGTCGAAGAGGCTGCGAGGGCTCACCACCAGCAGGCACAGCGCGGCGAAACCGATGGTGTTCAGCGGGCTGCGCTCGCGGTAAACCAGCCTGCCCAGGAGGTAGAGCGTCACCATCCACAGCGAGCGCTCGACGGGCGTGGCAAAGCCTGTGAAAAGCGCATACGCGAACGAGGCGGCGATAGTGAGGAACGTGGCGGGCACGCGCGGCAGCCGCAATCGCCGCATGATCCAGAAGATGCATGCGGCCACAATGGCCAGGTGAAAGCCTGAAACCACCAGCATGTGAAAGGAGCCGGTGCGCTCGAAGCCCACGCGCAGCGAATGCGTCAGGTACGTCCGGTCGCCGGCCACCATCGCGGCCAGCATCACAGCGTCGTCCTCGCTCAGGCGCAGGGGGCCCGGCAGCTTCCGCATGGCCGCAGGCAGCGCCAGCAGCTTTGCCGTCGTCGCATGTTGCAAGCCGCTCACCCGGCACGCCAAGAACATTCCGCGCGAGTCGCCCAGCCGCTCCACGCGATCCATCGCAACCGTCGCTGACGACGTGATGCCCTGATCGAGAAGAAAATCCGCGCGGCTCCAGACGCCGGGATCGTGATAGACCGCAGGCGGCAGCAGACGGACAACGGCGCGGATGCGCTCGCCGCAGCGAAACGCCTGTGCCGTTTCCATCGGCAGGCCAGCGCACCGTCAGCCGCACGCCGCCGCTCACGGGCGTCTGTGCATCGCTCTGGTCGGTGACCACTTCAAGCGTTGCCACGCGCAAATCGACACGCTGCGAGGGAGCCGTCGTCACAACCTCGCCGACGTTTTGCTCCGTCTCCGTGCGCACCGGTCCCGTGTCCGCCACGGTCCCCTCCACAGTGCGCAGTAGTCCGTCAGAAAGCGCGGCCAGAGCGGGAGCGGGCGCCGGGTGCGGCTCCATCTCCGCGCACCACGCGCCCAGCAGCAGCCACAATGCGGCAAGCGGAAGCCAGGCGATGCGTTGCGCGCGAACAGCGGCCACGCAACAGAGGGCCGCGATCAGCGCCAGTGCAATCAACACGAAACTGGGCCGCAGCCACAACCGGCTCGCAACCACAATTCCAAGGGCAAACAGCCATGCCGCATGAAACAGCGGAACGGCTGTTAAGCCGGACGCAGGCTGCGCGGCGTTGGGGGGAGCGGATTGCATCGGGCCCAAAGATAGAAAAATGAGTTTGGAGTAAAGCGTATCAGGAATCGAAGGACAGGGAACAGGGATTTACTGTTGCGGGAATTGCGCCCAGAATGAAGGAATTGCTCTATTCGACAAGAGCAGTTTCTTTGGAGCGAAAGCGAGGTTTTTTCATCAGGTAGCCAATCGGAATGAGGCAGACGGTGAGGATGACGAGGGCGTGGATGGTGTCGATGTAGGCAAGCACATTCGCCTGCTGCACCATCGTGTTGTAGGTCTGAGCCATGGCGCGGCTGGCGGCTCCGGCCGGGGAGTAGCCCTGGCTTTGCATGATCGCCGCTGAATCCATGATCGAGGATGCGGTAGTTGGCTGAACCGGGATAGACGTGCGCGGCGAGGTAATTCTGATGCACCTGCGCGCGGCGCACGAGCATGGTGCTGATGAAGGAGATTCCGAGGCTGCCGCCGATGTTGCGGGCAAGCGCAGTGAGTCCGGAGACCTCGTTGTTTTTCTCCTGCGGGACGCCGACATAGGACATGACGCTGATGGGCACGAAGAGAAAGGGCATGCCGAGCACCATGATGACGCGCCAACTGGCGGCGTCCCAGAAGCTGATGCTGAGGTCGAGGCTGGAGATACGCCAGATGCCGAAACTGACCCAGGCGAATCCGAAGCAGATCATGGCGCGGGGATCGAGCTTTTGCCCAAGGAAACCCACGATGGGCAGAAGAACGATCAGCACCAGGCCGCCGAGCGAGAGCACCATTCCGGCCTCGGTAGCGGTGTAGCCCATGATCTCCTGCAGGAACTGCGGGATCATTACCGTTGTGGCGTAAAGCGCGGCCCCGATGACGAGCATGACGAGCTGGGTCATGCGTGAAATTGCGGCTGCGATAGAGCGAGAGGTCGATGATGGGGTGCGCAGCGGTGAGCTCGCGCCATAGAAAAGCGATGAAACCGATGCCTGCGAGGAAGGCGCAGGTGACGATGAGGTGCGAGCCGAACCAGTCTTTCTCCTGCCCCTTGTCGAGCATGATCTGGAGAGCGCCGATGGTGAGAGCGAGCAAGCCAAGACCGATGCCGTCGACGCTGCCGAGTGTTCTTGCGGACGCGCTTGAGATAGGGCGGGTCTTCCACGATGCGGCTGGTGAGAATGAGGGAGAGAATGCCTACGGGGATATTGAGGAAGAAGATCCAGCGCCAGGTGTAGTTGTCGGTGATCCAGCCGCCGACGGTGGGACCGATGGCGGGCGCGACGACGACGGCCATCCCGTAGATGGCGAAGGCGACGCTGCGTTTTTGGGGAGCGAAGGTGTCGGCCAGGATGGCGCGCTCGCTGGGCTGCAGGCCCCCGCCGGCCGCGCCCTGAAAGATGCGGAAGATGACAAGTAGAGCCAGAGAGGTTAGCGAGGCCGCAACAGAAAGAAAAGATGGTGAAAGCGGCGACACAACTCATGTAGAAGCGCTTGCGGCCGATGCGGTTGGCGATCCAGCCGCTGATGGGGAGAATGATGGCGTTGGAGACGAGATAAGAGGTGAGAATCCAGGTGGCCTCTTCGTAACTGGCGCCGAGCGACCCGGCAATGTGCGGAAGGGCAACGTTGGCGATGGACGAGTCGAGCGCTTCCATGAAGGTGGCAAGCGTGACGGTGAAGGCGATCACCCACGGATTGAACCGCGGTTTCCACGTATAGTCAAAATGAAATTCACTGTCGGCGTCCCGCGGTTTCGCAGAAGAGACTGCGGCAGGCTCCGTCATGCGCGCTCCCTAAAGACTTTTTTCTTGCGCTGCGATTCCGATACCGGAACTGAACAGAAACGATGCTGTCGAACTGAGAGTTCGTTGCTCTGATACCGGGTAAGAACTCCAGGGACACTGAAAATCGCGAGCAGCCCTGCTGACAGGATAGAACACACAACGAGCTGCAACGCTGAGAGACACAAACCTGATTTATATTGCCAGTCCCAAAGCTGAGGGGCTAGCGGCGCAACCGCACCACTGTTTCCAAATGGAATGTCTGCGGGAAAAGGTCGGCGAGAGTGACTTGTTCGATGGCGTAGCCCGCGCCAATCAATGCTCGCAGGTCGCGCGCCAGCGTTGCCGGGTCGCACGAGACATAAACCATCGCGGGAGCAGCGATTTGCCCGAGCAGTGCCGTGACTTCCGCGCCCAGACCGGTGCGCGGCGGATCTACTACGATCAAATCCGGAACGATCAAATCCGGCACGACCAGATCCGGCATGATCGGATCGGCGCGTTCGCCCTTGCGCGCACTGCGCAGAAAATCGAGCGTCGTGGCCTTCACGGCAGTTGCGCTCGTGCCCGCAAGGTTCTGCGTCAGGGCGGCCATCGCCGCCGGTGCGGATTCCACCGCAACCACACGGGCAAAATCGCTCCGCGAGCCGCCGCGCAAACAAGCCCACGCCCGCGAAGAGGTCCCATGCCGACTCACCAGTGATGCCCATCCGTCACGCATTCCACCAGTGCGTCCACCAGCCACCGGTTCACCTGAAAAAACGCGCCATGATCGACACGGTAGTCAAAGCCTGCCGCGTGGTAGATGAGCGACCGGTCACCGGCTTGCGCGATGGTGCGCGGCAGTTGGCCCTGATGCAGTTCGACCAGCTCCACGCCTCGTATCAGCGGGACTTCCTGAAGAAGTGCGTCGAAATAGTCCGTAAGCGGGACCTGCGCCGTGCCCGAGGTGAAAACGCTCGCCAGAAGAGAATCCTCTTGAGCATTCGAGAAGAGCGAGAGCTCCGCGGGGCGGCTTGACCGGCCAAATTTCCGGAAAAACTTCGCTGCAGCAAGCGCAGCCTGCACCAGCCGCGGCGCAGCAATCGGGCACTCCGCAATGGGAATCACCGCGTGCGATTGCCGCCCGCGGTAGCCCGCGTTTCCCTCCGCATCGAATGCGAGCCGGATGCGATTTCGGTAAGCCCAGGGCTCCGCGGCCAGCACGGCAATCTCTTCGGGTGCGCGAACGCCGCCGCGCTCGAGCGTCTCGCGCAGAATGGCCTGCTTGAAGGCGAGCTGAGCCGCATAATCCGCGTGCTGATACTGGCAACCCCCGCACGCGCCGAAGTAAGGGCAGGCAGGCGCAACCCGCTCCGCCGCGGCCGCAACAATCTCTTCGGCCTCAGCGGCCGCGTAGCCGCGCTTGTCCTCAACAATGCGCACGCGCGCCCGCTCGCCGGGCAGCGCCAGCGGCACAAACACCACCTTGCCTTCGACGCGCGCCAGAAACGCCCCGCCGTAGATCGGCTTCTCGATTTGCACGAGCTGCGTTGGCGCAAGGTTGCGTGGGACCAGCCAGGCAGCAGCTTTGCGCCACGTGTTTTGTCTTCCGTGCTTCTTCATTGCTGGCTCATGTAGAACAGACTCAACCGCGGCAGATTGTAGTGGACCAGCAGTTGCTTCTGCACAAACTGCCGTTCCACCTGCCGCAGTTGCACCACGCCCATGCGGCTGCGGTAGGGCGCCAGCTCGCGGGCCGCGTGCTCTTTCAATCCCACCAGCAATTCCTCGGGCGCGGCGGCGGTGAGCGATGCGAAGAGCTTTTCTTCCAGCACGGTGAGCGACTGCTCCAGCGTTTCGAGATCCACAGTTGCGGCATTTTCCCCACCAGCCCCGAGCACTTCAGCGGCCAACTCGCGCAGCCGCCCAGCCGTCGCGCGGCAGGCTTCGGGAGCGACCGCTGCGGCATCCAGAGCCTCCGCAGCTGCGGCCAGATGCGCGGCAACGCGCTCGTGTTCGAATCCCGATTCGTGCGCCGCGGCCGGCGTGGGAGCGGAACCCGTAGACGCCTCATTCATCTCCATCGCTGCTTGCATCACCGCTTGCGCACACCACGCGAGGCCGTTGATCTTCTGCATGCGGGCCCTTTTTTGCCGCGTCTCATATTTGTCAAACGCCGCATCGATGCCCCTCAGCGCCGCTTCCAGCGGAATTCCCGCCTCACGCCAGGTTTCGATCAGCGCCCAATCCAGTGTCGACAGCAGCAGCAACGATCCGCGCCGCTGCTGGAAGCGCTCCTCGATCTCAGTAAAATAGTTGAAGTAGTTGAGCACAGTTTCATCTTAAATTCGATCGGGCCTGTTCTGACGGCTATCGCAAAACCAGAGATGCTGTAACCCGAAGCCGCTGCACTTAAGTCGCCGCGACCCCAAGGAGCGGCGACCTTCAAAAAAAGCTGAATTGGGCACACCTTCTCTGGTTTTGCCGTAAAGGAGAAGAACCGTGGCAACCATTGGATTTGTCGGGCTCGGCATCATGGGCCGTCCTATGCTCAGGAACCTGTTGAAGGCCGGCCACACAGTGGTCGCCTACGGCCGCACTCCGGCCAAGCTCGACGCCTGTGTTTCGGACGGCGCCCTACGCGGCGCGTCGAATGCGGACGTGGGCGCGCGGGCTCCCATCGTGGTCACCATGCTGCCCGACGGTCCTGAAGTGGAGGAAGTGGTGCTCGGCGCCAACGGAATTCTCTCCGGCGCAAAGCGCGGATCGCTCATCATCGACATGAGCTCCGTAAGTCCACTCGTCTCGCAGAAGATCGCTGCGGCATGCGCTGCCAAAGGTGTCGATTTCATCGATGCGCCGGTCAGCGGCGGCGAGCCCAAGGCCATCGACGGCACCCTCGCCATTATGGTCGGCGCCAGCGAGGAGGCATTCGTCAAAGCCGAGCCGATCCTCAAATGCATGGGCTCCAGCGTGACGCTCACCGGCCCCGTGGGCGCGGGCAACACCACCAAACTTGCCAATCAGATCATGGTTGCGTGCAACATCGCCGCGATGGGCGAGGCGCTCACGCTGGCCACGCGCTGCGGCCTCAATCCTGAGGTCGTAGTGAATGCCGTCAAAGCAGGTCTCGCCGGCAGCGCTGTGCTCAACGCAAAAGGGCCCATGCTTATCGCACGCAATTTCAGGCCGGGCTTTAAGATCAACCTGCATCAAAAGGACCTGCGCAACGCGCTCCAGACCGCTGAGGCAAACAACGTTTGCCTGCCGCTCACCGCGCAGGTGCAGCAAATGTTGTCGTCGTTGATCGCCGACGGCAAAGGCGAGTTCGATCACTCGGCCATCGCAACTTTTGTTGAAACGGCTTCGCACGTGGAAGTGAAAGCGCCTGCGGTGTAACGCTGAAGCCGGCTTAGCTCAGGAACTGCGCAATCGCTCCAACCACCGTCCGCTGTTCGTCCTCGCGCAGCTCGGGAAAGATGGGCAGCGCCAGCACTTCGCGCGCGGCGCGTTCGGCCTCGGGAAAATCGCCTTCCTTGTAACCCAGTCCCTTGAGTGCAGGCTGCATGTGCAGCGGAATCGGATAATAGACCTCAGAGCCAATGCCGCGCGCGGTGAGAGACTCGCGCAGCGCGTCGCGTCGCGGCGCGCGAATCACGTACTGGTGCCACACGTGGTGAGCGCCCGGCATCTCACGCGGCAAAACCACGCCATGCACGGGATAAGTCCAGGCCTCGGCCAGCCCGGCCTTGGCAAACAGCGCATGGTAGCGCGCGGCCAATTCGCGGCGCGCCTCGCTCCAGCCGCCGATGTATTTCAGCTTCACGGTCAGCACCGCGCCCTGAAAACCGTCCATGCGCGCGTTCCAGCCCAGCTCATCGTGATGGTAGCGGCGGCGCATTCCGTGCTGGCGCAGCATCTTCACCCGCTCGGCCATCTCGTCGGAGTTGGTCGTCACCAGGCCCGCGTCGCCGGCCGCGCTCAGGTTCTTGGTGGGATAAAAGCTGAACGCAGCCGCATCGCCCAACCCGCCTGCCTTCGTGCCCTCCCATTCCGCGCCCCAGCTCTGGGCGGCGTCTTCGATCACGGTTAGCCCGCGCCCTCGTCCAAAACCAGAAGAAAAATCAACACACTGGCCGTAGAGGTGCACCGGCAAAATCGCACGCACGCCCTCGCCCCGCGGACCATCCAGAACCGTTTCCACGGCTGTGGGCGACAGATTGAAGGTGACCGGATCGATGTCCGCCAGCACCGGTGTGGCTCCGGCGCGAAGAATGCAGCTGACCGAAGCAAAAAAACTGAACGGGGTGGTAACAACGCTCATTCCGGGGCCGATTCCGGCCGCGGCCAGCGCCAGCCACAGGGCGTCGGTGCCCGACGAGCAGCCCAGCGCGTGCCGCACGCCCAACTGCTCCTCTGCGGCGCGCTCGAAGGCCGCCACGTGCTCGCCAAGAATGAACTGTTGCGTTTCCAGCACATGCCCCAGCGCATCCAGCAATTCCTCGTGAATCGCTCGGTATTGGCGCTTCAAGTCCAGCATCGGTACGGGCTTTGGCGCGGTGACCGGCCGCGGTTGCCGAATCACGAGGTGGGACGGCGGTGTCTTGCACATCTTGATGCTATCAGCCAATCAGGCAGCGGCGTCCCAGCGCGGGCCAGGCCAAAACCGGCCTCGAAACCTGTCCCGGACCGGAGCCGCGACCGTCCCGTAGTTGAAATGGATCGAAAACCTCTATAATCTTGTCACATTGCGGGGTTTGCCGGCGCCGGGGATTCCGGAGCCGTCCCCGCGGACTTGAATTCAGCGTAAGAGCAGTTCAAACAAAACCTTCACCAAGAAAGCAGGAGATCGGCACATGGAGAACAAGCCGGCACAAAATATTCAGGACACCTTTCTGAACACGGTTCGGAAAGACAAATCCCCCATTACGATTTATCTGGTCAGCGGCGTCAAGCTGACCGGGAAAATTCGTTCCTTCGACAAGTATTCCGTGCTGCTGGAAAACAACAGCCAGGAACAGTTGATTTTCAAACACGCGATTTCAACCGTGGTGAGCAACCGGAGTGTGATGCATAGCGAACACCGTCCGGCTGCTATGTCAACGGGCATCGGTCCGTCATCCGTAGCGGTGCCGTCCGGGCCCCAGGCGGTGGCGGAGCAACGATAGCGCGGGAGCGTCCTCGATTGGCAGGCGAGGCGTACAGGACCGGCAGCGCCGGCGGCAGGCCGCTTTCTTCAACGGCGGATGTTGGCCGCTGGGGCGGCCGGCCGGAGCGCGCCGTTCTTGTGGGAGTGGACATTGGGGTCCGCTCGCAGCGCATCCGCGCAGGCATGTAGAGCGCGACGAGATCGGGTGTGTGTCTCGATGCCGCTCTTCCAGGCGAGGGCGCGCCGGAACTGTCCGCGCCCCCCAAGACAACCCGCTCACCCGGGCATGGTTGGCCCTGCGCGCGAGGTTTCCGGGTCTCGACGCCGAGGAATCTCTTGCCGAGTTTCGCGAGCTGCTTTTGAGCGCCGGCGGCCAGGTGGCTGCCGAGCTGCTCCAGCGCCGTCCCCGTCCCGATCCCGCCACGCTCATCGGCTCCGGCAAGGTGGAGGAGATCGCCGGCGTCGCGGCTTCCACCCAAGCCGATCTCGTCCTCTTCGATCACGATCTTTCGCCCACGCAACTGCGCAATCTTGAAGCGGCATTGCCCTGCCGCGTGCTCGATCGCACGCAGTTGATCCTCGACATCTTCGCCCGCCACGCCCGCACTCGCGAGGGCCAGTTGCAGGTGGAGCTGGCGCAGCTCGAATACATGCTGCCGCGCCTCACCGGCCGCGGCAAAGCCATGTCGCAGTTGGGCGGCGGCATCGGCACCCGCGGACCCGGCGAAACCCAGCTCGAAACCGATCGCCGCCGCATTCAGCGCCGCATCGATCAGCTCAAGCTCGATCTCGAAGCCGTGCGCCGCGTGCGCAAGCAGCAGCGCCAGCGCCGCGAAGCCGTTCCCGTGCCCACCGTCGCTCTGGTCGGCTACACCAACGCCGGCAAAAGCACGCTCTTCAACTGCGTCACCGGCGCGCAGGTGCTCTCTTCCGCGCGCATGTTCGCCACGCTCGATCCCAAATTGCGCGCCATCGAGCTGCCCAGCCGCCGCCGCGTTCTGCTGTCAGACACGGTCGGCTTCATTCGCAACCTGCCGCACACGCTTGTCACCAGCTTTCGCGCCACGCTCGAAGAGGTCGCGCAGGCCGAGGTGCTGCTCCACGTGCGCGACGCCGCCTCCACCTATGGCGAAGAGCAAAAGGCTCAGGTCGAAAAAGTCCTCGGCGAGCTTGAATGCCTCGCCAAGCCGCGCATCGAGGTGCTGAACAAGATCGACCTGCTTCCGGAAGAACGAGCGCGCAGCTCTGCTCTCCCGCGCAACATCCAGCCCAAGAGCGTGAAAGCGCGGTAGCGCGTTTCAGCGCTCACCGGCGAAGGCATGGATGCTCTGCTCGCGGCCATCGACGGCGCGCTCCACTCCGATCCCATTGTCGATGCGGAGCTGCGCGTTCCGCAGCACGAAGGCGCCGTGCTTGCGGCCATTGAAGCTGGCATGGTCATTCACACACGTGAATACGAAGGCAACCTCGTAAGGCTCACCGTCAGCGGTCCGGCCTCGCTGGTCGGCCGCATGCGCCGCTTTCGCCCACGGCAGGATTAGGCCCGGCGTTTGGCTCCCTACCTATGCCGTCAGATTGTAAATCAAGCCAAAAGGATCTTTGACGTAGCACCATGGGAAATCAGGCTCGTCCTTCACGATCTCGCGCCCGTTCTCGACCAGCCGCTGCCTCGCTTCATCCAAATTGTCCACCGCGACCTCAAGAACAGGCCCCAGCGCGGGGCCCTCTTCGATAAACAGGTTGATGTGGTTTCCGTGCAGGTCGATCCACTTTCCATGCGCGCCGGTAATCGTAAAGCCAAGCTGACCCACATAGAACGCTGCTGCCGCTTTGGGATCCGGCGCCTGAATCAGAATGTCAGTGCCAAACGCGTTCGCCATGAAAGTCTCCTCTTGATGTGCGGAGAGGGAGGTTGACCCTCGTCTGTTCAGCCGCGTTTCCGTCCGCCGCGCGGTGCGCCGGGCCGCGAAAAACCGCGCTTCGGGCCGCCCCGAGTGTTGCCGCGGTATTTGCCGAACCCGCCCGGCTTGTTACTTAGGCTCGGCTTTGCGGCGAAGGACGGCTTGGGTTTGCCGCCGCCAAAACTGGCGGTCTTTTCAGGCCCAGCGATTCGCTCGACCTGAAAAGGCGGCTTGGCTCTGTCGTCCCGCTTCCATTGCGGCCGATCTGTACGGGGCTTGAACAGCGCACGTGGTGCGCTGCCAAAGCGGTTCTCGCCGCGATCCTGCCGTGGAGCGGGTCGAAAATCCGGCCGGTCGCCGCGGGGTTTGAACGGTGCGCGTGGAGCACCGCCAGAGCGATTCTCGCTACCTTCCGGCCGGGGACGAGGGCGAAATTCCGGTCGATCGCCACGGGGTTTGAACGGTGCACGTGGGGCACTGCCAAAACGATTCTCGCCACGGTCCTGTCGCGGAGCGGAGCGAAATTCCGGACGATCGCCACGGGGTTTGAACGGTGCGCGTGGAGCACTGCCAAAGCGCTTCTCGCCACTGTCCTGTCGCGGAGCGGGGCGAAATTCCGGACGATCGCCACGGGGTTTGAACGGTGCGCGTGGGGCACTGCCAAAGCGATTCTCGCCGCCTTCGCGCCGTGGAGCAGGGCGAAATTCCGGACGGGCTTTCGGCTCGCTGCGGAACCCTCCACTGCGCGGCTGCCACTCCCTCTTCGGCCCGCGCTCCTCTTGTTTCCAGCGCGGCGTTTCGATACGCGCGCCCGAGCTCTGTGGGAGCCGGTCATCCCGCTGGCGGCGCGGCCTCTCCTCGCGCGAGCCCCTTCTCTCGACACGCTTTTCCACGGCCCGACCCGCTTTCGCTGGCGGAATCCGCTCTACCTTCATGCGCTTTGGCTTCAACTTGCCTTCCGCCGTCAACCGCAGCGCCTTCACTTCCTCCAGACTCAGCTCGCGCAGCTTTCCCGGTTCCACATCCAGCACCAGCGGCCCGTAGCCCACGCGGCGAATCTTCTCAACAAAATGCCCGACAGCCGAAAACATCTTTCTCAGCTCGCGGTTGCGCCCCTCAATCAGAACCACCTCGTACCAGGGATTGTCGCCCTCGCGCACCTGGCGAACCCGCGCCGGCGCAGTGCGCACGCGCTCCGATCCCGCCCCTTCTCGCTCAATCGCAACGCCGCCGCGCAGCCGCTCCAGTTCCTCCTCGGTTGGCCGTCCGGCCACCTTTACCAGATACGTCTTCTCCACGCCCGATCCGGCCTTCGTCAGCAGGTTCGCCAGCTCGCCGTCATTGGTCATCAGCAGCAAGCCTTCGCTCTGGTAGTCCAGCCTGCCCACCGGATAAAGCCGCTCAGGCATCCTCGCGAAAAACTCCATAACTGTCGCCCGGCCCTCGGGATCGCTCACCGTGGTCACGTAGCCTTTGGGTTTGTTCAGCACAAAGTACCGGTGGCGCTCGGCGCCTTGCAACAACTTGCCGTCCACGCGAATGTGATCGCGCGCGGGGTCGGCCTTGCTGCCCAGTGTCGTCACCACCTGCCCGTTCACCATCACGCGGCCCGCAACAATCATCTCCTCAGCATGGCGGCGGCTGGCGATGCCGGCCTGCGACAGAATCTTCTGCAACCGTTCGAGCTTCGCTGGCGGCCGCGTCCGCGCCGCCTGCTTCTCCCTCGTGCTTCTCCGAGTCCGCTCCGCCGGCAGTTTCTTCCGCCTCCTCTCCGCCCTCCGCCGCAGCCAAGTCCGCAGCTCCAGATGTCTCAACCGGATCGGCCCCCGCTTGCGGCCAGCAGCTCCGCGTCGCCCAGGTACGTCGCTGCTTCCCCGCTGCTCACATCGCCAATCGGGTCCACCACCGGCTCCCCGATCCGAATCACGGTCCGTCCCCGGCCCTAACCTTGCGCATCTTCGTTTTCGCGGCGGGCTCTTTCGTCTTGCCAATGGTCTTTCTTGTTTTGGACGCGCGCTTTGCCGCAGGCGCGGCAACTGGCTCGGCCTTTGCCTTCCTGTTTTTCGCGACGGCCGCTGTGCTCTTCGCGCCCGCCTTCCTGGTTTTGGTAGCGGGCTTCTTGACTGGTTCGTCTGATTTCTTTGTCCCGGAGACACGTTTCGTCTTCGGCGCCGCCGATCTCGATTTCTTCTTGTCGTTCATGGGGAAAGCCTCGGTTTCTGCCTACGCAATGGGTGGAGGCACATTAGGCGCGGCCTCGGAGTTGGTTGAATCCGCTTAAGTCGCCAGCGGCTTTGTCGCGGGCTCCGTCGTGGAGTTCGCGTCCGGCTCGCCCTCTGGCTCCACGCTGGCCGTCCCGTCCACTTCCAGGCTCATATCCGGGTTGAACTCCGCCGCCGCTTCGGTTGCCGTTGCTCCTGCGCTCACCAACTCCGGCTCATCCAGTTCGCTGGCGGCCAGCTTCTCAAATTCATCCATCGAAGGCAATTCAGTAACGTCCTTCAGCCCGAATCGCAGCAGGAACTCCCGGGTGGTCTTGTAGAGAATGGGCCGGCCAATCACCTGTTTGCGTCCGGCCGTAGTAATCAGTTTGCGCGCCAGCAGAGTGCCGAATACGCCCGATGAATCCACGCCGCGAATCTCGTTCACCTCCGGCGCGGTCACCGGCTGCTTGTAGGCGATCACGGCCAGAGTCTCCAGCGCGGGCAATGACAGCTTGAGCGCCGGTTTCAGGCTCTTTACCAGCGAGCGCACCGCGTCGTGGCACTCCGGCTTGGTTGCCATGCGGTAGCCGCCGGCGATCTCGCGGATCTCGATGCCGCGCCCGTCGGCGGCGTACTCTGCGATCAACTCGTCGAGCAGTTGCTGGATCACGATGCGCGCCTCGCGGTCGCGCAACCGGGCCTGGCGCTTCGCCTCCGCTTCGGCACTCGCCCCATCGTCCGTGCTGGCAGCGGCATTTACTTCAGCGCTGGCACCGGAATTCTCATCTGCGCTCTCGCCAGCCGTCTCGGCGCCCGCGTCAGAATTCTCGTCAGTGCTCTCGCCAGCCGTTTCGGCGCCTGTCTCCCGCGTCGCTTCTGCCGCCGGCTCCGAACCAGGCGCAGCTTCCTCCGCCTCTGCGCCCAGCTCGAGTTCCAGAGAAGGGAACGCCTCGTTCAGCAGTGGCAAGGCCGCAAGCTCAGCCGCTTTCGGTTCTCCTTCCCGCGCTCCGGCGGCGGCCTCCTGCTCTGCCTTCCATTGCAGGGCTTCGTCGGCAAACAACACCGCCAGTTGCGCCAGCGTAACCGGCTCTTCCGCGGCGTAAATCACAGCTTCCAGCTTTGCTTTCAGGCTCATTCTGTAACAGGCACCATCCTGTATGGTACCGGATGCGGCGCGTTCTTTGCCTGTGCGCCAAAGCTCTCGCACCTTAAGCCGCAAAAAGGCGCCCGGCTTTGCCGGACACCCTTCACGATTCACGCTATCGATTTAGAACAGTATGTGGAACAGGAAGTAGAGCAGGCCTGAGAGCAGTGCCGCGGCCGGCAGGGTCAACACCCAGCCCGAGGCGATATTGCGCACTGTGGACCAGCGCAATCCACTGCCATTAGCAGCCATCGTGCCCGCCACGCCAGAACTGAGGATGTGCGTTGTTGAAACCGGCAAGCTCCAGGTATCGGCGGCAAAGATGGTCGCCATCGTGATCAGTCCCGCGCTGGCGCCCTGCGCATAAGTCATATGCTCTTTGCCGATCTTCTCGCCCACCGTAACCACAATCCTTTTCCAACCCACCATCGTACCCAGACCCAAAGCCAGTGCTACGGCCACCTTTACCCAGTTGGGAATAAACTTTGTGCTCTTGTCCAGCTTGCCTTGGTAGTCCTTCAAGGCAGCGCTTTCCGCGGCCGTGAAAGCGGGGTTGTGGGACGGGTCCATGATCCGAAGGGCTCTACCGATCAGGTACATATCGTTACGAACGTTTGTTTGGTCGTTGACCGGAACCGATTGGAAGGTCTTGTATCCTGCCACTTCGCGATTCAGTTCATTCACCAATTGGCTTAACGCGAGCAAGGTGTCCGGCTGCAATTGTTTCGTCTCGATGTATCTGGTCACCTCTGCGCGGGCGTCAGGGTCGAGTGCAATAGCTGGGTTCACATGCTGGTCGAGGATGTGCCCGGCCTGCTCAGAGGCGGCAATGAAGCTTTGTACTTCCACTGGGCTGACGGCGTGGTTCAGCGCGTAGGCTGTGGGAACCGTGCCGATCAAGATCAGCATAATGAGGCCCATGCCCTTTTGCCCGTCGTTCGACCCGTGGAAGAAGCTGACGCCGGTGCAGGTGAGCACCATTAAACCGCGAATTGGCCAGGGCGGCGGCTCTTTGCCCTTGGGCGCTTCATAAAGCGAGGGGAATTTGAAGATACGCTTTGATACCAGCATCAGGATGCCGGCAACCGCAAAACCAAGCAGCGGCGAGATCAACAGAGCCTCGAGCACCTTGGTCACCTGGCTCCAGTCAAGGCCCGAAACGCCGCGGTGGACGTTCATCAGCTGGCTGGCCAACCCCACGCCGATGATAGAGCCCACCATGGTGTGCGAGCTCGATGCCGGCAACCCAAACCACCACGTGCCCAGGTTCCACAGGATAGCCGCGATCAACAGCGCAAACACCATGGCGAAGCCGGTTCCGGAACTGACCTTCAGAATCAGTTCCACCGGTAACAAGGTAATGACCGCGAAAGCCACACTCCCTGAGGAGAGGAGTACGCCGGCCAGGTTGCACAGCCCCGACCACACCACCGCGACATTCGGCGGCAGCGAGTTGGTGTAAATGACCGTAGCCACGGCATTAGCGGTGTCGTGAAAGCCGTTGACAAACTCGAAACCGAGCGCGATCAGCAGCGCCAGGCCCAGCAGCATATACGGCCAGACGCTGGAGACGGTCACATTTTCCAGGTCCTTCGCGACATGAACGCCGATATAGCCGAGGCCGCTCGACACGGCCAGCACGAGGACCCATGCGCCTGCTCGGCTCGACCTTCTCTTGAGCCCGCGCTCAACCAGAGAGGGAGACGCTGGGAGAACTTCAACTGCCGTTGCGATGCCGCCCATCAGAAATCTCCATGGCGGCCGGAGAAATTCCGGGTCCGCATGGGCCTCCAGCGGGGAAAATCTTGAACGAGGTAACTTTTCAATTGAAATAGGGATGGCTTTTGGCAGGAGAAAGACGATCCGGAGATAATGGCGTCCATAAAACCTCAACAATCGTAAAATTCAACGATTGTTTACACGGCTGTGAGGAGACTTTAACCGGGTTACAGTAAAGTTTAACCCCCGCCGCAGAAAAGGGTGTGGAAGATCCCGGCCATCCTCCGGCTGTTTGAATCATTTCAGGCTCATCACACACTGTTCTATCATTAACAATCTAAATAACTTATAAGAATACTGGCAGGCTTTCCCTCGTTTGAAAAAGTCTCCTGACGAAAGCTCTTGACAAGCCAGGCACCCGCAGGGCGCCTTCACTGCCTGAATGCGCCCCACTTTGCTCTCTTGCAACGATTTATTCCGGTATCGTCAGCGTGCCCTTCACGCCAAAAGTCCCCGTCACCACAGGCACTCCGGTGTTCGGCTGCCCTCCGCCCACTGAAACGGTGTACTTGCCCTCGGCCACAATCGGCTCGCCGGCCTCAGTTACCATGCTCATGTCACGCGGCTTCAACTCGAACCGCACAGTCTTTGACGCGCCTGGCTCGAATGCACCCGCTGAAACCCGCGCAACGCCCGCAGGGGCGCGCCCGGAACAGCGGGGAAGCTGAGATAAAGCTGGGCCACCTCGTCGCCCGCGCGATTGCCTGTGTTCGTCACCGTCGCTTCCACCACTACCGGTTTTCCCGCTTCCACAGCCTCTGCGGGCGCCGTCAGCCCGCTGTACGAAAAGCTGGTGTAACTAAGTCCATATCCAAACGGATACAACGGCGTTCCCTCGAAGTACCTGTACGTTCGTCCCTTCATCGAGTAATCCTCGAAGTTCGGCAACTGGCTCACATCTTTGTAGAACGTCACCGGCAGCCGCCCCGATGGATTGTTCACGCCCGAGAGCGTTTGCGTAACCGCCGTTCCGCCCTCCTCGCCCGGATACCACGCATCCAGAATCGCATTCGCATGCGCGTTGGCCCAGTTCACGCCGAGCGCGCTGCCGTTGGTCAGCACGATCACCAGAGGCTTGCCGATGGCTACCAGCGCTTCCAGCAAATCCTCTTCAGGCTGCGGCAAATCGAGGCTTGTTCGGTCGCCACCCAAAAAGCCAGGCTCGCTCACCTGCATCTCCTCGCCTTCAAGTTCGCTGGTAATGCCCACCACGGCCACTACAACATCGGCGGCCCTGGCGGCTACAACAGCCTCGGACTGCGTAGTCAGGTCGACCTTTGACCAAACGAGCTTTGCCCCCACGCCTGGCCCTCTAGCAGCACTGCGTACTCCACCACCAGAGCAGCGGGCTTGCCAGCTTCAAGATGAACGCGGCCCATCTTGGCCTCACGCGGATCGCCGGCGTAGCCAGACGACACGCTCTTGCCGTCGAGTTGAATGCGGAAGTAGCCGCCTGTCATCATCCCCAGGTTGTAGTCGCCCGTATCCTGGGCGGTCAGCGAGCCCTCCCAGCGAATCGCCAGCGGGTGAACACTCGCCACTTCAGGAGGGATAGAATCTGCTCCCGCGTCGATCATTGGTTCAATGCGTTGCGCCAGGGGCTTGGTTGTACAGGGCGAATTGATGTTGGAGATATCGAATCTTGAGTAGCTGGCGCGTAATCCAGGTTGACCGTCAACGCTCAGCGCTGAACTCGGAACCGGTGAGCCAGTGTGGCTCAGAAACTGCATGCCCTCGACATAGGTAATGTTCGCGCCAGGAAAGCCGTTCCTGATCCCTTCCAGGATCGAAACCGTATGCGTCGGTATCCCGTTGTAGTTGCCCAGCAGCACTTTTGTCTGATTCGCCAGCGGACCGACCACCAGGATCTTCGCTCCGGCTGTCTTAAGCGGCAGCACGCCGTCGTTCTTCAAGAGCACCATCGACTCGTTGGCCAACTTCAGCGCCAGGGCGCGATGCGCCACGCTGTCCAGTTCGCTTGGGTCGATCTTTGCGTAGGGAACCATCTCCGGCGGATCGAACATCCCGAGCTTCATTCGCGCCGTAAACAGCCGCACCAGTGCGGTGTCGATCTCGCTCTCTTTGAGGAAGCCCCCCTTCACCGCGTCAAGATATGGCTTGTAGTCGTGGTCGTCGGTGACCTTAACGGAAAAGTCGACGCACTCGTTGTCCATGCCGCGCTTGAGGCTGATGGCCGAGGCCTGCGCCTGCGTCGGCTCGTAGTGGTGGCCGGAAAAGATGTCGAGCACGGCGCCGCAGTCGGAAACGACATAACCTTTAAACCCCCACTTGCCGCGCAGTTGATCCACGAGCGTGAACTCGTTGGCGCATGCCGGTTCTCCGTTGATGGCGTTGTAGGCGCACATTACGCTTCCCGCTTTGCCTTCGGTCACCGCCGCGCGAAACGCCGGCAGGTAGGTGTCCATCTCGTCGTGCCTGCTCACGTCCACGTCGGCGAAGTGCCGTGTTGGCTCCGGCCCCGAGTGCACGGCAAAATGCTTTGGCGTCGAGATCACGCGGTAGTAGCGCGGATCGTCGCCCTGCATCCCGGTCACAAACGCCACGCCCATGCGCGCCGTCAAGAAAGGATCCTCGCCGTAGGTCTCCTGCCCGCGCCCCCATCGCGGATCGCGAAAGATGTTGATGTTAGGCGCCCAGAAATCCAGCCCCTGAAAGATGTTGCTGCTTCCACCGTTCGCCAATACCGCCTGCGCGTGCTTGATCCGTCCCTCGATGCTGATCGCGACCGCCATTTCATGAATCCCCGCCGGATCGAAGGTCGCGGCCAATCCGATGGGCTCGGGAAACTCCGTTGTCCCGTTCACCGCTACGCCGTGCAAGGCCTCGCTCCACCAGTCGTAGCCAGGCACGCCCAGCCGCGGAATCGCCCGCGCCTGGTTGACAAGCTGACTGGCCTTCTCTGGGAGCGTCATCCGCTGCACCAGGTCCGCAGCGCGCTGCGCGGCCGGCAGATCCGGGTTCAGATAGGCCGGCTTCTGCGCGTCCTGTGCACCCACAAGCCCTGCCGCGCCAACTCCCAGCAATCCCGCCGCAACCATCCGCATTCCAAACATCGATCGGCTCCTTCGCCGGGCAGCTTCTATGCGCCACGGCCTTTTCCGCGTGCCACCTTCTGTGCCCTCAGCGGCCAACTCTAATTGCCGCGAAACTTCTCTGTCAAGCTTTCCGCTGTTTAGAAAATCGCTTTATGCCTGCATCTCCCACCCGAACCTCTGCTGCGCCTTCATCCCGTTTCCGGCCCCTCCGCACATCGTTCGCCCGCCCTGCGGCTTCTTCGTGTAACCTTTCTGCCAACGCCGCCTTAAGCCTGGCTAGAAAGGGAAACCGCGTCCTCGGCGTCGCCTGATCGAAAGAGGCAACCATGTTTGCCATCGTTCGCACCATTACGTACGCCTCGATTTTTGTGGGACTGCTGCTGGTGTATCTGCCGTCGCGCATTCTCGCCTGGTCCGGCATCACGCGCCCCGCCGTGTACGCATGGCCGCAGATCGCAGGCATCGTCATCGCCACCGCCGGAGCCGCGGTTGCGCTTTCCTGCCTGTGGGCCTTTGCGTGGATTGGAACAGGCACTCCGGCGCCCTTCGACCCGCCACGCAAACTCGTGGTGCGCGGCCCTTATCGCTTCTTGCGGAACCCCATGTATGTCGGCGCAGGGCTCGCGGTCGGCGGAGCGGCACTGTTCTTTGAATCCTTTCAGCTGCTCGCCTTTATCGCCCTATTTCTGCTGGCCACGCATCTGTTCGTGGTGTTTTACGAGGAGCCCACGCTGCGGCGCACCTTCGGTCCGGAGTATGAAGCGTATTGCCGGCGCGTGCACCGCTGGTGGCCGTCGTTGCGGACGCTTCATTAGGAAAAAACGCGCCGCCTGCCGTACTTAGTCCGCCGCTTCTTCCGAGTGCGGAGCGCGCACAATCCTCATCAGCGCGCCGCCATCCAGCCAGTTCAGCTCGCACCGTTCGCAATCTTCCATCACCACGTGGCCGCCGCCATAGTAAAAATGCGACTCCATCGTGTGATGGCAGGCAGGGCATTCCAGCTTGCGGCCTGGGTCAACCTCATCGCTGGTCGCGGGAACCTCCGACTCTCCGTGTTCCGCACGCGCTTGCTCAATCAATCTTTCAAACGCGCCCATCGCCACCAGCATGCCGTGGCACCGCTTGCAGGCGCGAAGCGGCACTCCCGACAGAGTCGCGTTCCACAGTGGAACCGCGCACACCGGGCACAGCAGCTCCGGCAACTCGTCCAGATACCGCACTCCCTGGTCGTCGGGTCCTGAAAAGTAAATACTTTTGCAGTAATCGCAGCGCAGACTCTCCTGCCCGCCGGCCATCCGCATCGGCGCTCCGCACGAAGGGCAGTTCATTGCTGCTTCCCGCACTCGGGGCAGAACTTCGCGCCGGCTGGCATTGGCTTGCCGCACTCCATGCAGAACTTCGATGCCGCCGCCGCGCCGCCCACATTCGTTTGCGCTCCCGGCCGGGCCTGCCCCTGCAACGTCTGCCCCATCATGGCCTGCGCCATCGCGGCGCCCGCACCCAGTCCCACGCCCATTCCCGCCGTGCCGCCGCCCGTGTTCTGCGCGGCTTCTTCAAGCGATTCGGCCGTCTCGAACTGCGTTAACCGTCCCAGATCGCCAACCATGTTCACGCCAATCCGCTGGTCCATCACTTTTTCGAGATCGTCAGGCAGCGAGATGCTCTCCACAACAAACTGGTTCAACTCCAACCCCAGCGCCGCAAAGTTTGGCTTCACGTCCCCGGCCACCTTGTCAGTCAGCGCCGCCAGGTTCGCCGCCATATCCACAAACGACACTTCACTCGCCGCAAAGATGCCCGTCATCCGCGCCACAATCATCGTGCGCAGTTGCCCTTCCAGGTCCGCGGCAAACACCACTTCCCGCGTTCCCGTCACTTCCGTGAAGAACTTCCTGGGGTCCGCAATGCGGTAGGAGTAATTCCCGAAAGCCCGCAGCCGTACCACGCCATATTCCTTGTCGCGAATTGTAATGGGCGCCGGCGTGCCCCACTTCTGGTCGATCTCGAGCCGCGTCGAGAAGAAGTACACGTCCGACTTGAAGGGCGACTCGAAATCCTTGCTCCAGTTCATCAGGTCGGTCAGGATGGGCAGGTTCCGCGTGTTCAGCGTGTGCAGACCGGGCTCAAACACATCCGCAATCCTGCCCTCATTCACAAACAGCGCCAGTTGTGACTCACGCACCGTCAGTTGCCCGCCGTTCTCAATCTCCATGTCCTCCATTGGATAGCGATACGAGAGCGCGCCCTCATCGCCCTCGTTCCACTGGATGACGCGAATGAACTGTTTGTTCAGGAACTCGCTGATCGACACGATTCCCTCCTGGCCAGTGATCCTATCACCGCCATGTTGCGCCTGGAAGTCAACTTAAGTCGCAGTGTTGAGTAACTTGATGCGCAAATTCACAAGCCATTCACGTTGCGCGAATTCTGAGCGGCCTGACCACTGATCACTGGCTCTTGAAGAAATCTCCCAGCCCGGCGCGCTCGGCATGGGCTGCCATCTGCGCCTGAATCGTGAGCGCCAGCTCCAGCGCCGCGCGTCCTTGCCGTGCCGTTACCTTCGGAGCCTGCCGCGTACGCACTGACTCAAGGAAGGAGAGAAGCTCGATTCGCAGAGGCTCGCCCGGCGTCACCTCCGGCTTCGAAAACGACAAGCCCGGCGCCAGCCCGTCGTGGGTTCCCGTCAGGCTCTTTGCAATCTCCTCCAGCTTGTCGGGATCGTTCTTCGCCGCGGCGATCTGCATGACCAGCGTGGCGGGAACCTGGCCTGACGCCAGCAGTTTCTGGATCATCGCCGGATCGAACTTTCCGGTCCTCAGGAACTCGGCCGCCGCCTGCGCCAGTTGCGGCGATGAGCCGCGCGCGGAATGCTGTTCCTCGCTAACTCCGCTAACCCCACCAGCCCCGCTAACCCCGCTGTCCTCGACGCGAATCACCAGCACATCCCGCCGCGCATAGTCGATCGACACATACTGCCGCGGCTCAAAGTAGCGTAGCTTGCGCACCCGCTCCGTCGAAACCCTCGACGCGGTAAAGTTCGCCACGCAGCCCGACTCGAACTCCACGCGCACGTTCGCAATGTCCACCTTGGGGGAAAGAATCGGCAGCCCCACCGCGCGCACCTCGCGCACCGGCGATTTGGCAAACGTGAGCACAATGTCCAGATCGTGGATCATCAGGTCCAGCACCACGTCCACGTCCAGCGCCCGCGGCGTAAACACGCTCAGCCGGTGCGCCTCAAAGAACATGGGCCGCTTTAGAGTGGGTTCCACGGCCAGCACCGCCGGATTGAATCGCTCCAGATGGCCCGGCTGGACAATTCGCGGACCTGGTCGCGCACCAAACCGCCCGCCGCGCTCCCCCCGCGCGATCAGATCGTCGGCCTCGGCGAGATTTGCCGCCAGCGGCTTTTCGACGAGAAGGTCCAAACCCGCATCCAGCAGAGCCGAGGCAACCTCATGATGCTTCACCGTCGGCACAGCCACGCAGGCCGCATCCAGCTTCAGATCTGCCTTCAGCAACTCGTCGATCCCCGAAAAAACCGGAACCCCGTACTGCTTCTCGGCCTCGGCTGCCCGCGCCGTATCCGGCTCCACGGCCGCGACCAGAGCCACGCCCTCGCCCGCCGACTCCAGCTCGCGCACCACGCGCAGGTGGTTGCGCCCGAAGGCTCCGGCGCCGGCCACGGCCACGCGCAAGTGTCTTCCGCTTGCTATTGTCCTGCCTCTTTCTCCGGCCCTTTTCCTTCCACGGCCCTCAGGCAGCGGCTGTAGAGCTCCAGCAACTGGTTCACGTGTTCCTCCGGCTTGGCCGCGGCCGCGCCCGTGAACCCCGTCGACGGCGCCGCCGGCCGTCCCACGCCCGCCGTGCCCGCCACAAACTTCATCAGATCCAGCGCAATATCTTCATTGCGCCTGGCCCCAAGTCCCGCGCTGCTCAGTGCATCCATACGCAAATTCTCCGAGAACCGATGCTACCAGAAAGTGGTGGCTTACTGCCTACTGACTCGCTGGCCTGCCAACTTGCGGACTCGCCGACTCGCTCCCTACCCGACTCCGTTACTCTGGAAAAGATGTCTCTCGCCCACATCGCCCTCGGCGCCAACCTGCCCAGCCCCGCCGGCCCTCCAGAGGCCACACTGGCTGCAGCCGCCGTTCGCCTCGCCTCCCTCGGCAGCATCGCGGCCCGCTCCTCGGTCTACTCCACCGCGCCCGTCGGCCTCGCTGATCAGCCGCGCTTCCTCAACGCCGTCATCGCTCTCGAAACCGCTCTGACGCCGTTCGAACTGCTCGGCGCCGTTCTCCTCATCGAACGCGACTTCGGCCGCGACCGCACCGCCAGTGTTCCCAATGGCCCGCGCACCCTCGATCTCGACATTCTCCTCTACGGCGATCTCGTCCTCAGCGAAGCCGGACTTGAAATCCCCCATCCGCGCCTCGCCCAGCGCGCCTTCGTCCTCGTCCCCCTCAACGAAGTCGCACCCCAGCTCCGCGATCCCCGCAGCGGCAAAAGCGTCTCGCAACTCCTCGAAGAACTCGGCCCAGACCGAGCCCCGCAAGCCCCATCCGTCGTCCCCATCGCAAGCTCCCTTTGGCACATCAAAGAGGGGGTGCGCCCGAGAACCCGTTGAACCCGCGTCTGCATGAGAACATTGGAGCAGCGGCCGTCGAACTCACGCCCGGCGATTTGCGCGACATTGACGAAGTCGCAACGAAGGCGCCAGTCGAGGGCGATCGCTATCCGGAACACCTGGAGAAGATGACCGGCCGGTGAAGACGCGTGGGCGATTGGTCAAGCATGCCCGGTACGACTGACTGCTGTTGGCAGAGAGCCGTCTCACGCGGCACCTGTTTGGAAACATGTTGCAGAAGATGGAGGGTTAGTCCCTGCCAGCCGGATGGGCGCGGCAGTCAGTCAAAACTACTCCGGACGGCGGAGGGGGACTGACGGGGGAGATGGCCGTGAAATGGATTCCATATCAGGCCAGTCATGGCTTTTTGGCCGGGCAGAAAACCTGCGGGAACGACAAAAATATTTTTGGGATGGAAACGGATGCAAAAAACGGACGTGGCGGAGGCAACTGGGTGTATATTGGCCCGTAGCCGAGATGCAAAAATGGAAATTCCGGCTGAATGCACAATCCTTCGCTGTAAACCGAGTCCCCGTGGGTCCGTTATGAAGGACCGGAAACAAAAGGACTGAGCGGCAATGCGCCTAGAGCGCTCAAAAGGAGCAACACCAGATGAAACGAGTAAGCATCGTCAGTGCAACGATCGTGTCGTTGCTCTTTGGAGCCACGGTCGGTGTCCTCGCGCAAAATGACCAGCATGGAAATGACCAGAACAGATCGAACCAGGGACAGCAACATCAACAGGCACAACCTGCAAAGCAAACGCATCAACAGCCGGCTGCCAAACCGGCGCCAAGTCAGGCAAAACCGCAACAGACCTATGGCGGCGCCTATCACGGGGGCGTGCAACCCAACAGCCCTACGAACGGCGGAGTCCACCCCAGCGGCGTCCCGCAACACCAAGGGCAGGTGCGCAGTGGATTCGCTCAATCTCGCGCCGGTTCGTGGCAAAAAGAGCATCAATCCTGGACGCAGCGCGGAGGCTATAACGGCTACCGGATTCCCGACAACCGCTTCAGACAATACTTCGGCAGGGATCACTTCTTCCGCATCTCCGGTCTTCCCTTGGTGTTTGTAGGCGGAATGCCGCGCTTTCAGTACGACGGATACTGGGTCACGATGATGGATCCGTGGCCGGAGACATGGGGGCCGAACTGGTACGAAACCGACGATGTGTATCTCGACTACACCGGCGATGGGTACTATCTGTATGACCGTTTGTACCCTGGTTTTCCGATTGCCGTCACGGTTACGTTTTAGCGGAGGCTGAGGTTTGATCCTTTAGCTGGCTGAATCGTCAGAGGGATGACTGGTGTGCCCGCTAATCTGTGCGGCCGAATGTGTGGCTGCAGGGGAGTGGGAGTTCCGCTTATCCTCCCGACTGTCTTTGTGCCCAAACAGCGCGCTACGGGTTTCGAGAATCGCTTCACGACATCGCAATCGGGCGAAATGGGCCAACTGAGGGATCACACGCTCCCATCCCCAATCACTGGACTTAATCCTCGCCGGTCGATCGTACTGCCGGGGGTGACTGTGTCGGAGATTCGGTGATCACCGGCAATGAAATTCAAAGGGCCTTGCCTCTCTCGCATGGCCTTTTGCGTTATCGTATCAGGCACAGGGAACTGTCTTCGGTCGGACCGGAATTCCAGATGTAAAGCGGACCCCGTTAGAGATTGGCGTTGCGATTACGGGTGACAAGGCGCACAACCCAGGTAAGAAACACCGCTTCAATCACAGCAATTACGATTTAGCCCGCATATCTCGTGCGCCTTTCACGGCACACGAGAAATGCAGGTCAGGGAGAGAGGTCAATTTATGGAAATCAAACGAGCAGGCACGCAACCCTCGGCCAAGGGACCAGCCGACTGGTTTACCGGCACGGTGCGCCTCGATCCGCTGTTTCAGGCGCCGGAGCCGGCGCTGGTTCAGTGCGCCCACGTCACCTTCGAGCCGGGCGCCCGGACCGCGTGGCATACGCATCCGCTCGGCCAAACCCTCATTGTCACTTCCGGCTGCGGCCGGGTGCAGCGCTGGGGCGGACCGATTGAAGAGATCCGTCCCGGCGACGTGGTCTGGATCGCTCCCGGCGAGAAGCACTGGCACGGGGCCGCGCCAACCACGGCCATGACGCACATCGCCATTCAGGAAAAGCTAGACGGGAAGGTCGTTGACTGGATGGAGCACGTGAGCGACGAGCAATACGGGAAGTGACTGCGCCGGTACAATCAATGCGTGACTTCGGCCTTCCAACTTATCGCCGAAACCGCCGCCGGCGGGCGCCGTGGGCGCTTCGTCCTACCCCATCAGACCGTGGAAACGCCGGTTTTCATGCCTGTCGGCACGCAGGGAACGGTCAAGGCTGTCGCGCAGGACGTGCTTGAGTCGCTCGGCGCCGAGATCATTCTCGGCAACACCTATCACCTCTACCTGCGCCCTGGGCACGAGGCCATTCGTCGCATGGGCGGCCTGCACAAATTCATAAGCTGGCCGCGCGCCCTGCTTACCGACTCCGGCGGCTTTCAGGTCTTCTCGCTGAACGCGCTGCGCAAAGTTACTGACGACGGCGTCCGCTTCCGCTCGCACCTTGACGGGAGTTCGCACTTCTTCACTCCCGAGCACGCGATGGACGTGCAAATCGCCCTCGGCGCCGATATTTGCATGGCCTTCGACGAGTGCACCGAATATCCGGCAGATCGGACCAGAGCGCAAGGGAGCCTCAGGCTCACCATGGCCTGGGCGCAGCGCTCGCTGGATCACTTCCGCGCCCACCGCGACAAAGTCATCTGGCGCGAACAACTGGAATGCGGGGTGCCCCAGGTCTCGCTTTTGAGACCTGGGATAGCACAAGCCTCAATCAACCCTCACACCATCGAACCCTCAACGCAATCCCTCTTCGGCATCGTGCAGGGCGGCATGTATCGCGATCTGCGCCGACAGTGCGCAGAGCGCCTCGTCGAGATGGACTTCGACGGCTACGCCATCGGCGGGCTGAGCGTCGGCGAGCCGCGCGAGTTGACCCTGGAGATGATTGCCGAGGTGCTGCCGCTGCTGCCCAAGGACAAACCGCGCTACGTGATGGGCGTCGGCTACCCTGACGAGATCGAGCAGTACGCGCGCATGGGCGTGGACATGATGGATTGCGTGCTGCCCACGCGCGCCGCCCGCCACGGCCTGCTCTTTACCAGCGAAGGCCGGCTCAACATCAAGAACAAACAATACGCCGAGGACCAGAACCCGCCCGATCCCGCTTGCCATTGCCCTGTTTGCCGACGCTACTCCCGGGCCTACCTGCGCCACCTGATGCAGGCCAGCGAAGCGCTCTCTGGCACGTTAAACACCATCCACAATCTTGCGTATTACCTCGCCATCATGCACCGCGTGCGCGCGTCATTGGCCAGCGAGCCGTAATCGCCCACTGATGACTGATCGCCTCGGTCCTTTGTTCCCCTGGTCCCTGCTCTTCACATCGCTCCACCCAGCAACTGCTTCAGTGCCTGCACGTATTCGGTGAGCGCCGCGCGTCCGGTCTCCGTCATCCGGTAAAGCGTCTGTGGCTTGCGCAGCACAAACCGCTTCTCCACGGCTAAGTAGCCGGCCTCTTCCAGCTTCATCAACTGCGCGCCCAGGTTGCCGTCCGTGGAGCCCGTCTTGGCGCGCAGCCAGGTGAACTCCGCCTCGTCGACCCCCGAAAGCAGCGAGAGCAGCGCCAGGCGCAGCTTCCCGTGAATCACAGGATTCAACTCCGGCAGCTCAGGCCCCTTTGGCAGTTCAGGCATGGGCCGCTCCGCTCTGCCTGCGCCGTTGCGACTCGCAGACCATCGCGTAGACGCCGAATACAATCATGCCCACGAAGGTCGCTGCCAGGAAGTCAATCGACGTCACATAGTCCGAACCGAAACACGCAATCACTGCCGACGCCAACCACACCAGCGCGCAGGCAAACTGCATCTTCCATTTCAGGATGATGGCTGAGGTTGCGTTGGCCGTAGCCAGCATCGCCCCGATGATCGCCATGAAGATATGTCCGTCGTACCGGCCGCTTGCGCCCAGGCAAACCAGGAGGACGAAGATCGAGCAGCCCATCGCCGCCCATACGGCGCCGATCGCCCGTCCCAATACTGTTTTTGGCTGCCCGCGCGTCACACGGGACACGCCCACACCAGTTATCAACGCAGCGGCGATCATCGTCACCGGCCAGGCCAGGTAGCTCTGTGCCCACGTGGCCCACGCTGTGGCCACGTAATAGGCCACGCCCCACAGGACAAATACCCAACCCCAGCTCTCGGTCTTTCGCCGTCCCTCGGCCATCATGCTTTCGATCAATCTCACCCGCTCCGCCAGATCCTTTTCTCCACTTCACTCGTCATGCTGATCCCCTCCGTTGACCCTCTAAATATCTCAGAGTGTTCCTTAACAAAGAGTACTCTATTTTATAGAGTAATAAATGTCAAGAAAAATCTTCAGCCTGAATCGGTTTTTGCCGTCTATGCGCTTATTCCTTGTGGATTGAATGATTTTGAGCAGATTTTCTGCGCGAAACCTCGGCGCTGCGCCTCCAACTCGGCGCATACCCGCTGCAGCACTCCGCCCCAGTCGCCCGGAGCTTTCTGCCGGATCAGCCGCGCCGCCGGATACCAGGGTGTGCTCTCCGTCTCCTGCATCCAGCGCCAGTCCGAAAGGTACGGCAGAAGAATCCATACAGCTTTGCCCATCGCGCCGGCCAGATGAGCAATGCAGGTGTCGGTTGTAATCACCAGATCCAGCGTCACCATCAGCGCCGCTGTCTCGGCCAGATCGCGCTCGCGGCTCGATCCATCGCAAACGCAAACGTCGTGGGGCAAGCCCGCCAATTGCTCCGCCGCCTCGCCCTTCTGCAGCGAGATCCACGTCGCATCTACTTCGCAAAGGAGAGGCAACAGCGTCTCCAGCTGCATTGAACGCGCTCGAGTCCGCCTTGTACCCCGGATTACCCGCCCAGGCCAGCCCCACGCGCGGACCCGGAGCCAATTTCAGGAAACTCCGCCCGCTTCTCCAGGGCCAATGCCGGGTCCGCTCCCAGGTAAGCGCCCGGCCACGGAACCGTCTCGACCGTCGTGCCAAAGACCGCCGGCAAACTCATCAGCGGGCACTCGCAGTCAAATTGCTGCTCCGTTCCCAACACTGCCGTCTCCGCCAGTCCCGCGCGCACCACCGGCAGCGACCGCATCAGCCGCTCGGCCGCAGGCTGCACCTGCAAAATCGGCACGCCGCCGCGCGCGGCCACCAGCGCTGCGTAGCGGCAGAACTGGATCGTGTCGCCCAGTCCCTGCTCGGCGTGGAGCAGAATCCGCCGCCCATCCAACTCCTCGCCGTGCCACCTCGGCTGCTTGAAGACCCTCGGCTTGCGGTGCACCTCGCGAAACCGCCAGCGCGACTCGTATCCGGCCCAGCCCTGCTTCCAATCGCCCAGCCGCAACTGCGTGAGCGCCAGGTTGTACTGCGCGCCCGCGTTTGCCGGATCGCGCTCGACCGCAGTCTCGTGCGCCCTCAGCGCTTCCTCCATCCGGCCCAGATCGAGCAGCGAATTGCCACGGTTCGATGCCGCCGCGCGGTTGCCCAGCGCCTCGGCCCGCTCAAAAACTGCAACTGCCTCCGCGAAACGCCCTTCCGTATGCAGCAGAATCCCCTGCATGTTCACGGCTTCATCGTGATCTGGATTGCGCGCGAGCGCCCAGCGCAGCCAGCTCCCAAGCGCCTGCCAAATCCTTCTCCGCGGCGCGAAACTGGCACCATGTCACGAGCGTCTCCACCTGATCGGGGTTCAGCGCAAACGCGTGGCGCAGATACGCCTCCGCGGCGTCTGGCCGTTTCCGCTCCCGTTCCAGAATCGCCAGGTTGATCCAGCCCGAAACCAGATCCGGCCGCAACTCTATGGCGCGCCGCAAAGCAGCCTCAGCGTACACATCCTGACCCTGCTCCCGCAGCAGACTTCCCAGGTTCATCCACGCCGCGGCAAAATCCGGACGAGCGGCGAGCGCCCGCCGGTAGCGCGTTTCTGCCTCCTTCACGCGCCCCATGCGCGCCAGCACAAAACCGGCGGCAAATTCGGCCTCCGGCAGCCGCGGCCGAAATGCGAGCGCCGCCTCATATCGGCTCAGAGCTTCTTCATTCCGTCCCATGAAAGCCAATGCGTTGCCCAACCCCAGGTGTGCGGCCACCAGCGCCGGCCGCTGTCTCAACGCCAGCCCAAACTCACGCGCTGCCTCCTCCGCGCGACCAGCGGAAATCCTCAACTCGCCCAGCCCTATCCGCGCCATCGCGTCCATCCCGTCGAGCCGGATCGCCTGCTTGTAGGCCTGCTCCGCTTCCTCGAAGCGTCCGGCGGCCTTCAGCGCCTGTCCCAACGCAACCCATGCGGCACCCATCTGTGGCGCAACAGCCACGCCAGCTTCAGCCATCTTTACTGCGGATTCGGTCTGGCGGCTCGCCAGCGCCACCAGGCTCATCCCCACCAGCGCTCCGGCATCACACGGATTCCGCTCCAGCAATCGCTGATAGCCGAGCGCAGCCTCGGTCAGGCGCCTGGTCAGCGTCCCGGCCGTCCCTTCCGAGAGGCACGACCTGCGTTTCGTCTTTTCCTGTGCAATCTCAGGCGCGCTCCCTATCACAGCTCCGCCTCACCCCGCGAATAATCCCTGCTCGCAGTCCACACATTTTTGGAAACTAGGCTCTCCTGCACCGGCGTTCAATCGTGAAGTCCCTGCATGGAGCGATTCCCGGCGCGCCGTTTCCCATTTCGTCCGTCCAGTATTGATTTGGGACAATCGCGTGCGCCGCCCGGATCCAAGCCGGCCCACTTTCTAGCTCCGGCCACCCCGGACTATCATCGATCTGTGCAACGGCACGATCATCCTGGCGACATCCATCTCGGGGACATTCTGGCCAACGCGATTACCCACGGCATTGGCGCGGGGCTGGCAATCGCCGGGGCGGTCTGCCTCATCGTCGCTTCCACGCGCGGAACCCCCCGGCTCATCGTCAGTTGCTCCGTCTTTTCCGGCGCTTTGGTGCTCGTCTATCTCTGTTCCACGCTCTACCACTCGCTGGCCCGCACCCGCGCCCGCCACGTCCTCCGCATCCTCGACCACTCCTCCATCTACCTGCTCATCGCCGGCACCTACACGCCCTTCACGCTTGTCTCTCTGCGCGGGCCGCTAGGCTGGATCCTCTTTGCGGTGGTCTGGTCGCTGGCCGTGGCAGGCGTCATCTTCAAGAGCTTCGCCGTCGACCGCTTCGCTGTAGCTTCAACCCTGGTTTATCTCTTGCAGGGATGGCTCGTGGTCTTCGTCGTGCGCTCGCTGCTTCATGCCATCGGCTGGCACGGAATGCTCTGGTTGTTCGCGGGCGGCCTGGCCTACACCCTCGGCATTGTCTTCTTCGCGCTCGACCGCCTGCGCTACTTCCACGCCGCGTGGCACATCTGTGTCCTCGCCGGCAGCTTCGCCCACTATTTCGCCGTCTACTTCTACGTTGTGCCCGCGCGGCTTTGACACTCTGCAAGCACGCCGCTATGATTCGATTCCGTGAACCATGCCATTCGCAGTTGTGAGAATGCCGCATCTCCGCGTATCAGAGCGGTTTTCCAGTTCGTATTTGGCATTTCAGGCGCTGTGCAGTGTGGCTTTTACTTCCACCCCAGCGACAAAGACCTGTCGCCGGGGACCCCGGAGCGGAAAAAGCCACTTAGCCATTGCGGCTTCGCCTTAAATCAACTGGAAAACCGCTGTAGGCGGTGCGTATGAACGCAGACCATTCTCGCGCAGGCCAGCGCTTTGCGGCAGTGATTGTCAACTACAACGGCGGCTCGATGCTTTCTGAGTGCGTGCGCTCCTGCCTGGGTGAAGGGATTTCGCCCGCCCGGATCGTCGTCGTCGACAACGGCAGCCGCGATAGTTCGGCGGAAGACCTCGGGAAGCAAATCTCCGGCCTCAGGCTCATCCCCAACCATTGCAACGCGGGCTTCGCTCGCGCGGCAAATCAAGGCATCCGGCAAGCAGATGCCGAGTTCGTCCTGCTGCTCAACAACGATGCGCGGATTGAGAGCGGCGCTCTCCGAGCGTTCGCTGCCGGCTTCGATGAGCGGCCCAGGCTGGCCATCGCCGGCGGTCAACTTCGCTATCCGGATGGGCGCTTGCAGAGCGCCTTTGCCCCGCTGCCTTCGGTTGCCGAGGAACTGCTGCCTCTTCCGCTCCTGCGGCTCTTCTCGCCCAATCGCTTCCGGCGCAAGGTCCTCAAGAGCGAACCCATCGCCGTCGAATCTGTTTTCGGAGCTTGCTTTTGCGTGCGCGCCGCGCTCCTGCCGCGTCTCGGCCTGCTGGATGAGGATTACTTTTTCTTTTTCGAAGAGATTGAGTGGTGCCAACGCGCCCGGCTGATGGGCCTTGAGGTCTGGTATCTGCCGGCCGCGCGAGCCGAGCACGGCGGCGGAGCAACAGCGAACCGTTTTCGCGGTTCAGCGCGCGTTGAATATCAGCGCTCCAAGCTGACGTTCTTTTTGAAGACCCGCAATCGGGCGTCCTACTTGGTTGTTTCGGCATTTCTGGTGCTTCGCACTTTCATCAACGCCCTCGCTGGCGCAGTCGCCTCCGCTGCTACCCTTTTTCTTAACCGCAAGCTGCGGCTCAAGGCCGCGACCTACTGGTATCTCTTCTTGTGGCATCTCCTGCTGCGCCCTGCCGACTGGGGGCTGCCGGACAAGTGCCCGCCGGATTCATCGGCTCCGGGATCCAAGTAGCGCATCGTATTCACCAGGCGAAAGGCCGCGGCACATTGACCCGAACTCCCGTTTAACGATAAAATCGTAGAGTTTGGCGATGCACCCCGTTTGTGGGTGTGCGGGATGCTGTAGGGCTCACCGCCGCAAGCGGCGTGTGTGCGGCCCGCATCCCGATGCAGTCACCGTCTGTATCCGCCCCAATGACACGGATTCGGGTCTTGCGCCTGGCTGAGGGATGCCGGAGCGACGGAGGGTTTGTGATGTACGCAGTAATTCGAACGGGCGGGAAGCAGTACCGCGTGGCCCCCGGCGACGTATTGAAGATCGAAAGCGTCGCTTCAGGCAATCAAACGATTGAGTTCAGCGATGTGCTCGCGGTTTCCGGCGAGCCCGGAACGTTGGCCAAGCCCACCACTGCCAAGGTCACCGCTGAAGTTCTCGGCGAGGGCCGCGGCGACAAGATCCTGGTCTTCCACCTGAAGCGCAAGAAGCAATACAAGAAGCTTCAGGGTCACCGGCAGAACTTTACCGAAGTGCGCATCAAGGCCATCGAGGCCGACGGCGTCACCTATTCGGCTGCGAGCTAAGTGAGCCGGCAGCCTGTAGCCGGTAGCCTGTAGCTCGTTTTCGTAGAGCCGCATTCGCTTGCCGGTCGGGGGAAAAACTAAGGACCACAAGCTACGAGCTGTTTTTCAAGAAGGGGATTCGGCAATGGCACATAAAAAGGGTGGAGGCAGCTCCACAAACGGACGCGATTCCAATGCACAGCGGCTGGGCGTAAAGGCATTTGCCGGCCAGTTGGTCACCGGCGGCTCCATCATCATGCGCCAACGCGGCACCCGCATCAAGCCCGGCGTCAATGTGGGCATCGGCTCCGACGACACGCTCTTTGCCAAGGTCACTGGCCGGGTGAAGTTTACTGACCGCGGCGGCCGCGGACGCTTTGCCTCCATTGAGCCGGTTGCGGCCGAGTAGCGTCTCCGGATCGGAAATCGGCTATAGCGCCATCAAAATCAAAAGGCCACGGCAATCGCCGCGGCCTTTTATCTGTGTGCCTCACGGGCTTTCTCACGCCTGCATCGACGCCAGGAATTTGCCGATCGTTTCGTACTCTTCCTGGCTGAGCCGAAAGCGGAGCGCGGGAGCCATCTCTTCCGCCTGCTTTGCGCTGCGCCCACCCACGATGGCGGCGGTAATGGCGGGGTGGTGCAGCGTCCAGGCCACGGCCACCACGCCGGGGCTAACGCCATGCCCGTTGCCGATCTCGCGCAGCAGCTCCACCAGCTGCAGGTTGCGGCTCAAATTCGGCTCGTTGAACTCGGCGTTTCCGCGGCGCCAATCGTCGGCCGGCAAAGCCGCCGCGCGCGCGGCGGTCATTTTGCCGGTCAGCAGGCCCGAGACCATGGGAGAGTAGTTGATGACACCGATACCATTGGCTTGCGCGAAGGGGAGAATCTCCGCCTCCACGGCGCGGCGCAGCATGGAATAGGGCGGCTGCAGGCTGGTGATGGGCGCGATCTTTTGGGCGCGCTTCATCTGGTCGACAGAGAAATTGGAGACGCCGATCCAGCGCAGCTTGCCCTGCTCGCGCAGCCGCGCCAGCGCCTCCCAACCCTCTTCGATCTCGTCGTCGGGGTTCGGCCAGTGAATCTGGTAGAGATCGATGGCCTCTACTCCAGACGGCGCAGCGAGGCCTCCACCTCTTCGGCAAGCGACGCGGCCTTGAGCGAGTTGTAGATGGAGCGGTCGGCGCGCCAGCGCATGGAGCACTTTGTAAAGATGTAGGGTTTGTGAGGCGAAGACTTGACCGCGCGCCCCACCACCTCCTCCGAGTGGCCCAGCCCGTAGATGGCCGCGGTATCGATCCAGTTCACCCCCAGGTCGAGCGCGCGATGAATGGCGGCAATCGAGTCGTTGTCATCCTGGGGGCCCCAGGAGTATTGCCAGTCGCCCCCGCCGATGGCCCAGGCGCCAAAGCCGATGGGCGTGATTCTCGAGGTCGGAGTTGCCGAGGGTGCGCAGGGAGGTGGATTGCGAGGCGGATGTTGTCATGTCACAAAAATAGATGATTGGACCTGGCGCGAGGGTGCGAAAAAACAGGCTTGGATGCGTCCGGCTCGTCCGGTCAGGCCGCGGCGCGGACACGCACAGCTTTCGCTGGCTTCCTCGCAGCCCGTTTGCGCGCTTTCTTTTGCTGTGGCACGACAGAAAGGCTCAAGCCCATGGTATTCAGCACGGCGACAAGGGTCTTGAGCGTGGGATTGCCTTTGGGCGAGAGCGAGCGATAGAGCGATTCCCGGCTGATGCCCGCCTTTGCGCCACCGCACCAAGGCCTCCGTAGGCCTCGGCCAGAGAACGCAGCGTGAGCAAGCTTCCGCCGCGCTCTTCGGGACTATTGAGAGATTCGAGAGCCAACTTAAGACATTCGACAGCAAGTTCCGGATCCGAGCGAAGTTTGTCACCCTCCCAATCATGATAGGAGACTGCGCCACGAATAGCCTTCATGAAATAACGACCTACGACGCCTTGGCAATCTTCTTTTCCGCAGGTGCGGGCGGAACGACACGGTTCTTTTCCGTGAGGAAACGTTCCACGGCTTCATCATCGTTGGGATCGTACGGGCCATCGTCGGGATCGTTGGCGTCATAAGGGATCGGAGCGTCTTCGGCAATCTGCTTCTTCACCCAATCCCAATCACTCACATCGCGATTTGGCAGCGGCATAACGTCTCCTTTCCTTGCGAGAAGCATAGCGAAACAAGATAAATCGCACGTTCCCGTTACGAATAGTGTAAACCAATGCGAGAACTGCGCCTTTCAACTCGACTAGCGCAATATCCAGAAACCTTGCTTCCGGCTCCGATTTGAGCCGGTAGGTGATTTTCTCCGGGCTTTCATAGACCAAATGGGCGGCCCAGAAGTCGAGGTGGTGCTTGCGCAGATTCGCTTCGCGCTTAGCTTCGTCCCATTCGTACACGCTCTCAGCTTATCCGATTGGAACCGGGATTTGATTATGACAAAAACAGCTTGGATTGCTGAATTGCTTGGGATTGTCGCGGATGTAGCTTCTAACATCCTCGTCAAATTTGCGGCCAGACGAGCAAACGCCGATCTGATTCTCCCATATAGAAGGCTTGGCCCCGTTTCTTGACAATAATGCTCCGAAAGATTCGATGTGCCCCCACCCATATACAAATAAGATTTCTGCGTTCACAAATGGGATGTCCCTGCTCAGAGAGCTTTGCAACTTCCCAAGCCAGAATTCTTCGCGTTTGGGAAACTAGTGCGCAATCTCGTGAGCTTGGCCATCTCTATTGCCCCTTCCATGAATCTTGCATATTAAGCATGCTGTACGATAGCCAATTTCCTCGCGTTCATCTCGGTTCGGGTCAACGAACCGATGCCGGTCCTCGATTCGGTGAGCCTTGGCGATTTCTAATAGGATTGAATCTAGTCCATATTTGGAAGGAAAATCGGGATGATCTTCGTCCGCGAGCAGGTGGGGATGAATCGATTGGATGGCTGACTCGACAACGGATTGAAATTTTAACTGACAATCCGTCATGGCCTCCCCGCGTTTTTTCCGCTGGGCACGTTTGTGATCCACTCCGATCAGGTAGATCAGTTCCGCCCCTAAGCCCGATCCGGCATCGATATCTAATTCAGGAACATCGTCCTATACAGCGTGTCCCGCTGCACGGGCTTGAACCCCGCGTCGCGGATGATTCGCCGCAGCTCTTCCTCCGTCGTACAGTTCGAGGTGCCTGCCGCGCGGACGACATTTTCTTCGAGCATCACACTGCCCACGTCGTTGCCGCCGAAGTGCAGGCCCAGCTCGAGCACCTTCAAGCCCTGCGTCACCCAACTGGCCTGCACATTCTCAATATTGTCGAGGTAGAGCCGCGAAATCGCCAGCACCTTCAGGTATTCCACGCTCGTTGCTTCTTCCCATCCGCGTCCGCCAAGCGCGGTGTTCCTGGGCTGGAAGCTCCAGGGGATGAACGCCGTGAACCCGCCGGTTTCTTCCTGCAGGCGGCGCACCACTTCAAAGTGATTGATTCGATGCTCGAAGCTCTCGCCCACGCCGAACATCATCGTCGCTGTGGTGCGCATGCCCAATTCGTGCGCAGTCCGGTGCACGCTCACCCAATCCTGGGTGTCGCACTTCAAGCGCGCGATGCGATGGCGAACTTCGTCGTCGAGAATCTCGGCGCCGCCACCGGGGATGGAGTCGAGACCGGCGTCGCGCAGCCGCGCGATGGTGTCGCGCAGGTTGAGTCCGGAGTACTCGGCGATGGCCAGCACTTCTGAAGCAGACAGGCAGTGCAGCCAGATTTGCGGAAAGCGCTGCTTGATGCCGCGAAACAGCCGCTCGAACCAATCGATCTTGAGATCGGGATGAATGCCGCCCTGCATCAGCACGCCGGTGCCGCCCATCTCCACGGTCTCGGCAATCTTTTCGTAGATCTTCTCGAAGTCGAGAATGTAGCCTTCGTCAGCGCGCGGGTCGGGCTTGCCGGGCCGGGGCAGCGGGCGATAGAAGGCGCAGAAAGTGCAGTACTCGGTGCAGAAGTTGGTGTAGTTGATGTTGCGATCGATGATGTAGGTGACAACGCCCTCGGGGTGCAGGCGCCGGCGCACCGCGTCGGCCTCGAATCCCAGGCCGATCAGGTCGGGGGAGTGGAAGTAATCCAGGGCCTGCTGGCGCGTGATCGGCATAGTCTCGATTCTAACAATTCATTGATTGAAGAGCGAACCTCGGGCCCAGTTCACCTATCGCACGGTTGGAGCGCGCCTACAGCGGAACCAGAGTAGATGTACCCCGAAAGCACGTCAGCTGAGTGGCTTTTTCCCCAAGAAAAAGCCACTTTTCACGACTAAACGCAAGGGCACACTTACTCTGGTTCCGCTCTTAGGTCCACACAAACGTGGCCTTGTCTTTGTCCTTGCGAACCCGGCCCACCGGAAATACCTGCCCGTGCATGACCACGAAGACGCCCGGCGAAAGCAGGCGAGCGGCAAGCAGGCTTTCAGTGAGGTTTTGCAGGCCGTCGCTGCCCTCGAATCCCAGTGGCGTCATGGCTCCGGTCAGGATGATGGGAACCTTGAGATCGGGAAATGATTTTTCAAGAAACAGCCCGGTCTCAACCATGGTGTCGGTTCCGTGCGAAATCACGATGGGCGCGCATTCGCTGGTAAGTTCGGCCACCCGGTCCCTGACCTCGGCTCGATCCGCATCCGTCATCTCCAGGCTGTCTTTGTTCATCAGATGGATGCTGCAGATTTCGCGAATCCGGAAGGCGGAGCATGCGCAGATAGCGGTCCAGCTTGGCGGCACGATTCTCCACGATGCCGCTCTGCTCCGAGTAGACCTTCTCTATGGTCCCGCCTGTCGAAAGCAAATAAATGCGGCGCATGGGAACCTCCGTTGAGAAATTCACCCTCTAATTGCTGTAGCGTTTCTGGTGCCATGCCCAGGCGGTCCGCAGAATCTCGTCGAGCTGGGTGTAGCGCGGCTTCCAGCCGAGCTCGCGCATGGCTTTCTCAGAGCTGGCAATCAGGATCGCAGGATCGCCCGCACGGCGGGGATGGATCTCGACCGGGATGGGATGGCCGGTCACGCGGCGGGCCGACTCCATAACCTTCCTCACGCTGAAACCCTGCCCATTACCAAGGTTGTAGATGAGGGGGGCGTTTTTTCGCCGCCGCCCAGCGCCGCCAGCGCCAGCAGATGCGCGTCGGCCAGGTCGGAGACGTGGATATAGTCGCGGATGCAGGTGCCGTCGGGGGTGGGGTAGTCGTCGCCGTAGATGCGGATTGACTGCCGGCGGCCGAGAGCCACGTCGAGGACCAGCGGGATCAGATGGGACTCCGGCTCGTGCGCTTCGCCCCAGGTTACGCCATCCTTTCCCTCTGGCGCTCCGGCCACATTGAAATAGCGCAGCGAGGCGTAACGCAGGCCGTGAATGCGGTTGAACCAGGCCAGCATCTGCTCCACCAGGAGCTTCGACTGGCCATAGGGGTTGGTGGGCAAAAGGCGTGCATCTTCCTGAATGGGAACGGATTCCGGCTCTCCGTACACGGCGGCTGTGGAGGAAAAGACCAGGCGCAGGGGACCGCACGCCAGCATCGCCTCAAGCAGCGAGAGCGTGGAAGCGGTGTTGTTGCGGAAGTAAATTTCGGGGCGCTCCATGGATTCGCCGGCCTCAATGAGCGCAGCAAAGTGGAGCACGCCATCAAAAGGTTTGCTGTCGTTCCGGGCAGATTTGAAGATTCGTTCAAGCGCCGGCCGGTTGGCTAGTTCTCCCTCGATAAACTCAACGCCTCCCGGCAACATGCCGCGCCGGCCGTGGCTCAGGTTGTCAAAAACGACCGCTTGGTGTCCCGTTCTGGTTAACAATCCCGCAACAGTTCCGCCGATGTACCCTGCCCCTCCCGTAACCAGTATCTTCACAAAAAAACTGTCCTCTCGGAGACTCTTTAGGTTACCTTGAGTCTATAAGAGTAGTGCCAGACCGGGCGGCCATTCGAGCCGCCTGGCAGCAGTTTTTCACGTGAGCGGTTGGCCACGCGGGAGCATGCGCACGGCGCTACCATATGGTTGTGCAGGGGCGTTCCCGATGCCCTGATTTGGCATCACGGTAGCGTACATCCTGCCGATAATACAAACGCGATTCCTTTTGGGTCGACGTGGAACTGAATGAGTTGCCTTGCATCTAAAGCGGAGGGATGCATTGCCTGATAGCAGAATGAACGGCCACGCCTATTGCGGCCTCGGCGCAACATGCCCCGGGGGCAAGACTGTTCTGCCATGGCCGATACACCGTTCGGGTTATGGATCAGGAAAAGAAGCGACTTATAATGGGCTCTGATCGGGCCCCCGCGTTTCCTATGGCCGCGCCCAGCCGTTGGATTTGCATGAACTAGGGAATGAGTGCGGAAGAGGGGAAAAGAAGCGTCTTCCGCGAGGTTTGGCTGTAGTGAAAGATGCCGAAGAGCGCGACAAACAGAGCGAAGATCGCGACGCGCGATTTGCCCTTTCAACTTTGCTTTCTTTAGTAATCGGGTCGCCCTGCGCCGTAGCAGAGACCGCAAGCGAGGATTCATAACTATGCAGATGACATACTCCCCAGGTCGATTGACATTAGGTTTGTTGCCCGAGCCCGAAGGCCGGCCCGCTGGATTTGTTGCCAGTTCCATCATCAACGTGGCGATTCTGGCGCTGGCCGTGTATGTGGGCATGACGGCCAAGCAGGTGATCGAGCAGCAATACGAGATGACGGAGCTGATCGTTCCCAGTAATCCGCCGCCTGCTGTGAAGATCAAGCAGCCGCCGCCGCCGGAAATGCCTCCGCCGCCGGAGCCGCCCAAGGTGCAGTTGCAAGAGCGCGCAGATTGTGCTGCCGAAGCCGAAGCCGGAACCGAAGCCGATCCAAATGGAAGCCAAGGTGACGCTGCCGGCAGTCAAGGCCAAGCCGCAGATCGTGACTCTGGCTCCGCAGCCCAAGGCGGCCCTGACGCGGCCATGCCGGCGCAGAACAACAAGGTCAAGCCGTCCACGGCCCCGGTGCATCTGGGGCAGACGTTTGGCGTAACGCCCAATCCCAACGCCACGCGGCCGGCGACCATCGCGGCCATCGGCAATCCCTATGGCGGCATGCAGGGTCCGGCGGTTGCGCCGCATGGAGTGGTGGGCTCGACGGGCATCGGCAATGGAACCCATTCCGGCTCCAACTCCGGCGTGGTGGGCAAGGTAGCCTCGGCCGGCATTCCGGGCTCAACCGGCACAGGCACGCAGGGACCCTACGGCAAGGTCGCCTCGGCCGGAATTCCTGCGCCGACCCAGGTTGCGGTTGCGCCCAGGGTGGTCGAGCAGCCAGGTTTCAACCGACCTCGAAGTGCTCTCGAAACCTCCCGTGCAGTACACGAGCGAAGCCCGGCAGTTGCGCGTGCAGGGCGATGTGGTGCTGCGCGTCACGTTTCTCGCCTCCGGCCAGGTGGTGGTGCAGGGCGTGGTGCACGGGCTGGGCCATGGACTGGACGAAGAGGCCCGCCGGGTGGCGCAGCAGATACGTTTCCGTCCGGCCACGCGCGACGGCCAGCCGGTGGACTTGACAACAACCATCACCATCACGTTTCAATTGGCGTAGCATCTAAATCGGTGAACATCAACGAGGCCTGCACTCGGCCGTCCGCGCTTCAAAGACGCGGCGAGGGAGAGGCAAAGCCGGGAAGAACTCACTTAGGAGTCTCACATGACGTTACGGAAGCTCCCCCTTACCTTCCTGATTCTGACTATGGCTGTGGTCTGTGCGCACGCGAAAAAGCAGCCCAAGTACGAGCAGGCCCGCCAACTCACCGCCGAGCAGGCCGCGCTGGTGCAAAGGGCCATCGCTCAGGAAAAGGTGCTGATCAAGAACATCCAACTGCGCACGCCGCTGGTGGAGACCTACATCCAGGACACGCGGCCCGACGTGAAGCTCTACTCAGTGCCGGTGGACGACCAGTACATGCTCAGCCGCGTGGACTTCGGCAAGGTGTTCTTCGACAAGAGCTACGAGCCCAAGGAGCAGGCCAAGAAGAGGAGCTTTTTCAAGGGCTCGCTGGCCTCCATCACGGGGCTGTCGAAAATGCTGGGGCTGGAGAAGTTCACCTACAATCCCAACGGGTTCATGCAGATGATGTTCATTGACCCGTCGGGCTTTGACCAGCAGCACTATGTCTTCAGCTTTGTGCGGCGCGAGTTTCTCGGATCGGTGCGCACCTGGGTCTTCGACGTGCATCCCAAGGCGGATGTGAAGGGCATAGGCCGGTTCTACGGGCGCATCTGGATCGAGGACGAAGGCGGCAACGTGGTGCGCTTCAACGGCACCTACACCGGCCCCACCTCTGAGGATGTGGCGAAGTACTACTTCCACTTCGACAGTTGGCGGATGAACGTGCAGCCGGGGATCTGGCTGCCGGTGGCGATCTACGTGGAAGAGACGCAGCGCATGGAAGCCGACAAGTCCGTGGGCCTGAAGGCGCAGACGCACTTCTGGGGCTACTCGCTCAAGCTGCCCACGCGCGACAGCGAGAACGTGAGCGTGAAGGTGGATGACGCGGTGGACAAGAGCGAAGACTCGCAGGATGTGGGCCCGCTGCAGGCTTCGCGCATGTGGATTACCCAGGCCGAGAACAACGTGATCGACCGCCTGGTGGAAGCCGGCCTGGTGGCGCCCGTTGACCAGGGCGGCTACGAGGAAAAGGTTCTGGGCCAGATCGTGATCAACCTGGTGGTGCCCAATAACCTGGCCTTTACCGACCAGATCCATTGCCGCGTGCTGCTCACCGATACCGTGGAGGCCACCACGGTGGGCAACACGATTTTGATCAGCAAGGGACTGGTCGACTCGCTGCCCAGCGAGGAGGCGATTGCCTCTGTGGTCGCCATGGAGCTGGCGCATATCGCCATGGGCCACCATATCGACACCCGCTACGCCTTCAACGACCGGCTGCTGTTCCCCGACAAGTGACCTTCCAGCGCATCAACATGAACCACTCCGACGTGGACAACGGCACGGCCGCCAAGAGGGCCATGGAGTATCTCCAGAACTCCATGTACAAGGACAGGCTGGCGAGCGCGGGCCTGTTCTACGCGCAGTTGGCGGACCGGGCCAAGGTGCTTAAGCAGTTGAACACGCCCAAACTGGGCGATTCGCTCATCAAGGCCGATGGCACGCCGTGGATGGCGGACCTGGCGCACATGGCGCCCAAGATGAACTGGGACGATGTGACCCAGACAGCCGCGTTGCCGCTGGGAAGCTGGCTGAAGACCGATCCTTGGGACGACAAGGTGCACATGCTCAACGCCAAACGGTATGCGCCCATGAACGCCCGCGACAAGATGCCGTTCGAAGTCACGCCCATCTTCTACAAGCTGCAACGCTATGAAGCAGCCAGCGTTACGC
>CAWCXX010000022.1:0-32825 GCA_963799445.1 uncultured Acidobacteriaceae bacterium | reverse complement strand
TGTGCCGGTTGACAACTGGGTCTATCCAGCCCTCGACCGGCTGCACGCGCTTGGCTATGTTGACACCACCTTTCTGGACCTGCGGCCCTGGACCCGGATCAGCATCGCACACATGCTCGAGCGCAGCGCCGATCGCATCGCGTCCGATACCAACAACGAAGAGGCGCGTTCGATCTATGTGGCGCTGGTACGCGAGTTCAAGCCGGATATCGATCGCAGCGCCGGCGCAGCGCCTCCGCACGCCGAACTGGAGAGCATCTACACGCAGATGCGCGGTATCACCGGAACGCCGCTGCGCGACAGCTTTCACCTGGGCCAGACCATCGTTGACGACTACGGCCGGCCCTATGAAGGCGGCTTCAACAACTACAGCGGATTCAGCGCCAGCGCCGAGGCGGGACGGTTCTCGCTCTACTTTCGCGGGGAAATTCAACACGCGCCGTCCGCGGCAGGCTATTCCGCAACGCTGGCGGCCTATCTTTCCAATACCATCGATGACATCCCTTACAGCGCAAACGTGGCGCAGAACACTATGCCTTTAGGTCCGGTTGCGGCGGCAAACGACGTACGGGTGATGGAGGCTGTGCTCTCCTATCATATTTTTGGACATGAGGTTTCCTTCGGCAAAGATGACCACTGGCTCGGCCCCGACAAAGGCGCTTCGATGCTGTGGAGCAACAATGCCGAAGACGTTTACGACTTCGGGATCAACCGCATCGAGCCCTTGCGGATTCCGCGGCCTATCCCGGCTCATCGGACCCATCCGGTACGACTTTTTCGTGGGCGCCCTGCACGGCCACACCCTTGTGCCCAACCCGGCCTACGAAGCGAACCCTTCGCCGTACTTGCCCAACGTCATCAATCCCGGCGACCCTTGGGTGCACATGGAAAAGATCAGCTTCAAGCCCACGCGCGATTTGGAGTTCGGTTTCGATCGCCTGACCGTCTGGGGCGGCGAGGGACACGCGCCGATTACCATTCACACTTTTCTGCACAGTTTTTTCAGCTTTCAAAACGTTGGATCGGAAAAGCTCGGACGGGACGATCCTGGATATAGATTGGGTACGTTTGATTTCAGTTACCGGCTGCCATTTCTGAGTCATTGGGTCACGCTGTATACCGACTCGCTGGTACATGACGACGTGAGCCCCATCAGCGCTCCGCGGCGTTCGGGCTACCATCCGGGGATTTATCTCGCGCGCTTCCCGGACCTGGAGCACCTGGACCTGCGCATAGAAGGCGCGAACACTGAACCCACAAGCCACGCCAACCCGGACGGCACTCCGATTAACCAGGGGCAGTTCCTCTATTGGGAGACGATCCAAAGGCAAGGACCAACGAATAATGGCTTCCTGCCCGGCGATTGGGTGGGACGGCAAGGCAAGGGCGGTCAGGCCTGGCTCACCTATCACCTTTCTCCGCAGGAAGAGATTCAGTTCCAGTACCGCAATGCCAAGGCTTCAAGCTCGTTCCTGCCCGGCGGCACCACGCAGAACGACTACTCGTTCCTGATTTGCAAGCGGGTGCTGAAGGATATCGAGATTCGTGGCTGGGTACAGTACGAGGGCTGGAAAGCTCCACTGTACAAATCGGGCGCACAAAGCGATACCACCGCTTCTGTCCAGGTCACTTGGTTCTTGCACGAACCGAAGTAGGAGCATACAAGCGGCCACTTGAGGAATCAACCGATGCTGCCGATTGTCCCTCGGTGTTCCTGTATGAAGAAGGTGGAATTCGGCGAGTTTACCCCAGGAATAGAATCACGCGTAGGGTTGTCTTTTGCCAGGAGCAAGTATGAAGAGAATTCTAGTCGGGATTGTCGTTTCCATCGTGGCTCTGTCGTGGAGTCTGCCGGCCGCAAGCCAGACCGGCAGCGGCCAGGTTGCCGCCAGCCTGGATGACCAGATGTTCCAAGCCATCGAGAAAGGGGATTTCGCGATGGTTCTGCAACTTATGGATCAAGGCGCCCATATCAATGCCCAGGGTGCTGATGGCATCACGGCGCTCATTGCCGCGTCTGCAATGGGCAAGACAGACGTTGTGAAACTGCTGCTCGAGAGAGGCGCCAAAACCGATGTCCAAAATAAGCGCGGCGACCTTCGCAGACCATAACCTTACGGCTACGGAAGAGGCGGAACTGATCGACTACCTCAAACATATCCGTACAAGGAAGCGACCGAGTGGCCAAGTCTGATGACAGCAGTCTGGATCCCGATCAGCTCCGCGCGGTTGAGAAGCGCGCCCGTCAGCTCCTCGACCGCGCGTCCGTATGGGAGCGATTCCCAACGCCCATCGAGGATATTCTCGCTGCCGCGAAGTTGCAGGTTGCCCCGGTAAGCATCTTTGATCCCGCCCGCATTCTTGCGTTCGTAAAAAGCAAGACCGCCAACGCGGCCAATCGCATCAAGCTGGCAATCTCGAAAATGTTCGGCCTGTATGACGTAGAAGAAAGCGTCATTCACATCGACCACACAGTCAAGGAAAGCAAACAGAACTTCCTGAAGCTCCATGAATGAGTGATAAATCGGTCGAAACATACTGTGCATTCTGGTTTCATGTGAGTCTCTTTTCTTCCTCGTGCCAGCACGGGGAGACTCCTTCAATCGTTCTTGTGGTCTTCTTCCACATGCTTCAGTAAGTCTGCGTCACCCTTGGCCTTGTTGTCGTTAATTTTGTTCCACCAAGTCTTCCAGTTGCAGCCTTCGACGGTGCAGGGAATCCTAAACGATTGCTGGCCTTGCTCGGGGTGTTCCTTTTCGATATGGTCGGAGACCTCATACCCGTACTTGTGACCGAACTCACAGCCCGTGACCGGGCATTTGAATCGGGGAGGGGGTGGCGGGTCTAAGGGGTGGGGCCTACGGGGAGGGTTAAGCTTCTCTCCCTCGGTGTTGACCTCGTGGTCATAGAGCCAATTGGAACGGCGTATCTGACCTTCAGCGGTATGAGCGGCTTCGTCGAACCAATCTGGTTTGGGAGCGCCGTACTTAGCTTCCCACTTAGCGGCGGCGGTGAGGGTTTTTGCTTTTGTTGTTGTCTTTGTCTTTCGTTCTAGTTCCTGTTTTACCTCCCGGAGGGAGAAAGATTCGTCCGGGTTGTCTTTCGGGCAGTGAGTCGGCGTAGCTGCAACGGCAGTACCAACCGTAGGACCAGTCCCAACGGCAGAAGTAACAGAAACAGTAACGGTAGAAACATTGGGTAAAGATTTTTTACCGCAGAATTCTTTACCACTTGATTCTGGTGGTAACACTTTTTTACCAGTTGGGTCGTCCACGCGGTATACCTTAATCAAATATGAGCCACGTGTGGGTTTGTCCCGTTTACTGGCAGCATACTCTCCCGTGTGTACGAGCCACCCAAGTTCCTCCATCCGTTGATGAGCGGCGATAACTGTGGGCTTGCTGAGGTCGGTAAGTTCCATGATGGTAGATAGAGACAGCCATGACTCCTGCCCACGGAGTTCATAGCACCAGTGCAGCATCCAAATCTTGAGTTCGTTGCCGTTGAGGGCGCGGAGTATCTCCAGCCGGTTCACGTCGAACAGCTTGTACCGGCCCTTGCCATCGAACCATGATTCTACTTGTTCAAGTTCCTTTTCATTCACGGCTGAACTCTTTTCCTGCCTCTTGGGCTTCTTCTTCCAGAATGCGTCTTGCCCATGCCTTGATAATCTCCCGTTCCTTCCTAGAACCAGATTGGATAAAAGGGCAGTCGGGGTGGTCATAGTTAATGGCATACCGTGCATCATCGTCACGGTCAGTCTTACGTTTACGCATTTTCAGCTTTCTCCTTCTTCTTTTCCTGACTCATGACCCAACTGGCAAACTTCACCAGACTTAACCGACTCCATGGTTCGGCGTCATCTTGTTCTTCTATTGCTTGGTTGACTTTGTTGAGTTTCTTGGCCGCTTCCTCGAAACCGATAATGGCGTTGTCAAATCCGTATTGGCGGATCCAAACACCAAATTGGCTGTCGGGCACTTTGTACTCATCTTCGGGGAAGAGGCTGCTGAAATACTCTTTCAGGGCGGCAATCTCCTCGCGTTGCTGTGCCAGTTTTGCTCGTAATGCCTGTGCATCCATATTAGTTAGCCTCCATGTTGAGACGGACAATCCGCTCGATCCCAAGACGCGGGAGGCGCTTGATTCCATATTCCTTGGCGATGTTGTAAATCGTGGAACTGCTGCAACCGATCCGCCGGGCCACGGCCTTGTAGGTCTCGGTGGGATTGTCCATCAAATGCTGTGCGATTGCCTTCCGGACGTTTTCGTTACTGTGCTTCATAGTGTCCCCTTAAAGTAGAGTTCGCTCTGCATTTCGAGCTATATAAGTGCGTCAGACATTCGCAAAATCTGAATTATTGAAGTGGAAAACGTTACTTTTCTCAGTGTTATTGGAAAAACATACATAAGCTAACTCGCTAGTGCATGAGATTCACAGTTGTTGCAGTATTTATAGAGGAGTGATCAATGACAGAGGTGGTCCCGGTAGTTCGGACAGGTTTTTAGGGTTTTTGAGTGAAAAAATTGCTCGTCGTTGTCGAGGCGGTGGAAATGTGAAAATCGGTTTCATCGATTTTCAAGGTCTGTGGGAAGGGCGGAAAACAGTTCTATCATTTTCCGCCCTTTCCATCAGACCGGCATTTCCACGGCCGGCTAAGTTGCGCGTTATGCCGCCAGCGCTTGCGGCGGACGGTGGAAGTATACCTGGTCGGGCGTTTGCGCCCCCAAGCTCGAATGCGGGCGTTGGCTGTTGTAGAACTCGAAGTAGCGGGCGATCTTCATCCGCGCTTCGCCAACCGATACGTAGGCGTGCAAATAAACGTGCTCGTATTTGAGCGAGCGCCACAGCCGCTCGACGAAGACGTTGTCAGCCCAGCGGCCCTTGCCATCCATGCTGATCTGAATCCCTTCCTCCTCTAGCCGCCCGGTGAAGGCTTCGCTGGTGAACTGCGCTCCCTGATCGGTGTTGAAGATCTCCGGCCGGCCGTGTTTCTCAATCGCTTCCTCCAGCGCCTCGATGCAAAAGCTGGTATCCATGGCGTTCGACAGCCGCCACGCCAGCACGCGGCGGCTGAACCAGTCGACGACCGCGGCCAGATAGACGAAGCCGCGCGCCATCGGAATGTACGTTATATCCATAGCCCACGCTTGATTGGGCCGAGTGATGGCGAGCCAGCGCAGCAGATAGGGATAAATCCTGTGTCCTGGCGCGGGCCTGGAAGTGTTCGGTTTGCGATAGAGGGTCTCGATCGCCATCCGCCGCATCAGCGTGCGCACGTGGCGGCGGCCCACTTCAAGACCCTGCTGGCTGAGCATGTCGCGCAGCATGCGGCTGCCGGCGAACGGATAGTTCATGTGCAGTTCGTCGATGCGCCGCATCAGCATCAGGTCTGCGTCGGAGATCGGGCGCGGACGATAGTAGATCGTGGAGCGGCTGATCTCCAGCTCTTCGGCCTGCCGGGAGATTGGTAATGCGTGCGCGGGGTCGATCATCGCTTTGCGCTCAGCAAACCCGCCTTGACGAGCGCACTTTCTAAAAAATCGTTGGCCAGCGCCAACTCGCCGATCTTGGCCTGCATTCGCGTTACATCGACCTTGGCCTGCTGCTCGGCCCTCTCTTCGCCAAAGACGCCGGCCGCGCCTTCCTGAAGGCGTATCTTCCAATCTGTGATCTGGTTGGGGTGAACGTCGAACTGTTGAGCCAGCTCGGCCAGGGTCTTGTCCCCCTTCAGCGCGGCCAGGGCCACCTTCGCCTTAAATGCCGCTGTGTGATTCCGGCGTGGACGTCGTGCCATCGTTGCTCCTCGTTTCTGCCATCTTAATGGCTCGCAGAGGAACAATCCTTCCACTCATCCCGATGTCCGAATTTCCGAAACCGGCTCAGACTCCCCGGAACTCGCAGGACTACAGTACAAATGAGCAAACATGGCGATGGCAAGAAAACTAAGAACTAGCCGGTAAGACCAGCTCCTAACCGAGAAAAGAATGGAAAAACCAACAATGGACACTATGGAAAACAGCAAAACACTTGACGTGCTTGCCATGCTGCAAGCGAAGTTTGATTCGCTTCCTCGGGGCACGGTCCTCGTGCCGCCAACCAAGGATGACGACAGCGACGTAACGGACGCGGATGATTATTATGGTTTCTGCCCCACCTGCCAGAAGCGTGATGGATATGTTATTGATGGAGGCTTCATGTACTTCCTGTGCAAGACGCATCGGCTCTTTTGGCTTGGCCAGACTGGCTGCGGTCACGTGGCGAGGAAAGACGAGGAAGCATATCAGGAAAGCATCGGCTGGGATAAAGCGGCCTATCTAGAAGGCGTCGGCTGGGACCCGCAAGGATATACAGAAGTGGAGCCGTACCATATCGAAGACGAACTGGACGACGTGCAGTTTGGCGATGCGAAGCCGATGTATGGCCCGGAAGACATCTGTAAGGTCTGTGGTACTGCGCCATGCAACGTTGATATCACCGACCGGCTCGTGTCTTCAAGTTCTGAGTCCATCGAAGGACGAATCACGGAGATTCAAAGCTTTGTTGAACGGGAGATTCGGAACCTCTCCGACTTGCTCAATACCAACTCCCCGCTCGTAAAGCCGGAACCGGCAGCAACCCCACCCTGTTCTAACGCGCTCCAAATTTTGGACCCCCACGGCCCCGGCTCCGGTCGGGGCTTTTCTTGTCTGCTCCGGCTTCGCCCCTTCGGCGCGCTGCTGGCCACCGCTCTGCCGCCGCCAATGCCACACGCGCACACCTCCGCCCACGCGGACCTCGGCGCGAAGGGGCCGGGGGGAGGGGTCGCTGACGCGACCCTGCGATCACCAGCAAAAAACCCAACCCGAGCTTTTATTGATGTAGGCACAAAGCTTGACAGTACAAAATCAGTTTTCGAGTTTTCTGATGTTGGCAATTTCCTACTCCAAATTTTGGAGTTCTGGGCCACTCTCCGAATTTCCGACCTCGAAAGAACTGACCGTTTGCGGAACGCCAAGGCGTTTTCCGAGATCGACTCGGCGGAGCCCAACTCTATAACGACAAGCCAAGCAGAATGAGTGATTTGAACCGGTCTTGCAATTCGATGGTAGGTGGCACGCCGATCCAGAAAACATCTCGCGGCTCCTCTCGTATATACTTTCTGGCCGTGCAAGGGGGAGCAAATGGGGAACGCTGCGGTGAAAATACCGGGCTTCTATGAACCAATCCCGGTCCAGAGCCTACGTGAGGAAATTGAGGGCGAATTCACAAAACCCAACGATCACAACGAAGACTCCTTGCCATTTGGCGCGCTGCACGGAAGGCGATTCGAAATCTGGGCATTCTTGATAAAGCAGAGCGAATTGAAGAACACGAATGCGGTTGTAACCTTGGTGAAGGCGTCGAGGGATGGTGGCCGCGATGTCCTCGTTCATCTCAACGGCGAGCTTCAATGTGTCATTCAGTGCAAGAACCTCCAGTCAAAGCTATCGTGTCAAGGGCGGAGTAAAAGGAGACCACTGTGGCGGAGTAAAAGGGAGCCAGTAGAGCGTTGAGGGTGTGGTTTTCGGGGGAGGAGGGGCGCCGGAGCGTAGCGAAGGCGGCCCTCCTCCCCCGAAGCGCGTTCGGGATGCGGGGTTGGCTGGGTCAGACGCGTTTGCGGCGGCTCTGCTTGAGTCGCTAGGAGTCGGCGTTCATCTCCAGGATGTGGACGTGGTGGGTGATGCGGTCGAGCAGGGCGCCGGTCAGCCGTTCAGAGCCGAAGATCTCGGTCCATTCGTCGAAGGGCAGGTTGCTGGTGATCAGCGTCGAAGCGCGCTCGTAGCGCTGGCTGATGGTCTCGAAGAGCAGCTCGGCGCCGGTCTTGGAGAGCGGCACATAACCGAGTTCGTCGATGATCAGCAGCTCATGAGCGGCGAGTTGTTTTTGAAAGCGGCGCAGATACTTCTCGTCCCGGGCCTCGATCAGTTCGCCGACCAGTGCGGCGGCGGTGAGGAAGCGGACGCGATGACCGCGCTGACATGCAGCCAGGCCGAGCGCCAGCGCGATGTGCGTCTTGCCGGTACCACTGTTGCCGAGCAGCAGGACGTTTTCCTTGCGGTCGAGATACTCCGAGCGCGCCAGTTCCAGCACCAGCGTTTTGTTCAGTGCGGGGATGGCGAGGAAGTCGAAGCTGTCGAGGCTCTTTACCACCGGGAACTTCGCTTGCCGGATGCGGCGCTCGGTGGCGCGGCGATCGCGGTCGAGCAGCTCCAGTTCGCTCAGCCGCAGCAGGTAGCTGGGGAAGGTGGCCTTTTCCTGGGCGCAGGTGCGGGCCAGCTTGTCGTACTCACGCAGCATAGTGGGCAGCCGCAGCGCCTTCAGGTGATGCTCCAGCAGAACCTGTGGCGTGTCGGGCGTGGGTGTGCTCATAGCGCTGCCTCCAACGCTGGCGGCTCGGGCGATGTGCACAGCAGGCTCATGTAATCGGCGGCGTGCGTGGTGCGCACCTGGGCCAGCGGCAGGTGCGGCCAGTTAGCCATGTCCAGCCGCGGCGGGCGGCGTTCGATGCGGCACAGAACGAGATGACGCACGGCGTCGAAGCTGAGCGTGTTCAGCGCCAGTGCCTGCTCGACGGCGGTGGTGACTTCGACGAGTGGGAAGGTCTCCAGCAAGCGCAGCACCTGGATGTACTCGCGCGGCCCGTGCTTGTTGAGCCGCGCTTCCAGCAGCCGGCGCAGTTGTGCGAAGCACTCCGGCAACTGCCAGCCGGCAAGCGGCGCGGCCTGGTCCAGCGCGCGGCTCTTGTGTTCGAGCAGAGCCAGATAGTGCAGCGGATCGAAGATCGTGGCTTCGCGTTCGTAGCTGCGCTGGTGCTCGGCGATTACCTCGCAGCCGGAGACGATTACGATGCGATGGACATAAGCCTTGACCAGCACCTGGCGATGGCCGTACTCGGTCGGCACCGAGTAGTCGTTGGTCTTGTAGCGGACCAGCGAGATCGAGCTGACGCGCACCGTGGTCTTGGCGCAGGCCTCGAAGCGCGCTGCCGGCAGTGGCAGAAATGCGGCGCGGTCGCGCTTGAAGCGCTCGCCGATCGTCTCCATATGGCCGCGCAGGCGCCGTGCGCGGCGGGCCTGCGCGTCACGCACGAACTGCTCGTTCAGCGCTTCCCAGCTTGCCGCCTCCGGGATCGGCACCATGAAGTTGCGCCGCGCATACCCGACCAGGTTCTCCACGTCCCCCTTGTCGTTGCCCTTGCCCGGACGCCCGAACTTCTCCGCAAACAGATAGTGGCTCTGCAACTCGGAAAAGGCCAGCGTCTTCTGGCGTTCGCCGTCACCGAGAATCCGCGCCACGGCCAGCTTGGTGTTGTCGTAGAGGATCTGCCTGGGCACGCCGCCGAGATGCTCGAAGGCGCGGACATGCGCTTCCAGAAATGCTTCCATCGTCTCGGCCGGATAGGCCTGCACAAAGCAGTCGTCCGAATGCGGCAGGGAGAAGGCCATGAAGTGTGCGGTCTTCTGGACGCTGGCGATCACCACCTCGGCCTGGCCGAAGTCGGCCTGCGCCTCGCCGGGAGCATGGGTCAAGGGGATGAACATCTCCCGGCCGCCGAGCTTCGCTGTTCGCACGTAGTCCTTCACGATGGTGTAGCCGCCCGTATAACTGTGCTCGGCCCGCAGCCGCTCGAAGATGCGCTTGGCCGTGTGCCGCTGCTTGCGCGGGCGCTGCTTGTCTTCTTCCAGAATGGCGTCGATCACGCCCTGCCACGGTCCCAGCTTCGGCCGCCGAACCGGCTTCTGCCGCTGATAGCCGGGCGGCACCGAGTACTCCAGCATCTTGCCGACCGTTTTGCGGGCCAAGCCAAACTCCCGCGCCGCCGCCCGCCGGCTCATCCCGTCCACCAGCACCGCCCGCCGTACTCGTGCATAGATCTCCACCGTCTTCATCCCTCCGGTATCCCACAGAAAACACGCCTCCTATGTGCTCCAAAGCTGACTCGGAACCACAAAGAGAACCCTGCTTGTCCGTGTATCTACTGCCTGGCGGGGTGGACTACTTTTGCTCCGCCACGAACCGGCGCTCTCGCGCCGCTTCGTGGTCTATTTTTGCGCCGCCGCGTACATTCGGCACTCAACAATGCGATAACTAGATAAGTACCTACGTTAACTAATGTATGAACCAGCAATGAGAGATTGAAGGCAATAAAAAACCCTGCCAGTTAGCAGGGCCTCTCCTCGAACTTAGAAGTACCTAAGCAGCGTTCAAGACTCTCCATACTTGAGGGGCAGACCATTGGCCCTGACGAGGAGCCGGTGTGCCTTCAGCATTCAATGCAGCTGCTATCTGCCGTAGCGACGTGGCTCCCTTTTCCTGTTTCTCTTGAATCACGGGAAGCACATCAGCACGATACTTCGCAGCCTTCTCCCGGCGAGTTCTCAGGGACGCCTTGTTGCCCTTGGAGCCGATGCTAGAGGAATTCCAACGCAGACCACCAAGAACAACCCCCCGGCGCTTGGCTTGCGCAAGAGCAGCCTTTGTACGGTCACTGATTGCCTTTGCTTCGCCTTGTGCGACTGACGCTAGGATGTGAACAACCATGTCGCTTACTTCGGGCATGTCCACTGCTTGGAACTTTACTTTGGCTTCCATCAAAGCGGAGATAAAGGCCACATTACGGGCTAACCTGTCGAGCTTGGCGACTAGCAGCGTAGCTCCATGAATGCGGCACAGTGAGAGAGCCTTTGCCAGTCTGGGTCTATCGCTGTGCTTGCCCGATTCGACTTCTACCACTTCCTGAATCAGCTTCCACGGCCCACCATTCAGGAAGCCTGTCACGGCTTCCCTCTGAGCTTCCAATCCTAGACCGCTCCGACCCTGTTTCGGTGTGCTCACTCTAAGATAACTAACGAATTTGCCTGTCATAATCCCTCCAAAACCTCTCTGTTACGTACACTGCATCGAACATTGCAGTAAATGTAACACCTAATCGAGCACAATGCAAAAACGAAATCTAGCACTTTTGGGTCAAGTCGGACGGTTCATGCGCCGGGGCCGGATGGTTCATTGACAATCCCCCCTCCCCAAATTGGCGGGAACGCGATTACAGCCTGTTCCTGCGATCCGTGGCAGCTAGGCCCGCTTCAATGTCACGAGGCCCGCACAGCCCGAATCTGAGGCAGCAATCCGCATCAGAATCCACCGCCAGAAATGACAAACCAACCCTGCCTTTCGGGGCATCCGGCAGGGTCCGCCCACCCCTCGACTGCCATCCCGGCGCGGACCCGGCCTGTTTAAGCTTCGTAGTTAATCGCTCACGGTACCCTATTCCTATTGGCCTGACATGCTCGACTGGGACCCCTTTCCGAACCAACCCCCTCCTGCCCGCTTAGGTTCTCTTGCTATTAACCGTTCGTGGAGAACTATGTAAGGCAGTAACCAAAAGATAAATACCCCGGTCAAATTGACCGATGTCGCGCGGAATACGCATTCGTTGTCACCCTCTTGTGTGCCAATGAGGTCCTTCGGACTATAGGAACTCATGAACTCATGAATTCAGGAACAAAGGAACAAAGAATTCAAGAACAAAAGAACAAAGGAATTCAAGAATTCAAGAACTCAGAAATTCGTTCCTATACTGAGTGTATAGGTAGTCAAATTGACCGAGGTATAACCTAGGTCAACTTGACCGGGGTAGTAGAGGCATAGAGAAGCCATAAAATAGTTGCCAAGAACTAACCCGGCTAACGGCCAGCGGTCATAGGTGACTTGACATGGGGGCAAATTTGTGGTAGAATGTACTTGATAGAATGAAGATTTAGATATACAGGCTGGTGCCCTGAGAAGTTAGCACCTAAACCACGGACCTGCAAAATCGGTCAGAAAGGAGACATGGAAAGTAGCACGATATATAGACACGAAACGTTCGATTCAAGTGTTTCTGAAACATTCAATTCAAGCAATTCAACACACTCTCACAATGCAGTAGACGCACCCGCGCCCGCTGACCCTCTAACCCCTGCCTCACCGCCTACGGCATCCCCGGAAGCTCCGCAAGCTCACTTTACAGACAAGCACACCTTACAGCTAATACAGGGTTTTCTCTCGGCAGATAAGCCGGAAGGCATCGAACCGTCAGAAATCGCCTATATGGTCTGCCTCATGGCTTGTAAGGCTATGGATCATCCTGTGACCCATTCGCATCAGACGTTATCTAATATGCTTGGCTGTGGCGTGAGTACGATTCAGCGAACAGAGAAAAAGCTCAAGCAAAAAGGCTACATCTCGCAGGATTCCCGAAGGGGCCGCTCGAAATTTACAACAGCCAACCTTGACCGGATTCCTATGGCAGACCCTACCTTGCCGACTAAGCCAACCGAAGAGGCTAAGAAACTTTTCCAAGCGTACATAGCAGCGTGGTACAAACACTTCCCCGGTCAAAAAAGGAAACTGCGCAAATCGTGGGGCACATCACAGCCTTGGAACGCTCAGAAGATTCTTAACCGATGCGGAGGAAATTTAGAACTCGCTTGCCGTATGCTCCGCCATGCCTTCGATTCTCCACAACACAAGAAAGCAGTAGCTATACATTCGCGCATAAATAAAGGGACATTACGATCAACAAAAAGGCGTCAAGTAGGACCGGATCAGTTCGGGGTGGGACTGCATTTCCCCAAAGACCCGCGTTAGAGTGGCAAGCAGGGCGTCCACGCCGCCAAAGAAGCGATTGTGCGTGCCGTTCTTGCGGGTGTGCTGCCACAGCCGTTCGGTAGGGTTCAATTCCGGCGAGTAGGGTGGCAATTGATGCACTTCCAGCCAATGCCGGTTGGACTTGAACCATGCCCAGACCTCCGCATCCTTGTGGTAGGAGGCGTTGTCCTGAATCAGAATCGCTCCCGGGCGGCGGTAGCGCCGAGCGAGTTGTTCGAGGAAGCCGAGGTAGGTGGTGGCATTGAAGACGGTGTCCTGGCGGTAATCGAACTGCGTGCGCCAAAGTTCGATGGCGCCGAAAATCTTCACGTTCTTGCGTTCTCCGGTTACGGGGATTTCCGGTGGGCACCCGACGCGGCTCCAGGTGGCGTGGAGCGTCGAGTCTTGCCGGAAACTGGCTTCGTCGGTGAAGAGGAGCGCCCAGTGTCGCGAGCGGGCTTTTTTTTAAGGGCGGGGTAGATGCGGCGGTGCCATCGGTCCTGCGCCGCAGCGTCGGCGCGCGCCAGCACGCGGCGGGGCCGTTGCACTGAAAATCCCCAGCCGTGAAGCAATTTGCGCACATGGCCGGGATGATACTGAACGCCGAACTCCTCCTCGATCACCCAGGCAATCATGGGCGAAGTCCAGATGCCGCTGTCCAGACCGTAAGCTACCGGACCGCTGTCGAGAATATCTCCCAGCTGTTGCTGTTGCTTCTCTGTCATCTCCGAGGGCCGGCCCGACCGATACCCTTCCAGCAGACCATCGATTCCATCGGTCTGATATCGCTGCAGCCACTCCGATACTTTGGATCGCGGCGCCTGCAGGATTTCCGCCAATGCGCCGCTGGTATGTCCTTCGGAATTCAGCACCACGGCGCGCAACCGTTTCGCCACTCGGTAGGCCCCATCTCTTTCCGCTTCTTTGCCCAGGCGAACCAACCGCTGACAGGTGCGGGGATGCAACCGCAACAGACGTGGCAACATACGGCCTCCCAGGACCAGTATGGCACATATGTCCCTTTATTTATACGCGGATGTATAGTAAGGACCTTTACAAAGTTTGGGGCAGGTGGAAATTCATAGAGAAGAGTTACGCCGAAGAGGCAGCAAGAAGTAAGAAGTAAGGAGCAACAACAACGGAAAGTAAAGAAAAGGACAACGACATGAGTATACTAAATCGACAATTGAAACAAGCAACGAAATACAGCGCATTCTGGCATCAGTTAATACCCGACCTCGGAACCCCGGATCGGGAGCAATTATTGCTCTGGGCAGGAACGTACACGGAACAGAATGTAGTCCAAGGCATCAATCGCGTAGCCCGGAAGGTCCGAAAGCTAAAAGATACGGACGCGCCAATGACACTTGACGCTGCAATTCAGTACGCAAACGGAGTGATGAGGAATGAGAAATGCGGCATAAGAGACTTCCGCGAGTTCTCAGGCAGTACAGCACATAAGGAGAATAAATGACTAGAGCGTGTTTCATAAATGGGTTCGGCCTCAAGCTAAGTACTTACGCGTGAGGCTGGTTGGCTGATGAGCTTCTGTCATGAAGAAGCGGCAGAAGCTTGTGACGGATGAGCAGTGGGAGTTGATCGAGCCGTTGTTGCCCCAACCACGGCGCAGGAAGGACAACCGGGGACGGCCCTGGGCGTCGAACCGGGCTTGTTTTGAGGGGATTCTGTGGATTCTGCAGACCGGAGCAGCGTGGCGATTCCTTCCCGACGAGTTCCCGTCGCCCGCTACCTGCTGGCGGCGGCTGAAGCAGTGGCAGGACGAAGGTGTATGGCTGGATGCGTGGCGTGTTCTGTTGGGTGCGCTGGACGAGGAAGGTCTACTGAAATGGGACGAGACCTTCCTGGATGGCAGCTTTGCCCCGGCCAAAAAGGGGGCCTCGCAGTCGGTAAAACCAAGCGCGGCAAGGGAACGAAGTGGATGGTACTGGTTAACGGTCAAGGTCTTCCGCTGGGAGTTTGGCTGGAAAGTGCCTCTCCGGCAGAAGTTACGCTTGCGGAAGCCACGCTCCAAGAGGTCCGCGTCCCCCGCCCGCAAGGGCGCCCGCGGCAAAAGCCGAAGCGTATAATCGCCGACGCCGGCTACGACTCCGATCCGTTGCGTGAACGATTGAAGAAGCGTGCCATCGAACTGATCGCGCCCTACCGAAAGAACAATAAGCGGCGGCGGTATGAAGACGGACGCAAAATGCGACGCTACAAACGCCGCTGGATCGTGGAGCGAACCAATGCCTGGCTCGGTCAGTTCCGCCGATTGCTGGTTCGTCATGAGCATTTGCTCTCCACCTACTACGCCTTCTTCTACATCGCCTGCTTCTGGATCACGCTGAGGCGGTGTTTATGAAACACGCTCTATCGACGAACTTACACACGAACTTACTCAAGAGCTTACACGACTCATGAGGGACAATAAACACAATCTTAGCGGTCGCCCGCTCAGTGAACTTGCTGCGGAGATAAATGAAATTGGCTACAGGTTGCGCACCACCAGCCCAGAGGACATAACAACAGAGGACATGAACACGTACCGCGACACTTGGCAAGACCTTTGGTTTAGGGATCGGGGGTTGTATGATGTGTTATCTTACTTCTATGATACCGATAAAGCTCAACAACGCATTGCCACGCTACGGGAGCACTTCAAGTCACTTGATAGCGTACTCAGAAAGGCGATTCTTGACCGAGTTCCAGAATTGCCATATTTCGAGATTGATACTGTATTTGGGTTTGTTGAGGCTAACCTCACCCGGTACTATGGCGATGCAGACAACCCCGGAGAACTAGAGAAATGGACCGTCGATTTTGCTGTTACGGCGGCAAAGCGTACAGCATTCGTTCATCTCGTGATCCGCGAACATAAAGGCGTGATATACGAAGCGATTCTTCGCCAGTTACACAAGTTCTCTGACTTGTGCTCAGTAGAAGATAAGAAAGATACATTGTTTGAGGAGATTGTAGCACTAGCGTGGGAGCGTGGCTTGCACGAGCCGGGGAGCGCGAAGCTATCGACAAGGCTACGCTCTTTAGCGCGTAAGCACACAATGAACTTCACCAAGTCCTTAACACGAGGGGCAACTAAGAAAAGGAAGCTCTCGCTTCTCACTAAACTCTTGGTAGGAAGTTCACCGGCCAAAGTAACCATGATTGATTCCCCGTCAGAGTCAGAGCCATACGAGCCGACAGCATTGTTTTGCTCGACATGTGGAAGCCTTCAACGTTCTATCACATTCGAGGATGTATCTAACATGTTTAGCTTGCGTTGCGGCCACTTTAGAGTGAATAATTTGCATTCGGCTATCGACAAGCAGACCGCAATAGATGAGTGGAAAGAACTTATTCATGAAATTATAGCCGGAGAAAGTCACGAAAATGGGCCGAGTTAGGCTCTTAATTAGTAGGCAAAAACAATCCGACTTTAGGTATGGACAAGAGTCCCCAAGGTCGAATGAGTAAGGCAAACAGCAAACGGTAAACGATACGGCAGGCAGGCACCCCACGATGGGAGCCAATCAAGAGCATCCATAGAGTAGTCAAGTGCCTTAGCCGTATCAGATACCAAGTGGTGCTAACTACCGTGATAGAGTCAAAGACCGCACGGCTGAAAGAACTATCGGTGTTACATAATAACAAGTGAGTACCTAACTACATCAGGAAGTGGACAAATCAGGTCTATGGGAATAGAGGCCGTAGCCATAGAGGGCACAAAGCTCCAGGCTACACAAGGTCCAGACAATAGCCGATTGGACCGTTCACTTGGTATGAGAGGCCCTTGCTGTCTCGCAATAGCTCGAAACGGTATCCATGTACGACTAAGACATTATGCGCAAGGACTTGAGACAAGAAATAGAAGCATCGATGCGTCCATTACTTAATACGGCTAAGCTGTGGCTCCGTGTTGAAACCGCTAAGGTGTTGTTATCACTGGACGGTAAATGGATACCAGAGGCATCCTACGCCGATGTAGAGATGCCTTCAAAGGTAAAGGCTCAACTTATATTAGCTAAGAAGGAATTGTACGAGCGCATTGAAGCCAAACGCGAGAAGAGAAAGAAGGCCAATCGTCGCGGATATATAAGGCGCAAACTAAAACAGCCAGTAAACGATAACACCGCGAAGAAGCTACAGGCCGAATTGGATGGATTAGCGATAGGCAAAACCAAGCCAACTAACCAGTCGGCACAGTCAAAGGGTATTGAGATGGATGACACTGTGCGGGCGATGTTAAAGCATATTAGTGGAGCACCAACAAAGGCAGCGGGGCCAAAAGCTTTGTCTGATTATCTCGACCTCGCAGCGCATCCAGTGACGCAAGAAGAACGTGTTGCCTATGACCAATCCTTAGCTGAGATTCGAGCCGCTGCTCCGAGAGATGAGTTTGGTAGTCTCACCGAGCACTATCGCGAGACGGTCCCATCGCTAGGGGTATGGGTTAGAGATAGACGGGAGAAGGAATTGGAGAAACAAAGACAATGACAAATATACACCAATCACAAATGGAGGCTCTAACCGTGCCTTATGACAATAATGAGGGTGCAAAGCTCACGCGATTGATTGAGCGAATAAAGAAGTCTATCAGAGAGAAGACTATGGAACTCGAATCACTCACCTTGTTACTAAAGGCGATCACACACGAGTAAGAAACGCCAGGGCGTATTAGATAACGCATAGATACTTACAGGAAGGCATGGGTAGAACACGTGAAAGAACCAGACTCGGTAACAGAAAATGTCGGCTTCTTTGTCCCGAATGTAAACAGCTTCGGATTGCTTATCAGCATGACTTGAGGGACGAAAGCGACACTGTTTATTTCAAAGATTGCCCGCACTCAAGAGTGCCTTACTTATTGCCACAGGCTGAGGGCATGGTGGGACTTTTGGATGTAATACTAAACACCCCGGCTTCCCTGCGTCTGTTCCCCCCGGCTCGGCATCAAGACTATGCGATCTTTAGCCTTGGTTGCAGTTATGTAGCGGACAATGATGTCTCGAAAAAAGAGATAAGAGGAGAGCATGATAACAAGACAAACCATCGGAGGGGCGATAGACCTAACGGGGCAGGTAATTAACGGGCTGCGCGTCACTAAGGTAGTATCGCGCGTGCCCTTGCGATACGAGACAGAATGCATTAAATGCGGGAGTAAGGCTGTATTCACGCACGTTCAACTAAGGCAAGCAGAGAGCGGAGCTATAAGCGGAGGAGCCCACTGTAGGCTTGATAATTGTTACCTGCTTGGAACAGCGAGGAAGGCAGAGCCTCCAACACCACGCCCGGCTCACACCGAGGAAAACAAACTAAGAGTTATAGCTCCTGTGACTAAGCCCACACCTAAGCCTGTTCCACCCCCGGACCCGCTGTTAGGAGATTATAACCGATTTATTGCTGCGCAGCGTCATTGGGGTTATGAACTTACCGGCTTTTCAGCATTTAAGACGTGCAAGGAACTCCAGCCCGATTATTTCGAGTCAATGATGTTTCAAGTTAATATGCTGGAACAGGATTTAAAAAAGAAGCGGGAAGCCATAGAGCTAGGGGAACGTTTGGAAAGGCAGTGGACAGACGACTTTATAGAGAAGTACAAGATAGACATTGCCGTGAATCAAGGAGGACAATGAGAGAACGTGACAGGATAGAGCTAAGGCGATTCCGCGAGGAAGAGGAGCGCAAGAGCCGTGAAGCTATCGAACGAGAAGCAGCGCAGCTGAGCCGGACTCATGCGCAGTTACATGAAATGAATCGCAAGACATTCTTACAAACGAAGGATGAGGAATTGTATGTGAGCCCTGAGTTAATCGGGGCGCGAATGGAACTTAGCTCTGCGGTTGCACACAACAAAGCCGAAGTAGCCAAGTTTATTGCTTCAACCCCGGATTATTATCCATGTAGCTCTAACAGCGAACTTATGATGCAATACATGACTGTCAACAATTGCGAAATTATCAACGCACCGATGTGGAAATGTTGTTACGAGAAAGCCCTTGCACTCGGCTTACTCAAGACAGGTCCGGACCCGGAGCCGGTTCAACTGGTACAGCAGGAGCAGGAGCAGGAGCCTGAGTTAGAATTCATTCCGGCTAGCACACCGCGCCCTGTAGCACATAAGGTACTTCCCCAGGGTTCAATGTATGGGCGTGATTTGCAATCTGGCGAAATTAGGGTCTTTACAGACTTCGAGCTTGAAAAACTGTCTGCGTCTGATTATCGCAGAGTCTTGCAGTTGCCAAGCATCGAAAATATGCAATTCCCAGTAAGATAGAGAACGTGTTATAAAAGGAGTTATATGTCAATTCAGAATCAGTTTCTCACAAGAGGGCAAAATCCTATCGTGTCTTTACAGGATTCGATAAGTGTACAATTACCAGCGGCTTCGCCTAGCGGCAATTTAGTGAGCCGTAGAACCTTAACCGGACTTACGTCCGACGTAGCCGCAATCATAGCAACGCAATTCCCCGCAGGAACTTACCTAGAGCGTGTTTCATAAACACCGCCTCAGCGTGATCCAGAAGCAGGCGATGTAGAAGAAGGCGTAGTAGGTGGAGAGCAAATGCTCATGACGAACCAGCAATCGGCGGAACTGACCGAGCCAGGCATTGGTTCGCTCCACGATCCAGCGGCGTTTGTAGCGTCGCATTTTGCGTCCGTCTTCATACCGCCGCCGCTTATTGTTCTTTCGGTAGGGCGCGATCAGTTCGATGGCACGCTTCTTCAATCGTTCACGCAACGGATCGGAGTCGTAGCCGGCGTCGGCGATTATACGCTTCGGCTTTTGCCGCGGGCGCCCTTGCGGGCGGGGGACGCGGACCTCTTGGAGCGTGGCTTCCGCAAGCGTAACTTCTGCCGGAGAGGCACTTTCCAGCCGAACTCCCAGCGGAAGACCTTGACCGTTAACCAGTACCATCCACTTCGTTCCCTTGCCGCGCTTGGTTTTACCGACTGCGAGGCCCCCTTTTTGGCCGGGGCAAAGCTGCCATCCAGGAAGGTCTCGTCCCATTTCAGTAGACCTTCCTCGTCCAGCGCACCCAACAGAACACGCCACGCATCCAGCCATACACCTTCGTCCTGCCACTGCTTCAGCCGCCGCCAGCAGGTAGCGGGCGACGGGAACTCGTCGGGAAGGAATCGCCACGCTGCTCCGGTCTGCAGAATCCACAGAATCCCCTCAAAACAAGCCCGGTTCGACGCCCAGGGCCGTCCCCGGTTGTCCTTCCTGCGCCGTGGTTGGGGCAACAACGGCTCGATCAACTCCCACTGCTCATCCGTCACAAGCTTCTGCCGCTTCTTCATGACAGAAGCTCATCAGCCAACCAGCCTCACGCGTAAGTACTTAGCTTGAGGCCGAACCCATTTATGAAACACGCTCTAATAATCTTAGCTCTGTCTGTAAGTGGCAATCCTGCTACATCCGATAAACTTCCCGGATTAATAGTGACGTATCCGTATAGCCAGAATGGACCCCAGTCGTGGACCGTGGAAGGCCCCGGTTATCAGGGCAGCGATGTGGTGAATGGGTTCACTGCGTCTCAGAGCCTAGAATGTTCAACTAACGGAGAGGGCGCTATATCCGTAGGCGTTTCCGGTGGCATTTACTTGTCAACTTGGCAGTTTAGCGCCGAGGTCTCTGTCTATAAATTATAAGAAGGTAACTGCGCTCCTCATTACCGGCTCTGCGGCGCATACAATCCTTTCACTCAGGTTGTAAGCATCCGGTACGTTTAACAAACCGCCCACTCGGACGCAAGTCCTACTCAGCCAAGCCGCTAATCGGGGTGTACGCTTTGATTCTTGGCGTAAGATAGCGGCTATCACGAATCAGAGGTTAACAATGGAAGAATCGAAAGAGATATTGTGCCTGTGTGGTTGTGGCCTTACGGTTGGACAGCCGATGGAGTTAGTTAACGGTGAGTGGGTTATCACTCCGCTTTCTCAAGAACGTTTGCAGGAACTTGCTTTAGCTCCACATCCGAAAACTCATTCCAGTGTTTGCAGTGGGGACATTGAACCTTGCTCACGCGGCTAGGGTTCGGAAACTCTATTTGAGTGGGTTGTGATTGCGAAGCTCTAACGGCTGAAAGTTTGTGGCAATTCTTACATTCACCTGCAAACCACATCTGTGTCATAGCTCTGTTTTTCCTCCTGCTTGGCGGTTGAGATTAAGTGTATCACTTGTCATTCCTGCCACAAGAAAAAACGGCTTTCCGGGCATGGCAAGCGACTTCCTATAAAACGTTATGCAGCAACATATCCCGGCTAACCATGTTCTTGACTATTAGCGAGCTAAGTGGTATAATGTAACATAGTCCCAAGGCCGAAAGAACTATGCCATTGGCAGCAAGGCCGTGATGCTCGGTCTATAAGTAAATCTATAAGGCAAGGATGTTCGATAGTGCTCTTTTATCCCAAGTCGATACTCAATCGATCCCGGTTCTGAATGCGTCGGGGCCTTCCCTGATCCCTGTTCGATCCCCCGTTTCATGCCCTTCCAAAAAGCCCCGCAGAAACTACTTTTCCAAAGCGAATGGCAAGCCCAAACCGGCCCCGGCTCCTGTTGATGGTATATTGCTTCCAGCGATTGATTCGACGGCACGGAATGGAGATTCTGTGAGTCGTAGACGATACCAGAAAGGCAGTGTGTATAAGAACGTAGCGGAAACCCTCTGGTTTGGCTCGTATTCCGAATACGCGCTGGACAAGCATGGGGTTGAAATCAGGAAACGAAAACAGATCGTTCTCAGCCCGGTGAGGGACGGTGACAGGGCAATCGGGAAACGCGAGGCACAAAGAAAATTGCAGCCTCACCTTGACCGGGTGAATGCTTCCATCTCTTCACCAGCGAGAGAACGAAAGTCAATAACGTTTGAGGCTTTTGCTGAGATTTGGAAAAAGGATTATTTGATTCAGCAGAAACCCTCAACTCAATCCGCTTGTAAGAGTCACGTGAAAAAGCTAACGGCTGAATTCGGAAACCAAGATATGCGCTCAATCGATGCTGGACACATTCAGCGTATGATTGCATCTCGCATGACTCAGAAAGAGAAACCTTGGAAACCGAAAACGGTTCGCAACGTTTGGGGAACAATTAGTCAAATCTGGCAGGCTGCACTTGCTCAGAGATACGTTGACTCTGTGTTACCCAAACCTAAGCTCCCACGCTCAAAGAAAGTCAAGCCCCGCTGTTTCAGGTTGCATGAAGTCGCACAGATCATTGCAGCCTGTAAAGGCGAAGAAAGACTGTTCTATTGGCTCGCAGCGGAGACGGGATTACGAGCGGGGGAAATTGCAGGGCTGAAATTGACGGACATTGACGGTGAAAGTCTGACGGTAAACCAGTCCGTTTGGCATGGTGAGGAGCAAGAGCCTAAAACGGACAATGCCGTTCGCACTTTGGCACTCTCCCCGCAATTGGTTTCTCTGCTTTGGGAACAGATTGCACGGCAGAGAGCCAAGGGGCATGAATACCTGTTCACTTCAAAGAATGGGACACCTTGGGATATGGACGTGAAACGCAGTCGCACACTGCATTCACTGCTCAAGTCTCTGGAGATTCCAAAGGCAGGCTTTCACGCATTTAGGCGTTTCAATATCTCTCTGCTAGATGCCTTGCGCGTTCCACGGCTCACGATTAAAGAGCGCAGCGGTCACGCATTCATCGGGGATTTCACGCTGGACGTGTACGGTGGAAAGCCTGAATGGGAGAGCAACCTTGAGGCCGCTAGATTGGCAGGGGCCGAAATTGAGAGAGCAATTCAACGGGTGATTGCAAACCAGCAAACCCCGGAGCCTGCTTTCACAGTTGAGGAAAAAGCCGAGAATTCTGGCGACTTAACTGCTATTCAAGAAAAAGGCTCAGGAGCCGAAATCTCCCAAGCCTTTTAGAATCCGTAAGTTGTTTGGTTGCGGGGGCTGGATTTGAACCAGCGACCTTTGGGTTATGAGCCCAACGAGCTACCGGGCTGCTCCACCCCGCAGTTCTATCTTAGCAAGCTGATAGAAGCGGGTCAATGATTCGATGCCAGCATGACTCGATGCCAGCTCAAGAACATCGTGGAAAGCCGATGCGCCGGGTCCATTCCAACCAACTGCGCTCACTTGATGTCCGTTCCGGCCTCGTTCCCTTCACCCTCTACCGAGATACGAAGCGAACGCAGAAAATGCAGATCGTTTTGCGTGAAGGTTCCTGCCTCGCCTTCGCCAGGCGATCTGCCCGCCTCGCCCCTTTTTGGCGAGCGCGACCACCTCATTCAGGCCGATCGTGGCCTCAAGCATCAGCAACACGTCGAACCCGTGCTTGCGGATGTCCTGCACCACTCCGGCGATCTGCTCGCTCTCGATGACCGACTCGTGGATGGCCTCGCCGAGTTGCTGAATGAGTTCACGCAGGCGGGATGTCACGGCTACCTCCAGTACTCCGGGACCAACTGCCCGCGCGTGCTGAATGCGCGAGTAGCCGCCAGGAATCTCTTTACATTACTTCCATTCCCGTTTAAGAGCAACCCGGGAGCTGCGGCGGGCGGCGCAAAGCACCACGAGCCGCTGCTACCATCATAAACGGTATGAGACCTCGAATCATCGGCCGGGCTGTGGGCATTGGAATGCGCGTTGCGGGCCGCATTGTGGGACAACGGCTGGTCGCCCAAGCACAATCCGGGGCTGGCGCGACCCCAACCCAGACCGTCCAGCTGGACGCCGGCTCCGAGGTTCAGTACCGCGCCGCCGGGCAAGCTGCCGGACAATCCACGACCCAAGCCGGACGAGGCGTCAGCCGCGGCATCGGAGGCTTTTTGCGCCCCTTCCGCCGCGTGGGCGGCATCCTGTGGCTTGAGGTGACTGGCGCATTTTTTCTGCTGTTCGCAGTGGTCTTCGCTTTGCGCCTTTGGCAAAATTGGGCCGGATTGGAGTGGATTTGGCGTGGTCTTGAGCTCGGCACGGCGCTGGTTTTCGTCTACCTGGGAGTCAGCTCTTTCTGGCGGGCGCGGCGCCGATAAGACGACCTGCGGGTCTACATTTTCGCCGGCTCGCCACGGCTTGGTCCTGGAAGCGCCCAAATCAACACTCCGATCGCCACCAACCCAATCAGCAGTAAGCCAAGGCCATCGCGGCCGCCACCGTGAATCAGCCGGATCCCTCCAAAGCGCACCAGCGCCAGTGCATTCAACCCTGCCGTCAACACGATTCAACCTCCATCGGCAGGGATCGCTGCCCGGCCGTATAGGAAAAGACACGAAAATAGGCGCAGAGTTGCTGCAGATTTCGGGTTGCGGTCTGGCTCACTGCTGTTTCCAGGGCTTTTTCCGCCACCGCAAGCGCGGCGCGAGCGCATAGTTCAACTGCACCAGCACAATGGCCGCAATGCTCACCCACGTATTGATGAAACAGAGGGCTGCGCCAGCGGCATAGAGCGACTGCGCAATCAGGATGCGGCGGCAAATGCTGCCATGCACCTCCTGGGGAGTGTCGGCTTTAATGAGGCCGGCGTGCGTAGCGTGTGCCCAACTCCAATAGAGCATGGCGCCGAGCACAAAGATGTTGAGCCAGTAGATGCCGAGCGCTGCGCGATAGTGGATGAACTCCGCCAACAGCCGCGTGGAGAGCGGCAGCAGGGTGACGGCAAAGAGAAATCCCAGATGGATCCAGGTGAGGTCGCGCGTGCCCTCGGCCAGATGATTGAGTTGCGTTTGCTGGCCGGCCCAAAAGATGCCGAGGGTAAGAAAGCTCATTCCGTAGGTGATCCACTGTGGACCCAGCGCCGCCAGCGCTCTCAGCAACTCGCCGTCGCCGTGCACCTGCGCAGCCGAGGGAAGGTGCAGGTCCAGCACCAGCAGCGTCATGGCTACGGCAAAGATGCCGTCGCTCAAGGCGGCCAGGCGGTCGAGGTTACGGCCCTGAATGCGGTTGTACAGAGTGGACAAGGGAACCCTTTCCTTCAAAATAGCCTCAGTACCTACTCGATCGAGTACTCGGATCTGGCGGCTTGCGGGTCAGGTGCCAGACGGCCAGCGCCAGGGCGAGCGCGCCCAAGCCATAGGCCAGCACCGCCCTCTCGCCGCGATGAATCTGCCAGCCTTTCCAGATTGCCACGGCGGCGGCAAGCAGCATCACGATGCCTCGTAGTCGGTTCATGCGCGCGTCCCTTCTTTGGCGGTTTATGCCTGCTGCGCCGGTCCCATCTATGCTAAACGCTGTCGGCGGCGGATTGACCCGGCCGCTGGCGACGTCCCTATCGTGAAAAGGCAGAGTTTGGCCGCCGAGAGGATTCCCCATGTCAAATCCAGTTTCGTCGAGTCCGGTTTCGCCAGCACCCGCCGCGCCGCTCAAAAAGACCGCACTGAACGCCACGCACCGCGCCCTGAAGGCGAAGATGGTGGACTTCGGCGGGTGGGACATGCCGGTCGAATATCCATGCCCGGGCGGCGGGCTGATTGCCGAGCACATGGCCGTGCGCACCGGCGTGGGCCTGTTCGACGTGAGCCACATGGGCGAGATCCAGTTTCGCGGGCCCGGCGCGCTGGCCGCCGTGCAGCACATCACCATGAACGACGCGTCGCAGCTCGAGGATGGGCAGGCGCACTACTCGGCGCTGCTCACGCCGCAGGGCACGTTTGTGGACGACATCCTGGTGCACCGGCTGAGCGCGAACGACTACCTGCTGGTGGTGAATGCGGGCACCAAGGATAAGGACTTCGCGTGGATCCGGCAGCAGGTGGGCGCGTGGCCCGGATTCCATATCAGCGACTACTCCAGCTACTACTCGCAACTGGCGCTGCAAGGGCCGCGCGCGCTGGAGACGCTGGCGAAGCTGACGAAAGTCGATCTGGCGGCGATCAGGAACTACTGGTTCACGTGGGGAACGGTGGCCGGCATTCCCAACGTGCTGATCGCGCGCACCGGCTACTCGGGCGAAGACGGATTCGAGGTGTACATCCCTGCGGACGAGGCGACGACGGTGAAGATGTGGAACGCGCTGCTCGAAGCGGGCGCGGAGTTCGGCATTCGGCCGTGCGGGCTGGGCGCGCGCAACACGCTGCGCCTTGAAGCCGGCATGAGCCTCTACGGCCACGAGATTTCAGAGGAGATCAATGTGTTCGAAGCGGGCCTCGACGCGCTGGCTCAAGCTCGACAAGGGCGATTTTATCGGGCGCGACGCGTTGCTGGCCGTGCAGGCTGCGGGCGGGCCGAAACGAAAAATCGTCGGCCTCGAAATGGTCGAGCGCGGCATCGCGCGGGACGGCTACCCCGTGCTGTCTCTGGAAGGCGAGGCGATCGGCACGGTCACATCCGGCTCGCCGGCGCCGTTTTTGAAGACCAATATCGCCATGGCGCTGGTGGCGGCGGAGACAGCCGCGGAGCCCTCTGGGCTAGGGGCCGGCGTGATCGTCCAATGCCGCGCCAATTCTGTGCGGGCAAAGCCGGTTCCGCTGCCCTTCTACAAGCGGGCAAAGAGGTAAAAGCACATGACAAAGGTTGCTGTTTTGGATGACTGGCAGGGCATCGCGCGGACAAGTGCTGACTGGTCCGCGCTCCAGGCTCGCGCGGAAGTGTTCTTCTTCGCGGAACCGTTCCGCAACCAAGACGACGCCCAGGAGAAGCTGGCGGACTTCGACATCGTCTTGTCGATGCGCGAACGCACGCCGCTGCCGGCCTCCCTCATTCATCGCCTTCCGCGGCTGCGCATGCTGGGCATCACCGGAATGGCCAATCGCTCGCTTGACCTGGACGCCTGCACGGCAAGAAAGATCGTGGTCGCGAATACCATCGGGCAAGGACCGTACAGAAACGCCACGGCGGAACTTGCCCTCGGACTGATGCTGGCGGTGGCGCGGTCGATTCCAGCCGCGGACGCCAACATGCAGGCCGGCCGGTTCCAGGATGGCTTGCCTGCGGGCATGAGCCTGTCGGGCAAAACCATCGGCATCGTCGGCCTTGGAAAGCTCGGGACCCAGATGGCCCGCTATTGCAAGGCGCTGGGGATGAACCTGCTGGCCTGGAGCCCGAATCTCACAGCCGAGAGGGCCGAAGCCGAAGGCGGCACGCTGGTTTCGAAGCAGGAACTGCTCTCTCGCTCCGATGTGGTCAGCATCCATATGGTGCTTTCTCCGCGTAGCCGTGGCCTTATCGGAGCCGCCGATCTTGCGCTCATGAAGCATGGAGCGATTCTGGTCAACACGTCTCGCGGGCCGATCGTGGATGAGAGCGCGCTCCTTGCGGCTTTGCAGTCGGGCAGAATCCGTGCCGGACTCGATGTATACGGCCAGGAGCCACTGCCCGCGCTCGATCCGCTGCGGCGCGCGCCGAATGTTGTCCTGACGCCGCACCTGGGGTACTGCGTCGAGGAAACATGGCAGGAATATTATCCGCAGAGCGTTGAGAATGCGCTCGCGTTCCTCGATGGCAAACCGGTGAGGGTTGTGAACCCGGAAGTGCTTTGAAGGTGCAATCCGCTATCGCAAAACCAGAGATGCTGTAACCCGAAGCCGTTGCGCTGAAGTCGCCGCGACCCCAGGGAGCGGCGACCTTCAAAAAAAGCTGACTACAGCGGAACCAGAGTAGATGTACCCCGAAAGCACGTCAGTTGAGTGGCTTTTTCCTCAAGAAAAAGCCACCTTTCACGACCGAACGCAAGGGCACGCTTACTCTGGTTCCGCTCTGGGGCACACCTTTTCTGGTTTTGCCGTAGGGTACGCGAAATCGCGTGCGAAGCAGATTCCGCTCTCGTTTTACAAGCGGCCGAAGAATGAACGATTCTGGTGTTGAATCATGTCTGCCGCATCTCCTATTCCGGCCGCAAAATCCATCTCGGGATCGGTCCTTGTGCTGATCCAATTTGATGTGTGCGAGGAGATCCGGCTCGACCGGCTGCAGCAGATCGTGAAAGCGCGCACCGTGCCGCAGCCAACCATCAAGCATTCGGTGCCAGCCTATGTGCGTTACCAGCGGCCTCCGGTCGCCGAGCCGCTCGATCCCCTCGTGTTGAGCGGCGGCGAACGCCTCGAGGGCGAAATCAAGTATTACGACTACGGCGTGGTCAGCGTCATCTACCAGCTTAGTTTTTCCGGCGATTGGGAAAGCCTCGTCTCGCTCGCCAGCCGCTGGGTTTGGGACGTGGATTTTGCCGCGCGCGTTGAGCCCGTCGTGCGCGAGCGCCTCGAGCGCGCCGCGGCAGCCATGGTCAAGCCTTATACGCGCTGGCTCAGCGAAGACTACTTCATCTTCCATCTGCGCGATGGCGCCGGCACGCTTTCGGCTGCTGACCTCACTCGCGATCGCGGTCTCGAGATCGCGCAGATTGTCCGCGGCGACCGGCTGCGTTTATCCACGGGCGAGTGCGCCGAAGTTCTGCAATCGCGCATCTCCTACTACGAAAACGATCTCGCGGTGATCGGATGGAATGCTGCCTTTCTTTTGGACAGCAATGCCGGGGCTGAGACAGCGATTCAGCTCTTGGAGTACGCCAACTCGCAGCTCCTTGAGTTCCGCCACTACGACGAGCTGCTCACCGGCATTCTCGACAATGTGTATGAGTCGCTTGAGCGCAAGAGGGGAATGCTGGTGCGCTGGCGGATGGCGCGCTCCGCCAGGCGCCTCCATACCGTGCTGCTCGATATCGCGGAGCTCACCGAGCGCGCCGACAACTCCATCAAGTTCCTCAGCGACATGTTTGCCGCGCGGCTCTACAAGCTGGCCGCAGCCAAGGTGGGCGTGCCCGACTACAAGGACCTGGTGGCGCAGAAGCTGAAAACCGCCGAGGATCTTTATCACGACATGATCGACCAGTTCAACCAGGCGCGCGGCTTCTTTCTTGAAGTCCTCGTGGTGCTCATCCTGCTCATCGAGCTTTTCTACCTTTTCCGCGGCAAGGTGGTGTGAGGGCAGCGAACAACGGACAAGGGAACGAGAGAACAAGAAAGCAGGGCTGAGGCACTGGAACGAGTCGCACGAATCAGCTTTGAAAGGGCACAGCGGGGCGCGCTCCGGATGGCCCCGCATCACACCTGCATGACTTCGGCTTCCTTTTTCTGCGAGAGCTCTTCCATGCGGCGGATTTCGGCGTCGGTCATCTTCTGCACTTCTTCGAGGGCGCGCTTCTCGTCGTCTTCGCTGATCTTCTTGTCTTTGGTGGCGAGTTTCTTGAGGGCGTCGTTGCCGTCGCGGCGGACATTACGCACCGCCGTCCGGTGCTCTTCAAGGACTTTGTTCAGGTGCTTGCAGACTTCGCGGCGGCGCTCCTCGGTCATGGCAGGGACGGGAACGCGGATGATTTTGCCGTCGGAGAGCGGGTTGAAGCCGAGATCGGCGGACTGGATGGCCTTTTCGACACCTTTGAGGATCGTCGGGTCGTAGGGAGAGATGATGATGAGCTGCGGCTCGGGCGCGGAGAGCTGCGCGAGCTGGTTGATGGGCGTGGGCGTGCCGTAGTAGTCGACCTTGACCTGGTCGAGCATGTGCACGCTGGCGCGGCCGGTGCGCGTGGAGGCCAGAGCGCCCTGGAAGTCGGCAACCGACTGATCCATGCGGCGTTTAAGGTCGTTGTAGAGGTCTTTGAGAGCCGGATTGCCGGCCATGAAAGATGACATTGGAGATCGTCCTCGCTCAAGCGGATTTGCCAACCGATAGTTTACCTGACAGACAGGGAGTAGGGAGTAGCGAACAGGGAACAAGGGAACGAGGGACCGGGGCTGGAGTTCAGGCGAGGGCGGCAAGGCCCGTAGATGCGGCCTGTTCGTGGGCATGGTAGCTGGAGCGGACGAGCGGGCCGGATTCGACGTGGCGGAAGCCCATGCGGAGCGCTTCGGTTTTAAGATCGGCAAACTCGCCGGGCGTGTAAAGGCGTGCGATGGGCAGGTGGTCGCGCGAGGGGCGCAGGTACTGGCCGACGGTGAGGATGTCGCAGCCGACGGCGGCGAGATCGCGGAAGACCTGGAGCAGCTCGTGGGTTTCTTCGCCGAGGCCGGCCATGACTCCGGATTTGGTGACTCCTTCGGGCCGCAGCTCTTTGGAGTAACGCAACAACTCAAGCGAGCGCTCATAGCGCGCGCCGGAGCGGGCGACACGATAGAGGCGCGGCACGGTCTCCGTGTTGTGGTTGAGGATTTCAGGCTGCGCGTCGATGACGGTGCGGATGGCGTCCCGGTTGCCCTGAAAGTCGGGGATGAGGACTTCAACGCGGCAGCCGGGCGCCTGGCGGCGAATTTCCTGGATGACAAGGGCGAAGGCGCGGGCGCCGCCGAGGTTGTCGTCGTCGCGATTGACGCTGGTGATGACGGCGTGCTGGAGGCCGAGAGCGGCGATGGCCTGGGCGACCCTCCGAGGCTCGTCGAAGTCGATCGGATCGGGACGGCCCTTGGGCACGGCGCAAAAGCCGCAGCGTCGCGTACAGAGGTTGCCGAGCATCATGAAGGTGGCCGTTTTGTGGTGCCAGCACTCGCCGATGTTGGGGCATTGGGCGCTTTCGCAAACGGTATGGAGCGAGAGCGAGCGGGCGAGGCGCTTGAGATCGTGGTAGTTTTCGCCCACGGGAGCGCGGGCGCGGAGCCACTGCGGCTTGGGAGCGGGCGTGCGGCGGGCGGGCTCGATCTGAACGAGGTCGATCACGGTTTAATTGTAGCGGGAATGGAGTGCGGAGCGGGGCGCGGAACGGATGGTTTGCACTGTGCGCGTACTGCGGCGACCGCCCTAGCGGAGCTTCTTGCGGATGTCAGTCCGCACCAGATAGAGAAAGATGACAAGGTTGACGAGGCCTTGCACGAGAGAGGGGAGCAGGTGCTGGTTGGTGTAGTTCCACAGGAACAATCCCGAGAGCATGGCCACGGCGGCGAGCGTGAGCGTCCAGGCCCAGCGGAATAGCTTCAGCAAGCCGAGTCCAGCCGCGATGAAGACCACCGGGAACACGAGGCAGAGCGGTGGAAAATGGCCTTTGGCCACGCCCAGAATGACGGTGAAGGCGAGCAGCAGCATGTAGAGGCTGGTGGCCACGAGACCCGGAAGGTGAAGCAGCTTCGGCTTCTGCGATTTGGGCGCGACGCGGACCGATGGTTTGCCGGCTCCGGGAGGGATCGTTTTGAACGCTTCAGTCATAGTGTGTGCAAGTAGGCAAGCAGGTCTGCGAGTTGGTTGTCGGTGAGCGGTGTGGCGGGCATCTCGCCCCGCCCGTGCAGGATAACCACAGTGAGGCGCTCGTCAGTCGGCGGCGCGCCGGAGGGCATGGCCTTGATCTTGGTGAGCGCCTGCAGGCCCGGCCCGTGGAGGGGACGGGTGTTGGTGGGATAGTGGCAGCGGGCGCACTTTGCCTCATAGACCGCGGCGCCGCTCGCCTCTTGGGGCGTCCACTCTGAAGCCGGCTTGGAGGGCGGCAACGGGCGGCAGCCGGCCAAGCCGGCGGTAACACCGATCATGCAAACCCAAGGCATGAGACCTAAAAAAGAAACCCAATGACGCATGTGCCTTCGATCATACATCGTTATTCCGCCGCTGCAATGGCTTCGGTGATGCGGTCGATGGCCTGCTGCTCGGCGTCGCTGCCCGGACGGCGACCGTTCACCAGGATGGAGAAGGCCAAAGTGCGGCCGCTGGTAGCGGTCAGGTAGCCGGAGAGCGAGTTTACCTCGCCGAGCGTGCCCGTTTTGGCCCACATTCTGCCTTTGAGCGGGGAGTCTTTGAAGCGGCCATCGAGCGTGCCGTCAACGCCGGCGACTGGCAGCGTTTTGCGCCAGTCAGCGCCCCACGGCTGGCGCGAGGCATAGGACAAAAGCTGCGTGAGGGCGCGCGGGGCAATCTGGTCGCCGGAACTCATGCCCGAGCCGTCGTAGAGGAAGAAATCGCCGTCGTTGACGCCGGCATCGATTAGGAACTGGCGCACCACACGCGCGCCCTGTTCGAAGCTGCCGTCGGTCCCATAGAGCTTGCCGAGCAGGCGAAGAAGCAGTTCGGCGTGGAGGTTCTGGCTGGTTTTGTTGGTCACGGTGATGTCTTCGGCCACGGGGACTGACCGGTGCGCGCCGAGAATATGGCGGCCCTCGGCCGGAGCGGCGATGGTGTCTGGCGCAGTGGGCGCGAGCTTGAGCGGCTCCGCGCGTTTGTCGGCAAAGTCGCCCCAGCCGGTGGGGTATCTGTGGCGTGACTCGGGGCTTCCGTTCACCTTGATACCGCGGAGCTGGAGGGCCTGCTTGAATGCGGCTGCCGTGAACTGGGCGGGATCCTCGACGGCCATCGATACATGAAGCCCGCCTGCAGGAGCAGTGCCCCAGGCGCGCACCATCAGGGAGCCAGGCGGACGCGCCAGACCGGGGTGGGCGGTTTCGCCGGGCGGCGCGGGCGTCATGTGGTTGTCGACGGTGTAGTAATCGACATCGGGCGTCCACTCAGCCAGAGTTGCGTTTGTGTTGGACGCGTCGGCGGTGATGGTGAGTTCGTCGGCATTCTCGTTGAAGGTGAGCGCGGAGACCGGCGCGCCATAGCTCCACTGCAGATCGTTCCATCCCCAGCCTTCGCCGTATGGCTCGTCGAGGAAGTAGGAGTCGTCGCCGACCACATCGCCGTCGACCGTGCGCACGCCGGACTGCTCAACCTGCTGAGCGAGCAGATCGAGCACGGCCATGGCGGTGCTGGGCGCCGCGCCGGGTTGGGTCTCGGTTTCCGACGAGGACGGAGGGGCAGTTCCAGGCTCGACATAGGGGTAATGGCGCGCGCTGAGCGTGGGATCGCCTACGCCAAGAATGAATAGATCGCCATGAAGCGTGCCGGAAACATCCACATCGCCGCTGGCGACGACGAATGTGGTCCAGGTGAGCGTTTCGACGGGCAGCAATGCGTAGGCCGCGGCGGTGGTGGTGAGCTTGTTGTTGGAGGCGGGCGTGAAAAGGCGGGCATCGTTGAGGCCGTAGAGCGGCTGGCCGTCGAGAGTGGTGACGCTGATGCCGAATTGCGCGTGGCTGAGTTCGGGGCGGGCGAGAATGGCCTGGACGCGGTCCGCGAGAGGCCCGGTGACGGGCACAGATCGTGAGGCGGGATGCGCCGCGTGGTGGGGCGGAGCTTGCGCACTCAGTGCCAGGGCGCAAACCAAAAGGCTGCTCAACGCAGTTATCCGCTCGAAAGAGCTCATGCCCCGCAGTGTAGCAGGAGGGCGGCGGACGGCGGCGTAGCGCGCAGCGCGAGCCATGCCGGGCAG
>CAWCXX010000021.1:0-21455 GCA_963799445.1 uncultured Acidobacteriaceae bacterium | reverse complement strand
CGGAAAAACTCTTGTTTTCCCATCTTGTTTCTCCCCCGGGGAGTTTTTTCGTGCTCGGGCCTGTTCTACCGCTGTTTTTCTGTTCCTGTTTTGCCTCTAGAGGCCGTTTTATCGGCTTCCAGAGACACGTCTCTTCTATGCGGCCAACGCCTGAATCGGAATCAGCTTCCGCATCCGCACCAGGTTGTAGCCGACGATGACCAGCCGGTAAAACCAATCCACCCGCTTGAGCCCGCGCAACTTCACTTGGCGTAGCGGCCCCGTCAGCTTGGCCCAGCCAAACACCCGCTCGATCAACTTGCGTTTCTTCTGGCTGATCGAGCGCCGTGGATCAGCCCGCTCTTCCTCGGTCAAGCTGTTCTTGCCCAGGTTGCGGCCCTCTTGCGTGTACTCGCTGACGTGCGGCGCCACTTCACGATCACGCAAATCCTGGACAAACTTCTCTTCCTGATACTGCGTATCGGCCCCCAGCGTGATCTTCTGTTCCGCGCCACGCTTCTGCTTCCTCGCCACCGTGCGGTCCAGCATGGCCAGCGCCGCCTCGCGCTCGGCCACCGTCGCCGCCGGCGTGGCCTCGGCCGCCATCACCAGCCCGTTGCGGTTCTCCATCAACGCATGGCCCTGGTACGCCGGCACTGCCTTGTCCGCCGATGCCTTCTTATACAACCGCGCTTCAGGGTCGGTCGTTGACTCCACCTTGTCGCGCAAAAGCACCTCGCCCTTATGCCCCGAGCCAAATCCCGGCACCGGCGGATCGCTCTTCTCCTTAAAACTGCGCGCCGCTGCCCAGGCCTGGATCAGCGTCCCATCCACCGTGAAATGCTCCGCGCTCAACAACTCGTGTTCTTGCGCTTCGACCAGCACCGACTCCAGCAGTCGCTGGCTCGCCTCGCCCTCGATCAACCGCTCCCGGTTCTTGGTAAACACCGTCACGTCCCATACCGGATCGTCCATCTCCAGGCCCACAAACCAGCGGTAGAGCAGGTTGTAGTTCATCTGCTCCATCAACTGCCGCTCTGAGCGGATAGAGAACAACACCATCAACAGCGATGCCCGCAGCAGACGCTCCGGAGCGATCGACGGACGACCGGTGTGCGAATACAACTGCTCCAGCTCTGCGTCCATCCGCTCCAGTGCCCGGTCCACCATCGCGCGTATGGCCCGCGCCGGATGATCGGCTGGAATCCGTTGCGACAAGGTCACATAACTGTACATCGCCGACTGCTTTTCGTCTCCCCCACGCATATCTCTTCTCAAATCACTTCCCTGTGGAGAAAAAGTCACTCCTGCGGTACCCCAACTGTTTTTCCGCAAACTGTAAAGCCCTCGCTCATTTTGCGCCGCTTACGGCCCGGCTGAAGCCGTGCCCTTGTTACAAAGCCCAGTTCCGGCAGAGTTTCGTAACAGCCTCAATAGAGCCGCGCCTGAGGGGCGACGCCCAGCCGTGGATCGAAATTTACGTAAAGGCCGGTGGAAATGGCGCGGCGGGTGGCGTAGAGTGTTTGGCAATGAACCCGAACCTGCCTGGCAGTCTTGAAGATCAGATGGGTGAGTTGCGTTCGCGCATCCGCCTGCTGGAAGAGGCTCTCGAGAGCCGCGGCATCATCGTTAAACAAGTGACGCCCGGATTTCCGGCGCAAGCCCGAGAGACGACTCCGCCGCAAGGCGCGCAAAGCGGCGCGGCGCAGCCACAGCCAACCCCGGCGCAACCGCAGGCTGCCGCGCAGACTTACCCCGCGCAAACACAGCCAGCCGCTCCGGCACAGGCCATCGGGCTCCAGCAACCGCCGCGTTTCCCGCAGCCGCCACCCGGCGCCCCGCCACCGCCGCAATGGCCTGCGGCCCAGATGCCGCCGCGCGCGCCTTTCCCGCCGGTTCGGCCGCCGAACTTCGGCTACCCTCCAACGGCTCCGCAGAAAGACGGGCCTTCGCTCGAAAGCCGCATCGGATCGCAGTGGTTCAACCGCATCGGCATTCTGGCGGTGCTGATTGCCGTGGCCTGGTTCCTCAAATATGCGTTCGACAATCACTGGATTGGCCCGCTGGGCCGCGTGGCCTTCGGATTGGTTGCGGGGGCGGCGCTCATCGCATGGTCGGAGCGCTTCCAGCGCCGCGGCTTTGCGCCCTTCGCGTATTCGCTGAAGGCCGTGGGCAGCGGCACGCTCTATCTCTCGCTGTGGGCTGCTTTCTCGGTCTACCACCTCGTCCCGGCAGGCGCGGCCTTTGCGGCGATGATCGTGGTGACCGCCTTCAACGGGCTTATGTGCTGGAAGCAGGACTCGGAGCTGCTGGCCCTCTATGCCATCGCCGGCGGCCTGATTACGCCGCTACTGGTTTCGACCGGCGAGAACCACGAGATCTCGCTCTTCAGCTATTTATTGATATTGGACCTCGCGGTGCTGGCGCTGGCGGCCTTGCGGCCATGGTCGCGCCTGCTTTTTCTGGCCTTCGTGGGCACCGTGCTGTTCGTCACCGGCTGGTGGTTTGAGTTCTATTCGCAGGTACAAGCAGGGCGCACCGCACTCTTCCTCATTTGCTTCTTCCTGACCTTTGCCCTGGCCCCGCGGCTGGCCCGCATCGACGTTGCCGACGGCGCATTCTCCTCCGCATGGGACGCGCTGGCGATGGTGGTTTTGCCCATGGCTACGGCGGGCCTTGGCTTTCTTGCGTTTTATATGCTCCTCGACCCCGCTACGTCTGAATGGGCCGGGCCGTGGCTGGCGGTGGCCTTCGGCGCCTTCTATCTGGCGCTGCTGAGGATGCCGGCGTGGGGCGTTCTGCGTTCCAATACCGCCCTGCTTTCGACGCTGCATCTTGCTACCGCGGTGGTTTTTCTCACCATCGCGATTCCGCTCAAGGCGCAAGGCGGCCGCTGGCTGACGATCGGCTGGCTGGCGGAGGGCGCTGCGCTGTTTTGGGTGGCAAGCCGCGCTCGGTCGATGCTGCTGCGCGTGCTGGCGCTCGGGTGCCTTGCGCTGGGGCTTTTGGCGCTGGTCGAAATGAATCCACCGGCCTCGACCGTGCCCTTCTTTAACGAGCGATTCGGAACCTACTGCGTGGCAATCGCTGTCTTCGCCTTCGTGGCCTGGGTGGCGCGGAAGGCGCACGAAAAAAGCGAGCCGGATGCAGGCCTGAGCTGGACTGGACTTGCCGCCGCGGCAGCTCTCGTGATCAGCTTGCTGATCCTGATCGCGATAGGCTGGGAGATTCATAGCTATTGGTGGCTGCGGCGCTGGACCGGCGACTGGACCCAAATGGAGAACTACCAAATGTACGCGCAGTTCACTTACTCGGCGTTCTTCATGCTCTACGGCGCAGTTCTGCTGAGCGCAGGATTCTGGCGGCGCTCGGCCTTTCTGCGCTGGCAGGCGCTGGTGCTGCTGGCCGTGGCAATCGCTAAGGTCTTTCTGTTCGATATGAGTCAGTTGAGCCAGGGATTCCGCATCCTCAGCTTTTTGGGACTGGGCGCGCTCCTGCTGGCTGTCAGCTTTGTCTACCAGCGCGACTGGCTCAACCTTCGCGGCCAGGAAGGCCGGAAATCATGAGGATCGGCGCCGTTCTGCTGCTTCTTGCGCTGGCCGCGCCTACGCCGGAGATCCGCTATTTCCACTATGAGCGGCCCCTCGAGAACCTTCCGCAGACCGCGGGGCAAGCCTGCCTCGCGCTCGACGCGGGAGTTTTTGCCCACGCGGAGCCCGAGCTTGCCGATCTTCGTCTTTACCGCAACAGCACGGAGACTGCCTACGTGATCAAGACTTCTGCGCCCACGGCGGCGGAGCAAACCATCAATCCGGTGAATCTGGGCCGGCGCGGCGGACAAACCGTATTCGATGTGGACATGCCTGCCGGGAATTACAGCGACCTTCAACTCGACATCACGGGGCACGACTTTATCGCCACGGTGACGGTGACGGGCAGCCAGGCGCAGGACGGAAGCGCAGGAACCAAAATAGGCTCCTACACCATCTTCGATTTGACAAAGCAAAAGCTGGGCCGCAGCACGGTGCTTCATCTGCCGGAGTCGGACTTCCGCCTCCTGCATTTCAGCATTGCCGGACCCGTAGCGCCGGACAGCGTCAACGGGCTATCGGTTGTGCGCCTGGCCGCCACTCATGCGAAATACGTGATGGTCGCCGAGTCTTCGTCCGTCACGCAAAAGGGCCATTCCTCGGTGATCGAGTTCTCCGTGCCCGCAAATACGCCGGTGGACCGCGTCGCCTTTGCGCCGGGCCCCGCGCCGGCCAGCTTCAGCCGCGATGTGAGCGTGAGCGCAGCTCTCACCGCCCCGCCAAAACCCACTGATGGCGCCGGGCCTGCGTCGCCGATGATGAACTTCTCCGGCAACCTTCTGCGCGTCCATAGCACCCAGGATGGCCATCGCATCGACGAGGAGCATTTGAGTGTGGAAGCGCCGCAAGCAGACTTCAACGCTCCGGCCAAGTGGACGGTGACGATCGACAACGGAGACGACGCGCCGCTCCAGATTGACTCGGTGCGCCTGCAGATGCTGGAGCGGAGTCTATGCTTTGACGCAGCAGGCGGAGCCAGCTACACGCTCTATTACGGCGACGCGGCGCTCAAAGCCCCGCGCTACGACTATGCAACTTTGTTTACACCGCAAGCCAATGCGGCCGAGGCGCAGGCAGGGCCCGAACAGCCGAACCCCACCTATCAACCACGTCCCGATGACCGCCCATTCACTGAGAAGCATCCGGCGCTGTTGTGGGTGGCGTTGGGGGTGGCAGTGGTTCTGCTGGGATTCATCGCCCTGCGCTCCGCAAAGGCGGCGTGAAGGCGCAGATTTTCGGAGGTTCGCGCCGCCCCTCCAGGGCGGCATCATCGGGTTGGGCTGCTTTCCCAGGACTGCGCTTCGCTTGTCCTGGGCTATTTTCGACTCGTCCCTCCGGGGCGAAAGCGGCCCGTGCAGGGCTATAGGCTGTTATTAACTTTCGCGAAGCGAAGATGAGCGCCGCTCCGTTAGACTGAGAGCGCCATGCAATCTGCAAGAATCTTGAGGCTTGCGGCGTGTGCGACGGCCATGGCTGCCGCGTTCGGCGCTGCGTTGGGTGTGGCCGGCTGCGGGATGCCGGGCGCGCCGTTGCCGCCATCGCTCAACCTTCCCGATCGCGTGGGCAATCTTTCTGCCGTGCGCACCGGCGGCCAGGTGGCGCTCACCTGGACGATGCCCACGAAAAACACCGACAAGATGCTGTTGAAGGGCAACGTCGCCGTGCGCGTGTGCCGCAATGAGCAGGGCGCCGCAGGCTGCTCAGCCGTCACCACAGTGCAACTGGCTCCGGGTGCGAGCGCCGCAATTACCGACTCGCTCCCTGCCGCGCTGGCCGCGGGCCAGCCGCGTGTGCTCACGTATTTTGTCGAGATCGACAACCGCAAGGGCCGGTCGGCGGGGCTGTCGAATGGCGCGGAGATTCTAGCCGGCGAAGCGCCTGCCGCGGTTGTGGGGCTGCGCGCGGAGATGCGCCGCGACGGCGTGCTGCTGCACTGGAGTGCCGTGCCGCCTGAAGCTGCGCCCGTGGCTGTGCGGCTGGATCGCAAACTGCTGACGCCGCCAGCGAAGAATTTCAAGCAAGGGCTCATGACGCCGCCGCCCGAGCCGCCGGAGCGAACTCTGCTGATCGAGGCGGGCGCAGCTACGGACCGCGCTCTCGATAAAGACATCCGCTTCGGCGAGAGCTACGAGTATCGCGCACAGCGCGTGGCGCGCGTCACCCTGAACGGACAAACGCTGGAACTGGCCGGGCCGCTCTCCGAGTCCGTGCGCATCGACGCTGTGAACGTTTTTCCTCCCGGCGTGCCCAAGGGGTTGGCCGCGGTGGCCGCTGCCGGGGAAAACGGCGCGGGGCCGGCGATCGACCTGAGCTGGCAGGCGGATACCGAAGCCGATCTCGCAGGTTACATTGTTTACCGGCGCGAGCCGGCTGCGGCAAGCGAGAGCAATGCGGGCTGGCAGCGGATTTCGTCCGCGCAGCCGGTGGTGGGGCCCGGCTATCATGATGCAAACGTCGAGCCCGGCCGCGCCTACGAGTACGCCGTGAGCGCCATCGATCAGGAAGGTCACGAAAGCGCGCGCTCGGTGGGCGCGGAAGAAACGGTTCCAGGGCCCTGAGACTCAAAAGGGGGAATCCCAATGAAATATTGCCGTTTCATGTTTGGTGAACTGACCCAGTACGGCACGGTGGATAAGCGCGGCGGAGCGTTGCAGATCACTGCTCTAACCCAGGCGCCCGAAGAGGATTTGCGATACAAGCTGGAGACGATGGGCGCGACTGCGTGGGGCCTGGAATTTGAATCCATGCCGTTGAGCGCGGCCGATCTGCTGCCGCCGGTCGCCCCTTCGAAGATTATCTGCGTGGGGCGCAACTACCGCGAACACGTGCGCGAGATGGGGAGCGAGATGCCCACCGAACCGGTGCTGTTCTTCAAGCCGCCATCGTCGCTGCTGCGCCCGGGCGGAGCCGTGCGCCTGCCCGCGGTGTCAGAACGCGTGGATTTTGAGGGCGAGTTGGCGCTGGTCATCGGGCGCCGCGCCTACAAGCTGAGCCCCGAAGACAATTGGCGCGAGGTGGTGCGCGGCTTCACCATCGCCAACGACATCTCCGCGCGCGACCTGCAACGGAAAGACTCGCAATGGACGCGCGCCAAAGGCTTCGACACGTTTTGTCCCGTGGGGCCGCTGGTGAGCGACGAACTGGACCTCGATGCCGGCGTGACCATCGAGACGCGGATCAATGGCGAGGTGCGCCAGCACGCATCGACGCTGGATTTCATCTTTCCCGTTCCCATGCTGCTCAGTTACATCACCTCGGTGCTCACGCTTGTGCCGGGTGACTTGATTCTCACCGGAACCCCCTCCGGGGTAGGGCCGCTCAAGGCTGGCGACAACATGGAGGTAAGCATCACGGGGCTGGGCACTCTGGCCAACACCGTGGAAGCGGAGTGATTCTCCGCCGAAGAGGCCGAAGCCGCGTCAGCCCGTCTTCTGCCCAACCTGTAGACCCGCAGCTACCCTGCTCAAGAACTCCGGCGGCAAGTTACCGCGGCAATGCTTTTCAATCTCTGCCATGAATCGCGACCGGTCTGGCAGCCGATCTGAAAAGTTGATTTTTGTTCCGTCCGACGCGGTAATTACCAGAGGTCCGGGTTTCGCGTGTTCTTTGATCTCCTCGATTTCTCCCCATCGAATCCGCTTCTCGCTTCGCAACCAGAAATGCTGCTCGATTGCGTCGTGGAAAACCACTATCGTTCCCGGAAATGAAAACATCTCTATGGCTGCAGCGACAAGTATTAGCACCGGCCCCAAGAGCTGCCACCACTCGCCGGAGCCCCGCCGCAGTTCATTGAAGGCTGCCCACGCCGGCAAAAGGACAATCAGCGGCCAGGCGACGTATGTGAGCGGGTCCGGAGAGAATTCCACCGTTCCGTCGCCAAGGTCCTTGGCGGAGCGTGCGCGGCCGTGTCCCCGCAAGTGCATCCACGCAAGGAGGAGCACGGAAACGAAGTTAGCCGCTTTTAGCCAGGGCTTCCAGATCATTGAAACCATCTTATCTCGGGCGGGAGATCGCAGATGGCTGGCGGGGGTTTCCTCATCTCGTCCGCAGTGCACCCGCCGCATATTCAGCGCATCTTAAAGAAGAGGGGTTAAACTGGTGGCGCATAGGACGCTAATCGGAACCTCGCTTTCCCCGAAGGAGGAATCATGCCGCAGAATCTATTGGAACAGTTGCGTAAATTCACCGTGGTGGTGGCCGACACCGGCGACATGGAGGCGATGGAGCAGTTTCATCCTCAGGATGCGACCACGAACCCATCGCTGATTACCACGGCGGCGCAGATGCCGCAGTATCAACCCATTGTGGATGGCGTGCTGCGCGACGCGCGCAGCGAGCTGGGCGAGGGCGCCACCGACCAGGCCGTCGCCAACCTGGCCTTCCAGCGCCTCGCCATCGCCTTCGGAAAGAAGATTCTGGCCATCGTACCGGGCCGCGTCTCTACTGAAGTGGACGCGCGCCTTTCGTTCGACACCGAGGCAACCATCGCGCAGGCGCGCAGCATCATTGCTCAGTACGACGAGGCGGGCATCGGGCGCGATCACGTGCTGATCAAGATCGCTTCCACATGGGAGGGTATTCGCGCCGCTGAAGTGCTGGAGGGTGAAGGTATCCACTGCAACCTGACGCTGCTTTTCGGCATGCATCAGGCCATTGCCGCCGCCGACGCGGGCGCCACGCTCATCTCGCCCTTCGTGGGCCGCATCCTCGACTGGTACAAGAAGGACACGGGCAAGGACTACAGCGGCCCGGACGACCCCGGCGTGCAATCCGTCACGCATATCTACAACTACTTTAAAAAGTTCGGATACAAGACAGTCGTGATGGGCGCGAGTTTCCGCAACATCGGCGAAATCTGCGAGCTGGCCGGCTGCGATCTGCTCACCATCTCACCGCAACTGCTGGCCGAGCTCGAGTCCGCACATGGCGAGCTGCCGCGCAAACTCGATCCCAGGGCCGCCGTGTCGCTGCCGATCGAAAGAATCGTCGTGGACAAGGCCGCATTCGACCGCATGCACGCCGCCGACCGCATGGCCAGCGACAAGCTGAAGGAAGGCATTGAGGGCTTCTCCGCCGCGCTGGTCAAGCTGGAGACTCTGCTCAAGAAACGGCTGGCTGAGCGGGAATCGCGAACACCCGCGGCGGTCTGAGAGTTATTTTCGCCGCGCCACTCACCACGCCTCCGACTGAGGCCGTCACATCGATTCCAGCCGCGATCAAGAAGAGGGCAGCCCATCGCGGCTGCCTTTCCCTTTTCGCTGTGGTGATTTGCAATCGCCACGCCGCTCTGCCAACAAACTTGATTCCTCGCTCACGAAAATCACAACAAACTTATTGCTTCTGTGTTAAAGAAAGGTAATTAAGCGGCGGCTGCCGCGAACGGCCGGAACGGCATCTAAGAAAGTAGTCGCCTTCGCAGGAAGGCTCGTTTGGAGGATCTCCTGCACAGGCACACTTTCTGTGGTTCCGCTTATGGGAGGTGTGTATGTCAGCTCAGGCTCATCTACTCGAACCATTCTTCCAGCAGGTCGTGCGCAACAGTTACGAAGGCAAGTTAGGCCTGCACGATCCCGATGTTACCGGCTATGTGGCGCATCTGCTGTGCGAGTTTTCCGAGGCCGGGAATCTCTACAAAGTGCGCGACGAGGCCGGGCGGCCCATCGAGGAGCTCGACGAGATGATGCGCGCCGCGGACCCCGTGAACGGCACGGCGGCTTCGTTCGATGAGGAGCGCGCGCTGCGCAAGCACATCGGCGACTACTCGCTGTTTGTGGCCGGCATGTATCCCGAGGCCATGGGTTCCGATCGCAGGCTCAGGCATCGTCAGCCGAGCCTGGAAGAGCTGATCCACGCCGGCAAGGAGAGCTATTACATCGTCAGCCAGTTCAACCTCTTCGAATACGCGCAGGAAGCGCCGCTCTTCGCGCGCCTCTCTGACCGCTTCGAGCGCTGGCTGCTGGGCCTGACGCTGGTGCGCGAGGAACTCGGCCCTCGCAAGGCGCTCCTGCCGCCGCAGGTTGAATTAACAGCCCGTTCCTGCGCGTCACCACTGCTTGCGGGCTGGCTTGATCAACCCTCCTCGCCGCATAGATACTGGAGGCAGTGAGGAGGTCAAAACAGTGAGTGAATATGTAAAGTTGCGCGCGGCAGACGGACACGGGTTCAGCGCGTATGTCGCGCATCCCGCCGGAGAGCCAATCGCCGGACTGGTGGTGGTGCAGGAAATCTTCGGCGTCAATCCCCACATCCGCTCGGTGGCCGATGGCTACGCGAAGGACGGATTTCTGGCAGTGGCGCCGGCGCTCTTCGATCGCATCCAGCCCGGCATCGAGCTCGGCTACGAAGGCGACGACATGCAGACCGCAATGGGCCTTATCCCCAAGCTCGATGCGGAGAAGGCGCTGGCCGACATCGCGGCAGCCTATGAATATGCAGCCAAAACGACCGGCAAGAAAGTGGGCGTCGTCGGCTATTGCTGGGGCGGCACGCTGGCCTGGGTGACAGCAGCGCGGCTCCATCCCGCAGCGGCTGTGGGCTACTACGGCGGCCGCATCGGGAACTACATCGGGGAAAAACCCTCCGCGCCCGTCATGCTCCACTTTGGCAAGCAGGATACGCACATTCCCGCTGAGGAAGTTGCGAAGGTTCACGCCGCGCATCCCGAGGTCGAAATCTACTGGTACGATGCCGGCCACGGTTTCAACTGCGATGCTCGGTCCAGTTACAACGCCGCGGCGGCCAAGGAAGCGCGCGGGCGGTCGCTGGAGTTTCTGAAAAAACATCTGGCGTAAAGGCAGTGGGTGCGGACGATTCGGCGGCGGTGCTTTCTCATTTCCGAGAACCCGGACCTGTGCACCCGGCCCCGGTGATACGGTGAAGAAATGCAGATTCCTGCCGAACGGCGCTTGCAACGCGCGCAGACTTTCGACGAGATCGCCGGACTCTATGACCGAGGACGGCGCGAGCCACCCAGCTGGCTCTACGACACGCTCTTTTCTTCCTCGGGGCTCGACCCCGTCCGCGCGCACATCCTCGAGATCGGCTGTGGAACAGGCAAATCGACTCTGCCCCTGGCCAGGCGCGGATGCCATGTCGTCGCGCTTGAAATGGGCGCGAACCTCGTACGCCTTGCACGGCAGCATCTGGCGGGCTTTCCGAAGGTGCAGATCATCAATGCGCGTTTCGAAGATTGGCCGCCCGCCGAACCATTCGATCTCGCACTCGCCGTCACGGCGTGGCACTGGCTCGATCCCGTGGTGCGCTATCAGCGAGCCGCTGCAGCCTTGAAAGCTGGCGCAATGCTTGCCTTCTCGATCAGCGAGCACGCCTTTCCTCCGGGCTACGATCCATTTTTCGAGCAGATACAGGATGGCTATGAAACCATCGGCGTCGGTAGACTCCCGTGGCCTCCGCCACCCCCCGAATCGATTGCCGACGCGCGCGCAGAGATTGAGCAGACCGGTCTCTTCGACGACGTGCGCGTAATCCGGCGGCTCTGGACTGAGGAGTTCACTGCGGACGAACACGTCGCCCTGATGCGCACTGCCTCGGACCATCAATTGATGGAGCCGGTAAAGCGCGAGTGGCTATTCGACCAGATGCGTCGCCTGATCCGAGCGAGACCCGCAGGACGTATTCGCAAGCACAATCTCACGCTTCTGCATCTGGCCCGCCGCTTGCCCTAACCACGCAGGGCATACCGCCCTTCATAGGATCGACGCACCAGCCATATACTCGCCGCCATTTGTGACGCACTGCACCAGCACGGTTTTTCGCGCTCGCAGCAGAGGCGGCTTTTCCGGCGTCCGGCGCTCACCGCCCGAGTTGCAGCGCAACCCCGCCCATGATCGTTCGCGGCGGCATGTTCACGCCACTGATCTCCTGGTATCCCGTATTGCTCAGATTCATCGCCCGCAGATACGGCCGCAGCTTCCAGATGTCGCGCGTCAGCGCGGCGTTCCACACCGGATACACAGTTTGCTGGTATCGCCCGGCAATTTGCACTGCGTTGGTGAGAACGAAATCGCGGCCCAGCGCCCAAGTCCAGGAGGCATGAATGTTCTGGACCGGGTAATTGAAGACGTACTCCGACGTGAGCCCGTGCAGCGCGCTCTCGGCGCCGTGCAAACCGGTCCATGCGATGCGCACCTTCTGCGATTTCTTCGGAATCCACGTCAGCGTGGATTCGACGCCCGCAAAATGCAGCCCGCTCAGGTTGTCGGCGCACCAGATGTTCGCTGGGCAACCCGCAGGAAGATACGCGTTCGGAACGGTGGCGCTCTTTACGTAGTCGATGGTGTCGTGCTGGTGCGAGTAAAAGCCGGTGAACGATAGCGAGAGCTTCGCCGACGGCGTCCAATCCGCGCCCGCGTCGCCGCTCCAGGCCGACTCCGGCTTGAGGCTGGAGTTGCCCAATGTCGATGGATCGGAATAGTAGAGGTCGGTGTATGTCGGAATCCTGAATCCGTATCCGCCGCTCGCGCGCAGCTTCAAGCTGTTCGCCACGCGGAAGCTGCCCGCCAGCTCCGGAGAAAACACCGCTTGCGCACCGCCGGAAAAAATCTCTTCGCGCGCGCCCGCCGACAAGCTCCAGCGCTTTTTCGCCGGGCGCAGATCCAGGTCCACGTAGCCGGCGCCGCGATTGCGCGCATGGATCCCGAGCGCAAACGAAGTGACGCCTCCGGAAAAGTTGAAACTGTGGATGCTGTCGCCATCCGCCTCCAACCCCATCAGCAGCAGCGAGGCGGCGGGCAGTTTGGCGGGTAGATTCTCTGTACGCCGCAGCGACGCCTGCCACGAGCCGTCAATATGGTTGTTCTCATAGAATCGCGGGATCGTTGCGGAGAAGCACGAATTCGTCGGTGTGGCGCCGGTAGCCGAAGGCCGCCACCGTGCGGCTGCCCAGCTCCTGCCGCGCCGAGGCAAACCATCCTTTGGTCCGCTCCCACGAGTTGTAGGAGCCATAAAACTGATTGGCGCCAAATGAACGGTCGCTTGAGGCAATCAGCAAATCGGTAATGCCAGGCCGCGAACCGATCCAGCCTTCGGCCGACGCGTCCATGTTGCGGTAATCGCGGTCATTCTTGCACTCGCGGTACATCTGCTGCGGACTGCAGCCGGGGGCGTATGTTGGGGCAGTGTATGCCGGGGTGGCCGTAAATCCCGTGGAAAAATTGCGCTCCGCGGTCACGCGGCCACTCAAGCTGCCACGCGCAGCGCCCGCCAGCAACGTTTCCTCGTTCGACTCGAAGCTGCCCTCGCCCGCGCGCAGAAAGACTGAGTCGTGATCGGGAGCGGCGGTCAGAAAATCCACCACCCCGCTCAGAGCGTCCACGCCGTGCAGCGTGGAACCCGAGCCCTCGAGCACCTGGATCGAGTCCATCGCCTCCAGCGGCACGGGCAGATCGAGATTGTGGTGCGATGTCTGCGCGTCGTTGATGCGGAACCCGTTGAGCAGCACCAGCGTTTGCTCAAAGCTGCCGCCGCGCAGCACCAGGTCAGCCTGTCCCCCGCCCGCGCCGCGCTCTTCCAGAAAAACAGACGAGTCCGTGCGCAGAAAATCCTGCGGCGACTCGGCGGCGAGCGATTCTCCCTTGACGGGCAGAATCTCCACGGAGCGCTGCGACTCGGCCAGCGGCACGGGCGTGGCCGAGCCCAGCACAACCATGGTTTCGGAGGGGCCTTTGACCTGTGCGGGCGGCGGCGCGGCATTCTGCGCGAAGGCCGCGCGCAGAGAAACCGCGAGCAGCAAGAGCCCTGTATTCGGAATGGGTCGTCTGCGAAGCATAGACAGTCTGCATTCAAGCATGACCGGACGCGCGCCGCCGTGCAAGGACGATTTTGTTCCAGAGTAAATAGTTCGAATGCTAAACTACTTTCTGAAAGCCATGCGCATTGACGCCTTTCTCCATGAGAGCCCCATGTTCGCGGTCAACCGAGCGGCGCGCCGCTTTGAATCGCTCGCCGCGCGCGTGCTCGCCGCCGACAACCTCGGCTTCCTTGAAGCGCTGGTTCTTGCGGCGCTCTTTTTTGAGGCGCCGCGGCAGGTCAAGCCGTCACATCTGGCTGAAACTTTTGAAACTACGCGCGGCAACCTGAGTCACTGCGTCTCGTCACTCGAAGCCAAGGGGCTGGTACAGCGCAAGATCGATCCCGAAGATGCGCGCGCCTACCTGCTCACGCTGAAGCCGCAGGGCAAACGCTGCGCACTGCGCGTCATCGCCGCACTGGACCGGTTGCAAAAGGAATTTGAGGGTGAGATCGGCAAGACTGCCCTCGCAGAGATGCTTCGCTCCGTGCGCAAGCTCGAAGCGCGCGCGGTTGCGCGATAACAGCCGGTAGCAATCGCCGTGCCTGATGGGCGCCGGCAACAATCTTACGCAACACTTACCGATGGAAATAACGCGCCGTTGGTGTGTGGCAAGAAACATGCTGCGGTAAAAGCGTCCATGTATCCGTGCTGGACGCTCAGTTCCATATATGTCATGCTTTTTGAAAGCTCATGCAGGCGGACCGCCGCTGCTTTTGAAATGAGTGCGCCGTAAGCTCCGGCGAGAGACGAGTTTCCGATATATCGATACTTTTCGAGCGGCACATCGGGGAACATGCCAATGCGGATTGCATTCCTGAAGTTGATTCCACTGCCGATTCCGCCCGCTACGGCAATGTGTTCGACATTTGCCGGCGAAAATCCGAGTGAACCCAGCAGGGTTGTAGTTGCGGAGAAGATTGCGCCCTTTGCACGTATCAAGTTGTCAATATCCACTTCAGTAACCGTTATGCTGCGCCCGGTTTCCGATTCATCCGCGAACGCCAAAACAAAGCTGCCGATACCGAATTCGTCAAACTTGACGCGCTTACCTTCACGAATGAACTTGCCTTTGCCGCTAATGATCCTTGCACAAAACAACTCCGCAATTACATCGATGATTCCGGAGCCGCAAAGACCGACAGGCCGTGCCCCGCCAATCACAGAGAGAATCGGCTCCATTGTATCTTTGTCTATCACGCATGCCTCGATTGCCCCATCCATAGCCCGCATCCCGCAACTGATATCGCCTCCCTCGAAGGCAGGTCCGGCCGAGCAGGCGCACGCCATGAGAAACTCGCTATTGCCGAATACTATTTCTCCGTTTGTGCCGAGGTCTATCAGCAGTGAAAGCTCCGGCTTGTTCCACATGGCGCCCGCCAAAGTACCGGCGGTAATATCCCCGCCTACGTAGCTTCCGATATTTGACGCGAGCTGGAGTTTTGCGTCCGGTGCAAGCTCAATGCCGAGATCCTGTGTGAATATGGGATCAATCTCGAAAAACGCGGGAATATACGGCTCCGTGCGCAAGGCATTTGCGTCCACACCGAGCAAAAGGTGGTTCATCGTGGTGTTGGAGGCGACGGTCACGCGGTAAATGCGGTTCTTTGGGATGCCCGCCGCATGGCACATAAAGTCAATGAGCGGCAAGAGCGTCTCGCCGACGATGGCACTTTGAAGCCGCTCAACCCCGCCGGGTTTTTGCTGCTCAACAATGCGATGGATGACATCCGCGCCATAGCGGATCTGCCCATTTCCGGTGCTGGCTTTGGCTAAAATCTTTCCGGTTTCCATATCAACCAAGAGGGCGCACACCGTCGTCGTGCCGATATCTACGGCCAGGCCGCAGACAGGAATAGTGTCTGATTGGGGCAGCAGGTCGAGAATTTCAAGCGAATTCCCAGACCTCTCGGATATGCATCGCAGCTTGAATTCATTTTGTCGAAGAAGGTTTGGCAATTTCTTCAGCGCGAAGTATGGCAACTTGACATTCCGCACCCATGTCACCGCATAGATTGCCCGCAAGAGCCGCTCATTATCCGGCATCGTGTCGGAGAGGGTGGGAATCTCCATTTCGACCGTGAACGACTTTATGTCATTTTTCCTTGTGAGGCCCGCTTCTTCCATGGCGGCTTGAAGGGAATTGAATGTTGCCATCTCATCCACAGATGACAGATCGGCCACCTTCATGCGGCTCTGATAGGCGGACGCAATCTCGGGAACCATAACCGCGGCATCTCCGCTCACGGTGCTGGCGCATGCGAGGCGCCAACCGGTCTCCCACGCTGCCCTGTCTATATGTATGGTTTCCTTAGAGTCAAGCTCGCCGCTGAGAAGGCGGACTCTGCATTTTCCGCAGGAGAAGTTTCCGGAGCACACCGCATCGATGGCGACATTGGCCTTTCGCGCCAATTCCAGCAGGTTCTCGCCGGGGGGGGCAGAAATGGCGACCTCCTCGCCCCCCTCCAGTTGAAATGTTATCCTGCCCATTGAGTCTCACAGTAACTTCGACGTTTCCCGCGGGCGAATGAGGCGGTCGCCCGCCTTTCGCGGCTTCAGTCCGACGATCGTCAGCGCGTATGCCTCTATATCTCGAGATACGAATCCGCGTAGAGGGTGTTATTGCGGATGATGTCGCAAGATCGGATGGTCTCATTCAGCCGTTGCTCGCAGGGGTTGACGATCGCGCTAGAGAGACCGTTCGCCATCGACATTGCGATCAAGACGGAATTCATGATGGGGCGGATGTTTTTCGGCATGCCGTTGGAAGAATTGGAAACGCCGCCGGTTGTCTTGAGGCCCATTTCAGTGACCATCCTGATGAAGTCCAGGATTTCGAGCAGCTTTTCCTGCATTCCTTTGATCACGAGGAAGAGCGGGTCGAACCAGAGGTCTTCAGCCTCCATGCCCAGTGACATGCCCCTCTCCAGCATCTCCTGGCAATACGCCATGCGTTCGTCATTGTTGGCCGCTACACCCTCTTTAGAACATAGAGAGAAAATGATAGCGCCGTTTGCGGCAGCGAGGTCGATATTTTCGATGCGGTCGCCGGCATTGGCGGAGTTGATGATCGGCTTGCCTTTGCTGCGGTTGTAAACCGAGATTCCAGCCTCGATCGCTTTCTTGTTCGCGGTATCGAGCGAGAGCGGAACATTGTCGAAGTTTTCCTGAAGAAGCTTTACGGCCCACTTCATGAGTTCCTCGCCCGTGCTCTCCGCCGGGCCGATGTTCACGTCCAGGTAGGCTGCGCCCGCGTCCAACTGTTCTTTGGCGCGCGCTAGAATCGGTTGCGGATCCTTGTTTGCCATCGCATCGCGAATGGCCGGCGAAATACAATGGATTCTCTCGCCGATCATGACAAATTTGCCCATTACGTACTCCTTCTATTGGAAGTCTTTCAAGAACTTCACAAGCTGAATTGCCTCATTGGGGCCAACCACGATCTTCCAGTCAGGAAGCTTGCCTTCCAGGTCGCCCTTCAAGACAGCAACTTTGCCGGGCAAGATCAGGGTGCGATTTTTGATCTTCGATTCGATTTCAAATTCCTGAATGAACTTCGCAATGGAGGCGGCAGAGAGCTTTCCTGCCGCCCAGGCAGTCAGGACGGAATAGCCGCCGGCGTCGGGAACAAGCAGATTAACCGGCGCGCGTGAACGGTCGATCTCGCCAGAAACCACGAAGTAAGTGAGCGCGAAATCCACCGTGATGCAGCAGGGGGAATTCTCGTTTGCCCCGCCGATCGGATAAATTCCAGGACTTACCCTCATGGGTTTCTGAGGGTCGGTAAAGATATTCTGCCGGAGGGCGAAGAGCGGGAGTGCCTCGGCGTATCCGATGCGCTCCATGACGATGATCGAGCCATAGCGCAAGATAAAGATCGATGCGAGCGCTGTCTGAGTGACGATATCGCCAGGCGCCAAAGCGGCCAAGTTTACGATGGAAGGATAACCGAAGGTGCGATCGCCGTTCTTAAGGGCGGCGCGACGGATCTCCACTGCGTTTGCAAAAGCGTCTTTAATAGAAGCTGAGCCGAGATTCAATATGAGATTGCGGTTGCCGGCGGCTTCCAGCTTCTCTACCGTGTCGTGCAGTTCATTCAGATCGGCCCCCGAAACGCCAAGGACGACTCCGGCGGCTTTGGCTACTGCGTTCATCGCCTCCCAGTTCGCCGCGTTGGCTCCGCAGAGTACGGGTTTGGCTTCTTTTGTTGCCTCGACGACGGCCTTGGCAACCTCCGGATCGGCACATTCGAGAATAGGCACGCGGCCAAGAGCCATCGCCTTCTTCGCAATCTCGATATTGCGCGCGGTGTCCGCACCGCACTTCAGAAACACGCACTCCACAAACATACGGGTGCTGATGCGTTCGTAGTCGATCTTTACTGCCTCGGCCAACAGTGCATCGATAGCGTCATCCTGCATCTCGGCAGTGAGGAAGACTGCGAAGAGGTTCTTATTGACCAGCGTCTTCTCGTGGCGCAGCATGACGGTTTCTCCGCCCAGCTTATAAGCGCATTCTCCAACGCCGACCGCGATGGTTTTCATCGGAGGTTCCGTGGCCGCCGAGAGCTTAGCCAGAGCTTCAGCCGACATATGAGGACATTCAGAGATAGAATTCGCTCCTTGAGCGACTTTCATCGCAAATGCCATACAAGTTGGGCTGCCGCAATCCTTGCAGTTTGTCTTGGGCGTCAATTTGAAGATGTCGAGTCCCTTAAGCGCCATATCTTGCCGTCCTTTTCTAGACCAGCGCGGCGATGAGCGCCGCAGTTTTCTCTATCGATACAGGATGCCTGAGAATCACGGCATCTGAGCCAGAGGCGAGGCAGGCGGCCGCTGTAGCGGTCTCCATCTGAATTCCACGTTGTTCCACGTCACCCCATTCGGGCATGTCGGCTTGCGACACGATCGACTCCTTCACCGTCCACGCTTCGGTGGAAACAGGGGTGATAACCGGCATTTGAAGCATTGCATCGTCCTGTTCCAACGCTGCCGATTTGACAAGGTCCATTACCGAGGACAAATACTCAAACCCGTAGCCAGCGGCGGCAGAACCGAGGTTCATGACAATGCTGCCTTTGGGAACTCCAAGCTGGGTCAAAAGAATGTTGAGCTGTTTGGCCAGATTGATGTCCACGGCGGATTCCGCCGTTACTTTGTGCCCATAGGCGAGAGCCGTAGCGGCGCCGACTGTCTTGTAATTCTCCTCTTTTGCTGAAAGAAAAAGGACGTTGTGATCCTGAAGGGCCGTCCCCAAGGCTTTAAACAGTTCGGTATCCTTCTCAATATTCTTGCAACCGGCTATGCAGAGCGGTTTGGGACAGGCAGCGGCGACTTCCTGCGCGAGCTTTGCGCAATCCGCGGCGGAGCGGTTGAGCCCGCCAGGGTCAGCACCTTCAAAACGCAGGCAAACAAAGTCAACGCCTTTCAGATTCGCTGCGCGCACGGCCCGTTCGGCCAATGTCACCGCGGTGTCATAGGAGGCAGCAAGTAGCGGGAGATCAGCAGTGTCAAAGCCGGTGTCGGTGATCTCAACACCCACAGCCGGAAGGTTATTCGGCTTGGCGTCGAAGAAGCAGAGAGGGAGCGTATTTCCACCGCCTAAGGTCACTGCACGCTCGCCGTCTCCAAAACCCAAGGCGCCAATGGGCGTAAATACTTTCGGTTTTCTGTTGAATGGCATGATTGCGTTCCTCGTGATTGTTGGTTGGCATCTTGTTCCAGGCACACGCGGCTTGAACGAGAGGAAAGCTCTCCAGAGCCTGCAGAATTCTCCATCTACCGGTCCTTCAAGCTTTCCCCCGTCCAGGGTTCCCGAAACTCCATTCTAGTCTAGACCACCGCTGCTGCCCGTTCCGCATCGACGGCCGCAGCTTCCGGTGAGGGTTCAGTGATGTCCCACATGGAGAGAGCGGGGTGGTTGATCTTCTGCAAGTGTTCCAGAAGTTCGTTGGGATCCGTAGTGATGGTTTCGTCAGCGATCAGGTCCACAAAGTTCTCGATTTCCAGGCGCTTGCCGATTAGCTCCAACTCTTCCTTCATGGATTCCTTCAAGGCCTTCGGCATCCAGACAATTCGTTTATGACCGCCATCGGCGGAGATGAACTTGCGGCTGGTAATGTAGGTTTTTCCAACGCCGGCGAAGCCTGGGTTTTGCTGCCCGCCACCCGTGGCTGAAGCCAGAGTGGAGAACTTCATCCCGGAGGGCGTGTCGCCCATATGCTCGCGATTCACAATCATCACGCCGTTGCACTCCGGCAGCAGAGCCACCACCGCTTCGAAGCATCCGCAGCTGGTCATGGGATTTTCCATCATCGAATAGGCGTTGACTTCCGTGACGGCCTGCTTGGAGTTGGCCCACACGTATTTGTTGATATTCTCCCACTGGCCGCGCACGGGATCGATGCACCTGCCCTTCAGCAGAGGCTGGTTTCCACCCGTGGGGTCGATTTCGTAAGCAGCTTTGCCGTCGAGCCAATTGTAGGCGCCGCAGAGGCCGAGGCGTTCCGGCGTGATGACGCAAACGTGACTGGGCGCGAAGCTCTGGCAGAGCAGGCATGAATAGAACGTATCGACCGAATCATCTGTCATCTGTTCCATACGCTGATTGCGTGCGCGGTAGACGTCGCGAACCACCGCCAGGCGGCGTTCAACCTCTTCCTTTTCCGTGAAGAGCGTGACCTGAACCTTATCGACAATGGCCGGATAGTCGTTGATCAGGCGGGCGTGGATAATATCTCCGAAGTGCCGAATGGTGAATCCCTTTTCCTTGGCGGCTTTGCTGATACGCATCCAGTTGATGTCACGCTGTCCCATGTGCCAGATGCCCTCGCCACCGTTGATCAAGTGGTGGATCTGGCGCTCGAGAATGGGTTCGAAGTCGGTCTGCATCTTGCGGCCGGCCACTTCAACCCAAATGCCGAGCGGCATCGCCGAGCCGGGCTGAACCGAATCGATATCCGGTCCAACGACAGTCATCCGCCCGTTTTCAATCTCGTCGATATTGCGTGTGGTTACATATTCAAACGCGAGGCTTTTGTTACCACCGAATTCGACGTAGGTATCTTCCTTGCGAATGCGCTCGCCTGCGAAGGCCGCGCCATAGGTAACCGGAATCGGAATCTTGGTCACTTTGACCTTGCAGCCACGTACCTCCAGGCACTTTTCAACGATGTGGTCAATGGGCACATTGGAGACAACGTGCTCATAGGTGCAAATGCCGGTGGGAAGAACCTCAGGAATATCCGTATCGGCGATGGCGGGGAAACCATAAGAGATGGCTCCCGCGGCAGCCGCGTATTTCTCGTCCGTCACTTCGCCAAGCGCCATAACGAAGGCAAAGACGCGGTCTTTGTTGTAGTGCAAATTACGCTCGTAGTCGCCCGGCTTGATATTGCCAAAGGCCAGTGCGGCGCGGTTGGCGAAGCCCAGAGCATAGATGGCCGCCGAGATATCCTTGCCGAAGGGCACCAGGCGGGTTTCCCAGCCTGTCTGCACGCCGGCCTCTTCCAGTTGTTCAGCGAACGAAACTCCGTTGGTGTTGCCGGCGATAAACGTGTACAGGTTCTTCTCCTGCAGCTCACGGGCAATGCGGACGGCGTCTTCCTTGGTTGGAGCGGCGCCTACCACTGCGGCGAACCCGGGAGCCGAGCCGTCAACGAACTCAATGCCGCGCTCGCGCAGGATGACGTCGGATGCAGCTCCGAGCCAAATCCCGTTGACCGGATTCGGTCCGATCAGATACTTGCAGGCTTCGATGATCTCGAAGGCAAACAGCGTCGCCATTCCTGCGTCCAGCGTGTCCCCAAGGTAGGGAAGCCAGACTTTCTCGGAAGGAACGGCAGGCAACAGACGGTCGCATTCGGCTATGACGCCCTCGAGGTCGGAGAGCTTGCTGACCTTTTTGCCGAGCATTGAATAGATCACAGGCAAGCCGTAGTTCGTATCCGGAAAAGCCGCGGCCGCGTCAGCCCCTTTTGCCGCGATGGCGCGCGCCAGATAATCCTTGGCCTGTGCTACAACCTTATGAGCTCCGCTAATAGCGGAAGATGCGATAAGCTTTGTGTTTACACTCATTTC
>CAWCXX010000020.1:0-53667 GCA_963799445.1 uncultured Acidobacteriaceae bacterium | reverse complement strand
CAACTTCATAACATCCTCCTGATCAGTTAGAGACTCAAACAGAGAATGGCCGGGCAGCGCCATCCGCGCTGCTCAGTCCAAATCTCCCGCCCCGAGGGAGATCTCTTAGTTGGGCAGGTCCACTCCCTGTCTCCTCAAATTGGCTTGCAGCTCTTTGTAGTCGACGTGGCGCGGCGGAATTCCCGCTTTGACTGCCAGCGCGGCAGCTGTGCCGGCAGCCTGGCCATAGCAAATGCATGGGGGGATGATGTTGAACCACTGATTGACGCTGGCCTTAGACGAAAACGCGCGGCAAGCAACCAGCAGACCGTCAATTTTCACCGGAACCAGGCACCGGTAAGGAATGCAGATGGCCGGGTGTTTTGCGGAGATGGCGCCATTATCATTGTTGGCCAAAACCACGATGGTATCTTCGAATACTTCATCCGACTCCATGTCTTTCGGAGTGAGGATGTATTCGCCGATAACGCGCCGGCCGCCCTGCGTGCCCAATTGAGGACCCGCCTGCATGAGGAAGCACCGTTCACATCCGGGCATATTTTTTCTCAGGAATTCATAAGTAATGATCGCCCTCTTGCGGCCTTTCACATCCACCCGGGTCAATTCTTCCACATCCATGGCATCGGAAGCCTCCTGCTTGATCTCAAAGGTGTGAAACCAGAGCACTCCTTCCTGATTTTTCAAGAGGCCTCTGAAGTAACGGGAATGGCCGCCGGCTTCTGTGAGCTGATGCAGCAATTCGGCATATTTCTCCGGCTGCGATTTCCGGAAATCATTCAGCTTATCCATATCCACGTTGGCGATCCAGAAGGTGAAGGCCAGGGCTGTCCGGAAATTGCTCTGAAGCTCACTGTCAAACTCCGCACCGGCGGCGACGAACATGTCTCCATCGCCCGTGGAATCGATGACGACCTTGGCAAGAATCGCCTGGCGACCCGACTTGCTTTCGAAGAAAACTCCTTTCACTGTGTTTCCTTCGACGATCGGACGGGTTCCCCACGAATGCAGCAACAAGGCGGCTCCAGATTCAGCTACCATGTCATTGAGTTCGGCCTTCAGTACCTCAGGATCCAGGACAGCGGTATAGTGCACTCTTTCCTGGCCGCCGATATTGGGATCCTTGCGTACATAGAACCATCCCATGTTCGCATCCAGATAATAATCAACGATTCTTCGATCGGTGGTTCCCCAGTCTTTCTGGTCCGGCGAAAAAGCGGCATTCCGGGCTTTCATCCTGTCGATGATCTCCTGGTTCAGCCCGAAAATCCGTTGTTTTCCGCTGATGTCGCTCAGATTGGGGAAGATGTTGACCAGCCCTCCGGTAGCCATCCCTCCCAGGTGGCCATATCTCTCTATGAGCACGGTTTTTGCCCCCATCCGGGCTGCGGCTATGGCGGATGCAACGCCGCCAGGCCCGCCACCAACGACAACAACGTCGGCTTCCTTCAGGACCTTTATCTCCCGCGCCGGTTCGGAAATCATCCTCATTCTCGTTCCTCCCAATTTCAAGATGCGCCCATTGTATCAACCTGCGGAAGTTGGGCTACGGCAAAACCAGAGAAGGTGTGCCCTATTCAGCTTTTTTTGAAGGTCGCCGCTCCTTGGGGTCGCGGCGACTTAGGTGCAGCGGCTTCGGGCTACAGCATCTCTGGTTTTGCTATAAGGTCCTGAATGACGAAAGGGAAGACGTGTTTCGGCGATGTTACCCGCTGTTTCGAGTCCGGCCGAAAGCTGCTTGACCCCCGGGGATGGAAAAATTGCTTATCTGGCCCTGTCTCGTAAACATCACACAAACCATTCTATGCCGGGTCTAAAGAGGCTCCGCATCCTTGCGGTAATACGTCATTGACACCTTTTCGATAAAAGCTCCCGCAGGTCGATTTTCAATAGCCCCCTCGCTCGTCACGCCGAGAAACTTCCCGGTCGATCGCAGGTCGGCAAAGTTGAAGAAAAAGACGGAAGCCACTGGGATAATGAATTCCCGGAAGGTGAAGATATATAACCCGTCGTCGAACTTATAGTAGGAGGCCATGTCCACGTCGCCCTGACCGCGTTGCACTCCAACGAGACACTGCCAGCAGTACCGCTCCGCATTCAGATAAATATGCTCGTAAGTGTGCCCCGGGCCGTACGTGGAAACTTCCCGCAGGCCGATGAGGTCCCGTGTTATCGCCGGCTCAAAGCTGGCGGGCGAGATGTTTTCGCCATCGAGCGTACCCGTGATGAACTCCTGGGCAACTCGCGGCTCGCCCTGGTAGGCGCCCTCGTCACGAACAATTGAGCGAATCGAAAGCACGCGGCCTGTCTTGAAATTCACGATAAGCGTCAATGCTTCCTTAGGCCGGATCGTAAACGTGACATCTACTAAATAGACGTCGGGGGCAACGAGAATCGCTTCATACCACTGCTCGCTCGCTGATCCCACCTCGGTCCAGGTCAGGGCATGCTTCTTCGTGCAAAAAAAGTCCAGCTTACTGCCATTCTTTAGCGTGATGAGAACATGTTTCCCGGCGAGGGCATCGGTCGAGGGAAGGCGGTTGGTCGCAATATCAGAAGTGGCAAAATCTTCGTAATTCTTCCAGTCCGCAGGCTTTTGCGTGGTCGCGCCAGCGCTCATCATTCTCTCCTCTTTTCTCTAACCATCACACATGCGCTGGCTGATGTGGGTTCCGCAACCACAGTATTCAAAGAATTGCCATGGCATTTCCTTCAGCCCATCAGCAGCCCGTCCGTAAACTGCTCAAACTCGCGAAGAGTTGCTCCGAAACATCTTCTTAGTTCATCATCACGGTGACCTTAACGGTCCCGGCCTTTCTGTTAGCGGCCAACTCGAAACCGCGGCGTATCTCATCCAGCGGCACCGAGTCTGTTTGTATTGAGGACCAGAGCACAGGGTCCTGTTGGAGCAATCGCATTGACTCTTCAAAGTCGCTCTGCCCTGCCGCTCGCCTGGAGTAACAGTTCGACCACTGCAGGCGCGCTTCCTTGTGCAGAAGCGTCAGTCCGGGGATGGGCACGGGTGCGAGCGCAAGGCCGAGCTCAACGATGGTGCCTCCCGGTTCAACGGCAGCAGCGGCAGCCGCAAGCGTGTCGGCGTGGCCTACCGTGTCCACCACGAGTGCTATAGGCTTCTCCCTGCCCAGTGTGTCCAGGGCGCTGGCGGTCGACTGATCTTCCATAAGCACGTGGGCAGCGCCGCACGCACGGCCAAGTTTCGCCTGGTGCGGATAGCGAACCACGAGCAAGATTTCCTTTGCTCCCCATGCGCGAGCGGCAGCTACGGTAGCGAGCCCGATTATGCCCGCCCCGAAGACAAGAACGCGCATGTCTTTTTGAAATCCGCCTAGGCGCAGCCCATGAACAGCAACGGAAATCGGTTCCGTGAGCGAGGCAGTGCGAAAATCGAGCGCATCGGGAATGCGATACAAACGCCGCGCAGGCGCCACCACGTATTCGGCGAAAGCACCGTCGGCGTGAACGCCGAGAATCCGAAGACTGCGGCAAAGGGAGTCCCGGCCCGCGGCGCAACAGTTGCATTTGCCGCACGTACGGAGCGGTTCAATGACGACCCGCTCATCGCCGGAATAGCCGGATACTCCTTCGCCCACCGCCTCCACCACTCCGCTCGCTTCGTGTCCGAGAATTGTCCCCGGCGACATTTCCGCCGCTTCGGCGTGCAGCGCGTTTACGTCGCTTCCGCATATACCACAGGCAGCAACACGAACCAGCACCTCACCCGGGCCGGGCGCCGGTACCGGTCGCGCCTGGATAACGATGTTGTCGGGGCCGGCATAGATACCGGCGTTCATCATTCGCTTTGTCATCGTACCGTCCCTCTGCGACTCGAACGACCGTTGGACGCAGCGTGGTGCTTGGCAACGGACGTAAGCTGGTTTCTCGCCGGCCGGATGCGCCTTCTTCTGATCGTACACGTCTTCGCCTGTGGCGGAGCCTTGGTGCTGGCTCCGCTGGCGCTTTTCACCGCAAAGGGCGGCAAGGCGCATCGCCGATGGGGCAGATTTACTTCTGGTGCATGGCTGTCGTCAGCTCTACAGTGCTACAGCAGTTCCACAGTTGCCGTATCTGGAAACCCCATAGGTCAAGTGGCTTTTTCACCAGGAAAAAGCCACCTTCCGCAACTGCAAAAACGGCTGCATGTACTGTGGAACCGCTCTGGTCATGACCGTTTGTCGCCAACATTGAGACCCCAACCGCCATCGATGCGGAATTCGGATCCGGTCACCTGGGCGGCTTCGTCCGACGCAAGATAGAGGACTAGATACGCGACATCATTAGGCTCCCCCAGCGCTCCCAGCGGTAACATGGCCCTAGCCTCGTTCTCGGCGGCCGCGAGTTCATCATTCGACCCACCCGCCCGGTGAGCGGCGATATTCAGAAACATGCGCGTCCGGATCAGGCCGGGGTGCACGGAATTGCAGCGGATCTGGTTTCCATCACGCGCGCCCCACGCCGCCACGGATTTGCTCAGATGCTGGACCGCCGCCTTGCTCGACCCGTAGGCGATATTAAAGGGCGCCGGGAAGAAGCAAATCATCGACGCGATGTTGACGATTGAACCCCGCTTTTGCCGCTCCATCACCGGCATCACTTTTTGACAACCGAGGAACGTGCCGTCGAGATTCACCGCATGGACTTTCCGCCATTCCGCGAGACTCGTCGCCATGAACGAATTGTTCACCTGATCGCCCTCGATGCCGGCGGTGTTGACGAGGATATCGATGCCGCCGTGTTTCTTTTCGGTCTCGTGCACCACGTGTTCCCATTGCGTCTCGCTGGTCACGTCGAGCGACATGAATTCGGCGCCGATGGTCTTTGCGACCTCGGGACCGTTCTTCGCCATGTCCGCGATGACGACCTTGGCGCCCTCCTTGACCATCAGCGCTGCCGTCGCCGCGCCGATGCCGCCGGCGCCACCCGAAATCAATGCAACCTTGCTGCTTACTCTACCCATGTGCTTTCCTCCTTGCCCTGCATTGTTTAGTCTTGGATGCGCGGATCTTCCATGAACTCGATCACGATCCCATCTGGATTCGTGTTGTAGACCGCCTTCACGCCCTTAGCCGGCCCGTCGGCGACTTCCGGGATCGTCGGACTGACCGGCATGACACCTTCGATGTTCTTGACCCGGAATGCCAAGCGACGCGCACCGGAATCGCACGGCCGCGACGTCACGCGGGCGCGGTCGGCGGGACTGGTGTGTTGTAGCAATTCTACCGTGTGCCCCGGCGCCCTGACATAGGCCATGACGATTTCCGCTTTCGGGACGCCCGTCACCCGCCCTCCGGCCCGCCCCGGACCACGCAGGCCGAAATCTACAACAGCTCTTGGCTTGAGTTTCCTGCGCGGGTCAACCCGGAATACCCGGCATCTTTTGTACCAGTTGCAGTGAGAGAAACTAGAACGTTGAACAGCCCGGAAAAGCTGAACCAATTGCAAGGTTGGGAATCGGCTTGTTTGGGTTTCAGCTAGATTGCGGTTAACCGCGATCTGGCTGGCGAATTCCCGGGGTGTCCTGTTGGGTAAATCCCTCCGGGCCCACCAGCAATCTGCTTTCACAGCGACGGGTGCATTCGCGCGGCGCGCTTAAGCAAACGCGAGTCTACTTCATATCTTCCGATGCAAGAGCGGCTGCCGGGCTCTTGGCGCGCACAGTCGTGATCGTAACCACGCTGGCCAGCACAAACAACCCGCCGGCTACCGTTCGCGCGCCAATCGCCTCGCCACCCAGAAAGTAACCCAGCACCACGGCCACCACCGGATTCACGTAGGCATAAGTCCCAACCTTCGTCGGCGATTGGTGATGGATCAGCCAAACATACGCCGTGAATCCGGCAATCGAGCCCAAGAAAATCAGGTAGAGCAATGCAAACCACGCCGCATTGGATACATGCATGAGATGAACTTCGCGGAATTCTCCGCGCGCCGCGCCAACCGCCGTCAGCAAAACTCCGCCGGCAAGCATTTGCGCGCCCGAGCTCATTACCTTTGATGCAGGAAGTGAAAGCTTGCGCGACAGCGCCGATGCCAACGACCAACTGAGCGCCCCGATGATCAGCGCCACGGCGCCTGCGGTATCGATCGGCGCCCCACCCAGCTTACCCAGGCTTCCCAGATTACCCAGCCTTTCAAGATCAATTGGCCGGATCATTAAGATCGCCACCCCCGCCATTCCCACCAGCAGCGCCGCGGCCAACCGCACCGTGAGTCGCTGCGTTCGCAGGATCACAATCTCCGCCAGCGCCATGAACGCCGGAATCGTCGCCAGCATCACCGCCGCAATACCCGAAGGCACGCGTTGCTCTGCCCAAAACAGCAGCCCATAGTCGACAGCGAAGATGAGAAACGCCAGCAGAAACACCGATATCCATTGGCGCCCGCTTGGTGCGCTGCTCTCCTCGCATGATCGCCCAACCATAAACCAGGAGTCCCGCGGCCAGGAACCGCATGGCGCAGAAAACAAATGGCGGAACTTCGCTGACGCCCACGCGAATCGCAAAGAAGGTCGATCCCCACACAAAATAGATAATTCCGAATGCCAGCAGGGTCTTCCAACGCGGACTATGACTTGTGGCTTCCATAAAAACTCCTGAAAGTATTTCCGGTTCCGCAGTTTCTTAGAGTCCTGATCCCTGCCTGATCACCAGCTATGCAGCCACTCGGCATCGCGACCGATGCGCACCGGCGCATGGAAGAGCTCGCTTAGCCGCGCCTCGGTCAGCAGCTCCTCTCGCGGGCCGTCGGCTACGATGCGCCCGTCGCGCATGAGGATGATGCGCTCGATCTCCGGCAGAATATCGCCGAGATGATGCGTCACCATCACCAGCCCCGTGCCTTCGCGGGCAAGTCCGCGCAGCGTCTCGCGCAGCTCCCGTTGCGCCGCCAGGTCGAGCGCGTTGGAGGGCTCGTCGAGCAAGATTTGCCGTGGCCGGTGCACCAGCGCCCGCGCGATGAGAATCCGCCGCTTCTCTCCGGCCGACATGGTGCCCACCAGTTGCGCGGCCAGCCGCGTGGCTTCCATCCGCTCCAGCGCCTCACCCGCCCGCGCGCGCATCTCTTCGGTCACATGCAGATTGGGCCACAGCGTCGATGCGGAAAAGAATCCCGCGATCACCGCATCCAGGCCGCAGGTGACGGCCGTTCGTTCACCTGGCAGCTCGCTTCCCATGGGCCCGGCGCTGACCACGCCGAAATGCCGCCGCAACTCAGTCAAATCCCAGCGCTCGCGCCCGAAGATTCGCACGCGCATTCCCGGCCGGACGATGGGATAGAGCTGGCACGTCATGGCCATGATCAGAGTGGATTTCCCGCACCCATTCGGCCCCAGGATCGCCACGTGCTCTCCGGTGCGGATGCTCAGGTTCAGATTGTGCAGAACGACTCGATCGCCGCGCGCGACATTTACCGTGCGCAGCTCAAGAAAATTTTCCGCCTCAGGATTCTCCGTCACTGCCCCCTCGCTGCCGCTCACTGGCTCTCGCTTCATCTACCTGCTAGATTAAATGGGTTAAGCCCATGAGCGACCTTTCGTCTTTTCTCATCCCTCGCGGCTTTCGCTTTGCCGCCGCCAAGGCCGGCCTGAAGGCCAGCGGACGCCCTGACTTCGCCCTCATCGTCGCGGATGCGCCGGCCAGCGCTGCCGCGGCCTTTACCGCGAACCGCGTCATCGCCGCGCCCATCATTATTGACAAGGAGCATCTGAGCGCGACCGGCGGCCGCGTGCGCGTTGTCGCCATCAACGCCGGTAATGCCAACTGTGCCGCTGGCGAGCCAGGCCTCAGCGCCGCCCGCGCCACCTGCGCCGCCGCCGCTCGCGTTTTCGGCTGCCGCGCGGAAGAGGTCTTTCCATCGTCGACCGGGATCATCGGCGTGCCGCTGCCCGCGGAAAAGCTGATTGCGGTGTTGCCCGATCTTGCCGCTTCGCTCGGCACCGAACCCAGCCACTTCCATCAGGCCGCACAGGCGATCCTGACCACCGATACCGTGGAGAAGATCGCCTGCGCGCGGCTGGATCGGAAGGGGCGCGATGGCTTGGCGCACGAGGTCCGCATTGCCGCCTTCGGCAAAGGCGCCGGCATGATTTACCCGCAGCTTGTGCCCCACGCGACGATGCTGATTTACATCCTGACTGATGCGGCGATCGAGCCGGCCGATCTGAACGCCTATCTCGGTCCCGCCATCGAGGTCAGCTTCAACCGCATCTCGGTCGACGGCGACACCTCGACCAACGACACCGTGCTGCTGCTGGCCTCTGGCGCGTGCGGCGTGCCGATCGGGCCGAACGATGCGGCCTTCGCTGCCGCGCTCACCGAGGTCTGCACTTCGCTAGCCCGCCAGGTCGTGGCCGACGGTGAGGGTATATCGCATGTGGTTGAATTGCGTATCGACGGCGCGGCGAATGACGCCGATGCCCTGCGCGTGGCCAAAGCCATCGCACACTCGCCGCTCGTGAAAACCGCGTGGGCGGGCTGCGATCCGAACTGGGGCCGGCTCGCCGCCGCCATCGGCTACTCCGGCGCAGAGATCGACCCCAACCGCTTCGACATAAGCTTTGGCGAACTGCCCATCTGCCGCGACGGCGGCCGCGCTCCCGAATATGACGAGGCCGCCGCCCACGCCTACATCAGCCAGCGCGAGTTCTCGATCTCGATCCAGCTCAACCAGGGAAAAGGCTCCTGCGTCTTCTGGACGACCGACCTGACGGCGGAGTACATCCGCATCAATGCGGACTATTCCACTTGACGCATTCGATTGTTGCAGCCCGCGAGCCAAAAGGCCGTTATCCGGAGCGCGCTGTTCAGTATTCTGAAAATAGCTCGGATAGCCCGGAAAGAACGGCGCTCAGGGCCGCTGGCGCTAGAATTCCCGCGCGTTTCGTCAGGCGGCTCTTATCGACTGCGCGGATTTGGTCGAGGAGGATGATCCCGTCCCTTCCTCCAAGCCGGACGTGTATTCGATAGGGCGCGGGAAATCCCTTGCTCGTCAAGGGCGCAATGATCGCAGTGCGCAAATGATCGTGTATTTCGGGGGGAGAAACAATTAGGCAGGGCCGAGTCTTGCGAATCTCACTGCCCACGGTGGGATCGAGCTTCACATTCCAGATTTCACCGCGCTTTATTGAGCGGCGGTTTACCATGTCCAGTCCGCGTCGGCTTCATTGGCGAAATCCGGGAGCACGAGGCGATCCTCGCCGCGCGCAGCGATTGCCTTGCTGGCCTCTGCCCAGCCTTGACGCGCTACTTTCCTGGGCGGGCGTATCACCAGAGTGTTGCCCTCCACCAGAATCTCCGCCTGATCCTCGAGCCCTGCCTGCTTGAGCAAGGGCTTCGGAATCAGAATCCCACGCGAGTTTCCCAAACGCCGGATTTTCGTCAGCATTGGTTCCTCAATGTAATAACAATGTTATCACAGAATCCGTAGCCGCGGGATTGATCCTGCGAACAACCCTACTTCGCCCGCGGGTGCGTGCGATCGTAGACCTGCGTCAACTGCGCGGTGGTGAGCTGCGTGTAGCGCTGCGTGGTCGAGAGCCGCTCGTGGCCCAGCAGCTCCTGAATGGCGCGCAGGTCGGCGCCTTCCTCGAGCAAATGCGTCCCGAAGGCGTGGCGCAGCGTGTGCGGATGCACGTCTGCCGAAAGCCCGCGCAGAATGGCGATGCGCTTGACGATGCGGCCTACGCTGCGCGTGGTCAGCCGCGCCTGACCGCCTTTCTCCAGGCCGCGCAACTGCAGATTCACAAACAGCGCCGGAGTCTCAAGCTGCTTTTTGCCATCGGCCGCGGCCAGCCGCGCCGAGCGCTCGGCGAGATAGGCGCGCAACGCCTCGGCCGCCGCATCGCCCAGCGGCACGTAGCGCTGCTTCTGCCCCTTGCCGCGCACCAGAATCGCCTCGTTGGCCCAGTGAATGTCGTCGAGATTCAATCCGGTCAGCTCCGCGTTGCGGATGCCGCAGCCGTAGAGCATTTCCAGAATCGCCTTGTCGCGCGCCGGCCAGCTTGCTGCGTCGTCGCGCACCGAGTCCACCACGCGATTCATCTGCTCGATGGAGGGCACGCGCGGCAAATGCTTGGGCAGCCGCGGCGTGGAGACGAGCGAGGCCGCATTCTGCTCGATGTGCCCGGCGCGCGCCAGCCACTTGAACCAGCTGCGGATGGCCGCCAGCGCCCGCGCCGCCGAGGCCTTCGACAGTCCGCGATCGTACAAGGTGCCCAGGTAAGCGCGGATGTGGGTGTGCTCGATGCGATCAATACTCAAGCCGGCCGCTGCGGCGTCCGGCTCGTCCTTGCGCCCGGCCAACCACGCCGCAAATCCGTGCAGCTCGCGCTGGTAGGCGCGCAACGTGTGCGCTGAGGCGCCGCGCTCGTTGGCCAGCACACGCAGGTAAGCCTCGACCAGCGCGTCGATGGAGGAAGCTACCGGGGGCGCAGCCGTGGCGCTCATGGGGTTTCCTCGCCGGAGACTTCTTGCACAACAAGACGCGGGCCGGGAGCCGCATCGGCACGCGCGTCGGATTCAGCCGGGCGGCGCGCTGCGCGTGGATGATGCTGGCGGTGCACGGCCTTCAACCGGCCCAGCGCCAGGTGCGTGTACACCTGCGTCGTGGAAATGTCGGCGTGGCCCAGCATCAACTGCACGCTGCGCAAGTCGGCGCCGTGCTCCACCATGTGCGTGGCGCAACTGTGGCGCAAACCGTGCGGGCTGGTGGACGAGTTCGAACTCTTGACCAGGCTCCAGATCCATTGCCGCGTGAGCGGCATGCCGCGCAGGGAGAGAAACAGCCGCGCCCCGTCTTGCCGTTGCGAGCGCTGCCCGCGAAGAATTTTGTCTCTCCGCACTGGCTCTTGCGCGACGAGCTGATGCGTTCGAGATGCGGCCTTCCTTCGCGCAAATACTGCTTCCAAAGCAAGAAGCGCGGAGCGCCCCAGCGGCACAATCCGCTCCTTGTCGCCCTTGCCGCGCACCTGCACGCGGCCCAGGTCGAGCGCAAGATCGCTGGTAGCCAGCGACGTGACCTCAGAGACGCGCAGTCCGCCCGCGTAGAGCAGCTCCAGGATGGCGCGGTCGCGCAGCGCCGTGGCCTTGGCCTGCGGATGCGAAGCGGCCATCGCGGCCCGCTCCAGCATCTCCGTCACCTCCGGCTCGGCCAGCGACTTGGGCAGCACCTTCCACGCTTTCGGCGATTCGATGTTGACCGTGGGATCGTGATGAATGCGCCGGTCGAGCAGCAGCCACTTGTAAAAGCCGCGCAGGCAGCTCAGCTTGCGCGCCGAGGAGCGCGAATCGATGCCGTGGCTGCGCAGATGCTCGAGCAATCCGGCCACATCGGCCTCGACCGCCGTCAGCAGCACGCCGTTGCGGCCCTCGAGAAACTCCGCGAAGATGCGCAGGTCGCTGAGATAGGCCTCGCAGGTGAGCGGGCGCAGCCCTTTTTCAACGCGCAGATAGGCCTCATAATCCTTCAAAAGCGCAAGATTGTTCCTGCTCTCCACACCTCCGATTATCCGCGTCCTGAAGGTGCGGCTGGGGGCGCGCGGCAGGTTACCGTACCACGTTCATTACGGGATCAACATCGGCAATACGATTCTGGTTTTGAGCCCGAGTTCGCAAGAGGTGATACACAAGCTAAATCGCGCACTCCCGGCTGCGGGGTAGCGGCGCCGCGCAGCTTGCCGATACAATAGTGATCGATCGTCCCCGCGCTCTGCGACGTGGCTGAAACCGGCGCAGGATCAGGGGAAAGCGCGAAACGCCAGGAGGAAGACCATGGCGGACAAAAACAAAAAGAACCACAGGCACGGTGAAGGGAAGGGAAGCCACGCTGGAAAAGCCCTTCACGCCAATAATGCCGAACCGTTACGCATCGGCAAAGACTGCGACTACGAGCGCGAGATGCGCCGCCTGCAGATCGAGCTGGTGAAACTGCAGGAGTGGATCCGCCACAAAGGCCTGCGCGTGGTGGTTCTGTTCGAGGGGCGCGACGCGGCCGGCAAGGGCGGCGCCATCAAGCGCATTACCGAGTCGCTGAATCCCCGCGTTTGCCGCGTTGCCGCGCTGGCTACGCCCACGGAGCGCGAAAAGACCCAGTGGTACTTCCAGCGTTACGTGGCGCACCTGCCGGCCGCGGGAGAGATGGTTCTCTTCGACCGCAGTTGGTATAACCGCGCCGGCGTGGAGCGCGTGATGGGTTTTTGCACCGAGCGCGAGTATACCGAATTCATGCAGAGCTGCCCGGAGTTCGAGCGCATGCTGGTCCGCTCCGGCATCATCCTCATCAAATACTGGTTCAGCGTGAGCGACGAGGAGCAGGAGCGGCGCTTCCAGGACCGCATGAACACGCCCACCAAGCGCTGGAAGCTGAGCCCCATGGACCTGGAATCGCGCAAGCACTGGGCGGATTATTCGCGCGCCAAGGACGAGATGTTCGCGGTGACCGACACCAAGCAGGTTCCATGGCACGTGGTGAACGCCGAAGAGAAAAAATCTGCGCGGCTGAACGTGATCGCCCACCTGCTCTCGATGATTCCGTATAGCGACCTGACGCCCGAGCCGCTGAAGCTGCCGAAGCTGGAGAAATCAAAATACGTGCGGCCGCCGATCCAGGAGCAGAACTTTGTTCCCGAGGTGTACCGGTAAGGCAGGGACCGAGGGAACGAGCGAGCGAGTCAGCAAGTCAGCGCGTCAGCAGGCCAGCGAGTTAGCAAGTCTGCGAGTCAGCAAGCCAGCGAAACGGCCACATTCATCAACTGCGCGGTCTATTACGGTCCGTACCCCTGTGGAAAAACACCCCCTACCCCCCTACCCTTAGGGGGCAAAAGTCCTCATTTGATGGAGTTTAGCCTTCGAGGGGTATTTGTTAAACCGTTGACAACAAAGCGGTTAAACGATAAAGTCGTCAAAAATAAGCAGTTACGGAGTTTTTTGACGCCCCTGTGAACAAAGGACAGTGGTCAGTGATCAGTGATCGATACCTAGTGGTCAGTTTTTCGTGCGAATGCAACCGCCGCAGGCACCACGGAAAATCATCTATGGAATGATTGTGCACCAAAGATTGGAAATTATCTGCAAAACAGGGATCAGAAAGTTGTAACGTGGGTGACGATCCCCGGATGGATATCTTCGCTCGTAAATTCCAACACACCACCGTGATCGGCAGTTCAAGGCGGCGACTAGAGCCAAACCGGAGTAAGTGTGCCCTTGCGTTCAGTCGTGAAAGGTGGCTTTTCTTGGGGAAAAAGCCACTCAGCTGGCGTGCTTTCGGGGTACATCTACTCTGGTTCCGCTGTACGCGCTGGTGCAAGGGTGTTTGCTTTTGGTCGGGTAGACGTATGTGCCGGTGAATTTCTTTGGCGACGTGGTGTACCGGCGGGTGAACCCGCGCTTGCGGGGATAACGAAAATCGTAAACTGTCAACCAGATGACAAACTGAATATGAGGGGACCCGTGAATCACAGCAACACTGAAATCAGTCCAAAGAAATCCACCGCTTCTCCCCCGCATGTTCATCCTTATCTGGTATTGACCATCTGCTGCGCGAGCCTGCTGCTGATCGGCATGGACGTCACGATCGTCAACGTGGCGCTGCCCGCCATTCAGCTCGGCTTGCACGCCAGCCTCGCGGGTCTGCAATGGGTAGTGGACGCCTATACGCTCACTCTCGCCAGCCTGCTGATGTTTTCCGGCTCCATGGCGGACCGCTATGGACGGCGGAGGGTCTTTGAGATCGGCCTTACGGTCTTCTTCGCCGGATCGCTGCTCTGCAGCCTGTCGCACTCGATCGGCGCCCTCATCTTTTATCGCGTCCTGCAGGGTCTTGGCGCCTCAATGCTGAATCCTGTGGCGCTTTCGATCATCGCCCACGTGTTTCCGAACCCGAAGGAGCGCGTCCGCGCCATCGGCATATGGGGTGCGATGCAGGGCATTTCGTTCGCCGCCGGCCCGGTGCTTGGCGGCGCCTTGACGCAGACTATCGGCTGGCGATCGATCTTCTGGATCAACCTACCCATCTGCTTTGCGGCCGTGGCGCTCACAGCCAGGTTCGTGCCCGAGTCAAAGGCCGCGCGCAAACGCGCCTTCGACCCCGCCGGCCAGATTCTGGCGCTGGCCTTTCTTTTGTCGCTCACCTACGCGATTATAGAAAGCCCTCAATACGGCTGGACGTCCGCCACGAGTATCGTTCTGTTCGCTGTCGCGGCCCTCTGCGTGATCCTTTTCCTCGTGCTTGAACCGCGCTGCCGCGAGCCGCTGCTCAATCCGCGATTCTTTCACAGCGTGCCGTTCACCGGCGCGATAGTCATGGCCGCGCTGTGCTATGCATCGTACGCGGGCTTTCTCTTCCTGAACACGCTATACCTGCAGCAGGTGCGCGGGTACTCGGCCTTTCAGACGGGCCTCTGCACGCTTCCCTTCGCGGTGATGATCATCGTCACCTCACCGCTCTCGGGCCGTATGGTGGGCCACTACGGCGAGCGTCCATCGATGGCCGCGGGCGGCCTGGGATTTGTGCTAAGCACGCTTCTGCTTACGCCCCTCAGCTCTGAGACGCCGCTACTGCAATTGATGCTGGCCTACGCGCTGTTCGGAATCGGCCTGGGCATGATCAACACAGGCGATCACCGATAATGCTGTCTCGGGCATGCCGTTGGCGCAGGTCGGCGTGGCCTCCGCCATCAACTCCACCAGCCGTCAGGTGGGCACGGCGCTAGGCGTCGCCTTGGCAGGCGCCATCGTCAGCACCGGCCGCGCCAGGGGCCTGAGCTTCACCCAGGCCACCCACTCCATCTGGTGGATGATGACCGCCTGCAGCGTCATCGTCCTGCTCTTCGGCTGGGTTACAACAACAGGCTGGGCGCAGCGCAGCACCAGCAAGGTTGCATCCCTGTTCCCGAGCGCGGAGTCGACACCGGCCAAGTAGTGGAACAGCGGCCAGTCAAGCGCTGCACGACCAAAAGTATTGGTGGCCGCTTATATGGCCGCTTCTCGATCCTGAAAGTTTACGGCGGTTCTCCAATTCCTGTGGAGTTCTTGGATCGTGCAGTGTGGCGTTTTCTTAAGGGAAAACGCCACTTGACCGCATCGGCTTCGCTCTACACCAATTGGAGAACCGCTTTAGCAGTCGATGCCCTTACAGCACTTTCAGTGTCACAATCTCCGGACTCAATTCGCTGTCGGTGCTTACCGTCAACAGCCCGATCGTTACAGGCAGCGCGAAGCGGCGGGGGCCGCAGGAACCGGGGTTGAAGTAGAGGACGCCTTTTTTCGTATAGAAGTTGGGCGTGTGCGTGTGGCCATGAAGGACGGCGGCGAATTTGGCTGCTGCGGGGTCGAGGTGGAGGGCCTTGAGGTCGTGGAGCATATAGATGTAGCCGCCCTCGATAAGCAGGACATCGGTTTCGGGCAGCCTGGCGCATGCGCCCTCCCGATCGACGTTGCCGCGAATAGCGGTGACCGGAGCGATCTTTTCGAGATCGGCGAGGATGGAGGGCTTGCCCACGTCCCCAAGGTGCAGGATGCGGTTGACGCCCCTGAGTGCGGGAGCGACTTCGGGGCGGAGCAGGCCGTGGGTATCGCTGACGAGGCCGAGCTTCATGGATTCAGAATGACAGATTCATCGCTTCCCACCCTAGCAGCCTGTGGTGAAAGTAACTCAGTAACGAAAACCATCCCTCAGGGGTAAAGCCCCGTTGATTTCACGGGTGTTACGGCACGGCTTTACAGGCTGCGGAAAAACTCTTGTTTTCCCATCTTGTTTCTCCCCCGGGGAGTTTTTTCGTGCTCGGGCCTGTTCTACCGCTGTTTTTCTGTTCCTGTTTTGCCTCTAGAGGCCGTTTTATCGGCTTCCAGAGACACGTCTCCTCTATGCGGCCAACGCCTGAATCGGAATCAGCTTCCGCATCCGCACCAGGTTGTAGCCGACGATGACCAGCCGGTAAAACCAATCCACCCGCTTGAGCCCGCGCAACTTCACTTGGCGTAGCGGCCCCGTCAGCTTGGCCCAGCCAAACACCCGCTCGATCAACTTGCGTTTCTTCTGGCTGATCGAGCGCCGTGGATCAGCCCGCTCTTCCTCGGTCAAGCTGTTCTTGCCCAGGTTGCGGCCCTCTTGCGTGTACTCGCTGACGTGCGGCGCCACTTCACGATCACGCAAATCCTGGACAAACTTCTCTTCCTGATACTGCGTATCGGCCCCCAGCGTGATCTTCTGTTCCGCGCCACGCTTCTGCTTCCTCGCCACCGTGCGGTCCAGCATGGCCAGCGCCGCCTCGCGCTCGGCCACCGTCGCCGCCGGCGTGGCCTCGGCCGCCATCACCAGCCCGTTGCGGTTCTCCATCAACGCATGGCCCTGGTACGCCGGCACTGCCTTGTCCGCCGATGCCTTCTTATACAACCGCGCTTCAGGGTCGGTCGTTGACTCCACCTTGTCGCGCAAAAGCACCTCGCCCTTATGCCCCGAGCCAGATCCCGGCACCGGCGGATCGCTCTTCTCCTTAAAACTGCGCGCCGCTGCCCAGGCCTGGATCAGCGTCCCATCCACCGTGAAATGCTCCGCGCTCAACAACTCGTGTTCTTGCGCTTCGACCAGCACCGACTCCAGCAGTCGCTGGCTCGCCTCGCCCTCGATCAACCGCTCCCGGTTCTTGGTAAACACCGTCACGTCCCATACCGGATCGTCCATCTCCAGGCCCACAAACCAGCGGTAGAGCAGGTTGTAGTTCATCTGCTCCATCAACTGCCGCTCTGAGCGGATAGAGAACAACACCATCAACAGCGATGCCCGCAGCAGACGCTCCGGAGCGATCGACGGACGACCGGTGTGCGAATACAACTGCTCCAGCTCTGCGTCCATCCGCTCCAGTGCCCGGTCCACCATCGCGCGTATGGCCCGCGCCGGATGATCGGCTGGAATCCGTTGCGACAAGGTCACATAACTGTACATCGCCGACTGCTTTTCGTCTCCCCCACGCATATCTCTTCTCTAAATCACTTCCCTGTGGAGAAAAAGTCACTCCTGCGGTACCCCAACTGTTTTTCCGCAAACTGTAAAGCCGTGCCCTGTTACAGGGCACTCCAGCGCCGTCCCTACGGGACTCTTGTTCTATAGGGACTCGCGTACCCCACGCTGAAGCGCGGGGCTAGAGAACGCTGCGCCTCTGGCGCGTGAAAAAAGCAACCGCAGTCATACATGGCCCTTTGGGCCATCCAAGATCATAAAGATTCGACGGCGCCTGGTGAGTAAAATCTAAAGGGCTTAGCCGAATCTTTAGGGCAGGTCCTTCGACTCGTCCGCCTGCGGCGGACTCGCTCAGCGACAACGTAGCATTTGACTGTCACCTAAAGTCCCAGATCCAGACGCGGGTGTGAGGGTTAAGCCGGTGGCGCAGGGCGTCGCCGAGGAAGTTGAAGCCGAGGACGGCGCAGGCGATGCCCAGCTTCATGAATCCAGAAGAAGCGGTGTTAGCGAAGCTGGCGGAGTTAGGCTGAAAGAAGGCGCCCGAAAATCGAGATGAACGAAAACGCACAAATCAGCGAAGCACGCGCTCGAACAAACTGGCGGCAGACGTTTGCAGCCTACACGCAGCCGCGCGTGCTGCAGGTGCTGGCGCTCGGGTTCGCCAGTGGCTTGCCGCTCCTGCTCACTTACTCAACTCTTTCAGCGTGGCTTGCGACGGGCGGCGTGCGGCGCGCTGCGATCGGCACCTTCGCCCTGGTTGGCACACCCTACGCATTCAAGTTTCTTTGGTCGCCCTTGATGGATCGCGTGCCTCCACCACTGCCATTAGGACGGCGGCGCGGTTGGGGTATCACCATCCAGATCCTTCTGATCGGCGCAATTCTCGGCCTGGGATCGTGCAATCCAAAGCACAACTTGCCTCTGATGGCCGCCTTGGCGGTACTTGTCGCATTCCTTTCGGCGAGCCAGGACATCGTGATCGATGCCTGGCGAGTGGAGAGCACGCATGGGGATCAGGCCGCTCCCGGAGCAGCCATGATTGGGGCCGGCTACCGGATCGGCATGTTGGTTTCCGGGGCGGGCGGCCTCTTGATCGCAGCGTACGCGGGGTGGTTCGCGGCCTATGCCACGATGGCTGCGCTGCTGAGTGTGGGCCTATTGGTGTTCTTGCTGGGTCCCGAACCGAAGGTCCCGGCGGAGGTTTCAAATCTTGCGGGATCAGGATGGTCTGCGATTCGTCACGCGTTTTCGACCGCCGTGATCGGTCCCTTTCGCGATTTCATGCATAGGCCGCTTTGGCCTGTCATCCTGATCGCCATCTTTGGATACAAGCTGGGCGAGGCCATGGCGGGAGTGATGTCAACGCCGCTCTATATATCACTGGGATTTTCGCTGCGTGAGATCGCCGCGGCATCGAAAGTGTTCGGATTTTTCTCGATTGTGGCCGGAGTTTTATTAGGCGGGGTGGTGACGACCAGGTACGGGATCCGCCGCTCGCTGATTCTTTGCGGCGTTTTGCAATCAATCGGGAATCTGTTCTTTGTTTTGCAGGCTGTGGGAGGCCATCGGATCGGCTACCTGGCTTTATGTGTCACCGCCGAAAATATCGGGGGCGGAATGGCCGGGACGGCGCTGGTGACCTACCTTTCAAGTCTATGCTCGCGCGCTTTTACGGCGACTCAGTACGCGCTGCTTTCCTCGATTACTTTGCTCGGCCGCACCGTGGTGGCCTCCTCAGGAGGAGTATTGTCAGAGACGTTCGGCTGGGCATGGTTCTTCCTGCTGACCAGTTTCGTCGGATTGCCGGCTATCGTTCTATTCATCTGGATCGGACCGCGCGACGATTTCAGGAATAACCAGCTCGAACGAGCCCCCAAAAGCACGGATGACAGGCGAGAAGACCCGACCCCGGCCTAGAAGATCTAGACGTCACGATATTCTCCCTTGAGTTCTTCTTCTGCGACCGTGAAATACCCCGAGGTGACGGGAAAATACCATCGGCAGCAACAGGAATACAGCGACATGGGCGAGGGGATGGGGTCTAAGCGAACATGAGAATTCTTGCGCGCAGATTTTTGACGGTCTTGGCGCTGATGCTGCCGATGTTGACACCGGCGCAGGGGGGCTGGTCCGCGCCCGTCGGCAGCTCGGCCAACCTGCAGCCTGAGTCCGAGCAGATCTTCGCGCTGGCCAACGAGGCTCGTGCACAGGCCGGAGTGGGGCGTTTGCAGTGGGACCCGGCACTGGCGGCGGCCGCACTCTATCATTGCCAGCGCATGGCTGCTGAAGGCCCGATTTCGCATCGCTACGGCGGCGAGGCGGATGTGAGCGGACGGGCGGCAAAGGCCGGGGCGCACTTCAGCGTGATTGAAGAGAACGTAGCCGTGGGGCCTTCGGCGGACGCGATTCACGAAGAGTGGATGCAGTCGCCGGGGCATCGCTCGAATCTGTTGAGCCCCGATGTGGACCACGTGGGCGTGGCCGTGGTGGCCGCGCGGGGCGAGCTTTACGCGGTGGCCGATTACAGCCGGGCCGTCGAGCAACTGAGCGCGCCGCAGGTGGAGGCGCGCGTCGCCTCGCTGATTCGCGTAAGCGGCGTGGCGATTTTGGCCGACCCCAGTGTTGCTCGATCGGCGTGCACCAGCGATGCGGGAATGCCGCGCACCGCGGGCGGGCCCATGCCGCGCTTCATCATGCGCTGGCAGGATGCGGATTTGACACGCCTGCCGCTGGCGCTGGTGCAGAAGCTGGCTTCGGGCAATTATCGCCAGGCCGCTGTGGGCAGTTGCCCGGCGCAGATCGCTGAGGGATCTTTTGCGGCGTACCGCGTGGCTGTGCTGCTGTATTGAAGCAGGTGTCAGGTTTCAGGGATCACGTGTGAGGGCGGACCAAGACGAGCTGCCCACTATTTATTGACCACCGCCTCCGGCACGTCCGGCTGACTGTCCTGCGCTTTGGTGAACTTTGTGGGCACATTTCCAGCCACCGAGTACAGGGCTCCCGGCGCATTACGTGTCTTGAGGAACTCCTCCAACGGTTTACCGGCCATGGCCGCATAGATGTGCAGGTTCGAGGTTCCCACCACTGCGCCCATCTTCTCCAGCATGAAGAAGCTGGCGCCATAGTGAATCAACTCCTGCCACGCTCTGCGCCGAATCAGGTCGCACTCCTCGTCCGTCAGGTCCCATTCCCGGAACAGCGTTTCAGCGTCCTCCTTGAAGCGCCGCCGGTGTTCAGGAACGATCAATTCGTGGAGAAAACGGTTCAGCCGGAACCCCTTCGCACTCCTTTCCAGCGTGAACGGGTAATTGCCTTCGATCTTCTCAACGCCCTTGTACTGCGCAACCATGTGCTCGCGGTAGGCCGTGATGGTGTCGGCCGGCGGATCGATGGACTCGTCCTCGAGGACCAGGGTTGCAAGGCCCGTCATGGTGGGCAAGTAGTAGCTCTGGTGCACCTTGCGCACGTTGGCTGAGAGCGCACCGCGCATGACCAGCCACATGACCACCTCGGCGCCTTCCATGCCGCCCAGCCGCACGTAATCCGCAATGGTCATCTCGCTCAACCGCACCGGGTCGTTCGTAATCATGTCCAGGAATTGAAGGTCCCACTCCGTGTTGTTGAAGCCGGACCGCTCACCGTGCACCTGGTGCGACAGACCGCCGGTGGACACTATCACTACATTGATGTCCTCGGGGTAGCTCTGAATGGCGCGGCGCAGCGACTGGCCCAGCTTGTAGCACCGGCGCGCGGACGGAATCGGCACTTCCAGCACGCCCACCTGCAGCGGAACAATGGGCATCGGCCACTCGGTTTCGTGCGGCAGCATCATCGAGAGCGGCGAAAAGCCGCCGTGATCGAGGGGCTTGCCCTGGAAATACGAGAGGTCGAATTCGTCGGCCACCAGCCCCGCGGCAACGTGCTGCGCCAGCTTCACGTGCCCGCGGATGGGCGGGATCTTGCGCGGTCCGCCACCCTCGTCGGCCGACGCGTACTCCTCGCCGATGCCCAGCGCGAAATGCGAGTAATGGTCGAAGAAGAACGACGTGACGTGGTCGTTATAGATGTAGAACAGAGCGTCGGGCTGCTTCTCGGCCAGCCACTTCTGTACCGGCCCGTAGCCCTCGAAAATCGGCGCCCAAACGGGATCGTTCTGCTTTCCTGCGTCCAGCGCAAAACCAATGGTTGGCGAATGCGACGTTGCGATTCCGCCCAGTATCCTTGCCATGACTTGCTCCTGCGAATGGGGATTTGGTGCTGCGATGATACATCAGCACGAACACGTCAGCCAAGCGCGACCGCGGCCGCGATGGCGAACAGGATTGCGGCGCCGGCCGAGCGCCTGCCGCTTTGAGGTTGCTGTTCTATGCCGGCGGAAAAACAGATCTATCTCCCGGTGTTCTGCTGGCCTTTTGTCTTCGCAGTGGAGCCCGGCGCGGTTCCGTTGCGTCTTTCCAGCGGAGAGGGAACACGCACGGAGGCCATTCCGGCAGCCGTCGCTGCCTGGATGCCTATCGCAGTATCTTCAAACACAAGGCAATCCCTGGGCGCGACGCCGAGCCTGGCGGCGGCGATCAGAAATGCGTCGGGAGCCGGCTTGCTTCGCCCGTAGTCTTCTGAGCCTACGAGAATGTTGAAACGGTCGAGCAGATGCACCGCGGTGAGGGTCTTGATGATGGACTCGCGGCTGCTGCCGGAAACGACGGCGAAGGGAATGCGGCCCTGCGCCGCTTCAATGTGCTCCAGCACCTCAGGCACCGGCTTGAGTTGCGGGAGGAGATCGTAGTAGAGATTCTCTTTGCGCCCGGCGACGGCTTCGGCCGGCATTTTGAGTTCCTGCATCCGGTTCAGCGCAGCGACGATCTCGACGGTTGGCATGCCGCCCCAGGCATAGAAGAGCTCTTCGTCAAAAGTACAACCCCACTCGCCGAGCGCCTTTTTCCAAGCGATGTAGTGGAGAGGCATGGAATCGGCAATGGTGCCGTCGCAGTCGAACAGGTAGCCGCGGAACTCGCCGGCAGGGATACTGAGCTTCATGCGTCGAGGGAACTCCTTCGTTGGGTGCGGTAGTGGATGATTCTTTTCCTGAGGCCGTGGCCGCTGAAGGCCAGCCTCACCGGGCTGCCGCGGTTTCGGCTGCCGGCGCCGCGCACCCGCCCTCGCCGGGCTTGGTCGGCTCCATCTTGAGCGCGTTGTTAAAACGGTTGAAGTAGTTGAAGAGGCCGATGGCGCAGAGCAGCTCCACAATCTCGCCCTCGGAGTAGAAGCTGCGCAACTCGGCAAACTGCTCGTCGCTGACGGCTTTAGCGGCGCGCGTGACGGTTTCGGCCAGGCGCAGCGCGGCCTTTTCAGCCGGGGTGAAGTCGTTACGCTGGGGCCAGTCGGCCAGGTGCGAGAGTTGGTCGTCGCTCCAGCCCAGATTGCGGGCCAGAATGGTGTGGCTGGCCAGGCAATACTGCGTCTCGTTCACCTGGCTGGTGCGAACGATGATCAACTCCTTCAGCTTGGTCGAAACCGTGCCAGTATTCAGCACCGCGCCGAAATGCGCCTGCATGGTGGCAAAGATCTCGGGGCGGTGGGCCATCACGCGAAACATGTTGGGCACGTTGCCGCGCTGGGCAAAGACTTTGTCGTAAAGCAGCGCGGTTTCGGGCGCCACTTCGCTGCGGTCAAGCCGGGAAATCCGGGACATTGAGCCTCCTTGAGGTGCATCTCTATGGTACCGTTCCGGACCTTTGGCTGCAGCCGTTTCCAGGCCCGGCCAGCGGAGCGACCGCCCGCTGCTTTTATCAACGCACATTTCAGACGCTACCATCCGGTGCAAGGCCAAGGCGCACTTGACCGAGCGCGCTGCCTGCAATCTGCCGTACAACATCTGCTCTGCACTTTGCCGATTTTCCGGTAGGATTTCAGTCTCAAGTTGCCTTTCTCTGACCATTCAGCTATTTGCGCAGGCGTTGAACCAGAAAAGGATCTAATGCAATTGCCAAGAATTCGCCTGGAGTCCCAGCGGCTGGAATTGTCGCTCATCCACACGAGTGTCTGTGCATTGCCTTGTGAGGAGAAGTCCCTGGGAAGGTCAACCTCACCAGCAGTGCATTGCCACTACTTGGGGAGGGCCCGAAACTCCGTCGAACGACGACCGTCTGCAAGACAAACTGAATGTTGCGATTACATCCCGATAGGTTTTTTCCCAGAGCGTTGAGATAACGAGTGTTGCTGACGAACTCGGCAGCCGCGGTCGTACCATAATTGCGCATACCGGCCACTTCGAGCACCGGTGTTCCGGTCAGGTCGTCGGAGTATCGGGAGACAATCGCATAGTCTTTCTTGAGATTCTGGACGTTTTCGTACATGTTGACAGCCCAGTGCACGCTCTTCGGATCATTGGAGTCAACAACCTTGATCATCTCCGCCGCTCGGTCATCTTCCATGTGAAATCGCAACGCGGAAGTGAGCCGCCGCGTCCAGCCATTGTTGGCAAAACCCACGAGGATCACCGGACCGGCGCGCAGGTTGTCCAGGGTACTCGTGCCGGCGGCACGCACTTCGTAAGTCTTTTTCCCGTGTTCGAGAACCCCCACGATCCTTGAAATGGCGTTCACGTCGTTCGTTAACGCGGGCTGACTGGGCGGTGTTTGATCCGGCTCATTTCCCGCCGATGCGCTTTGCGCTGACACGGCTCCCTGGTTCTGGGGACTGGCGCCAGGTTGTGAGATATCCGGCATCTGGCCCGTCCCGATGCAAATGAGCACACGATTGGGAGAAGCCATAATCGGGGACCAAAAACGGGCAAAATTGGAGGTCACGATCCAATAATTCACAGCGGCCGCGAGAATCAAGAGCACGGCAACGGCCGTGGCGACTCCATAGAGAAGGCGGCGGGAGCGCAGCAACGATGCGAAAGATCGCTTTGCCGGGGAGGGATCGGCTTCCGCCAGCGGGCCATCCTGGCCCGCCTCAGCTTGCACAGGCTGCGCAGCCGCTTGCGGGACAAGCCTGAACTCCGGACTATAGGAGCCTGCCGGCAGTTCGATCCGCACCTCGTTCGCATGATTTGCTTCATGATAGTACTGGGCAATTCGCTTTCGAATCTCGTTCGCCGTCATGCGCACGATGGGATCGAGCGCGGTATCGTAGCTGGCATCCCGGCTAAAGACTTCGATTCCCAAAGTGCGTTCTTTGAAGTGAATCTCCGGATCTTCAATCGTCTTTTCAACCAGATAGCGCAACAGCGCGGTGCAGCGCTTGCTGTTCTTGAACGTGTGATGAGCCAGCATGTTCTCCAACTGCTTGAGAGTTGCCGCCTGTTCATCCGAAGATCGTCTGGCTTCCGCCACCTTGACACCCTTCAAGTCAGGGAATGCCTGCAAGAATTGCCGCTGAGACTGCAAATTGATATGCAGGCAGGATTATAGTGGAGGATCGCTACCGGTGGAAAGCGATGGGCCTGTTGGGGGTTTGATCGAGACGCCAAATACGTGATAAATCCCGTTGATTACGTAGCTTAAGTGTGACTTCTCTCTTCCACTCAGCGTTCAAACGCAAGTGAGGATCGAATCGAACGGTAGGTTCCAGCTTCTCCGCTTGTTCCCCGAAAATCATCTGTGCTGCGAATTCCGGGAATCGCATTTCGCGATGTACTGTACAGGTTCAGATCGCGACCAGAAATGGAAAAGTCGGTAACGTACTGTACCTGACTTGTCACACGTTCATTGCAGGCATACAACTGCTTCGCCTAGTCAAACTATGTCCGATCTGTTTCGAAAGGCACTCCGGCGGGCGCACTTCTCTGATGGAACGCAGCCGGCAACTGCCCGGAGACGCATGGGAGCAAAGGACAAGAGAACTGACTGCACAGAAGGAAGAAGGACATCTACTTGAGTCGGGAAATCAGGACAGGGAAAGCGAAAGTCCTGAACGTCTGGACCCCAAAACCGCAATACATTCGGAACGCCTGAGTCAATAGGTGTTCCGTTCCGAGGAATTCAACAGGAGTGAAGGAGTTTGAAAAGTGACGAAAACTTTGAGGACAGGGGCCATTTCAGAGGCCACGCATGAGGCAAAATGGTTTGCCCTTCGCGCGCAAGCGATGCATAAATTTCTCCGTCATGGAAAACCAGGCAACAGCAGACTGTGGATCAGCGCGGCGTGTGTCGCGGTTCTGCTAGGTATTTGGATGAGCGTGGTTCCATGCTCATTGCGGGCGCAGGTGGGCACATCCGACGTGCTGGGCACCGTAACCGATTCCACGGGCGCAGTGGTCGTAGGCGCCAATGTGACGATCAAGAACCTGGGCACAGCGGAAAAGCGCAGCGCCACGACAAGCGACAAAGGTGAGTACCTCTTCAGCACCCTGCCCAACGGCAACTACACGCTGACGGTGGAAGCGAAGGGTTTCGAGGCCTTCATCATTAAGAGCTTTCCGCTCTCCGCCGGGGATCGCGCCCGCTACGACGCGGCGCTGAAGCCTGGCGCAGCCACCGAGACGGTGGAGGTGAACGAGGTGAACACCCTGCAGACCGACAGCCCGGAGGTGGCCAGCACGGTTCCAGATACGGCAGTTCAGGAGATGCCGCTGAACAGTCGTAACTTCAGTTCAGCCCTCCAGACGCAGCCCGGCATGTCGATGGGAACCAATAGCCAATCGTTTGCCGGGGGCGGCTCTCCGGAAGACCGGCGTCCCGCTTTTATCGTCGTCGCCAACGGGCAGAACGACGCGTGGAACGATCAGTTGATCGATAGCTTCGACAATAACGAGCGCAACCTCGGACTGGCTGGTGTTCGGCCTTCCATCGACGGCATTGAGGAAGTGAAGATCGACACCAGCTCCTATAGCGCCGAGTACGGCCGCGCGGCTGGGGCTGTCATCAATGTCATCACCAAGGCCGGAACCAACAATTTTCACGGTTCCGCATACGAGTACTTCCGCAATGACATTTTCGATGCACGCGATTTCTTCGCGACGGCCGGCGTGATCCCTAAGCCGGAATTGCGCCTGAACTCCTTCGGTGGCAGCCTCGGCGGACCGGTCACGCTTCCAAAGCTTTACCACGGCAAAGACAAGACCTTCTTTTTTGCCGACTTCGAACAGGACCGCTCGATCAAGGGGCTTGCGCCGTATGTGTTAACCGTTCCCACGGCGTACGAAGAGAACCAGTTTGTGCAGACTGGTGGCCTGGACTTAACTGACGCCGATCCCACGTTGGCGATCATTCCGGCCGCGAACGTTAGCCCAATCATGGCCAACTACTTCGCGCTGTTCCCGTCGCCGAACTACACCACGGGTTGCCCCGCCGGCGTGGGATGCTTCATCTCGAGCCCGCCAGTGGTGCAGACAGATACCAACGTGGATGCTCGCATCGACGAGCACTTCAGCCCCAATGACATCCTCTTCGTCCGCTTTGCCGACAATCCGGTCACCACGTTGGAACCGGAAGCGATCCCCGAGACTCCATCTGCTTCTTCGACCTGGTCGCCTTTAACCAAGACCACGCTGAAGGGCATTTATCCGGGAGGCAACGGAAGCGGCGCCGGCTCGGGCAGCTTCGCCGGCCCGTCGTCAACCAAGTCGTATAACGGGCAAGTCGATTACGTGCATATCTTCAGATCTAACCTGATCCTGGACCTGAAGACGGGCTTCACGCGCGTGGATATCGCGTCCTTGCCTTTTGACGACGGCACTGGAGCCGCCCAGCAAGTCGGCTTCGCATCGGGCATCAACACTCTGGGATTGTTACCTGCCGTTGGCGGTCCCGGCCTGGCATGGACCCCGCTGCTGGGCTCAACCAACAGCGTTCCGCTGCTGGATATCAACAACACCTATCAGTATGCCGGCTCGGTCAGCTATACGCACGGCCCCCACAGCATCAAGGTTGGGGGCGGCGCGATTCGTCGGCAGGTCAACGCCGCCACTGACGCGATTGCGCCGGGCTTCTTTCTCTTCTGGGGCGCGTCGCAGGGTCCTCCGGGGGGATTCTATCCGGATTCCAGGCAGAACTTCATCTCCGGGTATCCATCGTTGGAGCTTCGCGAGGACGCTGTCTTTAATCCCGGTTTCCGCGCCTGGGAGTTCGCCGGTTACGTACAGGATGACTGGCGCGTCAACCGCAGCCTGACCGTTAACGTGGGAATTCGGTATGACATCTTTAAGCCGTTCACCGAAGCTCACGGATACTTCTCCAACTTCCTTCCCAGCTGCCTGACCTCCGAAACCATCGCCGCCAACTGCTTTGCCACGGGAAGCTCGGCCGGCGGCGGCGGCGTGGTTAGCCCGACAGTCGGCGTGAATACCGATTTGAGGGATGTCGCTCCCCGGGTCGGCTTTGCCTGGTCGATGAACCCCAAAACCGTGCTGCGCGGCGGTTTTGGAATGAGCTACTTTCCTCCCGACCTGGGCGAAGCCACTTCCGGCACGGGCGCACCTGTCTCCGTGTTGCAGAACTACAATCCGCCGTATTCGTTCAACTACTCGCAGCCGTTTCCGTTTGATCCTCACCCCGGGGCATTTTGTTCGGTCGCTACCCCACTGGGCGGAACTGCGGGATGCATCTCGGAAGGGCCGATTGCCCCGTCCACTACCAGCCTAGCAGGGTTCAACGGCAACCCCGCGGTAACATCGGTGTCGGCGAAGCCGCTTAACATCCGCTCGGCCTATGTGGAAATGGCCAATCTGGCCGTGCAGCGGCAACTGGGAACGAACAATACCGTGTCGCTCGCATGGGTGGGCGAATTCGGCCGGGGCTTGCTGCGTACGATCAACCTCGATCAGCCGCTTCCTCCGTGCCAGTTCAAACCGCAGCCGTGTGACGGCAGCGCGCCGCCTGCGCTTATCTACCCGCAGTTGCTCAATGTCAACACCATCAACTACTACTACAATGGCGCCATATCCTCATACAACTCGATGCAGTTGGTGTACACGCGGCAACTGGCGCGGGGGCTTACAGCCAACGCCAACTGGACCTGGTCGCACGACCTGGGCGATGGAACCACTGGCTCTCTGTATACCGGTCCTGTGGGCATCGATTACGGAAATGTGCCCAACGATCTCCGCCATCGCATCGCGGTGACGGCAGACTACGCGATTCCCTTCGGCAGTAACCTTACCGGCGTCGAGGGCTTTATGGCCAAAGGATGGAAGGTGAACGGCGTTGGTTACTGGGAGACCGGCAATCCGTTTACCGTGTATTTCCCGGAGAGTACGCCTAGCCCATTCGGTCCCGCTTCAGGCATCAATGTACCCAATCTCGATCAGGACCGTCCCAACGTCATTGCATCGACCAAAGTGTCCGATCCAAGTATCAGCGAGTGGTTCAATATCGAGGCCTTCGGAGTGCAACCGACGGGAACGCAGGGCGATGAGAGAATCGGGCAGACCTTCGGGCCTCATCAACGCGATGTCAACTTCTCGTTGCTCAAGGACTTCAAGATCGTCGAAAGCTTAAACGGGCAATTCCGGGCAGAGTGTTTCAATGTAAGCAACACTCCGAATTACGCGCTTCCCGACGCGAACTCCACGGATCCAACATTCGGCAAGATTCTCGGCAGCGCGCCAGGCACCAACGCGAGACAGTGGCAATTCGCCATGAAATTCCTGTTCTAAGGCGAGCTAACTGACCATCTTCACCAAAACAAAGAGGAGCACGATTTGCGCGAACCGCAAATCGTGTTCCTCCTCAACCTCGAATTATGCGCTTCTCAGTGCCGGAAAAGCCGGAATCGATTTTAACCCCCAGGAGGAGGTCACATTGAACATACGAGCGTTGGCCGCGGTGAACAGGAACTGGAAGCTCAACGATATTGGGCTGCTGCTGTTTCGCGTGATGGTGGCCGCAAGCCTTTTTTACCATCACGGATGGGAAAAGCTGTCGGGTTTTTCGCGCATGTCGCAGCACTTTATGGATCCGCTGCACATTGGACCAGTCCCCAGCCTGCTCTATGCCGCCTTCGCCGATGGAATCTGCTCATTACTGATCATCTTCGGCGTGGGAACCCGCATTGCCTCATTCTTCGCGTTCATCAACATGGTGGTGGTGTATTTTGTCGCGCATAACGCACTGGGGCTCGCGATCTTTAACTCGGCGCCACCCCCCGGCATGCCCGCGCCGCCGCCTATGCCGGGTATTGGAGGTCACCTGGAACTGGTCTTTCTCTATCTGGCCAGCTTTCTCCTGCTCACGGTCGCCGGAGGAGGGGCTTTCAGCGTGGACAGCAAAATCGGTGGGAAAATGTGACCGGGCCCGGGAAGAATTGCGAGCTTATTATGGCGGTCCAATTCCTTTGGACCGAAACGCCCCGGAGATAAGGATGAAAATGAGACGCGTTACATTCCCTGCTCACTTCCGGATGATTTGCGCTCTGGCCATGGCATTGCCGGCATTTACCGGTGCGCTCTGCCAGAACGCCACTGAAGATGTGCCCAGCGGGGCCAAGGCGCGAGCTGTGCTGGAACTGCAGCCTCACCACATGACCATTTCCGTTGCGAATCTCCGCACGGAACGGGATTGGTACATCGAGAAGCTGGGCTTTACGTTTGCCCCGATGGGTCCACCCCCTGGATCAAGTCAAACGCCGCCGCCGCCGGATGAGAATATGCAGGGAGCGGCCCAGTTGAAAATCTCCGGTTATCGCCTCGACCTGATCCAGTACACCGGATCGCAGCGGGCTAAGATACCTTCGCCCCGTTACCTGGCGCAGGGATGGGTTCATATCGCCTTCTCGGTTTCCAACCTGGATGCGGCGTTCAGCTTTCTTGAGGCCGCGGGGACGGACGTGACAGGAAGACGCGATTCGAATGGTGTTCTTCAGGGACTTCTTTTGCATGATCCCGAGGGGAACGAGATCGAGTTGTTTTCACGATAAAACCGGCAAAACCGACAGCCTGAAATAAAAAGGGAGATTTTTTGAATGAACCAGCGTGGAGTGGGAAAGGCAGTGCCGAGCAACATGACAGCATGGCTGATTGCTTTGGTATTCGCCTTAGCAAGGATTTCTTTAGCGGCGCAGGCGCAGACCGGCGAAGCTGGGTGTGACAGACCCTGCATGGCAGGCATGGTCGATCAAGTGCTGACATCGATGGTTGCGCACAACCCCGACACTTTGCCTCTGGCCAATGTCTACTCGGCGACAGAAAACTCGCATCCGGCTGCTCTGGGCATGATGACCCTCTGGCGGACGGTGACCAAGGCCGGCATGCCCTCTCTGCTGGCGATCGACACCAATCTCGGCCAGGCGTATTTCGCGCTGGCAATCAGCGAAGGCGGAAGTTCGTCGGTCCTCTGGGGACGGATCAAGGTAGTCGATCGCAAGATTTCAGAGTTAGAGTTGTTTATCAACCGCTCCCGCGGCGATCATGGCTTCTCTTTCTCGGCCGATCAGCTACCGGCGAACTATAAGAAGCTGATGTTTCCGCCTGCCGGCCGTCAGAAGGCAACGCACGAAGAATTGGTCAAGCTGGCCCGGGCGTCTTTCGACGCCTCGGATCCGCTACATGTTAACGTCGGCTCGAACTGCCAGTTCACCGAGTTGGGTTGGCAAGTGGTTGATCCCGGTCTGGATGATATGCCGCAGCAACCCCTCCCTGCCGGCTTCACGAAGGACATGCCGATCCCCTGCATGTTCCCTCCCTTTCGCCCTACCGATCTGAAGGCCCGTGTGATCGCAATCGACGACGATCTGGGATTTGTCGTCGTCGCCGGTATCGTTCCCGGATACGTCTACCCCTACCCGTACTTAGGACACATGCTCTCCGCCTTCATCCCGAAGGACATGAAAGACGCAAGGGATACGCAGGAGCAGTGGTTCGAGAAGAAGTTGAAGGAGGGCAAGTCGGCATTGCTCCACCCATCACCCGCAACCGGAGAGACCATGCAGGTTTTCCAGTTCTACGACGGCAAGCTGCAGGCCTCGCAGATCAACGTGTATCTGAGTGGCCCTGACGTGCACTCTCCGTGGGTTCAGTAATTGAGTGGCCCGCAGTCTCTCACAATTCACGGTTAACTTTACGCATCTACTTCGCTATGCATTCATCTGTTTGCCGGGAAATCGAAAGTAACTCTCGATGGATAAGCATATAAGATTCGGCGACGATCTAACTCATAAACAAATAACTGAAGAAGGAGAATGAAATGAAAAATAGATTTGAGGCTGTGCTGGCAGTCGGTCTCTTCGCGGCGAGCGGCTATGCCATCGCATTTGCCGCCGATAACAGGCCGGTCATATCGGATGCGGAGCGGGCGATGGACATTCAGGCTGTCGCCAACGTCATGGGACGCCATGCGTTCTATCATGGCGCGGGAAAAGGCTGCGAAGAACTGGATGCAATCTGGGCCAAGCATCCCCCCACCGAGGATACCTTCACCAACCCCGGGGGCGCCTGGACAGGAGAGCACATCCGTTCGTCGTATTGCGTGATGAATGAGGTCAATGAGCAGAGGGACCTGGACGCGCTGAGAAAGCAGTACCCCGAGGTTCCTGACGGGCCCGCGAGTTACGGTGCAGGAACCTTTTTGTTTCACTTCCTGACCACTCCGATTATTGAAATTGCCGGGGACGGCAAGACCGCCAAGGGCATGTGGTACTCGCCGGGGATTATGATCGGCGCGCAGAACGGAACCGATCACCAGGCCGGCGGTATCTTTTTCTTTGAGAAGTATGGCGTGGACTTTATTAAAGAAGACGGACAGTGGAAGATCTGGCACATTCAGATGTTCTATGACTACACCGGCCCCCTGGAGCATGGCTTGGCGGTGATCCCGGTCAAGGAGAAGAACCCCATGAAGGAAGCCGGCGAAAAGGCGTCGCAGGATCCACGGATGAAACAGGACAAGGCCAATCCAAACCCTTACCAGGAATGGAGCCCCACAAGAATTCCCGTGATGGTTCCCACGCCTGCGCCCTACTACACCTTCAGCGAGACGTTCAGCTATTAGGCCATGATCTGCCGGCAATGTCCGGAACGCGGGATTCCAAAGCTGGCGCAAATACCACTCAGATCCTGTGGTGCGAAATGCGAGTAGAGGGTAAGGCCCCTGAGCGCACTTTGCACGGACGCAGGAACTTTTGCGGAACCCACTCGGTCTGATCCGCCGCGATGCGCGGCCGGCCACGCAGATCGACTGGGTCGAGCTGAACGGCGTTCGAGAGCCTCGACAGCCGAGCAGCTCGGAAGCGGATCTCCACCGGCGTCAGCGTCAACGATCTCCGGATACAACTCATTTCACAGGACCGATACGGTGGCCTTTGTTGGGGCTCGGTACTCCGATGTGTCGCAACCAGGCTTGCGATCGGCCTATTTTCCCCCGGTATTGAACGTGAAACTCCCAACCTTCCGAGTCGCCGGCCGTGGCCCCGCATCCAATGAGCTGAGCCGAATCTATCGGCCAAGGACCCTCCCGCATGCAATATAAGACACTAGGTGACACCGGCCTCCTCGTTTCCAGAATCTGCTTCGGCTGCATGACTTTTCACGGCTCAGGCTTCTGGAGCAATGTGGGCCAGGTCGACCAGGCAGGCGCCGACGCCCTGGTAAAGGGCTCGATCGACGCCGGCGTGAACTTCTTCGACACCGCCGATGTCTACTCTGAAGGCGAAAGCGAGAAATTTCTCGGCCAGTCGCTCAAGAACCTCGGCATTGCCCGCAAAGATGTCGTGATTGCCACCAAAGTCTTCGGCCGCACCGGCCCCGGCCACAACGACGTCGGCGCTTCCCGCGGCCACATCATGGACGCCGTAGAGGCCAGCCTCAAGCGCCTCGGCACTGATCACATCGACCTCTACCAGCTCCATGGCAGCGACGCCATCACACCCATTGAAGAAAGCCTCCGCGCCCTCGACACCCTGGTTCAACAGGGCAAGGTCCGCTACATCGGCGCCAGTAACTGGGAGGCCTGGAAACTCTCCCGCGCGATCACCGTCTCCGAACTCAAGGGCTACGCCCGCTTTGATACCCTGCAAGCCTACTACTCGATTGCCGGACGCGACCTCGAGCGCGAGTTCGTACCCATGTTTCGGCACACCAAAACAGGCCTGCTCGTCTGGAGCCCGCTTGCCGGTGGATTGCTCTCAGGCAAATACAGCCGCGAGAACCAGAAGCCCGAAAATTCCCGCCGCACCGCGTTCGACTTTCCCCTCGTAGACAAGGAACGCGCCTGGCGCATCCTCGACGTCATGCGCACGATTGGCGAGGCCCACGGCTGCTCGCCCGCCCGCATCGCGCTGGCCTGGCTTCTTCATCAACCAGTCGTCACCGCGGTCATCATCGGCGCCAAGCGTACCGACCAGCTCCAGGACAACCTCCCCGCGGTAGACGTGAAGTTCAGCCCCGAGGAGCTCCAGCAGCTCGACCAGGTCAGCCAGCTACCGCCGGAATACCCCGGCTGGATGCTTCCCTTCCAGGGCGCCGGCCGGCTCGACCCCAATGCCCCGCGTCTGGGCAGCGAGACCAAATAACTGGTCCTGTTGCCCACGTAGCGCCACAAAGTCACCTCGGACCCAGTCGGCGCCGCGGCCATCAGCGGCCTCTCTTTCCGTTGTCTTCGGAAACGCGATTGGAAAAAACATCACTGGAAAGGTACCGATCGCCCCGGTCGCAAAGGACGAACACGATCAGGCCCGTATCGAGTGTTCCCGCCAACCGGCAGGCCGCCGCGCAAGCCCCGCCGGAGGAAACGCCGGCGAAGAGTCCTTCCTCGCGCGCCAGTTATCGGGGTTGCCGAACTGGTTGAGCATGAGCCCGCCGCCTTTCGCCACTTGCTCACGAACGAAATCGATGGCGCCTTCCATTCCCGCGTCGCCAGGCGTGAGGGTGACAGTGGCGCCAAAAGCCTCCATGGCGGCCACGCGCTCTGAGGTGGAGCTGTCAGGCATCACCAGCTCGATCTCAAACCCCTTGGTGGCCGCAATCATGGCCAGAGAAATTCCGGTGTTGCCGCTGGTGGGCTCGATGATACGCACTCCCGGTCTGAGCTCGCCGCGTTTCTCCGCGCCATCGATCATGAACTTCGCCGCGCGGTCCTTGACGGACGAGCCAGGGTTGTTGCCCTCCAGCTTTCCGAACATGCGCACCCCGGGATTCGGGTTCACGCGGCGCAATTCGACCAGAGGGGTGTTTCCCACAAGCTCCAGCAGATTCATTTCCGGCCACCGGGCAGGCGATTCGTAGTACATTATTGCAGCATCGCACGCTGAGATCGATACCGGTCGCAGGCGAGCGGGTTGCGGTCATCCGGGCTAATCCTCATGATCCTGAAGCAGTACTACCTCGGCTGCCTGGCGCACGCGTCGTATCTCATCGGAGACGAGGCCAGCGCCACCGCCATCATCGTCGACCCGCAACGCGACATCGAGCGGTACCTGACCGATGCTGAGGGACTTGGCCTCGAGATTCGTCACGTCTTCCTCAGCCACTTTCACGCCGACTTCGTGGCCGGTCATCTGGAACTGCGCGACCGTTCCGGCGCGGCCATCCATCTCGGCTCCCGCGCACAAGCGGAATACAGCTTTGTGGCAATGAAGGATGGCGATGCCCTCAACTTTCCGGGAGTGCGCCTGCAAGTTCTTGAAACTCCCGGCCACACCATCGAGTCCATCTCGATTCTGGTCTTCGATCTCGAGAAGGACCGGGCCAGCCCTTGCGCAGTGCTCACGGGCGACACGCTGTTCATCGGCGACGTTGGGCGCCCCGACCTGCGTGCGTCTCTGGGGTGGACAGCCAGCGACCTCGGCGCCCACCTTTACGACTCGCTGCAGGGGAAACTCCTCACGCTTCCCGACGACACGCTGGTCTATCCCGCGCACGGCGCCGGCTCTCTGTGCGGCAAGCAACTCTCCTCAGACACCGTCTCTTCACTGGGAGATCAGCGGCGCTTGAACTACGCACTGCAGCCCATGTCAAAGGAGCAGTTTATTCGTCTCGTCACCGCCGATCAGCCCGACGCTCCACCGTACTTCACCTACGATGCAATCCTCAATACCCGCGAGCGGACCACACTGGACGAGAACCTGGAGCGAACACGGCATCCGGTGGATCTTGACGAGGTGCTGCGGATGGGGGACGCCGGTTTGCAGATTCTCGACGTCCGTGAACCCGCCGAGTATGCCAAGGGGCATCTTGCCGGCAGCATCAACATCGGACTTGGCGGGCAATTCGCCACCTGGTGTTGCACCTTGCTTGACCGGACACGGCCGATCGTTATCGTGGCTGAACCGGGACGGGAGCACGAAGCCGCCTTACGTTTGGGCCGCATTGGATTCGATCACGTAAAAGGCCATCTTCGGGGAGGGATGGAAGCGCTCGCCGACCGGCTGGACCTGGTGTGGCCAACAGAGCGCAGCAACGCTCCGATGGTGGCTGAGGAGTTGGCGGGTGCGAGCCCACCCCTGGTGCTCGATGTTCGGAATCCGCGCGAGTGGGCGACAAAGCACATTGCCGGCAGCGTAAACGTTCCGCTCAACCATTTGCAGGAACGCATCGCCGAAATCCCCCGCATACGCCGCATTGCCGTCCATTGCGCGGGCGGCTATCGCTCCTCGATCGCCGCCAGCATCCTGCATCAGTATGGGATCACGGATTTGATTGAGATAGCCGGGGGCCTGGCCGCCTGGGATGCCGCGCAGCTGCCGGTAGTGTCGGAAGCATAGAGCCCGCCAGCGATTTGGAAGACGGCGCGACGAGTGGTGGCGAAGGTGGAGTTCCACTACGGGGAGTTGTTCCCGCGCGTGGGATTCATCGTGACCAACCTTTGGGACGGCCGGGCGGTGGTGCGGTTCTATAACCAGCGCGACACGGCAGAGCAGTGGATCAAGGAAGGCGACCGGCGGGAATGGCCACCAGTGGATTCCCGGACGCGCTAGGAATGAAATCCTCAGGGGCACGTTGTACCAGCGGAAGTGGTTGGGAGTAGAATCAAGCATTCGGGAAAACAATACGGAAATCCGTGTTCTACGGCAAAACCAGAGTTGGTGTGCCCTGTTGAGGTTTTTCGAAGGTCGCTGCTCCCTATTGGTCGCATCGACTTACCGGGCATTCATCGCGGGAGGTTACTTTGAGAAAAAAGATTGGACCGGCATATCGAGCAGCGCTCTTGAGTATCGCGGTGCTGCTGGTGATGGGAATTAGTGCTCCGCGGGCAGGAAATGCGAGCGGAACCTCGGCAAACGGTACGCCGAATCGCGCTGCGGGGCAGAAAGCGGACGCAGCTTCGGTCTCGTGCGACCGGGCGTGCCTGGAAGGCATGATGAGCCGCTATCTGGGCGCGATGGCCGCCCACGATCCTTCGCAGGCGCCGTTGGCTGAGAACGTGGAGTACGCGCAGGACAACGTGCGGCTGAAGATCGGCCAGGCGCTGTGGGCCACGATCAGCGGGCTCGGAAAGTACCGGCACTATTACTGCGATCCGGATCAGGGCGACGTCGGCGTAATCACGGTGGTGTACGAAAATGGCGTGGGCGCAATTTTGATCGTGCGGCTGAAAGTGGTCAATCAGCTGATCACCCAAGCGGAGCAATTCGTGGCGCACGACCCGTACGGCGCGTCAGATTACGAAAAAATGGGCAAGCCCGATCCTCGATGGCTCGTGCCCATTCCGGCCGACCAGAGGGAATCGCGCGCGGCGCTGGATCAAGCGGCCTACATGTACCTCGAAGGGCTGCAATTGAACGACGGCAAAGGCGTGTATGCCTTCACGCCGGACTGCCAGCGCACCGAGGATGCAACGTATACGACGAATCGTCCGCGTCCGCAGAACTACGGGCATTCCGACGAGAACGTCAAGAACTTCACCATGATGAACTGCACCGACCAATACAAGCTGGGCTTTCTCGGATTTACAACCGGAGTGCGCGACCGTCGATTCCTGGTAACGGACGTGGAGTACGGCGCCGTTCTGGCTTCGTCATACCTGGATTTTGACGGGACGGTGACGTCGATCCATCTGACCGACGGAGAAGTGTGGCAGGTGCCGCCATATTTTATGGTGCCGCGAACGAATATCGCGAACGAAGCGTATCGAATTGAAAAGGGCAGCATCAGCGACATCGAAATGACCATGTACGAAATCCCGTTCAACATGAAACCGGCGTTTCAATAGATATCGGAGATTACCTTGGCGAAAATCGTGTTTCGAAATTTGATTCTGGCTGGATTGCTGCTCGCAGCGTGGTGCGCGGTATTGTCGAATGTTTCGCTTCCGGCATTCGCCGCGCCAGATCAGGGAACGAATCTGACTCACCTTCCGGCGCATCCGAACGAGGCCATTCCGGGGCCGTGCGACCGCACCTGCCTGCTCGGAGTGGTGGACAGCTATTTCAACGCGATGCTGAAGCGCTGCGCGTGCGGAGTCGCGCTGGCGCCGAACGTGAAATACACGGAAGACGGACAGGTGGTCGCTCCGGGCGAGGGGATTTGGAAGACTTTTACCGGGCTCGGCACTTATCGCGTGTATCTGGCCGATCCGGAGACGGGCGAAGCCGGGTATTACGGCAGCTACACGGAATTTGGCAGGCTGCAGGCCGTGATGGCGCTGCGGCTCAAGGTGAAGGACCACCAGATCACTGAAGTCGAGGTGATAATGGCCCGGCAGGAGCTGCGCCCGCGAGGCGGTTTGGGAGAAAACACAGCGGGAGTGATGACGCCGATCCAGATCCTCGAAGTCGATCCCGCGGATTTCATTTCTCTGGACGTGGCGCTGCTCGCTCCGCTTGCGAAAGACGAGCAAACGCCGCGCGCGGAGATGATCGCGGCGACGCAAAAATACTATCAGGGCTTCGCGGAGAAGAACGGCTCGATCATACCTTTCGCGAGTGAATGCAGCAGCCGCGAAAACGGCATGGCGACCACGAACAACGCAAAAGGCCCCGTGGTCGATCCGGCGCATGCGGACTTTCACGCGTTTGGCGCAAGCTGCGCGGAGGAACTCAACCAGGGATATTTCAGCGCCATCCAGACGCCTCGCGGCGTGCGGCCGTTGCTCGTGGATGAGCAGCAGGGGCTGGTGCTGAATCTCGCGCTGTTCGATAACGAAGGGAACGTTAAGACGGTGCCTGTGCCGGGAGTGGGAGACGTGGCCGTGCCGCCGAATTTCCTGAGGTCGATCACGTTTTTGAAGCCGCAGCTTTTCAAGATCGAGGGCGGCAAGATCCGTGAGATCGAGGGGCTGTCGTGGCCCGTCCCGTTCGGAATGCCCTCGGGCTGGGACTAGGAGCGCCCCGGCGAGCTTTGCACGGTTTGCGGCAAGTGCTTTGGGGGCGATTCCTAGTGCTCTGGCTTCGTGGTTTGGTAATGATCTCTTGACTGGTGCGGGCGTGGACGCCCGCACTACAGCCGGTCTCCTGCCCCAACCACGAAGACCCGTCGTTGGGGCCCCGGCCTGGAGGCCGGCGATAGCTTTGGGCCGCGCCTTGTGAGAAGTGCGGACTAAACTTATTGCTTGCAGGGGCCGCGCCCGAAGTCGTACGATCCCGTGAGGCGCGCAGACGCCGCGCGTAGCGGTGCGCCAGAGTTCGAGGAGAAGACGCATGCTCGGAACACCATATCCCGAGAAGCAGATGCACCGCATCGCTTACACCAAGCTCACCAAAGAACAGATCGCCGCCCAACTCGACCCGGTGGCTGCGCACGGGCCGACATGTGTCTCGCCGCTCGCCACGGACTTCGCCGGCGAGTCGCTGGAGATCGTCATCAACGATGGTCCCGCGCTGAAGTACCAGTTCGCCAGCAACACCGAGTTGTCGGTGGCCGAGGACGGTGGCAAGGCGATCCATGCCGGCTTCGGCGCACTGGAGATCGACCACATCTGCCTGTTCACCCACATGATTCCCGGCACGCAGCGCGGCTATACCGTGGTTGTCGACCGAAAGAGCAGGCTGGCCACTGTCATTGAGCTATGGTTCAGCGGCTACGAGGACAACCGCGAGGTCCAGCGCCAGATCTATTACGGCTATATCAATGGCGGGGGCGATGAGCCCAAGACGCGGCACGAGCCAACCGACCGCCTGGAGGGCCGGGGCTATCACTGGCGGCAAGACACCGGCATGGAGACACTGGAGTACTACCCCTCCGCCGGTTATTCCCACTTCGTGGAGCTGTCGCGCACGGGCGGGGAGCTCGGCTTCTGCGCCCCGTCAGACTACGTCAAGCTCGACAACGATTTCTATGTCTACACCCGCACGGAATGCGAGTTTTCGGGCACTTTCACCGCCTATGTGATCGACATGAACCGCACCGAGCAGATGGGATTACGGCTGGGCTTCGATGAAGGCGACAACCTGCAGTACTACCTCTTCCGGGGCCATGGCGACTCCGTGGGCCAGATCGCCCGCTTCGAGAAATTTGGCGACTATTCCGGTGACCCTATCCCCGGTCCCAAGGGACAGGACGGCAAGCCCGTCAAGGGCGGGCGGGGGGTGTACCGGCCGATCAAGACCATGGAGAAGCTGACCCAGGAGGAGGTGGCCAAGGTCGTCAAGGAGAAATCCGCTGCCTTTCCTGACCGTACCGCGACCGGCGGCGCTGCCGGCATGGCCATGAACGCCCTGCCCGCGAATGACTTCCTAGCGGGCAAAACCTTCACCCTGCGCTACGACAATGGGCCGGTCATGGAATACAAGGTCGACAGCGCCGACGAACTCAACTGGCGCATGGACGGCAAGGGCGAGTGGACCAAAGCGCGCTACCAGGCCTACGAGGTGGCGCCCGGCTTGTTCCTGTTCGGACATCTGCTGGAGGGCGCGCCCAACCACGACGGCCACATCATGGCAGTGGATTTCCAGCAGGGGCTGGTAACCTGCTACAACGGCTTTCTCAACACGCCCTATTTCGCCAACGAGGCCGGGGCGCGCACCTTTTTCGGCGTGCTGGAGATGCACGGCATTCAGCCGCCCATGTACCGCCGCCACGGCAGAACGACCGAAATGCTGGGCCGCTGCATCACCTACAGCTATGCTCCCGGGCTCACTTCAATGCATCTTTATTCCACGCCCAACACGGTGTCATGGATCATCTTCACGCCGGACGGGCATGGCGGCATGGAATGGTGCGGCCCGGGCGACTTCGTGAAGATCCGCGACGGCGTCTATTTCATTTATTGGCTGGAGGAGGCCTGCAACGGCACGCTGGGCACTATTCTCCTCAACTTGAACATCATGCACGATGCCGGCATCGGCTATCACTGCGGCTCGCGTGGCCTCGATATGAGTCAGATCGGCGCCGTGGTCCGGCATGCGGGCAAGTTCGAAGTCGACAAGTATTTCCAGATCAGGACTTGAGTGAGAACGACATGACGAAGGACATTACTCCCACGCGCCGCAGGTTCCTGAAAGGCGGCGCGCTTCTGGCCGCGCCTGTCGCGATCGCCTCGGTTTCCGCCGTTGCGTTTGCCGACGACGCGTTGAAAGCTCGCGTAAGGCGCCTCGAGGACGAGGCCGCGATCCGCGAGGTGCATCAGTCCTGGCTGCGACAGGTCAATACCGGTGACCGCGAGGCGCTACTCGACAGCGCAGTGCGCCGGATTACCGCGGATCATGCCGGTGCGCCGGAGAAGATCGAAATCGCCGCGGATGGCCGAAGCGCCGTCGGGTATTTCGACTGTGCCGTCGACGTGGAAACGCCGCTGGCCAAGGATTGCACGCTGGCGCAGATGGCTCATGCCCAGGGTTACGGCGCCTTGCGCCGGACCGAGCGTCGGATGCTGACGATCGATTACACAAAGAGCAGCGGCTGTTGGAAGATAGGGAGAGTCGCGTAGCCTAAGACAACATCTCGCTACTCATAGTTCATTAGCCGGGACCCAGTTGCCATGCACCTGCACGCGCAGGCGGAACGGGACTTTGATGCGCGCGATGGCGCCTTTTTCGATGTTGCCGGCTTCGACGATCGCGACTTCGGAGAGCTGCTGGTCATGCATATCGCAGACGAAGGCGAGGTAGCCTTCATGGCCGGGCTTTTGCGACGGGATGTGGACGTGCTCCTGGACCGTGACCGTGGGGCCGAGTCCCAGCGTGGTGTACTTGCCGGTCTTCACTTCCATGCGGAGGATGGTGTTGAAACCCGCGCCGACGGGGCCGGCGACCAGCGGCGGACCATTTTTCGGATCGAACGTCTGGTAGTAGCCGATGTCGAAATCGGTCATCTGGTCCTTGAGCGCGGTGCGCGGCATGTCGCCGGAGGGGCCAATGACGGTCTCTTCCCAGGTGTCGCCGGGCTTGGCCAGGTCGAAGGTCCAGCGCACGAATCCGATGCCCGCCTGATCGGGCCGCAGGTTGATCCCCGAGGCCTTCAGCATGAACGGGAACGCCGGCACTTTACTGAGGCCGAAATACATGTGCACGCGATTGCCTTCGCTGTAAGCGTTCATAAAGTGGAAGGACGATCGCGCGGGGCCGCGGAACCAGCGCATGTGCTTGGCGTGCGCGTCGCGCGGGAGAATGCCGACGTAGGATTCCTTGTCCTGCTCAAAAACCCAGTGGTGACCGCCCTGCTTCACGCGATTGAGATCGGCGGTAATGGGGAAGACGGGGAAGATGACGTGCTCCCGCGTAACGGCGAAATCGTGCATGAGCGCGACGTAGGGTGCTTCGAACCACTCTTCACGGACCAGGTTGCCTTTTTTGTCGGCAACGCAAAACGCGACGTCTTTGGTCACCAGGCCGCCGGCTTCGTAGCCGAAGAAATAGAGATCGCCGGTGTCGGGCGCCAGCCGCGTGTGCGCGGTCATGGTCTGGCTTTTGAGCTTGCCGTCGTAATCGAATTCGCCAATGGTTTCGAGCGTATGGGGATCGAGTTCCATTGCGCGGCTGTCTTCTTTGAGCGCCAGCAGCTTGCCCGCGTGGTAAACCGGCGTTGTGTTGTTGACGTTGCGCGGCTTGCCGCGAACGCTCGGGTCGTCGGTGAAAGGGTTACGGTACAGGCCGAAGAGCGAGCGGCGAGCGGCGCGCTCCGCCTTCCAGCGCTCGGTTTTGACGTAGCGCATCTTGAAATCGACGTGGCCATTTTCGAAGCGGAAGAGGCTCACCATGCCATCGCCGCTCAAGAACGTGTCGTCGCCGAGCATGGGCGAATACTGCGGATCGGGGATGGAGCGATACCAGTTGCCGTTGATCTCTTCGGGTACTTCGCCCTCAGTGACCAGGTCGTAGATATCACACTCGATGCGGGAGGGTGCGTTCCAGCCCGCGAAGTCCATCGTGTTGGGGAACGGTTTTGCCATTGGACTGCTTTCGTTTCGTTATTTCGCGGCGGCCTTCTTGACGATGTTGGGCGGCGGCGAGAGCTTCACTTCCTTGCCGGTGACGGGATGCGGGTAGTGGAAGGGCAGCGTATCGGTCTGGGGCCAGAGCGGCGGCACGGGCTTTTCGAGCTCGTCGGGGCCGGTGGGGTTCGCCGGATAGGTTTCGGTGTAAAAAGGAACGTAATTGGGCTCGGTGTAGGCCCAGCCTTTGTCGAAATCGGCATGGTAGACCGGGCGATAGTTCAGCACCTTCATTTTCCAGATGCCGTTTTCCTTGGCGTAGACGTTTTCGTAGAGCGAACCTTCCCACCACTGGCGCAGGGGATGCGTTTCGTCGGTGTACTCGTGATGGCGTCCGGCTTGCATGAAGACGCGCATGCGGGCGTATGCCGTTTTGCCATCGGGCGCGATGTCGATGATGTCCTGGAGGATCATGTGGTCGAGCAGGTAACCCTGAACCGGGCCGTTATGGCCGTCGGTGAAGATCTCGCGGAATCGGCCGCAGTAGAGGCGCCGCGCGCTTTCCTTGCCGCGGAAGATCCCTCCCAGGAAGTGGACCTCGCAATCGTCGGTATACAGGTCGACCGCTTCGTCATAGAGGCACTTGTCCAGGTAGTAGCCGTATTTGAACTGGAGATCGCGGACGGCTTGCGTATCCTGCAGCTTGGAGACATGCGCGGTGAGCTCTTCGACCATCTTTTCGAGCGTGCGGAACTGTTCGTCGGTGGGCATGGGGATCCTTTCTGGTTTGATGGTCGCGCGGCGAAACGGCGGCAAAGAGAGTATACCGTTAAATTGTGTTGTTCCATGTCAACATTTTCATCAGCATTTTACTAACTGCCTGACTGTACCGCGGGAATGCACGGTTCAGAGTCATCGGGACACGATCCACCATGGTCCACTCAGACTCCTTGAGTGCATCCAGAAGCAGATCACGCTGGTTGCGGATCTCGTTGAGGGTTTCGCAGCATGTGTTGTTTGTGAACGTCAGACAGCAGGAGAAGCAGGCGGCACATGTTATCGATCGGACCGATGGAAGACTGCTCCTCGGTCGCTTTGGAATCGGCGCTTTTGACGCGCTTCGCGGGCTCTGCTAACTTATTTATTGGGCAATACAACGCCATACACTCCTCAGTAGCTCAATGGCAGAGCATTCGGCTGTTAACCGAAGGGTTGTAGGTTCGAGTCCTACCTGAGGAGCCAGATATATCTCCTTATAATCCAACCACTTAAGCAAAATCCCAAGAAAAATGTACTGCTTTTGTACCGCCGGCGAACAATCTCTCCGTGGCTTTTTGCCATTTGCCGGTATTAGCAGACAGAGGATTTTCGACCGTGGTTGTGACTGTCTATACCCGGCACTCGAAGAAGTGCCCGCAAGGTAAAGTAAAGAACTCCGGCCAGTACCGTCGGTGCAAATGCCCCCTTTGGCTGCGTTGGGGCAAGTGCCATAAGCGGTCTGCCTGGACGCGCTCCTGGGAGATTGCCAACAAGGCTGCGCGCAAGTTCGAAGAGGAGCTCGAACGTGAGGCCTTGGGGATTGAGACGCCCAAGCCGCCCGACCACGTCACGATCGACACTGCCCTAGAACTCTACCTGCTTGACAGGTCGCAGCGGGGAATCAAGGACTCCTCCAAAGCCCAGCGGTTGCTAGGGCGACTTCGCGACTACGCGTACTCAAAGAACGCCGTCCTGCTCAAGGATGTTTCGGCGCGCATGCTGACCGAGTGGCGGGCTGGATGGACCTTCAATAAGGACTCCGGGGGCCCGGCCGTAGCCTGGTCGGTCGTTAAGACGTTTTTCCGCTGGGCGCATTCCCTCGACCTTATTCCCTCCGATGTCGCCGCCAAGCTGAAATCCCTTCCAATCGTTCGCAAACAGGTACAGCCTCTCACGCGAGACGAGATGGCAAGTCTGCTGGCGGCCACCAGCCAGTGTGGGCTCAGCCCGGAGATCGAAGAACGCGTGCGAGTCTTCATCTTGCTGCAGCGCTGGTCTGGACTGGCCTGCATCGATGCCGCAACCTTGCCACGGAACCTGCTGCGGGCGGACGACAACCTCACCCAGGTTCACCGGACGAAGACTGATGCTGAGGTCTTCATCCCCTTGCCGCCGGCCGTAGCGAAAATGCTTCGCGCGCATGCCAACGATCATCCGGACTACTTCTTCTGGAATCCTGAACGGATGAAGAAGACTTCCCTCATCTGCCAATTCGGTGACTGGCTTCGCCTGGTTTTTGACAAAGCAAGCGTTAAGCACGGCCAGCAGGAAATGCTGTCCCACCGGTTCCGCCATACGTTTGCCGTCGAGTTGCTTCTCGCGGACGTGCCGATTGAACAGGTCAGCAAACTACTGGGGCACAAAACTATACGGACCACCGAGCGTTACTACTCCGCATGGGTCAGGAGCGCCAGCGGAAGCTTGAGGCAGAGGTCAAACTGGCCTGGACGAAGATGGAGCTGCCGGCTATTCCGCCGTCGCACCAGCAGAACGCGGTCCAGGACGTTATCAGCCTCTCGAAGACCATCATCCCCGGAATGATCCAGTAGCGGGCTCAAGGCTTTTGCGCTCGCCTCGCTAAGACAGGCAGGTCATTTGATCCGACGCTTTTGTAGGACCCTGTTCACAACCGAGGCGGGAATGCGCAAAATGCGGTAGCGACGCTTGTGCATCGTTTCCCGCGCGCCGAGGTCGATCACGCCTGGTTCGCTTTCAAACATCCTGGTAACTTTATCTGCACTTACTTTAAGAATCTTCGCAATTTCTGCAATTGAATAAATTTCCTCTTCCATTGTTCCGTGCCCCTAAAGAATCGAGATAGGCTGCCCAAATCGGCTGACGTCGAAAAGGGTGTACGGAATCTGATACCGACAATTTGGACAGAACAACGAACGAGAGTAACAAATTTATCGCATATATATTGATGTGAGCCAGAGGCGTGCCACCGACGAGGGCCCCTATCCAAACCGCCCAAAATCGAAGTGGCTCAAGCGGCAAGGCTCGCACGCGGTGACACGATAAATTGGGGGGTAGCGATCCCAGCGAGAAGCCCTTTGGGGAAGACAGTAAGGGGGCCGGTTTCGCTCATACCATACATTTGAACTCTGCTCGCCCCTCAAATAGCAGTCGATACCATAGTTCGCGGGAATCTCTTGATGGCCGCGCAACGACCTTCTCTTGGTCTGGTCCACGCTATTCCGGCGCCGTGGTCCCTCTGCACAATCGGCTTTAGGTTGCTAGAGCGTGTTTCATAAACACCGCCTCAGCGTGATCCAGAAGCAGGCGATGTAGAAGAAGGCGTAGTAGGTAGAGAGCAGATGCTCATGACGTACAAGCAATCGGCGGAACTGACCAAGCCAGGCGTTGGTGCGCTCCACGATCCAGCGGCGTCTGTAGCGGCGCATCTTACGTCCGTCTTCATAGCGCCGCCGCTTGTTGTTCTTGCGGTAGGGCGCAATCAACTCGATGGCCCGCTTCTTCAATCGCTCACGCAGCGGGTCGGAGTCGTAGCCAGCGTCGGCGATTACGCGTTTCGGTTTTTGCCGCGGCCGGCCTTTGGGGCGCGGGACGCGGACTTCCTGGAGCGTGGCTTCCGCAAGCGTAACTTCTGCCGGAGAGGCACTTTCCAGCCGAACTCCCAGCGGAAGACCTTGACCGTCAACCAGTACCATCCACTTCGTCCCCTTGCCGCGCTTGGTTTTACCGACCGCATCGCCCCCTTTTTGGCTGGGGCGAAGCTGCCGTCCAGGAAGGTCTCGTCCCACTTTAGCAATCCTTCCTGGTCTAGCGCGCCCAACAGAGCACGCCACGCATCCAGCCACACGCCTTCGTCCTGCCACTGCTTCAGCCGCCGCCAGCAGGTCGCCGGCGAGGGATATTCGTCGGGAAGAAATCGCCACGCCGCTCCGGTCTGCAGAATCCACAGAATCCCCTCAAAACAAGCCCGGTTCGACGCCCAGGGCCGTCCCCGGTTGTCCTTCCTGCGCCGTGGTTGGGGCAACAACGGCTCGATCAACTCCCACTGCTCATCCGTCACAAGCTTCTGCCGCTTCTTCATGACAGAAGCTCATCAGCCAACCAGCCTCACGCGTAAGTACTTAGCTTGAGGCCGAACCTATTTATGAAACACGCTCTAGAGAGCAACGTCGGCGGATCCCTCTTTTTCCAGCAAATGCCTGAATCCGCATAGGTTGTTGTGGCTAGTCATCTCGTCGGGGATCGCTGTGGACGTCAGCGCCCCGCTGATAAGTTTTCCGGTGCGGGCGGATTGAGGCGTGCAAGTCAATGAGCCGCGAAAGATTTCGTCGCAATAATCGCCGATTTCTCGGTATTGCGCTACAGAGGTACGACCTGTGGCCAACAATACTTGCCAGAAAGCTAAACTACCAAGCGCAGAGGCTGTCGAAACAATATTTCAGCTCTATCGGCAAAAGGGGTTCCCGTACTACCGGCTGACACCGGACCAGAAGTGTGACGAGCTCATAAAACTCACCAACTTCGATCACTCAAAGCTCATTGTCGACAACAAAATAAAACAAACGATGCACGGCCTGAAGCTCGCATGGTCATATTTTCCGCACGCCTGGTCCGTTCGGTGCGGCGACATGAAGACACCGATGGAAGTGTTTGAGTCAGACCATGACCTACGGGGCGCCATCGCCAAGCGAATAAAGTACGGCACGGGCCCAATCACAGACGCTGCGATTCGCAAAGCAGTACGTTCTTACTCCGGTGCGCAGGGAGTCAGCAATTTCCGGCCCACCGCGGCTGCCTGCATCTACCATACGTTCCTGCCAGCGGGGAGAGGTACGGTATGGGATATGTCCTCCGGCTTTGGTGGGCGATTACTCGGAGCAATCGCTTGCAACCGTGTCTCCCGATACGTCGGCACAGACCCATGTTCGCCCACGATGACCGGGCTTCAGACGATGGCCCGGGAGTTTGGGCGCGATAGCCTCAAAATTGAATTGCACAAAATGGGAAGTGAAGACTTCCCGCCGGACCGCAATGAGTTCGACCTATGTTTCAGTTCGCCACCATACTTCGATACAGAGAAGTACAGTGACGAATCGACTCAGAGTTACCTCACGTTCCAAAACAAAGAGGCGTGGCTCCGCGGGTTCCTGGGTACGACATTGGATAATTGCTGGTGCGGACTCAAGCCTAAGGGACGCTTGATCATCAACATCGCAAACGTTTCTTCATACCCGACACTAGAAAACGACTTCGTCAAAATGGCATGCTCCCGCGGATGGCGTCTCGAGCGTCAACTGCGCTACTCCCTCTCGCGCATGATGGGGACAAGGACGCCTGGTAGTGACCGTTTCAAGTACGAGCCCGTTTTCATATTCGAGAGGAAACCATGAATCGAGGTGCGAAGACGGGCGAGCAGGGGCCGGCAACAAAATTTGAGCCAGCAAACTTTTGTCAGAAGAAACAGCAGGTTTCCGAGTATTCCAAATCAGGTGGCTTAGCCAACTCGAGCGAACTGAACACCGGAAAAGCGGAATTGGGAGAACTATGAGTAATTGGGTCCAAGTGCGTTTAGGCGGCATTGTCTCGCCAGAATCACTAGTAGCCGGCCGCCAGAAACGGATTACTGACGCCCTTGGAGAAAAACTGAACGGTATCAGATATCAATCGCTGCAAAGCCAGTATTAAAGAGTTGGAGGATCTATGGACACAAAAGGAAAAGCTGACGCAAACATCAATATGAATGGCAAGAAGCACAGCTCCGACAGCGAAGGTTTGGGATTTTATGGGAACGATCGCTGGACAGTCGGCTATGTCGACGAAGTTAACGGGTCCGGAGCAGTGGAAATGCCGGGCTTCGTGTCGACCAAGCATGAACTTATCCAGCTCGTGAAGTATTGGGCGAGCATTCGGATCGATATCCGCTTTGACTGGTTTACAAGCCAATGCGTAGGCAGTTCTGAAACGAGGCTGGAATCTTTCTCCGGTCGGAGGATTGCCAGGATCGCTGAAGTACTGGGTAATGACGAAACAAGCGCTGCTGTCCAACAGGCCCATGGTGAATACGCAAAAAACGTCGATCCCTTCGTATGGGATGTGTTTCTCAACGGGACACTGGAAGAACAAAGTGCCCTGCAGGAGGACATCGAGCGCGAGATGTTGAGCAAAAGCAGCTCGGGGGGGTAAGCGAAATGCTCGATCCTAGTAAATGTTTCGACCTGCGTAGGGGGCGCCTGATCAGCCGGCCGGACGGAGAATGACGGCGCGCACCTAGGCCCCGGTTGTAGATGCTTTTCGACCCACAATTATTACGACCGGCGACCTGGCAAAGCGCGCGATACGCAGTATTAGGAAACAAGAGCAGTCTGCAACCTATTTTCAAGCCCGGAGACGGAGAAGCCGGGCTTCAACGACAACATCAACCAGTTTTATGGAGGAACTAAAACCTATGAACGAAAAGACTCAGAAACAAGTGCTTGCCCATCTGCAAGCGAAGTTTGATGTGCTGCCTCCGGGCACCGTGCTCGTGCCACCAACAAATGATGACGACGATAGTGATGTCACTGATGTGGAGTTCAACGACCCGAAGCTGATGAAGCCCAAGAACGTGTGGTACACAACGCCTGGGTCTACCGACCCCTATGAGGATTTGGAGGAGAACGTGGCACAGGCCAAGATTGATGCTGCCGAGAACGTATATGAGGAGGATGTCATCATCAACTTCATTAGTGGGTACCCTTACACCAATCTCAGGGGGCTTTGCCGCAAGCTGGGCCTCACACCCGCCCAAGCCATCAAGCGGATCGTTCCGCTGGTGACCATGATTGAGAACTGCTGCTGGACGCCGAAGCAGACGCTGGAAGCTATCACCAGCGAAGCCGACTCCCTCACCAAGAATGGATGGGAGCCGGGGCCACGGCCAGTGGAACCCTTCACCCCTGATCAACTCAGGGATATGGTGAAGGAACACTTCAGGCCGGAACTCAAGATGTTGATGAACGAGTCCATCGCCGATCTCGCCTATCACAGCGGATCGAACATCAAGGACGTGGTGAGAGCCATGGTGGACATCGCCACAGGTGACACACTCAGCCGCTTCAAGTACCTGAGTCTCGACCCTAACGGGGACGAAGCCAAGTGGCTACTGTGGCCGGTGGAAATTGCCGACGCTGCTGCTAACTGCCAGTGGATTCGTGGCGCACGGGAAGAGGCGGCTAAGGAAAAGGAGGGGAAGTGAACCTCGACAATCTTCGTTATTAGGACGGCAACCTGCCGTCCATCACACCTGAGGGGCGGGAGTATATGAACCTGCTCCTTGATCGTAACTTCAGCACGCTTACCTGGGTTGCTACCGAAACTCAGAATCATTCTGTGACCGGCTCCTTGCAACACCCACTTCCTGGAAGCGCTGAAGCACTGATGGTTGCGATCTGGGGACCCGATGGAGTCCTGACCTGCGGCGCGCAAATGTACCGGCGTTGTGCCAAAGGGAACCTGTCCTCAACGTAAATTGCCACGGCGAGCCCCAGGATGATCCGAGAGCAGCCGGTCTCCATCGTCGTGTACTCCCGGCACTCGAGCGCCGCCTGCGCTTTGGCCAGCCGCGGCGGCTCCACGACCTGCGACGGCGCGGTGGTGAACCCGGAACCAGTGAGAATGTGCGGTTAGGGTTAATGTTGACAGGTGGGCATGACCTTTCTCCCTGCGATTTGGTCTAAGCCGGTCTACCTTCCCCCGGCGAGGGCTGAGAAGGACAGCGTGCCGTCAGGTTTGAATTCAAGTTGTAGGTCAGGCGCACGGTGTCATAGCCGCAGCCCAGCAACCGTGTCCGCCAGTAGCTTTATAAGCCCGTAGACGCTGCCAAAATACAGTCACGTTCCTGTACTCCTGCCCGCTGAGACCGTAGTGGCTGAACGGATCACTCTTTGGTTCAGTTGCCCCGCTTGACGGCTGTTTCTATCAATGGGAAGCCACTGTTTGGCGCGTTGACGCTCTGACTCTCGCAGGTGGTCCGTAATGACCGTCAGTTCGCGAAGAATTGATTTCAACAATTCTTCAGTCCTACTTGATTCTGTGCCTGCTCTGTCATCTCATCTCCTAAATAGTTATTGGTGCGAGGTCGCACGAAGCTGGTTTCCCATAGTAAGTCCCTCCTTGCATCTCACTTGCCAACAAATACCCCGAATAGGGTGGCCGGAAAATTACAACCGCGCTGGGGAATGGCGCAGCGTTCTGGTGTTCGCCAAACTTGAGCCGGCCCCGGAGAAAACGGATCTCACCTTTCACGCAGTAGTCATGCCAGAGTGCCGTATCCGTACGGGCCGGTAGTAAGCAGACGACAGTCGCGCCAGCTTGTGCCGATTCATACGCCTTGCGAACCCACTTGCCCATCTCCCGGCCATAGGGCGGATTCATCCAGCACACGCCCTGCCAAGTTTGAGCTAAACCATCGATCTCTGGCGTGAAGTAGCGTCCACATTTTGCGTTTTCTGGCAGGGCGCACACGTCAAGCTCAAAACCAAATTCCGCGTCAAGCTCCGCGAAGAAATCTAGTGGCGTTGCCCAACAGTCGGTTTTCGAGGAAAACATCAAGTCGAGATTCATCGACCAGCCCCCAATTCGTCTATATCCTCCAACATCCCTTTCGGTGGCGGTGGCGGCGGTGTATACGTCCGCAAAGCACCACAGCCAGCGCAAGCTGACTCAGTACCCGCGTAAGACTGGCCGCACCCGCTGCAATAGTCCACGTAGGGGACCTCAGGCCGCTTGCTTTCGAGTGTGGGTTCCCCTGTAATCCACCGGCAATTGGCCGCCGATTGCTTGATTTCATCAGGCGAGAGCCGCCACTTTTCGTTCCCCATGTACTTAAAATGACATAGGACATGGCTCACGGTGTAGTCCACAATCCACTTAGCCATTTCCGTCGCATCCAGCCCAGAGCGGTAGGCCATGTCATAGATTGTCCACGTTGACTTGAGGTTGAGTTCAACTGTGAAGATAGAGTTAAGCAGGGCGAAGACCTCCCCCTTGGTCATAGGACTGGACGGCGGCATCCCCGGCTCCCATCCTTCTTCAATCAGCCTCGCTGCATCGGCAGTGAGACCCTCAGCTTCCTGTGACTGTGAGTACCAGCCGTTGCCTTCCTCATTGAAGGCCAATACCCGTTCAAGGCATTCGGCTGGCCTCATCTTCAACCGGCGACAAATGTAAGTGAGCGGAAGATAAGGATAACTGCTGATGAACCGGTCGATTATTTCCGCTTCGGGGTCGTGTGCACCCATCAGCTTCAGGTCGTTGAACTCCACCCTGGTTACATCTTTATCGTTGTCGAAGCCAAGCTGCTTTTCCCGCTCCGCCGCTATCTCGGCATCTGCCGCTATCTCATCTGCGTGAATCGCGTCCATGTCCAAGTCGGTAAATACTACGTCGTCAATTATTTTCGCCATACAGTGTCTCCATATTTAGTTCGCATCTACAGTAGTTCGCCCAGTTTCGGGGAGCTACTATTTGCGCTCATCTATAAATACTGTCGGTACGCAGCAAAATAACGTTTCACAAGCGATTTATTTATCAGCACTACAAATCCCATGAACGCTGAGAAAAGTTGGCCTACAAATGAACGATAGCTTATAAACATACCGCTTGTTAGTTGGTCATTTACCCACTTTGTCGTCTACCGGAAGCGATAGTAGAGCGGCAAAACACCCGCTAACTCTACTTGTGAGGAAAACACGATGGACAAAATTACAAGGACTGAAGTTCGAAGGATCGTCGCCGCCTATGTGGCCCGTCATCCAGAACTGACTTACAAGCAGATCGGAGACAAGCTCGGGTGCTCCAGCAGGACCGTGCTAATGATGTTTAAAAAGCACGGTGGCCGTCGCCGCCGTCCGATTGGAATCGAACAACTGAAAGCACTGGAGGCTAACTAATATGGACCGGGCACAGGCGTTACGAGCAAAACTGGCACAGCAACGCGAGGAGATTGCCGCCCTGAAAGAGTATTTCAGTAGCCTCTTCCCCGAAGATGAGTACAAAGTGCCCGACAGCCAATATGGTGTTTGGATTCGCCAATACGGATTTGACAACGCTATTGTCGGTTTTGAGGAAGCGGCCAAGAAACTCAACAAAGTCAACCAAGCAATAGAAGAACAAGATGACGCCAAACCATGGAGCCGGTTGAGTCTGGTGAAGTTTGCCAGTTGGGTCATGAGTCAGGAAAAGAAGAAGGAGAAAGCTGAAAATGCGCAAACGTAAGACTGACCATGACGATGATGCACGGTATGCCATTAACTATGACCACCCCGACTGCCCTTTTATCCAATCTGGTTCTAATGAGGCACGGGAGATTATCAAGGCATGGGCAAAACGCATTCTGGAAGAAGAAGCCCAAGAGGCAGGAAAAGAGTCCAGCCATGAATGAAAAGGAACTTGAACAAGTAGAATCATGGTTCGATGGCAAGGGCCGGTACAAGCTGTTCGACGTGAACCGGCTGGAGATACTCCGCGCCCTTAGCGGCAACGAACTCAAGATTTGGATGCTGCACTGGTGTTATGAACTCCGTGGGCAGGAGTCATGGCTGTCTCTTTCTACCATCATGGAGCTTACCGACCTCACCAAGCCCACAGTTATCACCGCCCATAAACGGATGGAGGAACTTGGGTGGCTCGTACACACGGGAGAGTATGCTGCCAGTAAACTGGACAAACCCACACGTGGCTCATATTTGATTAAGGTATACCGCGTGGACGACCCAACTGGTAAAAAATCGTTACCACCAGAATCAAGTGGTAAAGAATTCTGCGGTAAAAAATCTTTACCCAATGTTTCTACCGTTACTGTTTCTGTTACTCCTACCGTTGGGATTGGTCCTAGGGTTGGCACTGCCGTTGCAGCTACGCCGACTTACTGCCCGAAAGACAACCCGGACGAATCTTTCTTCCTCCGGGAGGTAAAACACGAACCAGAACCAAAGACAAAGGCAACAACAAAAGCAAAAACCATGGCGTCATCTGTTAAGTGGAGAGAGAGGTATGACGCCGATAAACCCACTTGGTTCGACGAAGCCGCTCATACCGCTGAAGGCCAGATACGCCGTTCCAATTGGCTCTATGACCACGAGGTCAACACCGAGGGAAAGAAGCTTAACCCTCCCCGTAGGCCCCACCCCCGAGACCCGCCACCCCCTCCCAGGTTCAAATGCCCGGTCTCGGGCTGTGAGTTTGGTCACAAATACGGATATGAGGTCTCCGACCATATCGAAAAAGAACACCCAGAGCAAGGCCAGCAATCGTTTAAGATTCCCTGCACCGTCGAAGGCTGCAACTGGAAGACTTGGTGGAACAAAATTAACGACAGCAAAGAACAGGCTGACGCAGACTTACTGAAGCATGTGGAAGAAGACCACAAGAACGATTGAAGGAGCCTCCCCGTGCTGGCACGAGGGAAGAAGAGACTCACATGAAACCAGAATGCACACTATGTTTCGACCGATTTATCACTCAT
>CAWCXX010000019.1:0-28844 GCA_963799445.1 uncultured Acidobacteriaceae bacterium | reverse complement strand
GGTACAGCTGTTCTGGTTCTGCTGTAGCACTTTCTGTGTACTTTCTAAAACAGCTTTCTAATTTGCGCATCGCCCGCGGTGATTTCGTCTACCCACCTATGGCCGACATTGGAACCCACCCGTTCGCATGCCACCCTGTCGATTCCGAAACGCTGTGCCGCAGAGGCTTCTTGCGGATGATGGCCATCAGGATTTCCCGTACCGCCTCGTCGCCGTGCATCAGGTACGGCTTCAGATCCGTGGTCTCGTCGGAAAGCAGGCAGCCCCTGGCCAGACCGTCGGAGGAAATCCGGATGCGGTTGCAAGTTGCGCAGAAGTGATTCGAGATGGGGCTTATCACGCCAATCTTCGCGGACCCTTCATCGAGCCGAAAATAGCGCGCGGGACCGGCGCCATCCATGCTTTCGATCGGCGTCAGCCGGTGCTCGCGCGCTAGGATCTCCAGCACCTCATCGCTCGGCACATACTGTGAACGCCAGCCGGGGTCGCCGGTGATGGGCATATATTCAATGAACCGCACGTTGAGTTGCATGGTCGCGGCCAGCGACGCAAATGCCGGAATCTCGCCGTCATTCACGCCGCGCAGCACCACAACATTGATCTGCGGCGGAGGGAAGCCCGCGTCTTGTGCTGCATCAATTCCTGCCAGCACCATGCTGAGATTCCCGCCCCCGGTCATAGAGGCGAAGGTATCGGTCCTCAGCGAATCCAAACTAATGTTGAGCCGCTTGACTCCGGCCTGTCGCAGCGAAACCGCCATCGGCTTCAGCAGCACTCCGTTGGTCGTGAGCACGACTTCAGCGGCGCCTTCCATACAGCGGAGGCGCTCCAAGAACTGCACAATACCTTGCCGCACCAAGGGCTCCCCACCGGTGATGCGAATCTTCCGTATCCCAAGAGATACCGATTCCCGCGCCAGCCGAAAGAGGTCGTCATAGGGCAGGATTGCGCGCCGCCCGGGGCCCGGCACATCGTAGTGGGAAACACAGTAGCGGCAGCGCAGATTGCACCTGTCGGTGACCGACATGCGAAGGTAGTTAATCACCCGGTTGTGATGATCTGTAACGGTCAATGCCCCGCTCCCTCGTGTCCGCTGTTGTGGTCTTTCGGAAAAACCCTGAGCACCGGGCAGGCCCGGCGCTCAGGTCGCATTTCAGTCCGTCTTCTGACTTTTCTGACTCCTGTTTTATTTGGCCAGCGGAATGTCCCCCAGGTTAATGTCTTTTTCCGTGTTCAGCTTGGCGAAGGACTTGGCGGAAAACCCCTTGGCTTCAATGGTCAGGTCATAGTCGCCCTCAGCCAGGCCCTGGAACCAGAAGTCACCGTAGGCGTCCGTACCAACGGTCTTTACATCGCCCGCCTTGGGTCCCTTCAGGGTGCAGGTGGCCCCGATGAGGACCTCTTCCTCGACGGGGTCATACACGGTGCCGGCGATGAATTTCTTGGGTATGTTCAGGAAATATACCCGCGGTTTTGCCTTCGCTTCCGGCTTCAGAATCTCGGCTTTGGCAATCAGGTCTGCGAACTCCGATTCCTCGCCGAACTTCATCGCCTCTGTGGGGCAGGAATCGGCGCAACGGGGTATCTTCCATTCGCCGCCGTCCAACAGATGGGCGCAACCGGTACACTTCTGAGCGATATTCAGGCTCTCGTTGAAATAGATGACGTCGTAAGGGCAGGCATCCACGCAGGCTTGACAGCCGGTGCATTTCACCGAGTCGATGATGACCAGCCCATCTTCTCTCTTGTAAAGCGCACCCTCGACCGGACAGGCGGGAATGCATGGCGCGTCGTCGCAGTGCTGGCACATCAGAGGGACATAGTGCATCTTGACCTTGGGCACAGTCCCACAGATGTACTCGTTCACTTTCATCCAGAACTGGCCGGTATCGGGCTGAGGCTTGGCAATTGGAGACCAATCGTTGCCGACATGCTCGTCCTTACAGGCAATCTGGCAGGCGAAGCAGCCATTACAAATTCCTACATCGATTACAAAAGCTTTCATTCCATGCCTCCTTCGACCCAGCCGTTAAAGCGCTGACCGTACCCGGGATCGTAATCTCTGCTAAAAGCATCATCGAACGATACCGGATCTTTCGCGCGCCATTTCTGATAATCACTTTCCGTGAGCTTCTGCACATCGACCAGGTAGCCGCTGGTGGCCTGGCCGACGGCGTTCCTTGAGGTAATGCCGTTCGGGGCGATGGTGTTGATAGCGCCGCCGCGGTCGACATCGTTGATGATGGGGTCGTGGCGTGCTCCGTGGTCGACGTAGACCACGCGCTGACTCATGCGCTCCCATACGCGCGCCCCGCACAGGACGACGCCTCTCTCGTTAAAGACTTTGACAATATCGCCGTCTTTAATTCCACGCTCGGCGGCGTCCTTGGGATTGATCCACACGGGTTCGTACCGGTAGCCGTCCGAGGCCAGCACCTTACAGGTGACGATCTCACGCGTCCAGGAGATATCGTCTCCCTGGGCGTGTGTGCGCCACCGTCCGTGGTTTGACATGCACAGCAGCGGGAACATGGCAGCCCGTTCGCTGGAGAGACGCTCGTCGTGGGTTTCGCTCTTCTCGATCCACTTGGGAATGGGCGGCCGTTCCTTGTCGTCCGGGAAGTGCTTGGCCAGCCGCTCGGAGTAGAACTCCAGCTTGCCCGAGGGTGTGGCTAGCTTGTTGTTATCCGGGTCTTCATAGAACTTTCTGAAGCCGGGCACGTCCGATTCCCAGTCCTTCGCGGTGGAGAAAACGTAGCACTTCTTGTCGTAGAACTCATCCCAGGAAATCAATGGTTCCAATTCCATGGTTCGCCAACATTCTTTTTGCAAATCCAGGGTCGTCTTGCCCTCGGAGAATTGTTCTCCGTATCCCAGTTTCTCGGCTATGGCAAGAACGATCTCGTAATCGCTCTTCGATTCGCCGATGGGATGGATGGCCCGCTCCTGCAGGGTGACGCTCTGGAAGTGAGGGCCCTGCCGGGTGTTGGTGACGATATCCTCGACTTCCAGCGTGGTGTTGGCCGGCAGGATGATGTCGGCGTAGATGCATTCGTTTTCGAGCCACGGATGCTGGGCGACGATGCATTCGATCGACGGGTGCTGGAAGGCGTCGATCGTCCAGTTGCCATGGTTCCAGCAGGTAATACGGCACGGCGTATCCGTCCAGATCATGTGCACCAGGGCGCCGTCTTTTTCATTGGGATAGGTGTATCGGATGAACTGGTCTTCCGTCAGGCCTTCCTGTCCGCCGTTTCCGTAAAAGACAAGGGGCGGTTTGAGGATGGCGTCCTGAATCAGCGTCTTCGGGATCAGCTGCGGGCCCCAGGCGTCAATGGTGGTGCGGCAGGGCATCTTCAGGCGATCGCTCAAGTTCGGATTGAAGAAACGGATGCTATGGAGTCCTTCGGCCCGCGGCATGCCGAAGTAGGATATCTGGCATTGGTGCACGCCGGGACCGCCGAGTCCCTGCATGCCGAGCAGGATGCATTCCAGGCGGCCCGGCTCATGCGAGAAAGGACCTCTGATAAATGAGCCGCCAAAGTAGTGGATAATGGACGTCACTTTCTTAGCGAACTCCCTGGCCAGGGCTTTAATGGTCCATGGCGGCACACCGCACTTCTCAGATGCCCACTTGGGCGACTTGGGAACGCCGTCTTCCTTGCCCAGCACATAGTTTTCGACATGATCCATGCCCACAGCGTGGGTTGCGATATAGTCTTTCTTCCATGTGCCTTCCTTCAGCCACGTGTAGATGATGGCGAGCTGTAGCGCGGCGTCAGTGTTGGGCAGGACAGGAATCCACTTGTCGGCGTGAACGGCGGCGCCGTAGTTCAGCTCGGGGCAAATGTAAATCTGCTTGATTCCGGCCTGCGTCCAGAAGTAGCAGATTCGGGTGGCGTACTGGCCGGTGAAGCCCCAGGGGGTGGTCTCGGGGTCGCCGCCCCAGAACAGGGCCAACTCCGCGTTTTCCGAGATATCCTTGAGCACGTTCGCCGCCGGCGACATCATGCCCTGGAAGCCCTGACCCCAGACGTGCTTCGATCCCCAGTACCAGCCTTCCCAACTATCAGGCTGTCTTACCTGCTGGGTAAAGCCGCCCATCATATCCAGCAGCCGGGCCTGATGTCCGTGCGGGGTGTGGATGGTCTTGCATTCGCCGTGGCCGTCGCCCTGCGCGAGGATGGATAGCGGGCCATACGTTTTGTGCATCCTCCTGATTTCGTTGGCAATGACGGTGGTAGCTTCCTCCCAGGAGGCCCGGCGGTACTTGCTCTTGCCGCGGTTCTGCGGATTCCTTTCGCCATTGGGATCCCAGTCGACGCGGATGAGAGGATATTTGATCCGGTTGGATGAAAAAGTCCGTTTCTTATAGGCCAGCGAGAAGGTGCCGGGCAGCGCCTTCATCAGCGGCTCGAGCGTCTTGCCGTTCCTTTTGATCTTCCACGGGTTGAGTGTCTTGCGGTCGTACTTCAAGTCGTACTTGAACGGCCGGATTCGAACCGCTTTGCCATCCTTGACATCTACGCAGACCTCGCCGCCGCCGCCGAGCAGGCCGCCCAACGCAAGAGACTTGAATACCGTCTTGTCCGGCTTCACGTCGACTTTCTTGGTTTTTTCGTTACTCATCTTTCTTACGCTCCTTCGAAGAACTTGTGTGTGACCGTGTGATTCAACGTCCTCCAGTTCAGTGAAGCCGGACAATCTTCTGCACCGGGAAGAGGACCTCCGAGTGCATTGTCAAAATCCAAAACATTTCCCGAGTTATCGTGCCGAAACACCCCTACTTGGATTCCAATGTTGGCACGGATTCGAATGCTGGCACGTAACCCATCTCTTCCGTGCGGAATACCTCCTCCTGCAAATCTTCGGGTTTGCAGGGATAGGCCTTGCACAACAGGCAAGTAAGGTCTGGAGAGCCGTACATCGGATCCAGATGGTTGTTGCTTGTCAACACATTGGGGTTTGAAATAAAGATCCCGTGGTAGCCTTTGGCTCCCATCTCGGGATAGAACCAGTTGGCGGTAGTCATTAAAACGCCCCTCATGATGCCGGGGTACAGTCTGGCCTTTTGCCTGATGCGGCCGCGAGGCGATTCGATCCAGATCCAGTCACCGTCCTTGATTCCATATTTTGCAGCCGTTTCCGGATGGATCTGGGATGTGGGATACTCCATGAAGCTCCTCAGCCAAGGAATGTTCCGGTACTGGCCAAGGAAGTAAAAGGGCTGACGGAAACCGCTGCTCATGACGAGGGGATATTCCTTGGCGAGCTCGGGAGTGCTGTAGGGACTCTCCCCCGGTTCCCGGTAAACCGGCAGGCCGTCGTATCCCAACTCCTCCAGCCGCTTGGACTTGAATTCGAATTTTCCGGTGGGGGTCGGGAAACCGCCGCCCTTTCTCCAGTAATCGGTCTTGTACTTGTAGTAGACCTGATCCTTGCCCCAGCAGCCGCTCACCAGTTGTTCGCTGAAATCCTTCCACGTCATGGTGCCGCCTTTGCCTTTTCGCACCTCATAGTCAAGCAGGTCCTTGACCGTATCGAACCAATGTTCGGGCGCACAACGCTTGCCGAGTTCGTTGAATATCCATGCATCCGATTGCGCCTCGCCGGGCGGATCTACAACCTTGTTGTGGGCTGAGATAAAGAAGCGGGGGTGCATGTCGTAGATGTCGTCCATTTCGAGCCAGTGTGCCGCGGGAAGGACCATGTCGGAGATTTCAGCCATGGGGCCCATAAACAGGTCCACATGGACCATGAAGGGCACCTTTTCAATGGCGGCAGCGACTTCCTTGGTGTTGGCCATGTGGACGACCTGTTGCCCTCCCACACTGATCCAAGCGTGAATCGGGGCCTCGCCGGAAAGAATCGACTTGACCATCGTATCCGGGTTGCAGGTCCTGGCGGCGCCCAGCTTGAAGCGGTCGATGCCGATAATCTTGCTCTTCATTTCGTCAGTCAACGGCAGCTCGAGGAAAACGTCTTCGATCAATCCCGTTTCGGGCAAGACCCAGCTGACCATGCTGCCCGGCCGCTCGATGTTGCCGGCCAATCCCATCAGGCAGGTGATGGCCCTCAGCGTATGACCGCAGTTGGCCTGCCTTTCGAGAGAACTGCCCACCTGAATGCAGCCCGGCGTGTCGATGGCAAACATCCTGGCCGCCTGGATGATCTTCTCCTTGGGCACCCAGGTAAGCTCGGAGGCCTTCTCGGGAGTAAACGGGGCAACTCTTTCCCTCAACTCTTCGAACCCGTCGGTCCAGTTGTCGACGAATTCCTTGTCCCACAGCTCTTCCTTGAAGATCACGTTCATCATGCCCATGGCGAGCGCGCAGTCCGAGCCGGGCCGGGGCTGAAGGTGCAGCGTCGCCCGGCTGGCGTACGCCGTGGTCCGCGGGTCGATGACGATCAGATTCTTGCAGTAGTCGAGGGAGTGTATGAACCAGTTGCACATCTCCGAGTCGGCGCTGCTGATCTCAAGCTGCTTGGCCCACATGATCTGGGTCTTGGGAAACTCGCCGCCCCAGCCGTGATAATCGCAATAAAGCCTGCCGTAACCGGTGACCAGGCCGTAGAGTCCAAGCCGGGGGCTGTGGCAGACATAACCGGGAGTGATGACGTTGGCTGTCCCAATGGACCTTGCGAAACGGTGAGTGTACCGGTTGTAGCCGCGGCCCGTTCCCTGAGATATGGCTACGGTTTCCGGTCCATATTTGGACTGGGCATCCTTGACCTTTGCCGCGATCGTACCCAGGGCCTCGTCCCAGGTGATTCGCTGCCACTTGCCTTCCCCCCTGGCGCCGGCCCTCTTAATCGGATAGTGGAGTCGATAGGGGTTGTCAATATGCTGGATGCTGGATAACCCCTTGGCGCACATGGTCCCTCGGGTAAGAGAGTCCGGGTTACCTTCAATATGAATGGGGATGCCATCCTGAACGGTTACTCGCACACCGCATCCGCCATGGCAACTCTTACACGTAGTCAGGACTACCTTTTTTTCGCTCATCGTTTTCTCCTCACACATGCTTTCCCAGGATCTTTGCCTTAGGCAGAATCGGTTCGTAATATCCAACCTTCAAAATGCAGTACTTCAACCCGAAAGCGCCGCAGGTGTGAGCTGCGACGGCGACAATCATCAATGCGGCCTCGGTATCTCCGCCGCCCAGAAGCGTCTGAAGAGAAATCCCCATAGGAACGACCGTGCCCAGCAAGATGGTTGCGATCCAGAAGGGCAAAGCGGCACGGCCTGTCATGAGTTGGCGGGATGAAAACCACCCTGTCGTGGATCGATAGAAGCCGTTCAGGATGTAGGTGAAAATAAGAAGCACATTGGCAAGTAGCAGAATCCGGGTGACACTCTCGAGAGGCGCAGTATTGACGCCACCCGCGATCATCCCCACGCCGATCAACAAAGCCAAGCCGTCTGCGATACCCGCATTCGTGATGACGATGGGCAAAAGGCCTGTATTCCAGAAGGGAAGGCTCTTACAGTAGCTCATCGCAAACCCGCAGTAGATGCCTGTGAGCAGGCAGAAGAATCCGGCCACCACCTTTGCCAGAATGTCGATGGCGCTGCCCGGGATAAACCAACTGGCCGCCAGTTGGCACACACCGAGGCCGCTGAAGACCACGGAAAAAAAGGTCCCCCTGGCAATCCATGAAGTTCTCCAGGCTTTGGTGAAAGGGGGCATCGCCCGCCAGAATCGCCAGGGTCTTCCAAGGTAGAGGAAGTGCAGGGGCAGTTTGAGGCCGACTACGATGAGCCAGCCTACGAGAGCGCCCCACCAAGCCAGTTTAGGCGACCAGCTGCTTGCGAACAGAGATACGATGTAAAGCCCGGTGCCTAAGCTTGAAAATACTTCAGCAAGCCAGATGAGCAACCCTTGACCTTCGATCCATTCGGTCTGCTGCATGGGGTTGACCATCCACTCATGGGTCACAATCCATTGACGCGCCGTTTGTCGAGACTGTCTTCGCCATGACTACTTCTCCTCTTGTTTCTCTTTCGCACGTCCGAATATTTCGCGCGCTGTCTTTTCCATGCTGCTCAAATGGGGCATATGACTGCCGGTCATGGCCCATTCGGGAGCGATATTGGATTTGCCGCCGATCTTGCCGTCCACGTAATAGACGGAGGGCTCGGTGCCGTATTCCTCCTGGAGCACAAAGCCGTTGCGCTCCCGGATGAGCAGGGAAACGTTGCTCTCCGGATCGTCCAGGTCGCCGAATGTCAGGGCTCGCGCCTGGCAGGTGTTCACGCAAGCCGGACTCGCATCCCGATCGATGCCGGGTTGAAGCCCCTTTTCCATACCGGCGTCGATTCTCTCCATGCAGAAATTGCACTTCATGGTGGTGCCGACTTGATGGGGATAAAGCTTCTTGCCCATCTTCTCGAAACCGGTTTCGGTATATCCCGGATAGTACCCCGGGTCCTTGTCCTTGGACAAAAAGCTCCGGTTCTGATAGGGACAGGCTACGACGCAGTACCGGCACCCGATGCACTTGTCGGCCTCGATCCAGACAATACCGTCCTCCCTTTGCTGGCTGGCTCCGGTGGGGCATGCGTCAACACAGGGCGCCTCTTTGCACTGGTTGCACCGCACCGGGAAGGTGGTCACGTCAACTACTCCTCCCTCATTGGTCTCGCTGGCGATCAATTTCACCCAGGTGACCCTCAACGGAAGAAAATGCTCGACTCTGCAAGCAGCGACGCAGCCATGGCAGCGCATACACTTCACAAGGTCAATAACCATTCCCCATCTCATCGTTTGTTCTCCATTTCCATCGTGGCTCTCGAAAAGCCTGAAGTGAGCTTCATCTTCCTCTGCCTAGCCCACGTCCTCCGCGGTGACGTTTCTGGCTGGCGGGCCGTCCGTCTAAGCCCTCACAGGGCGCGGCGGCGGTTGCCCGCGGGCGGGGCGCGACCACAAGGGACTGCCCACCTGCATGTTCTCGGCGCTCAAGTAATAGCCCATCGCACGGGCGATTTCCGAAGCGGTACACAAGAGTTCCTGGGCAAACTCTTCGCATCGTTCGGCCAGAAGAACCTTGGACGAATGCGAAACACTGATCGCCCCGGCCAAGCGCCGCTTGCCGGAAAACACCGGTGTTCCCAAAGCAGCCACTCCGGGGATCATTTCCTCGCGATTGATCGCGTATCCCCGTTCCCTTGTCTTCTCCAGATCCTGCAACAAGAGCTTCGGATCCACGATGGTGGTCGGGGTATGCCGGACCAGCTTGACGTTGCCCAGGTACTCCTTCAATTCATCGGGCGGAAGATACGCCAGAATCGCTTTGCCCAACCCCGAGCAATACGCCGGTATCCGTGGGCCGAGCTGGTGCGAGAACGAGTCCTCCGACTTGGGCAGGGCCATCAGCGTGGTGAGCACCATTCCGCCCTCGAAGACCCCCACCCGCGCGTTGAGGCCAATGCGGTTCGCGAGTTGCTGCACCGGTCGTGACGCCTGTTCGTTGATCTCGAGACCGGTTGAGTACACCATGCCTAGCTCAAACAACCTCGGCCCTACTGTGTACTTGTGAGTCTCCGGGTCCTGGCGCAGAAATCCGTTTTGGTCCAGAGTGGTCACCAGACCCCACACGGTACCTTTATTAAGCTCCAGGGCGGCAGCGATTTCGCTGATGCCTAGAAAGGTGCCGGTCGACCCAAACAGGGACAGAATGCCCAGGGCGCGATCTACGGATTGGATGATCATAGGCGTATGACCATGTAAGACGACGTATGCGATCAGGTTAAGAATACCTTAGTGCAATCACGAACGCCTGTCAATAAAAATAGTTATGTCAACAACATACGACACTGTCGTTTATGTGCGACAACGAGGTGTCCTGAGGCAGTTTAGGGTACCCGCCCGCTCAGATGGATCAGGATCGCCGCTCCCGGGTGGCCGCGTCTGTGGTCTCTCATCGGAGTCGAACGCCTGTCCTGAGCGAGGCTTGCGGAAGCGATCGAAGCCGAGTGAAGTCTGCGGTTGTTCCAAAAAGAAACGCGCGAAAGTCTGCTCCTCCCCTATGGGGCGGCAATCAAATTGCCAAACAGACTTTCCTTGAAACAGTTGCCAATACCGATTCAACCTCGCTTCAGTAATGTTTGCCCGGTTGCTCAGGCGTCACTTGGCAGTCAGCACCATCTCGCCCACATTGAGACTCGCATCGGTTCGTACCGTGATTTCCTTTGCAAGATAACCCTCATACTCGGCGCGGAGAAGATATTCGGCACCCTTAACCAGACCCTTGAATTCAAAGTCCCCCAGAAAGTCCGTGTCGGTGGCCAAAATCTTCTTGTCGGCTTTGGATTGAAGGGTAACCTTCGCTCCGCGTGCACATTCAACCTTTTTACCGGCCAACAGCACCTCGCCAGCGATGAACGGCTTGGGAAGACCAATGTATTTGACCAGCGGTTTGGTGCCGTACTCGGGCCTGTAGCTCTCCACCCTGTCCGCCTTTGCTCGCAAGCGCCAGCGAAACCGGGCTTTGAGGATCGTCCAGATCGCCGAAGGCCAGCGCCTGGGTCGGACAGGTCTCAACACAGCGCACAGTCTTCTCTCCACTATCGATCATGTGAGCGCAAAGCGTGCACTTCTGCGCCAGATTGGCCTCTTCGTTCCAGAAGATCGCGCCATAGGGACAGGATGCGACGATCTCCTTACGGCCCTTCGCCTTCTCCGGGTCGATGATGACAACTCCATCCGCGCGGCGGTAGACCGCTCCCCCGTTGCCGGGCTGGATGCAGGGCGCATCTTCGCAGTGCTGGCAGGTGATGAGAACATAATCCACTTTTACTTTGGTCCCGGCGCCGTGCTCGATTTCGTCGATGCGCAACCAGGTCTGTCCGCTTTCGGGCTGCGCCGCTGAAAGCGGAGGATAGGCGTTCCCCACGTATTCATCCTTGCAGGCGAGAAAGCAGGAGTAACATCCAGTGCATTTCTCAACGTCCACGGCAAGTCCATATTTGGCCATGTTCATCCCTCCCACTTTCTCAGTTCGCAGAGGCACGAGTTGGGCGTCATGCCCGGCGCGTGCTTCGAGAGCATTCTCGACGAGGTCAGCATATTGATGCAGCCGCCCTTGTCGGTCGAGCCCGGCTTGCCGGGCTCCAGAGGATCGTACCGGGCCGTGCAGCCGTAGCTGTGCAGCACTCCGGGCGGCACGCGCCAGGTGACCACGGCGATGCAGAGCACCGAAGCGCGATCGTTGTACAGTTCCACGATGTCGCCAGTCTTCACATTGCGCGCCTTGGCATCGTCGGGATGGATGCGCGCCGGCCACCAGTAATAGCCGTCCTTCAGCACGCGATGCAGCGGTATCTCGTTCAGCCACGCGGTGTGCATGTCATAGTGCGTGTGGAAGGAGAAACGCGGATGCGGCGAGATGAGCTGCAGCGGATACTTCTCGTACGGTCCGGTCTTGTATCCCTCCCAGGAGGGAATCCAATGCGGCACAATGGGCCGCTCTTCGTCGTCGGGCATGTTCTGCCGCAGGCTTTCCGAGGCGAACTCGATCTTGCCCGTGTATGTCCCCAGTTCGTTGTCTTTATCCGTGCCCCGCTTGGGGTTGCCCGTATCGGCGGTATCGTCGGCGCGGCCCTCGGCGTACCAGCGCAGTCCGGGAGCGGATTTATACTCCTCCGGCCCAGGGCAGGGAATGATGTGGTAGCCCTTCTTCTCGAACTCTTCCCAGCTCAGGGTCTTGGCCAGATCGGAAGATTCGTAGAAGAGCCGCGCCCAGTCGTCCTCGGTGTTGCCCTCGGTGAAATGTTCCTTCATCCCCAGCCGTTCGGCGAGCAGGGTCAGAATCTCGTAGTCGGACTTCGATTCTCCCATCGGCTCGATGCACTTCTGCTCGCGGACGATCACCCGGTAGTTGTTGCCGATATGCGCATTGGTCGTATACCCGCCGCAGGCCGCCCACTCGCCGAGGTCGCTCCGTTCCAGGCCGGTGCAAGCAGGCAGAATGACGTCGGGGAAGATCGACTCGCCACCATACCAGCAGTCCTGCATGACCACGAACTCCAGCTCCGGGCTCTGATACATCTTGACCCATTTGTTGGTATCCAACATCGTCCCCATGAAGGAGCCGCCATAGCGGTAGAACATCTTGACCTTGGAGTGGCCCTCCATGGGATACGTGTTGTGAATGAACTGCTGCTCGAGGGTCTTGCCGCAAAAGCCGTCGCCCCAGAAATCTTCCTTGCCGTTGAGAATGGCCTCGGGAAAGGTCAGCCGGTAGAGCCGTTGCTTGGTCTTGTTCTCAAGCGCCAACTGCCGCTTGGCGATCGGCGCCCTGCCCATCTGTCCCCTCGGTTCGGCATAGGCAGGAAACCAGATGTCGTGATTGGCCGGCGCACCCATCGTGGTGCCCCAGATGTTGATTCCCGGCTTGCCCAGCCCCTGCATGCCCTGCAACAGCACCATCATGCGCGCCCACTCCGTGCCGTAGGCGGTACGGCAGGCGCTGCCCTCGCCGCCGCGGCTTCCGCAGCTCACGCTGGTGCGCTTGCTGGCCCATTCCCTCGCCAGCGCCACGATCTTGCGCGCCGGAATCCCCGATTCCTGCTCGGCCCACTCCGGCGTCTTGGCGAACTTGTCGTCCACCTCGCCCAGAATGTAGGCTTTGAACTCGTCGAAGCCGTAAGTCTTTTCGGCGATATATTGCTTGTCGTAGGTGCCTTCGGTGATCCACACGTAGGCGATGGCCATGGCCAGCGCCGTATCGGAGCCCGGTCGCAGCGGCAGCCAAGTGCCGTCCATCGAGGCGTTCGTGTAGTTGTAGAACGGATCAATGAAGACCGTCTTGACCCCTTTTTCCTTCAGCCATACCCGCCAGATCGCCGACTCCTGTCCACTGTAGGTGCCGCGCGTCGTATCCGGATCGTTGGACCAGAAGACGATCATCTCGGTGTTTTTCAGGCCGTCCTCGAGCAGATCGAACTGCGGCGGCATGCCTAGCCGCCAGTGGAAACCGTAGGTGTGGGTCGCGCCCCAGTGCCAGCCCTCCCAGCTGTCCGGATTGTCCAAGATGGGCGTGTAATTGAGCATACCCATGAAGCGGTGGAAGGGACCCATCTTGTAGCCGACGATGCCCCAGTTATGATGCGACGAGGTAATACCGGTGATGGCCGAGCCGCCGTAGGTATCGATAAGCCGCTTGATCTCACTGGAAACGATATCGAGCGCTTCGTCCCAGCTGATGCGCACATAACCCGACTTGCCGCGATTTTGCGGATTGCGCTCGCCTTTGGGATCGAAGTCGACGCGCTTCATCGGATAGAGAATACGATTCTTGGATTCCAGCCGGTTTCTTTCCGCATTGGTATAAGGCGCCAGACGCAACGCCTTGGGCGGGGAATACTTCTTGCCATCCGCTTCAATCTCCCACGGTTTATACTCTTCTTCCGGCACCTGCATAGGCCGGATGCGGACAACCTTGCCGTCCTTGACGTAGACAGAGATAGGTCCTCCACCAGTCAAACTGTTGAATACCTGCTCCATGATGACGCTCCTTAACTGATTAAACAATTAAGCCGGGATTTCTACTTTGGCATCCAATTTTCATGTCAATTACAGCCGGCCGCCTCGCTGGCGCAGGATCTGGTAGTGTCCCAAGAGTGCGGTGCCGCAAAAAAACGGAAGAACCCACTCAGGAGTTCTCCCCTCTTTCTCCAGATCTGCGCGTTGCTGTATGGCGGCAAGGCACTCGATAAGGCCGTTGTACCACGGGGCAGCGGGCCAAGCATGTGACGTTTGTCACGGCAGTAGCAGTGGGTTGGAGAAGGGGATAAGAATTGGAACAAATGAAAACCCGCCTGCCAGGGCAGGTTTCTGGTTCGATGCTCTCATGCGAATCATCGTATGGAGTGTGGGACCAATGGAAATTGAAAATCAGTCCTTGCCAAGCAACACGAGTGGCGAAGAGACCAAACGTCTCAACGCGGGGTCAAATGCAATTCGCCCTTGCCCTGCATCTCGTCCCCACATCATTGCGCAGCATCTTGCCGTCGTACACGGCCGTTACACGGTACCACTGCCCCAGCGGATGCAGATCGTCGCAGTTCAATAGTGTCTGGGCTGACCCATTCGAGAACGCGAAGCTGTCCGGGCACCATTGCCCCTTCACGATGCGAATCTTAAACAGCATGCGGTTCCCGGGGTTCACTGCGCGGGCGGGTCCGGCGGCGGCGAGGGGGCAGGTGTGTCCGGTGGCAGCGAGGCTGCGGGCTGTGCTTTGGGTCCGATCAGCACGCCGTCGTCCAGCGATGCCGCCACAAGGCGGTCCCCGGCGGCGCGAATCAGCGCGATCTGGTAGCCGGTCTGCCACCAATCCCAGGTCATGGTCTTGGGATCGATGGCGTAAACCTGGTCGCTCGAGCGCGAGCTGACCAGAATTCGTTTCATTGCCGCGTCGTAGCTGAGATCGTCTACATCGCGAAACGGAAGGCGATGGATCCACAGCCAGGTTTTGCCCATGTCGTGGGTATAGTAGACGCCCTCGCGCGCGCCCAGCCAGAGAGTTCCATCGGGCGAAAAGGCGACGCCGTGAATGCGCGTGAGCATGGTGGGCACACCCATGGGCCACCAGGTTTGCCCGGCATCCTTTGACAATACCACGCCATCGGCGCGCGCCGCGGCCATATTGTCGCCGTGAACGCTGACTGACAGGTAGTCGCCCTGGCCCATCACCGGCCCGCCCTGCCATGTGGCGCCCTGGTCGTGGCTGGTGAGCAGTCCGTAGCTCGTAGCGGCGACCCACACGTCGCCGGAAACGTCGAGCGCGTGCACCTCGCTTGAGAACTCAACCACCGCCGCCTTTACCTGTTTCTCCACGTTGACGCGTGTTCCATGGACGGTCTCGGTGGACGTCTTCAAAAGCGTGTTGGCGATGTCGTTGCGCGGCTGCCAGGTGAGAGCAGCGTTCGGCGCACCCGGAGATACGTCACTCGGAGTCGCAGGCATTGCGCCGTTGGCTGCCGGTGGCGGATCGCCGCTGCTGGGGGCCTGCAAAACGAAGATACCGTGGGTGGTGCCTGCCACGATCGCGCCATCCTTCGTCTGGGCGAGGGAAAACACGTCGCGGCCGTCAAGCCCCGAGCCTAACTGCTCCCAGTGCGCGCCCCCATCGACGGAACGAAAGACGCCGCCATAGCTCTTGTCGTTGACCACGCCCGCATACAGGCGCTGGGGGTCGCCCGAGTCAACGAGCAGCGCGGCCACTTTGCGCTCGGAGATGCCCTGGTTCGACACGGCAAATGTAACGCCAGCGTCCCGGCTCACGAGCACGCCGCCGCGATCGGTGGCCAGCATCACATGGTTCGAGTCGCCGGGGTCCACATACACGTCGTTCACCACCACGTCCACGTCCGTCATGAGATCAAAGGTCTTGCCGGCGTTGACAGTCTTGTAGAGCCCCTCGGTAGTTCCGGCGTACACCACCTGCCGGTTCTCCGGATCCTGCATGAGGACCCGCGTCCTTCTTGCTTCAGAGGGAATGCCCTGAATCTTGTGAAAGAGAACGCCCGCGTTCTCGCTCTTGTAAATGCCGCTGCATGCGCTCAGGTAAACCGTATGCGTGTGCTCGGGATCGAGGATGATGGAGAAAACGTCGGAGTCGACGATGAGACCCTGCTTGATGTTGCGCCAGGTCTTGCCGGCGTCGGCGGTTTTCCAGGGCAGGTGCCAGGTGCCCGCGTAAACAATGTCCGGATCGCCGGGGTCGACGGCCAGCGACTCGATTTCGTGGATCTCGTGGCTGCCGGGCGGGCTGATCTGGGTCCATGTGGCGCCACCGTCGCTCGACCGGTAGACTCCCTGGAGCGTTCCCGCAAAGAGGATGTGCGGATCGGAGGGCGCCTGCACAAGCGCGTGCACCGGCTGGCCCTTGAAATCCGCCGATTCCTGCCACGTGTGTCCGGCATCGTGACTGATCCACAATCCGCCGCCGTCCGAGTCTTTCCACGCGCCCACGTACATCGTGGAGGGATCGGCGGAGTCGACGACGATGTCGTCGAGGACGAAGCCATCCCCGCTGCCCAGCTTCGCCAGCCGATGCCAGGTTGCGCCCGAGTCAAGCGATTCGTAGAGCCAACTGTTGGTTGTGCCGAGGAAGAGATGCTGGGGTTGTCCAGGAATGAACGCGAAGGCGCGCGCGTCGCCGCCCGCCGGGCCTACAACGGTCCACGGGCTCTGCGCCGGCAAGCTCGCGACACAGAGAAAGAACACAAGAAGGAAGAGGACCTGGGCCGAAGCCCAAAGCCGCCACGATTTAGTTGGGACACAACGCAAGCGGCTCATCGAGACAGCAAGCTCCAATGCATCTCTATCAAGAATAGACAAGATGGGACCTCAAAAGCGAAGAGGCTAACCAGGTTGTGTACGGGTCAACCTCGATGCATAGGGGCAGAAGCGACGTTCAGGTCGGAACCAGAGTAGGCGTGTCATTACGATGGGGATGAATGTGGCTCGCCACGGCGAGCCACGTGGCTAACGTGCCTTCGGGATACATCAACTTTGGTTCCGCTGTAGTGGGCAGGGCTTCTCGACACTCCTACAACGATCCCTCCCTTGCCCAGGAAGGGCTCGCCGTAGTGCGCAACTGCGGGGCTAACCGTGCAGCTTATTGCGCCGCGGCCGCCTTCTTATGCGTGTGATGCTCCGGCAGAGGCTTACGCACCTGCGGCTTCACCGCCGTCTCGTCCACCGGCGTGGTCCCGGTGACATCGGTACTGAAGGTCGCCCCTGCGGGCACCAGGTAGTCCTCCGCCGTCTGCCCCTCGGTTGACCCCGTAGCTACGCTGATGCGCGAAGCGTCGATGCCCTGCTCCGTCACCAGGTAGTCCTTGGCGTCCACGGCACGCTGCGCGGCATACATGTCCACCTTGGCATGCTTGTGTTTGGCAGCGTACTTTTCCTGCTTGGCTTCCTTGGCGGCTTCGTCGGAATTCTGCTCGCCGACGATTACGGCCTTGGCGTCAGCCTGCTGTTTCAGATCCAGAGCCACCTGATCCAGGCAGGCTTTGGCTTCGTTGTCCACGCGCATGGGCCGCTTCTTGTCGGTAAAGCTGATGGAGCACAGCGCCTGCGAGTGCGGCGGCGGAGGCGGCGGAGGCGGCGCCAGGATGGTCAGGTTCGTGTTGGCGGAAACCGTGTGGCTCTTGTCGTCGGAGACGTTACATGTAATGCCAACGGCTCCGGTGGGCGCCCCTGACGAGGAGTATGCCGCCGTCGTCCCGGTGCCCGTCACCGTGCCGGCCGTGGCCGAGTAGCTGTACGTCAGCGGACGGTTCTGCGGGCTCACCGCCACCGAGGTGATGGTCGCCATGTCTCCTGGCTTGATGGTGCTGGGGCTGGCTGAGCAGCTGATTGTCGGCGGCTCGAACGGCTTCACCGTGAAGCTGGCCGAGCACTGGGCGGACTGACCGGGTTTCAGCCCTTCCTTGCCCTTCTTGCCTTCCTTCACTTCAGCGTTAGCAGTGTAGTTGCCGGGGGCGAGTGAACCGGTGGCCACCGTAGCCGAGGTCCCGTTGCCTGTGACTCCGTTTCCGGTCCAGTTATAGATCAGGTTCGTATTCTTGTTCGTGCTCACTGATCCGGCAGTGGCGGTTACAGTGAGAGGATCGCCGGGGTAAACGGCAGGGGCAGTTGCGTTGCACGCTAGCGTTATTGGCGGCTGCTTCTTGCACCCCATAGACCAGATGGTCAAACAAGCAACAGCCAGAACCAGACAAGCAGACTTAAAACCTCGCAAGTACATGTGATTCTCCCTCCTCCTCATGTTGAACAACCAAGGATAACTCCTGCGGGTCATGTGCGCATCCCCAATCTCGATTTATTTCATCGTCTTGCCGTCAGGGTTCTGCGCGTCTTCGGATTCACCCCAATTTCTCCTGTACATTTCCACTGCGACGCAACCCGGACTGCGATAGGCGCCGAGCGCCCCTCCGCGCTCGCATGCCCGGCCTGAATACAGCACGCGGCGCGCAAGGACACTCCCACGGACCGAGCGGCCCACAGAGCCCAGACAAGACGCGATTCTCCGCCCCGAGTTTCAAATCCTCGATTGCTGGTTGATATATTGGCAATTTTCCGCCCCGTATCTCGCGATTTTCAGAAAACAACGCATTTTTCTCGACGCGTCATTGAGCGCGGAACCCCCTTGGGCGCGCAGAGCTTAGATTGAGACTACTGAGGATGTGCCGTTCAGTAACAGTAATGGAGTCAGCTACTTATACAACATTCAAGGTCTTCAGCAGGCTGCGCGGCTCACGCTGTATCTTCTCCTGTAGAAGCGAAATCGCATAAATAAGTTGCTCGGGGCGCGGCGGGCAGCCGGGAACATAGACATCGACCGGGACGACCTGGTTGACGCCCTGCAGGAGCGCATAGTTGTTGAAAACGCCGCCCGAGGTGGCGCAGGCGCCCATGGAGATGACCCATTTGGGCTCGGGCATCTGGTCGTAGAGGCGCCGAAGGACAGGGGCCATCTTTTGCGAAACCCGCCCGGCAACAACCATCAGGTCGCTTTGTCGCGGGGAGGGCCGGAAGACTTCGGCGCCGAAGCGCGCGATATCGAAACGCGCCGCGCCCATCGACATCATTTCAATGGCGCAGCAGGCCAGCCCGAAGGTCATGGGCCAAACCGAGTTTTTGCGCACCCAGTTGACCGCAAAATCCAGCGAGGTGAGAAGGATGCCCTCCGGCTGTTCGTAGCCGTAGTTCGCTTCCATCACTTTGGCACGGTTTTTCGCGCTGCTTTCCAGGTTGCCGAAAAGATAACGGTCGCGCTCTACGGTAGCCGTCATAGCTCCAGTATACGCCGGTGGCGGCGTGGTTGCGAGCGGGCAGTTTGCGGTTCGGGGCTCTCAAACCACAGCGAAAACGCCTGATACTGCTCTGCTTCAGGCGCCAGAGCGGAACCAGAGTAAGCGTGTCATTGCGGAGGGGTGATGCAGGTGGCTTTTTCTTGAGGAAAAAGCCACTTGGCTGACGTGCTTCGAGATGCATTTACTCTGGTTCCGCTCGAATCGGCGGTCCGTCGCCGTCGCTTTTCGTTCTTCTATTCAGCCTCTTCGGTCTACGGCTTATATCACACTGATCGTGATGAATGCATAGAGAACATCAAAAATACTTGCTTTCTTCTTAAGTGTCGAAGAGAATGATTTGAAAGCGCAATCCAATTCAACTCTTGGACCGGCAGGGGCGTTATGGGCTCGCTGGCTGCCCGCGAGCAGCAGAGCAGGCTCGATAACGCGAAAACCGGCCGTGTAAGCGTCCAGGCCGTTCCATGTTCAGATTGCGTGTTCATGTGTGAATTCTGGAGCCGAATCTTATGCGCATCCGTTCCCTTCATTCACTGATCTTGCCCGCCTTGGCGGCTCTTCCGGCCATGGCTCACGCCGTGGCCCCAAACCTGCATGGCGCTCCCTCGCAAGCCCCGGCCACCCAGGCCCAAATTGCGGCCCTGCAACAAGCCGTCGATAATGCCCAGATGGCTGGCGACAATGCCTGGGTGCTGATTTCCGCGGCGCTGGTTCTGCTGATGACAGGGCCAGGACTTACGCTTTTCTATGGCGGTCTGGTGCGGCGCAAGAACATTCTGGCCACCATGATGCAGAGTTTCGCCATGATGGGGCTGATCACCGTCCTGTGGGCGATTGCAGGCTACTCGCTGGCCTTCGGCCGCGGCAACGCGTTTATCGGGGGATTCGAGCATCTCTTCCTGCGCGGCGTATCGCTTTCGCCCAACCCCGACTATGCCGCCACCATTCCCGAACAGACCTTCATGGTCTATCAACTCATGTTTGCGATCATTACGCCGGCGCTGATCACGGGCGCATTTGCCGAGCGGATCAAGTTCAGTTCCATGGCCGTCTTTCTGTGTCTCTGGTCGCTGGTGGTCTATTGCCCGATGGCTCACATGATCTGGGGCGCCGGCGGCTTGCTGAATTTCAACAACAGCGCTGCGTGCTGGCCGGTGTTCGACTTCGCGGGCGGCACGGTGGTGCATATTACCAGCGGCGTCTCAGCCCTGGTGACCTGCCTCTACCTGGGCAAGCGCATCGGCTACCCGAACACGGACATGCCGCCGCACTCGATGGTGCTGAGCTTTATCGGCGCATGCCTGTTGTGGGTAGGTTGGTTCGGGTTCAACGCAGGAAGCGCTTTGTCGGCCGGTCCGCTGGCCACCAGCGCCTTTATCAATACCCAGTTCGCCGCTGCCGCCGCAGCTCTCACGTGGACCCTGGCCGAGTGGATTCACAACGGCAAGCCGACTGCATTGGGCGCAATTTCGGGCGCGGTCGCCGGGCTGGCCACCATTACCCAGGCCTCAGGATTTGTGCAGCCAATGTCGGCCCTGGCGATCGGCGCCATCGCCGGTCTCGTCTGCTCCTTCATGGTCTTCAGGGTGAAGAAGTTCTTCGGCTACGACGATTCGCTTGATGCATTTGGCGTGCATGGGGTCGGCGGTACTGTTGGCGCTCTGCTGACCGGCGTCTTCGCATCGGGCGTGATCAACGCGGTCCTTGGCAAGGACGTGAGCGGGCTGCCGCGCCCCACCGGCGCCATCGACGGAAACTGGCATCAGATTCTCAACCAGGCGGCCGGAGCAGGCATTGGCTGGCTGCTTTCAATTGCCGGCACTTTGGTTCTGCTCTTTGTTGTGGATAAGGTGATGGGACTGCGCGTCGCTCCCGAGCAGGAAGTGGCTGGCCTCGATCTCTCGCAGCACGGTGAGGAAGGCTACGAGTTCAACGCTTAACTCAAGAAAAAGGCCGCGCTCGCGCGATACGGGTCCGCCCGCGCATACTGGAATACGAGGAATCCGCAAATGGTTAAGATTGAAGCTGTTATTCAACCCACCAAGCTGGACGCTGTGAAAGAAGCTCTTCTTGAAGCCGGCATTGAGGGAATTACGATTCTCGAGGCCCGCGGCCACGGCCGTCAGAAGGGACATACCGAGTTCTACCGCGGCCGAGAATACACCATCGATTTGCTTCCCAAGGTCAAACTGGAGATCGTCATCACGGAGGTTCTAAAGGATAAGGTGGTCGAGGCTATCCTCGGAGCCGCCCGCACCGGTCACATCGGCGATGGCAAGATCTTCATCAGCCGCGTCGACGAGGCCATCCGCATCCGCAACGACGAGCGGGGCGAAGCTGCTCTCTGAGGCGCAGGCTTTGGCGAGGTCTAAACACAGAACCTATAAGTTTTCCATAGGGAATTTTCATTTCTTCATGGAATCCTTATACGGTGCATGGAATATTTGGTCCAATAATACCCTTCAGAAGGGGCAGGCGAAAGCCGTGCCTGGCCGTATGTACCGAAACTCATCCTCTGGCGCCGGTCTTCGTCGATACAGTCCGTAACGCCCGCACAACCTGCTGCATCTCATCCGGAACGGCGGCCGGTATTCCGCCGCATCGCATGGCGCTCGACTGCCCATGCCCATGGTAGTCAAAAAAAACTATGTTCGGTAGAGCAATGAAAGCACTTCTTCTTATTTCGCTGCTGGCGTTTCCGGCCCTGGCTCTGGCTCAGCAGCCTGCCGCCCAAGACACCCAGGCTCAGATCTCCGCACTGCAACAGGCCGTGCGCGATGCGCAGGCTGCCAGCGCCAGCGCCCAATCCGCTGGAGACAACGCCTGGATGCTGACCTCGTCGGCGCTGGTTCTGCTGATGACCGGCCCCGGCCTGGCGCTTTTCTACGGCGGACTGGTGCGCAAGAAGAACATTCTGGGCACCATGATGCAGAGCTTCGCCATGATGGGCCTGGTAACCATTCTCTGGGCCATCGTGGGCTACTCGCTGGCCTTCGGCCACGGCAACACGTTTGTGGGCGGATTTGAGCACCTCTTCCTGCGCGGCGTTGGCCTAACGCCCAACACCGACTACGCCAATACGATCCCTGAGCAGACATACATGATCTACCAACTCATGTTCGCCATCATCACGCCGGCGCTGATTACCGGTGCGTTTGCCGAGCGAATGAAGTTCAGCTCGATGGCGGTTTTCCTCTCGCTCTGGTCGCTGTTGGTGTACTGCCCCATGGCGCACATGGTGTGGGGCGTGGGCGGGCTGTTCAACAGCGGGGGCACGCACATTCCCAGCCTCGATTTTGCCGGCGGAACAGTAGTGCATATCACAAGCGGCGTCTCTGCGCTGGTGTGCGCGCTGTATCTGGGCAAGCGCATCGGCTATCCGCACACGGCCATGCCGCCTCACTCGCTGACGCTCAGCTTTGTTGGCGCGTGCCTGCTGTGGGTGGGCTGGTTTGGGTTTAACGCCGGCAGCGCGCTGGCAGCCAGTCCGCTGGCCACCAGCGCCTTTGTGAATACGCACTTCGCCACGGCCGCAGCCGCGTTGGGCTGGACCATCTTCGAGTGGATTCACAATGGCAAGCCGACGGCTCTCGGCGCCATCTCCGGCGCGGTCGCCGGCCTGGTCGCCATCACGCCCGCATCCGGATTTGTGCAGCCGTTCCCGGCCCTGTTGATCGGCTTGGCCGCGGGATTTTTCTGCTCGTTCATGGTGTTCCAGGTCAAGAGCCGCTTCGGCTACGACGACTCTCTTGATGCCTTTGGCGTTCACGGCGCGGGCGGGACGCTGGGCGCGCTGCTGACAGGGGTTTTTGCGACCTACCTTATCAATCCGGTCTTCGGGAAGGGCGTGCCCACGGGCGGGATCGACGGCCATTGGAGCCAGGTGCTCAATCAGCTCACCGCCGTGGGCATGGCATGGGGAATCTCCATAGTGGGCACGCTGATTCTGCTCTTCGTTGTGGATAAGATCATGGGACTGCGCGTAGTTCGCGAGGACGAGGTTGCGGGCCTGGATCTCTCGCAGCACGGCGAAGAGGGCTACGACTACAACAGCTAGCCTCTAGCTCTCCCGTTCGAGAAGTGGCCTCAATTTTCACTGAGGTAGCCGGCGGCTGGAAACTGGAGGTCAATCTGCACGCTCCCTGAAGCTGCGGGGAGCAAAAACTTTTGCCGGGCAGGGGCCAACGTGCCGCCTCGCCTGTTACGCTATCGAACGAGGAATTTCTGATTATGGTGAAGATCGAAGCCGTTCTCCAACCCTCCAAGCTGGATGCCGTGAAGGATGCGCTGCTGGAAGCAGGCATCGAAGGCATGACCATTCTCGAAGCCCGCGGCCACGGCCGCCAGAAGGGCCACACCGAGTTCTATCGCGGCCGCGAGTACACCGTGGATCTTCTCCCCAAAGTCAAGATCGAGTTGGTGGTTCGCGACGAGCTCAAAGACAAGGCGATTGAGGCGATTAACAGCACGGCGCGCACGGGCCGCATCGGCGACGGCAAGATCTTCATCAGCCGCATCGACGACGCTATTCGCATTCGCAACGACGAACGCGGCGAAAACGCCCTGTAAGGGGAGTCGTGCAGTGGCAGCCAGTGCGGGCGTGGACGCCCGCACGACAGCCGGTCAGGAGACCGGCTGTTGCGGGCCGCGCCTTTCCAAGACACCGTCAAATTGAGGGGCTGCGTGTAGCCCAAGGCTCTTGTTTTGAGAGAGCACATTGTTTTAGTGTGTTGATAATGAGGCACATGATTCCCCGGTGCATCTCTATTCTTGCCGCAACATTCGGCGTGGCGTCCTGCCTGGCCGCACAGGATACGCGCACCGTTATCGAGCCATTTTTCCCTCAGCTCTGCAAAACAGTCGATGCCCAGCTCCAAACCAGTGGCGGTTCCCTGGCGGCGGCTGACGAGCAAAAGCTCGATACCGCCCGCATTCAGAAAGCCATCGATAAGTGCGGCAAGGGGCGCGCCGTCCTGCTCCACGTAAACGAGACCAAAAATGCCTTCCTGAGCGGGCCGCTGGAGCTGCGTCCCGACGTGACCCTCATCGTCGGCCTGGGCGTCACGCTGTTTGCCTCGCGCGATCCGGTTCTATTCGCGGTCTCGCCGGGCAGTTGCGGCATCGTGAGTCATGGCCCCGGTCCTTCACCCCAACGACCCCGGCTCTCCAAGCCACCCGTCGTTGGGGGCCCCGGTCCGCGCGGCTGCAGGCCTCTCATCAGCGTGGATCATGCGCCGGACTCGGGCATCATGGGCGACGGCATCATCGACGGGCGTGGTGGCGAGAAGATGCTTGGCTCCGAATACTCGTGGTGGGACCTGGCGGAGCAGGCGCGCGCCGGCGGCAGCCAGCAGGCCCCGGGACTCATCGCTGCCGACTCCTCCGACAACTTCACGCTCTACCGCATCACCCTGAAGAACTCGCCCAGCTTCCACGTCGTCTATAACCACGGAAACGGCTTCACGGTGTGGGGCTTGAAGATCGACACGCAGCAACGGCTGGCCAGCAACACTGACGGTGTGGGTTTGGGAGACGGCGCTAAGAACGTAACCATCACGCGAAGCTCCATTGGCGCGGGCGACAGCACCGTGGCTATTCATTAGAGGCCTGAGGCGCCTTGATCCGTGCGGCTCCCTCGCGCCATTTTTTGACCGGATTAGGAATTCACGTAAGGAATCCGACAATGTGCGGGGTGCCGTTTTCTTGAGGAAAACGGCACTCTTGAGCATCAACTCACCCTACGCCAATTCCTAATCCGGTGTCGGCGCGAGGATGAATGAGCACAGAACCAAAATCTGCCTCTAACTACCTGATTTCTCTTACTGCGACACTAAATCTCCCCCCAGCTGGCAAATTTCGCTTATGCTTGTAACAATTCCTTCTTGCTTCGGCAGGCCACTCAACAACCACTTATGAATCCAGTCGCAATAGCGGTTGACGATCTTCGGGAGCAGTATACGCGGGAGATGGCGCTTGTGCGCCAGACCTGCGAGCGCACCGGGGATGGAACGGCTGCCATCCGGCGGCGTTCGGCGGTGGTGGACCGCATCCTGATTGAGATGTGGCGCCGGGCCTTCGCCGAGCTGCCTGCGCAAAACGTCGCCTTGCTGGCCCTGGGCGGCTACGGGCGCAAAGATCTCTTCCCCTACTCCGACATCGACGTTCTCTTTGCCTTCGCCGACGATAAGACCGAGGAAAAGTCCCGCGAAGCCGTCCGGGCCGTCATTCAGGGCATGTGGGACATTGGCCTGCGCGCCAGCCCCAGCTCGCGCACCGTGAAGGAATCCGGCCGCTTCGACCCCGACAACCTTGAATTTACTCTCGCGACTCTCGACCGCCGCTTCCTGGCCGGCCAGTTTCCGCTCTACCAGCAGCTTCACCAGGTTACCTTTCCCGGCCTCGTGCTGAGCGAGTGGAACAACATCACGCAAAAGCTGGGCGAGATCGCCCGCGCCCGCCACGCCAAGTTCGGCAATACGATCTTTCATCTGGAACCCAACCTCAAAGATTGTCCCGGCGGGTTGCGCGACTACCACCTGGCCGTCTGGTTCGCGATTTTGTTCCATTTGAAGGAGACCAAAGAGTGGCCGAGGCAGCGCGGCGGCGTCTTCCAGAGCGTGCGCGGCGACGCCGAGGCTGCATTCGACTTTCTGGCCGCAGCGCGCTGTTTTCTCCACTTCCGCCAGGGACGCGACAACAACGTACTCGACTGGCAGTCACAGGACGAGGCGGCCGCGCGCTCCATCGGCCTGGAAACGCGCGGCACCGCCGATCCCTCGTACTGGATGCGCACCTATTACCGGCACGCCCGCGTGGTGTATCGGCGCGCCGCGCTGCTGATGGAACACTTGCCCGCGCCGGTGAGCTTCTATCGCCAGTTCCGCCGCCGCCGCACGCCCATCGCCGGAACCGGCTTCCTGCTCGACCAGGGCCGCATCGACATTCAGCCGGGCGCGCAGTTCAACGACACCGCTGCCATTCTGCGCATCTTTTCGCTGATGGCTACGCACGGCTATACGCTGTCGCAAGCCGCCGAGGACCGCATCACGGACGCGCTCCCGGTTCTGGCCATTTCCATCCCCGAAGGACCGTACCTGTGGAACGCGCTGCGCGAGGTCTTGGTCGGGCCACACGCGGCGCACGCGCTGCGCACCATGCACGCGCTGGGGGTTCTGGAGATGCTGATTCCGGAATTCCACGGCATCGACGCCCTTGTGATCCGCGACAGCTACCACCGCTACACCGTAGACGAGCACACTTTCCTGGTGATCGATAACGTCCATGCCCTTCGCCAGCCGGCCAGCGAGCACGAGCAGCGGCTGGCGCAACTGCTCCCGGAGATCGACCGTCTCGATCTTTTCTTCCTGGCGCTGCTATTGCACGACACCGGGAAAGGGCGCCGCAACGGCGAGCACGCGGCGCAAAGCGTAGAACTGGCTGACAGTTTTCTGGCGCGGCTGGATTTCGACGCCGAGGAGCGCGAATCCATCCTCAAGCTCATCCGGTTGCATCTGGAAATGTCGTTGGCGATGCGCCGCGATATCTTCGACCTCGAAAACGTACGAGGATTCGCGGAGAAGATCGGCGAACCGCAACTGCTGAAGATGCTCACGCTGATGACCTTCGCCGACATCAAGGCCGTCAACCCCGATGCGCTCACGCCATGGAAGGCCGAAAACCTGTGGCAGTTCTACATGTCTACCTCGAATTTCATGGACCGCTCGGTGGACGAGACGCGCTATCACGCCGCCATCGATCCCACTTTGCTCAACCGCATCCGCTCCATGGTTCCGGCCGCGCAGCACGACGCGCTTAAGCATTTCCTCGAGGGGCTGCCGCAGCGCTACCTGCAAACGCGCCTGCCTGAGCAGATTCGCAATCACTTCCAGATGGCTCTCAACCTCGATGACGATATTGTGCAGTTGGACCTGCGGCCCAACCGCCAGCTCTTCGACCTGACTGTGATCACGCGCGACCGCTCACGGCTGTTTGCCGACGTGGCCGGCGTGCTGGCAGCGTGGGGAATGAACATCGTGCGCGCCGGAGCTTACTCGAACGATGCCGGCGTCATCGTGGACAGTTTCCTTTTCTCCGACGTTTTCCGGACCATCGAGCTGAATCCCAGCGAAAAGGAACGCTTCCTCGCCAGTGTTCACGACGTGGTGGCGCAAAAGATCGCGGTCCAGCAACTCCTCGACGCCCGCCGCCACCTGAATCACCCCAACAATCTTAAGGTCGAGGTCCCCACGAAGCTCGAATTCGACAACGAGGCGTCGACTCACTCCACGCTGTTGCAGGTGGTAGCGCAGGACCTGCCCGGCCTGCTGCGCCAGATCGCGCTCACTCTCAGCTCGCATCAGTGCAACATCAAGGTCGCGCTGATCGACACCGAAGGCGAAACCGCCATCGACGTCTTCTACCTCACGAGCCAGGACAAAAAGCTCACCGCGGAAGCGCAGGAAACCCTGAGCACGGACCTGACCGCGGCGCTGGAAGCGATGCGCGTGCCGGCCAAGGCGTAGGTCCCTGCGCCGTCCCTACGGGACTCCGGAGTGCATTTGTTGAAACCGCTTTCCCCATGCTAAAGCGCGGGGCTAACAAACGCCACTGCTGTCCAAAATAGCAGGTTCTGTGGTGTGGTGCGGTTGCGAATAAAGGCTTTGGGACAGGGTTGAGCATGGATTGGAGATGAGGTCTGCTTTTTTCTTTTCAATCGTCTGTCCAAATCATTTCCAGGCGAGTTTGAGTTGTTCAGGCATGGGGAGGATGGGCGGGGTTCCGAAAGGGTTGTGCAGCCAGTCCAGCAAATCGCGGTAGGTGAAGAGGTTCAGGCGCAGCATGGTGGCCAGATTGGACAACGACCAGTTGGCCCGGGAGAGGTGATGGAGCCACTTGAGCAGCAGCATGGCGATCAGGGCTGTCCAAATCTGGATGTGCAGCGCGTTCTCGGTGGTGCCGACGAAGCTCTTGATTTTGAGGTTTTGCTTGAGCGCCTTGAAGAACAGCTCGATCTGCCAACGCTGCTTGTAGATGTCAGCCAGGGTGGAGGCGGCGAAGCCGAAGTGATTGCTCAGGAGCACGATCTCCTGTTGACGTTCTTCGTTCCAGACGACGATGCGGCGCAGCAACAGTTTGAAGCCGTGCCGCTGCGCCCACTCACTGGTAAAGCGGATGGTCTGGTCGGAGCGAAGGCTGCTGTTTTCGCGCACGGGGCGAGATTCGACGACCTCGAAGACCATGTGCTGGAGCGGCCGGGTAACGAAGAAGACGCCGGCCTCGGTCCATCGGGCAAAAAGGCGGAAGTTGACATAGCCGCGATCCATGGTGACGATGGAACCCTTGGGCAGGGCCAGCGCGTGCGCCACGCGTATATCCGGAACCCGCGCCGGCGTGATCAAAACGTAGCGCGGCAGATAATCGTCGTGGTCCAGCAGCACGTGCGCTTTGGCTCCGCCCTTGTTACGGCGGCACAGAGCCCAAGGGAACATGCTCAGACAGAGAGAGACGATGGTCGAGTCCAGCGACAGCAGCTTGTTGCGGAAGCGGAATTTGCGTTTGCGCGGGCCCAGCCCCTGCCGCTCGCGGAAGCGCGCCAGCGCGGTATAGAACAAATCTTCGTAGAGCGCCGCCGGGCGATGCTGGTTGGCGTACGACAAGGTGGACTTGTTGGGAGCTCGGGCGATGCCGAGATGGACCAGCTTGCCCAGGCAGCAGGCCAGCCCGTTGCAGATCTCACGCAGAGAGTCGGCATGACCCAACTGGCAGAACAGCATGGCCACGAACTGGGTCCAGCAGTCGAAACCCTTAGCCGCGCGCTCGGCCTGATGCGTCCTGACCAGACCAGCGAATTCCAGACGAGGAAAATGCTGCAGAAGTTGATTGAACAGACTCGCGACTTGTACCATGGCAGGCGCCCTCCGTGGCGGTTTTCAGCGACTTCTCGACAAAGTCATTCTGGAACCGCCGATACCGGAGGGCAACCAGCTTCAACTCAAAATGTGTTTTGGACAGCAGT
>CAWCXX010000018.1:0-87532 GCA_963799445.1 uncultured Acidobacteriaceae bacterium | reverse complement strand
GTTGACCTTCTTGCTTTCTTTACGGGCCTCATCTCGCTCGAAACTCTAAGTTCTACGGCGGATTCGCGCGCCATTCTTGAAGAAATGCTCGTGTGGGGAAGAGAGAAACTGGGGTTGACATACAATGCAGGGACGGTTCGGCACTGGGCATATATCAGCCAAATTTCCTTCAATACAGATTTTCCACTGCTATCTTCCTTAAGTAAGCCACTACAGAATCTCGGCCGAAAAACCGGGGAGGCTGTGTCTGGTTTCTTCGGAGAAACCCTGCCGTATGAACTTGCAAAGGTCAATGTGGGTCATGACCCTGCCGCCAGGAAAAATCCAATTGCCGGCATCACAATCGACCACCGAATTGACGTACCGTTTGGCGAAAATAGGTTTTTCTCAGAAGCTCCGCTACCTACAGAACTTCACATAAAATTCCTCCAAGAATTTGAAGCGGAGGTTTTGGAGTCCATAAAATGAATGTTGATAAAGACAAATTCGACGCCCTGCTCGGGAAGCTGATGCAGACCCCACCACAGCCCGCAAAGTCGATAGAGACCCAAGGCAAGGCGGGGAAAATAGTGCCCCCTATTTCTCCGCAATCAACTCCGCCGGGGAAAGCACGAACCCACCCCGGCCCAGCCTTCGTTTCCTCCAGTCAGGCTGGACTGCACCCCGAAAATGAACACCATTTTTCATCCAACGGCGAACTGTCAAAACTCAAAATGTCTCACCGAAGGGGTGCACCCCAGTTTTCTGTCAAGCATGCTCCGCCGCCACGATTCCGCATCCTCCTTTTTCCTCAAGCAGATAGGTCTCAGCCCGGCCGTGCAGGTTATTTCATTTGGATTCGCTACTCTTTAGTTGAGAGCAGCCACATTTTGGGGCAACCTGCCGTCGTGCCCGGCTTCAAATGCAGACGCGGTTTGCAAGTTCTTTGTTTTGAAGATTTCAGCTTTGAAATTCCTCAAAACAGCAGACTTACTTGAGAACCATACCCCGCAAATCGCAGAAAACAGGGGAATTGTCCGTTCACCCCCGGGGGAGGGATGGGGGGAGGGGTTACCAGATGCATAACATGAGCGGAAAGCTGATCACTGACCACTGGTTCCCCGCCACATCCACCGGCGCGGAGCTGGAAGCTAAGAGCTAACAGCTAAAAGCTGCCTTGGCGCTGCCAGCTTCATCAGCGCCACATACACGATTCCGGCCGTGAAGAAGCCGACGAACCACGCGTAATCGTAGAGGAAATGCAGCGGCGGAACGAAAACGCCGATGAGCGCAATGGCCACGCCCAGCGCCAGCGCCACCAATCGCCCGCGGATTCACGCCCTTCGAGTAGTAGTAGATGCCCTCGCGGTGATAGAGCGAGTTCACGTCCAGCTCCGTTCCGCGGATGAAGAAGTAATCGCACACCATGATGCCGGCCACGGGACCGAGCAGCCCGGAGTAGCCCACCAGCCAGCCGAAGATGTACGCGTCGGGCGTGGCCAGCAGCTTCCACGGGCACATCGCCAGGCCCAGAAAGCCCGGTAATCAGCCCGCCCGTGCGGAAGCTGATCAGCCGCGGATACAGATTTGAAAAATCGTTCGACGGCGAAACCACATTGGCGCCGATATTCACGTTGAGCGTGGCCACGAGAACCGCAATCATGGCCAGAAACGCGACCAGCGGCTGATGAAACATCCCGATCAGCAGTACCGGGTCCCAAATCGGCTTGCCAAAAAGCACCGCCGACGCCGACGTGACAGCGATGCCCAGAAACGTGTAGAGCACCATTGCTACCGGCAGCCCGAAGGCCTGCCCCCACGATTGCGCCGATTGCGATTTGGAATAGCGCGTGAAGTCGGGAATGTTCAAAGCCAGCGTGGCCCAGTAGCCGACCATCGCCGTGAGCGAGGGAAAGAAAACCGCCAGAAACTCGCTGGTCGAGTGGAACCGGCTCGGCGTCGAAAGCATGGCGCCAAAGCTGCCCGCCTTGATCCGCACCCAAACCAGCAGCGCCGCGGCCATCACAAACATGAACGGCGCGCCGAAGGCTTGCAGCCGCCGAATCGATTCCACGCCCCGCCAAACCACCACCATATTGAGCAGCCAGAAGCCGAGAAAGCAAGTCCACAAAATTCCCGCATTCCCCATGGCGCCCGGCCAGATCACCACCAGCATCGCGTCAATCGCGCTGCCGCCGATCCACGATTGAATGCCGAACCATCCGCAGGCCACCACAGCGCGCAGCAGCGCGGCCATGTTCGCCCCGCGCACGCCGAACGGCGCGCGCAGAAATACCGGAAACGGAATGCCGTACTTCGCGCCGGCGTGCGCGTTCAGCAGCATGGGAACCAGCACGATCAGATTGCCCAGCAGCACCGTCCCGATCGCCTGCTTCCAGTCCATGCCGTTGGCGATCAGCCCGGAAGCCAGCCTGTAGGTCGTGATCTCCATGCACATCGAGAACCACAGCGCCGTGTAATTGTAGAAACCCCACGTACGCTGCGCCGGCGTCGTCGGCGTCAGGTCGCGATTCGATAGGGATGGATCGACTGTGCTCACGGGACCTCCTCCGTGGTGTGCCTGCTCTGTTTCAAATGTAATTTCAGAATAGTAAAGATGCCATTATGAGCGCCGCGGGGACCGGCAGGGACAATAGGCGCCCCGGTCTCGCTTTTGAGACCTGGGTCAGCACAACTTCCACTTTCGCACGAAAAACTGGAAGCTGATTTTCCTACTTCCACGCCCCGCCGCGGGCCTCGCGCCGCAGATACTCGCCCCGGCCCGGCTTGCCGATAAACTTGCCGCCACTCACGATCAACTCGCCACGCGAGTACACGTCGCGCGCATTGCCGCGCACACGGAACCCCTCGAACATCGAGTAGTCGACTTTCATATGATGCGTGGCCGCGCTGATCGTGTAATCCGCGGCCGGATCCCACAGCACCAGATCGGCGTCGCTGCCCGCGGCCAGCACGCCTTTCTTCGGATACATGCCGAAGATGCGCGCCGGCGCGGCCGAAACCAGCTCGACGAATCGATTGATGGAGAAGTTTCCCTGCCCCACGCCGTGATGATGCAGCAGTTGCAACCGGTTCTCGATGCCCGGTCCTCCGTTGGGAATCTTCGTGAAGTCGTCCTTGCCCAGCGCCTTCTGGTCGGCAAAGCAGAACGGGCAATGATCCGTCGACACCACCTGCAGATTGTCTTTGCGCAGGCCCTCCCACAGCTTCGGCTGGTTCTTGCGCTCGCGCAGCGGCGGCGTAAAGACGTACTTCGCGCCCTCCCAACCTTTGTCCGCCACGTCTTCGAGCGACAGCAGCAGATACTGCGGGCAGGTCTCGGCAAACGCCGGCAATCCGCGGTCCCGCGCCTCGCGGACTTGATTGAGCGCGTCCTCGCATGAAAGGTGCACGATATAAATCGGCACACCCGCCATCTCCGCCATCGCGATCGCGCGATGCACCGCCTCGGCCTCGGCCTTCGTGGGCCGCGTGAGCATGTGATGGATAGGCGCAGTCTTTCCCTCAGCCAGCGCCTGCTGCACGATGACATCAATCACGGAACCGTTCTCCGCGTGCATGCAGACGAGCGCGCCGTTCTTCGCCGTCTGCCTGAGCGCCTTGAAGATGGTGGCGTCGTCGACCATGAGCGCATTGGGATAGGCCATGAACAGCTTGAAGCTGGCCACGCCCTCGCGCACCATCTCGTCCATATCTTCCAGACCGGCGTCCGGCAGATCGGTCACAATCATGTGCAAGCCGAAATCGATGCAGGCCTTGCCCTCGGCCTTCTTCCACCAGGTGTCGAGCGCCGTGCGCATCTTCGTGCCGCGCGCCTGAATGGCGAAGTCCACAATCGTCGTGGTCCCGCCGATGGCCGCGGCCCGCGTACCTGTTTCAAAATCGTCCGCTGACGTGGTCCCGCCGAACGGCATATCGAGATGCGTATGCGCGTCGATCCCGCCCGGCAGCAGCAGCAGCCCCGTGGCATCCACCACTTTGTCCGCCGCGCTGGCCGGAATCCCCGCGCGCACTTCCCTGATTGTTGCGCCGTCGATCAGCAAATCCGCCTTCACGCTGGCGCCGGCATTCACAACCGTTCCGTGTTGAATGAGCACGGTGGACATACTTATCTAACCTCGACTTTCGTACTAACAAGCTTCAGAGCCAGTAATTCAACCGCAGTTCCTTCGGCTCCGGTCGCAGCGGCGACCTTCGCTCAGGATGACAGCTCTATTCTTGACGCCCGCTTCGGAGACAACAGATTCGAGAATCATGGTGTTTGCGCGGGCGTCACGCACGCCGCCCCGCGCGTGCGCTCCTCCCACGTCTCCGGCTTCAGCCCCGTGTCCACCTCCACCATGGTGATGCAGCCGTCCACCGGGCAAACACACGAGCACAAATTGCAGCCCACGCATTCCGTCTCGTCTACGCGCGGAATGCGCTCCAGCGGCGTTGGATACGGCCCCGTCGCCGTCAATGCTGCGCGCTCCTTGCGCGAAACCGGCGTCTCGGCAATCGCCGCGCGGCTCTGGGCAACCTTCGCCGCCGGCGTCTGGTGCACATCCACGTGCCCATCCACCGGCCCTGTCACGCGGTCCAGATGAATGCACTGGTGCGCGCCATCCCAGCAGGCAATGTGGCAAAGGTCGCAGCCGATGCACTTCTGCTCGTCGATGCGCGCCACAATTTTGTAGTTCAGGTTCAGGTGCTTCCATTCGGTCACGCGATTGACCGACAACCCACGAAAATCATCGAGGGTTTGGAATCCCTTCTCACGCATCCAGTTGTCCAGGCCCTCGGCCATGTCTTCGACGATGCGGTAGCCGTAGTGCATCACCGCTGTGCACACCTGCACTGTGCCGCAGCCCAGCAGCAGAAACTCCGCCGCATCGCGCCACGAGCCGATGCCGCCGATGCCGGAAAGCGGCAGCGCGGCCTCGGGATCGCTCATGATTTGCTGCACCATGTTTAAAGCGATCGGCTTCACCGCCGGTCCGCAATAGCCGCCGTGAGAGCTCTTGCCGTCCACATTCGGCCGCGGGACAAACGTGTCGAGATCGATGCCAGTAATCGAGTTGATGGTGTTGATCGCCGACAATCCATCCGCCCCGCCGCGCTTGGCTGCGCGCGCCACGGCGCGAATATCGCTGATGTTTGGCGTCAATTTCACCAGCACCGGCGTGCGTGCCTTCTCCTTCACCCACGCGGTAATCATCTCCGCGTACTCCGGCACCTGGCCCACCGCGGACCCCATGCCGCGCTCGCTCATGCCGTGCGGGCAGCCGAAGTTCAGCTCGAGGCCGTCGGCGCCCGCATCCTCGGCGCGCGGCACAATCTCGTGCCACGCCTCGCGCGTGGACGCCACCATCAGCGACGCAATCACCGCATTGTGCGGATAGCGCTTCTTCACCTCTGCCATCTCGATCAAATTCTGTTCCACGGTGCGGTCGCTGATGAGCTCGATATTGTTGAAGCCCATCATGCGCTGGCCGTTCCAGTCCGTAGCGGAGTAGCGCGAGCTCACGTTGGTGATCGGCTCGCCGATGGTCTTCCATACCGCGCCACCCCAACCCGCATCGAAGGCGCGCATGATCATTTCGCCCGTGTTAGTGGGCGGCGCAGAGGCCAGCCAGAACGGATTGGGCGAGTTGATGCTGCCGGCAAAGTTTCGCACGCGAATGTCAGGCATGGGCCACCTCCGCGCACTTCAAAATCGCAATCGCGGCGCGTTTGCCTCCGGCTACCGCATCCACCACTTCGCGCCCGCCATTCACGCAGTCTCCGCCGGCAAAGTAGCGCGGATTGCCTGTCTGCCCGGTCGCGCGATCGGCCACAATTGTTCCATCGCGCACCTCCACGCCACGCAACTCCTGCAAAAGCTCCGCCAGCGGCGACTGGCCGATGGCCGGAACCACCAGGTCGCAATCGAACGTGTGTTGCGAATTGGGAAGCGGCAGTAGTCGATGGTCCACTTGTTGCACCTGCACCGTATCGAGCAGCAGCCGGCCTTGCGCGTCCGTCGCGAATAGCCACCGGCTGCCGCCGCCAGAGAAACTGCACGCCCTCCTGCTTGGCGTGCTCGTACTCAAAATTGAAGGCGGAGATTTCGTTCTCGCTGCGCCGGTAGAGCAGATACACGGGCTCCGCCCCCAGGCGGCGCGCCGCGTTTGCGGCGTCGATCGCCGTGTTTCCCGCGCCCACCACCACCACGGTCCCGCGCAGCTCGCGCAGGTGGCCAGTCTTGTATGCGGCGATCAGCTCCAGCGCGTTCATCACGCCCTTCGCATCTTCGCCGGGAACATTCAGCCGCTGCATCGCGCCCAAACCCAAGCCCAAAAAGATGAAGTCGAATTCCTTTTCCAGGGCCTCCAGCGCCGCAGCAGAGTCCACTTCCACGCCGCACCGTAACTCCACGCCGAGCTTGCGGATCAACTCCACCTCGCGCACGCTGTCTGTGGCGCGCAGTTTATATTCGGCCACGCCATAGGTGTTCAGGCCACCGGGCAGTGCGCGGCGCTCGATCACCGTAGCGCGCGCGCCCTCGCGGCACAACTCCGCCGCGCAGGCCAGCGATGCCGGACCTCCGCCAATGCATGCCACGCGCAGATTGCGTGTTCCAGGCGCGGCCGCCGGCGGCGTCTCTCCCGACGCCCAGAACGCATCCATGGCATGCCGCTGTAACAACGCGATTTGGATCGGCTTGCGATTCTGCCGGTGCAGCACGCAGGCGCCTTCGCACAGCACGTCCACCGGGCATACGCGCGCGCAACTCGCGCCCAGAATATTCGCATCGAGAATTCGCAGCGCCGACCCGCGCAAATTGCCCGACGCGATGCGCTTGATGAATCCGGGTACATCGATATGCGTGGGGCACGCGGCTGTGCAGGGCGCGTCGAAGCAGTTCAGGCAGCGGTCGGCCTCAATCACGGCGGCCTGCATCGTGAGCGCCGGCTTCAGCTCGCCAAATCGCGCCCGAATTTGTGGATCGTCAGGTAGAGTCGCGGTGCTCATGCGGTCCTCTCTGCGCTACAAGGCCACCAACTGCCCATAAAGATCGGGCCGGCGGTCGCGATAAAACTGCCAGGTGCGCCGCACCTCGGCAATCTCGTCCAGATTCAGGTCAGCGGTCAGCACTTCATCCTTGTCGCGCGAGGCCTGGGCGAAGATCTGCCCGCGCGGATTGCAAAAGTAGCTTGACCCGTAAAACTCGCCGATGTTCCACGGCGCTTCGGTGCCCACGCGATTGATGGCGGCGATAAAGTATCCGTTCGCTGCGGCGTGCGCCGGCTGCTCCAGCTTCCAAAGGTACTCGCTCAAGCCGGCCACCGTTGCCGAAGGGTTAAAGACAATCTCCGCGCCGTTCAATCCCAGGCACCGCGCCCCCTCGGGAAAATGCCGGTCATAACATATATAGACGCCGATTTTTGCAAAACCCAGATCGAAGACCGGATAGCCCAGATTGCCCGGCCGGAAATAAAACTTCTCCCAGAATCCCGGCGCGACGTGCGGAATGTGCGTCTTGCGATACTTGCCCAGATACGCGCCATCGCTCGCGATCACCGCGGCCGTGTTGTAGAAAATGCCCTCCTGCTCCACTTCGTACACCGGCACCACCATCGCGATGCTGCAGCTCTTTGGCGAGCGACCGCATCAGTGTCACCGTAGGACCGTCGGGAACCGGCTCCGTCATCTCATACCACTTCGTCTCCTGCTCGGCGCAGAAATAGGGCCCGTTGAAAATCTCCTGCAGGCAAACGATCTGCGCGCCCTGCTTAGCCGCCTCGCGGATCAGCCCCACGTGCTTTTCCACCATGGCCTTTTTCTGCGCTGGCAGAGGTTCGGTTGCTGGCACTGCATTCGACGCCTGAATGATGGAACATCGAACAATACGGGGCATTTTCGTGCTACCTCCATCGTAAAAAGCTGTGAGTATTAGACGTTAAATGAAACGCGTCCGCGAGGCAATAGGAAAGGAGCGCGGGGAATAAGGGGTTCCACGACTCGCTTTTTCGGACCACGCTTAAAGTCGTTCCGCCCAATCTTCATCTGGGCTTACCGGCTCGGGTTGGTCTACACCCAGATTCGTCGGAGTGATGGCCGCGAACACAAAGTTCTCAGGAGGAACCGGGCTACCCGCGAGCCGTCGCAGCATGGCCAATTGGCCCACGTGGGTCATGGCATCGGAAAAGGGGCCCTGGAGCAGTCTCTCCGCTGTGATCCCCTGAAATTCTGTTCCCAATTCAAGGTGGCGCGCCAGGTCTGCCAGAGTTTCGTGGAAATGCGCCACAGCTTCCGCAAAATTCGGCAGCACAGGCGGGCGGTAAGTTCCCCCGATAAGAAATGTTCGAGCATATCCCAGGACGCTGTCCATATGGCGGATCAACTCGTGTGGCGTGCGAACGAGAAGGGGAGCTCGGAACTCCGGGAAGTCTGCCGGGGCGCCGCGAAGCGCTTTTTGTGTTCTATAGGCCAGAGCCGCCAGGAAATGCCTTAACAAGGCCCGTTGCTCGTCCATGCTCGGTTGCTCCTCCCGCTTAGCTCAACCTCATCATGAATTCATGGTTCAGTCAATTGGAATCATTGCCCGCCGTTTGACTTCGATTGCAGCCAATCGAATAATCAAGGTGGATGAATATATACGAGGAGATCGTCAAATTGCAGCGCGAGGGCCGCCGCGGCGCCGTGGCCACCATCGTGAACGTGCGCGGCTCGATTCCCTCGTTCCAAAGCGCCAAAATGCTGGTCCGCGACGACGGCTCCATCGCCGGCACCATCGGCGGCGGCTGCGTCGAAGCCGAAGTCTGGCAGGCGGCGCGCGAAGTCATCTCCGGCGAAAAGCCGCGCACCCTCAGCTTCGACCTCAATCAGAACCCCAAGTACGATACCGGCCTGGTCTGCGGAGGCACCCTGGAGATCTTTATCGAACCCGTTCTGCCCTCACCTTTGCTCTACATCTTCGGCGCCGGCCACGTCGCCATCGAGCTCTTCAAGGCCGCGCGCAATGCGGGTTTCGACTGCATCGTCACCGACGACCGCGAAGCCTACGCCAACGCCGAGCGCTTCCCCAGCGCCCTCAAAATCATTGCCAAAGATTTCGACGAGGCGTTGGCGGAACTGACCCCGAGCGAGTCCTCCTACATCGTGATCGTCACGCGCGGCCATCGCGACGACATGCGCGTCCTGCGCTGGGCGGTGCAAACGCAGGCGCGCTACATCGGCATGGTCGGCTCCAAACGCAAAGCCATCACCGTCTTTCGCGAGCTCACGCGCGAAGGATTGAACCCCGCGCTCTTTGACCGCGTGCATTCTCCCGTAGGGCTCGACATCGGCGCGGTCACGCCCGAGGAGATCGCCGTCTCCATCGTCGCGGAGTTGATCGCCATGCGCCACCACGCGGAGCGCGCACTGCCTCACATGAGCTGGTTCCAGGGCAAAGGACTAGCCGCGGCCAGCGCCGATACCGCAGCCGCACAAGACGAATCTCTCCCTGCCCAGGCCGAAAAGTAGATTTCCTTGCATTTGCGCCCTGCTATCGTCACCTTATGAAGAATGCGGCTGATCTCTGCGGCCTCATCCTCGCAGCCGGCGAGTCGTCGCGCATGGGGACAGACAAGGCTCTGCTTCCCTGGCCTCCGTCCGCGCCGGACGCAACCGCACCGCCGGCCCAAACGCTCCTCTCCGCCGCCATCCTCGCGCTCCAGCCGCATGCCCGCGCTGTGGTCGTCGTTGCCGGGAAAAATTCGGCCCGTATCGCTCCGACCATCGACGCGTGCGGCGCACTCATGGCCCACAATCCCGCACCCGAGCGCGGCCAATTCAGTTCTCTGCAAATAGGCCTGCGCGAAGTCCTCGCCCGCGGTTGCGATGCCGCGATGATCACCCCCGTCGATTGCCCGCCGCTGAGCGCTGCCTCGCTCGCGCTTCTCTGCACATCGTTTCAACAGGCAATCGTGCGCGGCGACTGGGCCGTTGCGCCAGATAACAACGGGAAGCACGGCCATCCGCTGCTGGCAGCCGCGAGACTTGATCGATGCTTTCCTCGCCGCGCCCGTGACCAGCAACGCGCGCGAGGTTCTTCACGCGCACGCTGAACGCATTGAGTACATCCCCGTTCCCGACACGCTCGCGAGCACCGGCCTGAACACGCCGCAGGATTACGCCGCCTTCGCCGCGAAACGCTCCATGTAGCGCCGGTCTCCAGACCCGCGCATCATCTTTGCACGGCCGAAAACCGCTTTATCTTCAGACAGAACGTGCACATTCCCCCCTGAGGGGCGTGGACGCCGCCAGTACAACCTGTCTGGAGACCTGCGTTACAAGAGAGCGGCGCTACTTCGGCGGCAACTGTCCCAGCACCGCCGCCAGCGCGTCCATCGCCAAGTGGCCTGCGTGCGACGACGCTGCAGGCAGCCCGCCCACAGCGCTTACCAGTTCTTCCCTGCTCAGTTTTCCCGCCTCGCTCACAGTCTTCCCGCGCGCCAGCTCGGTCAGCGCCGATCCGCACGCCACGGCGGCCACGCAGCCTTTGGCCCTGAAGCGAATCTCCGCGATCCGCCCGCCCGCAACCTTCACTGTGATTTCCAGAATATCGCCGCAAGCCGGATTCTCGATTCGCGCCGACGCGTCCGCATTGTCAACCGTCCCTGCGTTGCGCGGATGCTCAAAATGATCGAGAACTTGCGCTGAGTACATGCGCATTGCCCTTGCCGTCAGGCTGTTCCACTTGCAGCCTGCGCCTGCTTCCGCCGCGCCTCAAGAATCTCCGTCACGAGAAACAGATCCGCGAGCAGCGCACGCAAATGAATCGACGCATTCAGATTGTCGATCAACTGCGATCCGATCGCAGGCTGCGCCAGAACCATATCCACGGCCGCGACGGCGCTCTCGGCGTCGCGCGCCAACACCGCAAAGAACGCCTTGCATTTTTCCGCCGGCGCAAGCTGTTCCTGCTGCATTGCCTCCGCGCAACTGCGTTCCAGACCGCGCATCGCCTGCACTGCGCGCGTCAAGTGTTCCCGCAGTTGTTTGCCTGCATCGCTGCCATCGGCGCCGGCCAGTCCTTGCGCCGCATAGGAGAGCGTGAACTCGTAGCACTCCTCAATGGTTTCGCACTGCCGTTCAATTTCAGTCGCCATCGTTTGCGGCATATCCCTCTTTTGTTTGGGAGCCCTGTGCCGCCTTCACAGCCCATCGCCCGGTATCGTGCTCGTCCAGATAGAAATCGCGGCTCATCCAGCCGAAGATCATCGACTTGGTAATAGGCAGTTTTTCCGGCCGGACTCCCATGTACACGTGCACCATCACAAGCGCGATCAGGCCCACTCCTGCGAGCCCGTGCAGCACGTACATGAGGCCCCACGTCATGTCGTTGAACAAATACGGATTGCGCGTGAAGATGCCCGTCTGCACACGCTTCATCATAAACAGCCCGGTGATCGCCACCGCCAGCGCGGCCAGCATAATCACGCCGTGGTAGAGCTTGTTCTCGAGCGGATACTTGGCGAACTTGTTTGGGCTGGGCGCGGGTTTGCCGAAAAATCGCAGCGCCCTGCTCATGGCGTCGCGCAGATCGGTTTTGTCGGGCCAGATTGACCAGAAATCCATGAAGAACGACGCATGCACGATGTGAAACAGAATCGATACGGTCAGCACGCATCCCGCGATCCAGTGATACACCACCCAGTTGAACTGAATCCCCACCTTGGGCAGGAATGCCGTAATCAGCAGCGCGAACATCGATGCCGCCATGATCCAGTGAAACAGCCGCGCGGCCAGCGAGTGTCTCGGCACGCGTTCGGGAACTCCTGCCACGCTCGCTCCCACCGCCCGCTCGGCAAACCGCTTCGGCGGCGCGACGGTAATCACGTAGAGCGAGTGGACGATCATGAAGAACAATCCCGCAATCACCGCGACCCATATCAAGCCCCACACAATATGGATCGGCACCGATTGCCCCCACGGACTTGTGGCCCATTGGATTAACTCCATGTCGCCTCCTCAACGCCGCCGATCGCGCGTTTGACCAGGTTGCGCATCAGCGGAATCTTGTATGCGTTGAATTGCAGCGGCACTGCGCCTTCGACGGCCAGTTTACCTGCCATCGTGCCGGTGTCAGCATTCGCCGGCTTGCCGCGCACCGCGTCTTCCACCGCCTTCAGCCGCATCGGCCGCGGCGCCACGGCATTCACGGCGATCCTGATCTGGTCGATGTTGTTCCCGCTCAGCTTCATCGCCGACGCCACGTTCATCAGCGGGAAATCCCACACGTTGCGGTCGCGCACCTTTTCAAAATAAAACTTCGCGCCGGCCCACGTGCCGGGAATGCGAATCACCGTCAGCAGATCGCCCGGCTTGAGAATATTGAGCCGCGTAATGTCCAACTCCGGCCCCACAAAATAATCCTCTGCATCCACAACGCGCTCGCCTTTCCGCGTCTGAATCACAAACTTCGCGTCAAGCACGATGAGCGCCGGAACCGAATCCGACGGATGCACAGCCACGCAGCGGTTGGCGCCGAAGATCGCGTGCTCGCGGTTGCGCCCGGCCGGCGTGTCCGCGTAGCAAATGTTGCCGCCGGCGCGGTAGCACGGCCAGCCGCCGCGGTAGTACCAGCAGCGCGTGTCTTGCGAAACATTGCCGCCCAGCGTGCCCTGGTTGCGAATCTGCGGCGAGGCCACAACTTCAACCGCCTGTGCCAGCACGCCATAATCCTTTTGGATCGCCGGATGGTTCGCAATCTCGGTGAGCGTCGTCATGGCCCCGATCTCAATGCCGTCCGGAGTCGCGCGAATTCCCTTCAGTTCCTCCACCCCGCTCAGATCCACCAATACCTTAGGCTTCTTGATGCGGTCTTTCAGCCAGTCGAAGCTGTCCATCCCGCCGGCCATCACCCACGCATCTTCACCGTGCTGCTCGAGCAGCTTTTGCGCATCCACGGCAGTTTCCGGCTGAAGCAGATCAAAAGCCGGCATTACATCTCGTATGACCGCCATCGCCCTCTCTCCCTCTTCGCTCTCGTCAAATGCTCGCCATGAACGGATGCTGCATCGGGCGCCCCGCTTCCAGCGACGTGAGAATCGTATCCGCGTTCACCGGCGCGCGGCGGAAGATCTCGTCGCCCAGCGCGTTGGAGAGTGCGTTGAGCACCGCGGCGCAGCCGCCGCCCACCGGCGGCTCTCCCACGCCGCGCGCGCCCACTGGCGTCTCCGGATCGGGAATGTTCAGCGCGCCCCACTGCATGTCCACGGGCACGTCCAGAATGGTCGGCGGCTTATTTTGATAGAACCGCTTGGCCACCGTGAACCCGTACTCCGGATCGATCACCCACTTCTGGCCGATGGCGTGAGCGATGCCCAGAGTCGAGCGCCCCAGCATCTGGCCGCCCAGCGATCGCGGATGCAGCACCGTGCCCACATCGCCGTAGGCCAGAAAATCCGTGATGAAGTACTTGCCCGTCTCCACATCCACTTCCACCTCGGCAAAGCTGGCCACAAAAGAGAAAGTCTGGCCGTCGTGCGGGGCCTTGTCCCGCGCGGCCACCACCAGTCCCTGCCCGGCCAGCGCAGCCACCGATGCCTTCGTTACCTTGTTCACATCCGCCGGCGCCTCGTGCCCGTCGTAGATGCCGCCCAACGCGATCGCCTTTTGCGCCGCCTGGGCAAAGCTCATTCCCGCTCCACCGCCTTTGCGGAAGACGCGCGCATTGGCGACCTCGTAATCCTCCGGCTTCCCGCCCAGCGACTTCGCGGCAACCTCCTTCAGTTGTTGCCGGGCCGCCATGGCCACCGCATACGCCGCGCGCGTCATGGCGTGCGTCGTCTGACTGCCCCCGGAGATGCAGGTGTAAGGAAAGTTCCTGCCCGAGTCGCCCCACAGGACTTCGCACGCCTCCCAGGGCACGTCCAGCACTTCGGCCGCGGCCCGGTGCACGTCGATTACCGATTCCGTCCCCAGGTTGCCGATTCCGGAGTAGAAATTCACCTTCCCCTCCGGCGTTATCACCAGCAGCCCGTCAAATCCGATGCTCCCGCCCACGAAGGTGCTGACGGCCACGCCCACGCCTCGCACTTTGGCGCCGCTCCGCTTGCGGCATGCGCGCCGCCCGCTCCTGCCACTTGAACTGCTCGGCCCCGCGGTCCAGCGCCTGCTTGAGATAACTGCTGGTGATGTGGGGCTGCACGCCGCCCAACGGCGGACCCACCGGCGCCTTGCCCTCGGGGCAATTCACGCGGCGCAGCGCCACCTGATCGACGCCCAGCTTGCGCGCCGCCTTGGCCAGGATCGGCTCCATGATCGTGATTCCCTGCAGGCCGCCCGGCGAGCTCTGTGCGCTCCGCGTGGGCGTATTTGTCATCACGTTCACGCCCCGCCAGCGCATGGCCGGCGGCTGATACAACAGCGACACGATGCTGCCCGATGTAGCGCAGTCCATGGCTGCGTCGTAGGCCCCGCTGTTGCACACCACGAACATGTCCAGTGCCGTGATGCGCCCGTCGGCAGCGAATCCCACCTTCATCCGGCCATCGATGCTGGGCCGTGCGCGCCCGATGAAGTGATCCTCCTCGCGGCTGATGCGCATCATCACCGGCGCATTCAGCTTGCGGGAAAGAATCGCCGGAATAATCATTGTCGTTGCGCCGGTGACTTTGCTGCCAAACCCTCCGCCCGTGTACTCGCTGATGAAAACGATCTTATCCACACCCATGTTCAAAGAACGCGCAATCGCCGGCACGGTCTGCGCCGTGCTCTGCGTTCCCGTATGCAGATAGAGCCTGCCGTTTTGCCAGTACGCCATTGCGGTGCGCGGTTCCAGGCACTGGTGGCTCACGTCGGGAGTCACAAACGACTCATCCAGCACCAGCGCCGCCTTGCGGAAACCCGCATCCAGATCGCCATACGTCCATTCGTCCGGCGCGTGTCCCATGGGCAGCCTGCCCTGCTCGTACTCGGCAAAGTCCTGCTCGGTCCACTTCAGTTCGGTGAGCTGCGGCATGGGAGGCCCGCCGTGTGGCGTCGCCCATACGTTGCCGTCCGCGCGCGGGTTCGGCCCTCCCGGACGCAGCGTCTCCAGCGGGTCGATCACGAAAGGCAGCGGCTCCATATCGATCCTGATCTTTTCGATGGCCTCGGCGCATGTCAGCTCGTCCACGGCCGCCACGGCCAATATCGGATCCCCCTGGAAGATCGGCTCATTGGTCAGCGCCCGCTCGCCCCACTTGCTCGCCTTGATCCTGATTCCGTTGTCGGTCATGTAATCGGCCTGAGGCGGGATATCGTCCGCGGTCAGCACCGCCTTCACGCCGGGCATCGCCAGCGCCTCGCGCGCGTCCACGTCTTTGATCCGCCCATGTGGCATGGGGCTCAGCACCAGGCGGCAAAACAGCATTCCTTCGGCGCGAAAATCCTCGGCATACTTCGACGTGCCGGTCACCTTTGGCAGCATATCGGGGGTCGTGTAGTTCTTGCCTACCAGCTTGTGGCCTTCGCCAAACGGAATCTCTTTCAGGCTGGCGGGATCGATCGTTTTGGCTGGGCTTTCTGCCATCGCTCAGGCCCTCCTCATCAGCTCGGCGCCGTGCATCATGGCGTCAAGAATTTTGTTGTAGTCCTGGCACCGGCACAGGTTGCCGCTGATGCCGTGCGCCAGTTCCGCCCGCGTGGGATTGGGATGCGTCTTCAGAAATCCGACCGCCGACATGATGAACCCCGACATGCAGAACGCGCACTGGAATCCCTGCTCATCCATCACCGCCTGCTGCACCGGATGCAGCTTGCCGTCGCCGGCCGCCAGTCCTTCAATCGTTACCACGTTGCGCCCGCGCACCGTGTTGGTCAGCACCGAGCAGCTATAGTGCGGCACATCGTCGATCAGCACCGTGCAGGCTCCGCACTCGGCGCGGTCGCAGCCCAGCTTGGTTCCTGTTAGTCCCAGCTTGTAGCGCAGCGTCCACGCGAGCGTCTCCTGCTTCATCACTTCAACGCGGCGCAGCTTGCCGTTCACATTCAGGCCGATCAGCCGCTCGCCGCCAAAGCTCCGCTGCCGGCCAGGCGCCAGAATCTTGTAGCTGGCCGCGCCCACCACGGCGCCGCCGGCAATCACGCCCAGAATGAATCTGCGCCTCGTGATCGCATTCGCTTTGCTCTCGCTTGCCTTGGGATCTTTCATCTCCGGCATGGCAGTTTCTCCGGTTTTCAGGGTCTTTCCGGTGTCAGGAGCTTTAGGGTCTTTCCTGCGTCTGGAACGGTTCAGGACAGCATTCCTCGCGCTGCGGGACAGCGCTGCAGTTCAAGGGGATCGCGCTGCCGCGCTTCAAGGGGGACGCGCGACGCTTGCCGTTATCTTAACCCCTGACCGCTGCTCCTGAAAAGCTTTCGGCGCAGCAACCCTGACGCCGCTGTGAACTGGGTGAAAGGGAACAACGGAACGAGGTCGCGTAGGCCTGGAGGCGAACGGCTCCAACAGGCTGTAGGAAAGAGCCGGTGTTGGGCGAAATCCGATAGAGAGCGTCCCGCGGGGGCTAATCCTTCGTTTTGTACTGCCCGCGCCATGACGGCAGGATCTGCACGTCGTTAAAAGCCTCGCTGCGATCGCGGTTCGCGGGCTTCAAAGGTTGGGGAGGAAGGAATTCGGGCTCTGCTCTGACCCGCCGCATGGAGTCTTTGCGCGAGCCGTTTCCTGGGGTAGTGGCGAAGAGTGGCACAGGCTCAGGAACCGGCACAAAGGTCTGGGCCGGAACCGCAGGTTCCGTTGGGGTCTGAGAAAGAGCCGATCGCTGAGGCGGCGCGGGAACAGGAGTAAGTCCCCCGACGGCAACCGCGCGCTCCGGTTGCGGCGCAGGCGCGGTCTCGGTTTCGCTGGTCTCCGGCGTAGAGTGCTTTTCTTCATTCAGTCCCAGCGCCAAGAACAATCCCCTCAGTCCGCTCAGGCGCGATGGTGTTACGCGCGCCGTCTCTTCCGCTGCTGCTGCAGCTTCCTTTCCATCTTCGCCGGCCACCTCTGTTTCCCAGATCCCGAGCCGTGAGCGCGTTGCGTCCGCCTTCCCAAGTTGCCCAAGTGTCGTCCCGTACTCTGGCGCCTCGGTGAGCCAGGGCGCAATATCCGGCGCCGGCGCAGCAACAGGCCCCGGTTCCGGCCGCGCCTTGGGCAAAACGGGCGTGTGTTCGACAGCCACAAACTTATCCGGCGCGACCTGCGACGGAGAAAAAACAGGCTGCGCGGCGACGCGCTGAGGTTCCAGTCTCGCAGGCGGCAAAACAGGCTCGGCAGGGACCCCGGATTCAAGATCTTTCCGCGCCGACACCAACACGGGCGGCGCAGCGATGGGCTCGGGTTGCCGCCACATTTGCGGCGAGACTGAAGCGGCGGCGATGGGTTCAAGATCTTTCCGCGCCGACGCCAACACGGGCGGCGCAGCGATGGGCTCAGATTGCTGCCACACTTGCGGCGCAACAGGCGCCGCTGCAACGATGGGTCCAAATTCCCACCTCGCCGGCGTCAACACAGGGGGAGGCGCAGCGGCGCTTGGTTCAAGATCCGCCCACACTCGCGGCGACGCAGGCGCCTGCGGCGCAGGCACTGGCTTAGGCTGCGGTAGCGGCACTGGCGCTTCTGCAACGGTGGCCCGTACAGGCGCCATCGGCCTTGCGGCTGTCAGCGCAGGTCGAGTCGGCGTCGTGGCTGCAGCCCGCCGATGCTGCAAAATCCCCGTTTGAGCGGACAGGCCCGGCCGTAACCAGGCGGCCGCTGGACGCCAGCCGCTGCTCAAACCGATTCTGCGCGCGCAGATGCCTCTCCATTGCCTCGACGGAATGGCGAAACGCCGGGTCGGCCTTTGCCAGTCCCACGCGGTTCAGCACAAATCCCACCGCTGCTACGTTCAGGCGATGCAATCGAGCGGCCGTGTCGCGCACCTGAGCGCGCGTGGTCACGCCGGATTCGACGACGACAATGGTGCAATCGGCGAAACGCGCCAGATACTCCGTCTCTGCGGAAACCGCGAGCGGCGCGGTATCGGTCAGAACCAGGCTCTCGCCTCCGGTTTCCGCTTCCGCGGCCACCTGCTCCATAAGCGCAGTTGAGCGCGCCGCCGGCTGAGTCCGATCGTTTCCGCCCCGCGTCTCTGCCGCCGCGCCCCCTGAGGCATCCACAAGCAGCGTCGTACGGCCCATGGCCTCCAGCATGTCTCTCACCCGCGTGGCCACGGTCGTTACCCCGGCTTCCGGCCCCGCTCCGGTGAAGATGCAGTTCCTCATGCCGCCTTCTTTGCAGGCATACTCGATCCCCGCCGCCAGCCGCAGCAGTTGTTCGTCCGCCACTTCGCCTGAGACCTCCAGAAAGTCCGGCAACTGCGCCATGGGCGCAAAGCCCAGCAGTTGCTCCACATCGGTGGCGATGTAGATCCTCGGGTCCATCTTTTGCGCAATCACCGCTGCCGCCAGCCCCAAAAAGACAAAGCCGAGAAACAGCAGCAGCGCATTGCGAACCACGCCGGAAACGGCTGGATGCAGCGGCGCCACCGCGGCCACGGCCAGGTGCGCCGTGCCGGGAGCGCTATCCTCCAGAATCTGGTTTTGCAACTGCTCGTCCACGGTGGAGAAACGATTCTGCAGCCGCGTAATATCGTTGGCCAGGTCGCTGGCTCGCTGCAGCTTGGGCGTGGCGCCGGCTGCGGCCCTGGTCATTTGCGCCAGTTCCCCATTCAGCCGCGCTTCCATGCCGGAGGTACGATCCAGGTCCGTGCGCAGCTGCTGCTGAATGCGCGCCGCGGCTTTGGCGCGCAGATCCTTGGTCGCGGAATCGAGCGAGGCGTCGATCTTCGCCAGCTCCGCCGCGTCCTGCTTGTACTGGGGATTGCTCGGGGTCAGGTTCGCCATCTGCGAAACCAGCGCCGCGCGCCGCTGCAAGAGCGCGGTCTTCAGGCTCGCCAATCCGGGATCGGTGGCAATCAGTTGATCGGCCTCGGCGTCCAGCGCCGTTGAGGTGAGCCCGTTGCCGGCATTCATCGCGGTCAGACGCGCCGCGGCCTCGTCGTGGTCGGCGCGCGCCTTCACCAGCTCGTCGTGAATCTTGGCGATATCGTCGTCGTAGTGCTCGGGAGCTACGGGCCCGATGGCCGCCACGCCCAGTTGCGCGTTCAGCGCCGCCTGCTCGGCGCGGTCGTCGTCCAGTTCCTTCTTCACGCGGTCGCGCTCTTCCTTCAGCATGGCCAGCCGCTCGGCGTCGCCGGCCTTTTGCTCGTGCGAAGTGTCCTCAATGTAGCTGGCAGCCACGGCATTGGCCAGGGCTGCGGCGGTATCCGGATTGGAGGCATGCGCGGTGATGGAAACCTGATAGCTCGACCCCGCGCGGGCCACTTCGATTGCCCTCTTCAGCCGCTTGGCGGCGCTCTCGTCGCTTTCGCCGCTTTGCTGCCACACGCCGGGATCCAGCTTGTGCAGCGCGCCTACCAGCACGTCCTGCCGCGTCATGCTCAGCATCTGCTGCTGCACATACGAGTCATAGGTCGCGGGATCGTAGTTGTACGGCCAGTGGATCGGCGCAGCCCCCTCCAGCACTGCCGATGGCGTGGGCTGGATGTAGACCAGGCTCTGCGCGGAATAGACGGACCAGAACATGAGCAGATAAGCCGCACCGAGAACCAGCCCGCGCCACGGCGAATCCAAGCGCCAGACGGCGATGCATCTGCAGGCTGCGCCGGAGGTCGAAGCGGAAGAGCGCCTGCTCGGCGCCGTTGCCCGGGAGGGCATGCGGAACGGGGGCGGGTGAATCGGAAGCGCCGTCGGACGGGCGCAACGAATTCGTGGGCGCGAATTGTCCGAGATCCCGCTTCATAGAACCGCTCCCAGGTAAGCCAGCGTGCTGAGTTGGAAGAGCGGGTTCAACCGCTGAAGCACATAAGTGGCGCGGGCAAAGCCGGTCTTGGGCACAAACATAATCTCGCCGGGCTTCAGCGTCACTTCCAGCGATTTGGCCGGATTCAAAACGTCCTTGAACGAGAGCACGCGCGAATTTCCAGTGACCGGGTCCACGATCTGAATGTGCGCGTTGTTCCCGGCCTGGTCGGTGAGCCCCCCCGCATCGGCCAGTACGCTGGCCAGTGTGGAGCTGCTGGTGAGCGGGACGGCGCCCGGATGCTGCACCTCGCCCAGAACCGAAACAAAGCGCTCGGAAAGGCTGGGCACATAGATCACGTCGTCGCGGCGCAGGCGCAGATCGGCCAGGGGGTTGCCCGACTCGACAAGTTCCCTGAGCTGCACCCACACCACCTGGTTGCTGCCGCGATAGATGGCGCAGCGCTCGGGAATCTGGGCGGGCTTGTTTTGTCCTGGTGAAAGTCCGCTGCGCGTCAGCGCCCCCAGCAGCGTTGGCGTGCCCTCAAAGGTCACTTCGCCGGGAGTGGTCACCGCGCCCAGCACCAGCACGCGGTTAGCCGTGTACTTGGTTACGGTCACCTGGACGGCGAGGTTGTCGTAGTAGGTTGCCAGCGCCGCCGCAATGGCTTTGCTCGCCTCGGTGCGCGTCAGGCCGTCGAGCAGGATGTCGCCTGCCAGCGGCAGCGTGATGCGCCCGTCCGGTCCCACCACCAGCTTGGCCTGCAAGTCGGGCCGGCCGGCAAAATCCACCGTGATCTCGTCGCCTTTGCCCAGGCGGTACTCTTCGTTGATGGGGGGCTCAAGGTTGCGCAGGGCCTCGAGCGGATTGGGCTGCAATTGCGGAGCCTGCGGTTGCTGGACCTGGGGTTGCTGCGCGGAATCCTGCGGCGGCATTTCGGCCTGGGGCGGCGACTGCGCCCACGTTCCCACGCACAAACCCGCGAAAAGCAATGCCGGAAGACTTGCCACGTGCGTCCAGCGATTCATGCGGCTACCTCCCCGCCCCAAAGCATTCCCAGGCCCCGGCGGCACCAGTTGAGTTCCTTTTGCTTCTCCGCGTCCGTCAGCACCCAGCCGTTCAACACCGCCATCACACCCGCCGTGTAGAGAATGCCGGCGGCCAGCAAAACTCCCGCTCCCTGCCAGCGGTTCATTGCGGCCACCAGTTGCGCCACAGGCCACGCCAGCGCAGCCGCGATGGCGTACGGCGCAAGCCCCGGAACAATCACCACGCGCAGAAAACGCGTCAGCGGCAGATGGAGCACGAAGAGCACCCTGCCCATCAGCACGCAGGCCGAGCCGGCGGTTGCCACCGCGACTGCCACGCCGATCCCGAGCGGGGTCCAGCGGCCTTCGATCCAGCGCGACGCCGGTAACGTGACTGCCCAGAAGGACGAGGTTGGGAATCGAGTAAGTGAACTCCTCGTACACGCGTCCCATGCCGCGAAACATCGAAGTCCCCGGTCCTGTAAGCATATGGAATTGCATGGCCAAACTGAATACCACAAACAGGGCGATTAGCCCCTGGCGTGTTGGTAACTGCGGTCCCAGCCAAACGTGCAGGATGGGCGCGGCCCATAGCGCGATGGCAGCCACAAAAGCCGACGTGCACAGGTTGGCGTAGCGCGAACTGCTCAGGTAAAGCGTACGCAGGTTCGCGAAGCGCTCGGAATCGCCTGAAGCGGCGTCCACGTGCGCAGTCGCCGGCAGGAGCGCGGCGAAAAACGCCATGGGAACGAGGGAAAGCGCAGTAGGCCATTTCTTGGCGACGTCCAGCAGTCCGGCGGCCGCGGCGCCGATCAGCCCCAGTGCCGCAACCCGCTCTACCGATGCCAGAAAAATCGACAACATGCTTTGGAACTGCACCAGCCCGCCGAAATGCAGCACGTAGCGGATGGAATCGCGGCGCACCATGCGCGGCGAAAGGCGCAGCCACTTGAGCTTTCTCCAGGCCCACCAGATGGACAGTCCGTCGGTGAACAGAACGCGCACCAGATACGCCTCTGCCAGCCCGCGAATGCCGCGTCCGGAGCCCACCAGCCACACAATTGCGGCCAGCTCCGCCAGGATGCCCATCATGAGAAACCACTGCGTGGAGGCGATCTGCTGCGGTCGCAGTCAGGATGTCGCCAAAGCCGCTCAACGCAATAGCCGAAAGAAAAACGCCCAGCACGATCAGCACCGCTTCCTTGCCATCGGCCGCGTGAGCCGGCGGCAGTCGCAACCAGGGCGAGTACCAGTTCCATCCCAGCCAAAACCCGAGAAAGATGACGCCGCAGAGGGGAATGGTGATCGCCAGGCCGGTCGAGAGCAGCGCGTTGGCCTTGTCGTACTCGCGGCGCGCGTGAAACTCGGCCACGTACTTGATGTACACGTTGGAAATGCCCAGCGTGGTGACGCCTACGTAGGAGACCAGGATGAAAATCGTGGTCCAGATGCCGTAGGCTTCGAGTCCGAGGTGCCTGAGCAGAAACGGCACCAGCACCACGCCCCTGGCCATGTTCACCACGCGGGCAAGGATAGTGGTCAGCACGTTGCGGCTGAACTGGCGATGCACCTCGCGCAAAACCGGAGGCGCCATGCCGGCGCTCGCCAGTTCCCGCCTTGCATCGGGGTCCAGTTCCCAGTCCACTTCCTTGTCCGACGTATCGGGAATCATCCGGAGTTCGGTCATGGCGTTTGCGCCTCCCTCCGGGTACGGGCCCACTCGGCGCCTCTGCGCGACTGGCGCAGGACCAATGGCGTGATGGCCAGCTTCCAAAGCATATGCAGCGGCGCGCCGGCAAGCGCGGCCAGATCGCGCCAGGGCTCGACGCCCAGGAACACGGCTTCAAGCACATAGGCAAGCACCAATACCGCGCCCGGCGAGGGCGAAGAGATGAATCCAATGGACGGGCAGAAATGCGGTCAGGAGCAGGGCGAGGATGCCGCGCGACAGGGGCAGGCTCCAGGCTTCGGCGAGCATTTCAAGAACACGCCAATTGCCGCCGAAAACCGCCGCAAGGAGCTGCCCCGTGGCGCGGGTGGCCACGTGGAAACGCCCGCCCTCCCAGCGAGCTTCCTGCGTGGCCTGTGCGGCGCGCGTGCGGGCCAGCGGCGCATAGACTGAGGCGTCTTCAACCCAGTCGCACGCGCAGCCCGGCACACACCAGCCGGATGTGGTATTCCAGATCTTCGCAAATGCTGTTTACCGAGAATGGCACACGTTCCAGGGCGCCGGCGGTGAGGGCGAAGCCGTTTCCAAACAGCCCCGCAGAGAAACCCAGGCCTGCGCGCCCCCTGGCCCGTAAAACGTTGATTCCCCTGAAAGCCAGCACGCGCAGCCGGTCCAGGAGGCGGAAGGGGCCGGTTGGGGGCAATTCGAGTTCGTAGCGGCACTGCGTGGCCGCGGCGCCAGCCTCGAGCGCCGCGCAGGTGGCCGGGATCAGGTTGGGACTCGCCACGGAATCGGCATCGATCGCGAGAAATGCATTGGCGCCCGCCCTGCGCGCCGCCTCAAAGCCGCAGCGAAGCGCCGCGCCTTTGCCGCGCTGCCTGGGATCGTTGAGCTCGATCACGCGCGCGCCGGCGCCGGCTGCCATCTTCGCAGTTGCATCCGAACAGTTGTGCGCCACAACGAAGATAGAGGCTTCCCAGGCTCCCGCAGCGGTTTCGCCGGCGGGGTGCGCGACGTGCGCCGAGCAGCCGGCCGCAAGCAGCGACTGCACAGTCCGCGCGATCGTCAGATCTTCGTCATGTGCCGGCACCACCACCGCCAGACGTACGGTCTCAGCGCGCGCCGTGCGTGGCGCGCGGGTGCGGCGCAAATTGCCGGCAATGCACACCATGAGATCGGCAACCAGCGGCGCGGTCAGCAGCGCTATCGCCGCCGCCAACACCTGCTCCGCGAATCTGCTTTCCAGTATCAATGCGTCAACGCTTTCCCTTCATTCGTCCGGCCGGCTTGCAATGCCATTGCCGTAACTCAATTCTCCACTCGCCGCAGGGGCAGAAACAAGCACCCGCCGGCCCTCAAACCAGCACGCGCCGAAAACCCGCTTGCGGCGCCAGACCACTGACAACCTGCGCGTGTTCGAGCACGGGCCGCATGGCCTGCACCCAGCCAACAAAAAGAAAGAACAGCATCACCGCCTGCTCGCCCAAAAACACCGTGCTCAACGTCGTCATGAGCCCGATCAGGACGGCCAGGTGGGCGTAAGCAAGCATGCGGTCCTCGTGCCCGATGGGCTGAGAGATCATCCGCAACAGCTTCATCGCACTGCCGATCACGATGGCCAGGAACACCCCGAGCCCTGCAAATCCCTCTTGGACCGCAAGCATCAAAAACTGATCGTCGATCGACGTTTGTCCTTTCACCGCGGGAACCGTCGTTACACCCCAGCCGAAGGCTGGGTGCTCGATCACGAGGGGCGCGTAGTTGGCGAGCAGTTGGCGGCGATAGATGGCATTCCGCTGCTCGACCGAAGCGGCCTGGCTTATCGCTCTGTCTGTGTATCGGTTCGCGTAATAATAGCCAACTGCGGAAAAAGCCGCGATGAAGATCAGGAACACGGCTGCCGCCTTGCCCACCGGCAGGTAGCGCGTCAAAATCGCAAACACCAGCGCCATCCCCACGCCGATCCATGGGCCGCGCGACTGGGTCATCAGCAATCCGGCCACAATTGCAGTTAGGATGAGCCCGCGGACAGTGATAGGCAAACCGCTGAACAGCCGGCGAGCGCCCCAACTGCGGTCGGCGTCGCGCAGCCACAGGCAGTAAACCAGCCCCATCAAAAAGATCACCCCCGCCAGAATGGCGTGGCCGTATGGTCCGGCAATGCGCCCGAACCCCCAACGCACCTGCGGCGGCCAGAGCTCAAATTGACTTGTGAAGAAGTGGTTTGCTACCTTCTGCCACCCGCTGATCCCGGTCAGGAAGTCGTAGACGCTCAGTGCCGCCACGATTGCCAGCAGCGCGGCCATCTGGCCCACCAGTTTCCTGCGCATCGCTTGCCGCTCGCCGTTTTCCTGCTCGATGAGAAGCTTGCCCATGACATAGGGCAGGACGATCGTCATAAGACCGCTAATGGACATCAACGCTCCGTCGGCCAGGTTGGTGCTGAGCCTTTGCGACAGGGCGAAATCGGGAGAGAACAGCCGGATCCAATCTCCATTGGCAAGCTCGGCGCTTAACGCCTCAGAGAGGCCGGCGCAGACGGCAAAGAGCAGTACCCACAAATCCATCCAGGCCAGGCGCCAGCGCCGCATCCCGGTGCACGCGAGCGCAATGCCCAGGGGCAGGACGGCGGCATCGGCAAAGGTGAGAGGCGGAAGATGGGGAACTCGAAAAACGTAGTACTGGGGCAGCAAAAGGAGCGCAGGCAGGTACACGTAGAGCAACGCCTTGCGGGCCGAGCCCAACGCCAGTACCGCCCAGCAGGCCACCGCCGGAATCAGAATGATCGCCGCCATGCCGTCTCCACCCCTGTCAGCTGCTACGGCAGCTCTCTCAAAATCCTTAAGGGGAGTCCCTTTTGTTCTCCGCCGCGGCGGATTGCCCTCGGGATACATGCCAACGGCGAAGATCTGCGGTTCTATCCTTGCACGCGCGTCTGCGCCGGAAGCGCGTTCTGTTTGCTTCGTACGGCCATGCGGACGGGCAATTTCGCTTCTGGGGCCAAGGATCGGCTGCGCGAAATCGCCGGCTGCCACTCGTCGAAGAGCGGTTGCAGCCCCCAGGCATACAGCACAAAACGCGTTCTCAGCTTCAGGCCGCCCAGGGAGAGCGAAAGTCCCGCTTCCAGCAACTGGCGCCGCGCATCCAGCAAAACTCCGAAACCCGCCGCCGTCACCTGCCGAACCTGTTTGAGATGCACCACCATCACCAGGCCATTCACAATGCTCGCAGTCGTGGCGGCCTGCACCTCAGAGGCGCATTCCGAACCCAACCTGCCGTCAACGTGCACATGCATGATCTGCTGCGTGGTGGCCCTGGTTACTCGGGATTGGCCTAGATAAGGCCTCTGGCACCATGCCGCAAACAGGGCCACCGGGAAGCGGTGTGCCAGGCCGAGAAAATCGCGCAGATAGCGCGGGCCCAGGCGCACCGGCTCTTGCATTAAGCGCATCGCCCACTCCAGACCACACTGCTGAATCCAGCGCGGCGCGCGCCACAGGTCGCCCGCCAAAATATCGAAGCTGCCGCCAACGCCCATCGACAGTGGAACGCCCAGGCGTTTGCGGTGCATCCAAATCCACTTTTCCTGTTTGGGGTTTCCGAAGGCTGCCAGAAGAATGTCGGGCTTGGCGGCATGAATCTGGCTGAGGATCTCGCTGTGATCCATCCGCATCAGGTTTTCCTCGGCGGGAGCGTAGGCGCCTACGATGCGCACGCCCGGATAGTTGTGTTCCAGCAGCCTGCCGGCGCGTTCGGCCACGCCGGGTTTGGCGCCCAGCAGGAAGATTTTATAGCCTTTGCGCGCGGAGAGCTCGGCCAGCCTTGGCACCAGATCCACCCCGGTGACGCGCTCAACGAGCGGGCAGCCCAGCAGTCCCGCGGCCCACACCAGCGGCATTCCGTCGGGCAGCACCAGCGTCGACCCGGCCATGATCCGATGCAGATGCGGATCGGCCAGCGCGTTCAGCCATGTGTCCACGTTTACCGCGCAAATCTGGTGCGTCCCGCCCGATAAGATCAGGCGTTCCAGCGATTCAACAGCCTCGTCCGCTGTCAAACTATTGATCGGCAATCCCATGACTGCGACTGGATGCTGCAGGCCGTCTTTCATCTCGACTTCCATTCCCTGCTTACTCCCGCGGTAGGCATAAGCAGTCGCCGCAATTGCCGCATCGTTCACGGCGGTCGCGATCTTTCGTGCACCCGGCTGCCCCTGGCTCAGGTTACAAGAAATCTCTGGAGGTTTGCGAGAAGCGCCCTTGCGTTGCCCTGCCGGCGTTGCGTGCCTCCAGAGTTCACCGAGTGAGAATGCACAGAATGAGTGTTGTGCAATCAGATCCCAACCTCAGTCGTAGTGGGCGCTGATGACTTAGAAGCTACGCGGTTGTACCTTGAGAGACAATGGCGAAAAGGTGGAAACGGATCGGTGAGGAACTGCGGCCTTCGATACATGGTAACTCCGGGAATAGGTAACCACTTACGATTACTTTGTGTGTATGCCGGCAGCCTCAATACGATTTTTGTCGCAGAACGAAGCAACACGCAGCATCGCCGGATGCCCATCCTTTCCGCAGTCTCATCGCGGAAAGGGTGGGATACCTCGGACTCATCATTCCTGCCATTCCAAAACGGCCATCGAGCAAGGCGCCAGCGTCAGTTCCGTCCCCGCGAAATGTTCCTCTTCGATCTTGACTTTGTCCGTTTCTTCATTCGTATTGCCCGGTCCGGAACTGGCCAGTCTCCACAAATGGGCCTGCGCGTTGTGCGCGAGGCCGGGGTCCCCAGCGACAGGTCTTGGTCGCTGGGGTGGAAGGCCGGGAGCCTCGACATCGACCCGCCGGGCGCGATGCAGTCCGTAGTTGAAGACGATGAGGCCATGCCACTTGCCATCCTGAAAGCCGTACGCGTCGAGTTCATGTGCGTCGCGCAGGTTCACTCCGTCATTGCCCGGCGGTTGGTCGTGCGTGGGATTCTCGCCCGTCACGTCCACTCTCACCATATCGCCGCGCAGAACGCGGTTGGCCAGGCTCATGGCCAAAAACTGCGGCCGCTTGCGCCCGTTGGCGCCCATCTCCACCACGCTTCCCCACAACCTCACCGTTTTCCCATCGGACCGCCCGAATTGGTACTGCGGCAGGCTGAAAAGCATCTCGTCGCGGACTCCGTGGTCGCGCATCATGCGCAGCATGTGCCCGGCAACTGCCAGCCCCGCCGCAGCCGAAGGAGTGAAGCGATCGAGAACCGCTTGCGGAGCGTCGCCGCCCGTGGTGTGCAGATTCACTTCGTACACCGCCAGTTGCCGGCCGCCCGCCGCTGCGGCCGCGGCCGCAACAATTCCTTCGCGCGACATCTCTTCGGGCTGCGCCAGCAGTGGGCCGTAGAGCTGGTCGTCATTCGCCCACTCCGTCACGCTGCGCATCAGGTACGGCGCAATGGCCAGCGAATTGGCCAACGGCGCGGCGGCCAGCAACGCGCCGTTTCGTCCCGGATCGTAGGCATGCGTGCCCACCACCAGATCGAACCGTCCGGCAGCCGGTCCCGCCGCAGCGCGAAACGCCGCAAACACCGCATTCGCCCTGCGTCCATAGGCCACAGGGTCTTCAATCGATTCACCGCGAAAGTCCCCGTTCCATGTCTCGTTGCCCAGCTCGATGTGAATGGTGCGGAAGGCCTCCGTCCACGGCTCGCGCCTTCCGCCGGCCGCGCGCAATGCTCCGCCGGGCGTCCCCGCCGAGCCGGCCAGATACTCGGCCAGCTTGCGCGTCTCGTCCAGGCTCATCGCCGTGGACGCCACGATCCACGGCTCCGCGCCAACCTCCCGGCAAAGTTCCAAGAACTCCGGAATCCCCACGGGAATGTCGCCGGCAGCCTTGAACCATGTGCGATAGCCGGCCCGCTCGCGCGCCACCGGCGGCGCAAGCAGATTGTCTACCGTGCTGCCCAGCCCCGCATCGCTCTCCATCAGCCGCAGTACGCCGGGCCGCAGCTCTTTCAGCGTCTCCACCACTTCGTCGCGGAAAGCCGTCCGGTTCGCGGGATCGCCGCCGGTCTGCTCCAGATTCACATCGTCCAGCAGCGCGGAGCCGCCACCAACGCTGAAACCCACTTCCACCGCTGCCGGGGGCGGCGAAATCTCGTTGGCATCGAACTCCAGGCTGTAATCCTGCCCACGCGCGCGGCAATTCGACGTCCGTATCGATATAGCGCCGCAGTCCCGGCGCCAGCCTTCCCACATGCACATGCAGCACCGTTGACCCAGCCACGGACTTGGCGAGAAAGCGAAGCCGGTAGCGGCCGCGTAGCCGCACAAACGTCATCCCTGCCGTGGAATCGAAGTAGGAATTCACGTCCGCAGACTGCCCTGCTCCCGCAGCCTCGATGCGCAGTGCCTGAAGGACCGGCGTCCCCGGCGGCAGATCGCTTCGTTCTGCCTCCAGTTGCGCGCCGCCGCGCACCGTCGGCCACCACCCCGCCGCGGGATCGCCCGGAAACTCTTTTTCGACCGCCAGCCAGTCTCCCCCGCCAATCGCCTTGGCGCCTATCTTGTCATTGGTTTCGAGTGTCAGAACATAGCCGCCCGCGCCCGTCCCGCTCGCCATCACCGCGCCGCGTTGGCCCACCGCCGCGCCTTCCAGAACTTCGTAGCTCGCTCCTTTCCAGAAATCCGCCGGAAACTGGATGCCGGATCGATCATCGACGCACCGGCCCGCGCCGCCAACACGCAATGAAAAATGCTGCGGTACGTCATTCCGGCGAACTCGGGATTCCGTGCCAGCAGATTCCTGAGCATCTGCCCGGAGTCGTAGAAGTTCTGCTCACCCAGATTCATGCCAAGCCGTGTCACTCCGCTGAGGATCACCTGGCTGGTGACGCGCAGACGCGTACCACCGTCCGCGGTCTGCCCGCAGCAGGCCACGGCGGCACCGGCGACCGCTGCCAGTCCCAACGCAGCGCGCAACAGCGGTAATAGCGCCGGTCTCCAGACCGGGGTCCCCAACGACAGGTCTTCGTCGTTGGGGTGGGAGACCGGCTGTACTGGCGGCGTCCACGCCGCCAGATCGGTATCCTGCGTCGAGAGACATCTCATCATGTTCAAAGCAAAGAGCCTGCAATCACAACACGCGCCACCGCGCGCCCTCTCAAGCATAGCCCGTCACCGCCACCGCGGCCCTCTATACTTGAGGCACCGTGAACGATCCCCGCGGAAGCAGCGCACCTGAGCCGGCGAGCGCACTCGCCCTCCTTCGTCCGAGCTACGATTACGCTGCCTCCGTTATCGTCGTCTCCTTCAACACGTCGCGATCTGCTGCGGGAGTGCCTCACGTCTCTCCGCGACGAGTGCGCCCGCTTGCCAGAAGCCGGGGTCCCCGCGGACAGGTCCTTGTCCGTGGGGTCGGAGGGCTTAACGGCCGAGATTCTGGTCGTCGACAACGCCTCCCGCGACGGCTCCGCAGAGATGGTCGCCGCGGAGTTCTCAGGTCCGGGCGTTCCCGTCCGCCTCATCCGCAGCGATGTCAATCTCGGCTTCGGCGTGGCCAACAATCGCGCCATCGAAACTGCCCAGGGCCGCTATCTCGTCCTGCTCAACTCCGACGCTTTCCTCCATCCCGGCGCGCTCGCACGCGCACTTGCGCAAATGGAAGCGGACACCTCCGTGGGCATTGGCGGCGCGCGCCTGGTGTTTGCCGATGGCGCCTGGCAGCCGTCGGCGCGCAGCTTCCCCGCCATCGCTCGCGATGCCTTCCTCTTCACCGGCCTCGCCTCGCGCTTTCCCCGCTCCCGCGTCTTTGCAGCCGCCGAGCGCACCTGGGCCGATCCCGACCAGCCTGCGGAAGTGGACTGGGTAACCGGCGCCTTCATGATTCTTCGCCGCGAGGCGCTCAAGAAGGCCGGCCTCTTCGATCCCGCGTTCTTTCTCTACTCAGAGGAAGTGGATCTCTGCCGCCGCATCAAAGCCGCCGGTTTCCGCGTCTTGTATTGGCCCGATATTGTCGTCACCCACCTGCACGGCGAATCCTCGCGGCAGGTCGGGGAGCACGTCTTCTCTGCAAGTGAAACACAGGTCGTCCTCTGGCGCATGCGCTCCACGTTCCTCTACTACCGCAAGCACCATGGCGCAAAGGTGTGGCTGGCGCGCTGGCTTGAGGAGGGCCTTTACACGTTGCGCCTCCTGCGCAACCGCTTCAGTCCCACACCAGCCCGCCGCGCCCGCGCACGAGAAGCCACTCTGCTCCTCAGTCTGCTGCGCCAGGCATGGAAGGAAACACGGGGCGGCCGCGTAAGCCCGCCCGCGCCGTGGTAGTAAGCCGGATCGCGAACAAAGTGATATACTTCTTGTATATCAAAGGAGGGCCCCATGCGCGCGCTAGTTGACATTCCCGATGAAGATTTGAAGCTCCTCAAGGGCGTCACGAAAAAACTTGCCATCTCTCGTGCCGAATTCGTCCGCCGCGCCATCGCGAAGTCTCTGGAACCGCATCGCCAGGCCCGCAAAACAGAGGCCTTCGGGCTTTGGTCAAATCGCCGCGTGGATGGCCTCAAGTACCAGGAGAGGTTGCGCGGGGAATGGTAGGCACGAAAGTTCTGTTCGATACCAACATACTCATCGACTACCTGAGCGGTGTTCCCAAGGCCCGCATCGAGTTGGAACGCTACCGCGACCGCGCCATCAGCGTCATTACCTGGATGGAAGTGATGGCAGGGACGACTTCCACTGACGAGGCCCAGGTGCGCGCCTTCCTCATGACACTCCACACCGCTCCCATCGCTTCCGATGTGGCTGAGAGATCTTTCTTGCTGCGCAGGAAAAAGAACCTCAAGCTCCCGGACGCCATCATTCGGGCTACCGCTGAAGTGGAGAACCGGCTTCTTGTCACGCGGAACTCCCGTGACTTTGACGCCAACGATCCCGGTATCCGGATTCCCTACAGGATTTGAACCTGGGATCGCTTTCCACTGCACTCTATTTCATGATTTCCCTGAGCGGCTCCTCGATTCCCCGCCGCACCATCTCGCCGCGCTCGCTCACGGGACTCCATCCCAGCACCGTCTTCGCCGCCGTGCAATCGAACCGCGCCCGCTGTGTCCGGCTCTCCCAGTCGCGATAGCTGGGCAACCGCCGCTCCGGATGACGCACCGCGACCTTGACCACCCACTTCATCATGTCCCTGAGATAGAAGCGCCAGATCGGCGTGGCGTAGCGCTGGACGCGCATTCCGCCTGCACGGTCCAGTTCGTCAAGATACTCCTGCGCGCTCAGGCATGGGTCCGCAACCAGATTGAAGCTCCGGCCCTCGATGCCCGGCTTCTCCATGGCGGCAATCAGCGCGCGTGCCACGTCTTCCACCAGCACCAGCGGCAGCTTGTTGGTGCCCTCGCCCCAGATCTGGCACACAGCGTCGTGCCACCACATGCCCACGCCCCAATGGAACGGGCTGCCTCCGCGGCCGATCACGATTCCTGGCCGCACGATCACCAGCGGCAATCCCCGCTCGCGATGCATCCGCAGCAAAATCTCTTCTGAGGCCGCTTTGGCGCGGGCATAAAGATTCCTGCGCGCGATGCGCCGGTCGAGCGGCGTGGCTTCGGTAATCGTGCCCGCGCGCCGGCCCGCATAGTACGAATCGATCGTGCCCGCGTAAATGAACCGCTTCACGCCTGCTTCGAGCGCGCACTCGGCCACCTGCCGCGTGGCTTCGATTTCCAACTTCTGGTAGTCGGCCCAACTCTTCACGTTGGCCCGCGCCAGGTGCACGACACACTCCATGCCTTCCATGGCGCGCAGCAAACTCTCCCGGTTGAGCAGATCGCCGGTCTGGCAATCCACCTGCTTGCGCAAGATCCTCGGGAAGGCCGGCCGCGCTGCGCACCAGCAGGCGCACGCCGCAGCCCTGACGCAACCAACTGCCGCACCAGTTCCTTGCCGATAAAGCCCGCGCCGCCCAGCACCAGAATGCGCGCAGCGATTTTCGTTCTGGGCCGGCGCCGGCCCATTCGCACTGCGTTTCCGCCGGCAGCTTCGCCAGCGCTCCCATCTGCTCGCACACGCGGATCACGCGCGCCCCGAAATGTCCGGATATGCGCTCATCGAGATTCCGAGAACCGCTCCGCCTATCCAGATTCGCGCCGCCGTAAAACGCATCCATTGCCCGTGCAATGCTCTCGCCGTAAGGCGTGCCGCGTTTTTCGAGATGCAGCTTCGACAGCACGTATTTCGCCAGCGTCCGCCGCGCCTGCGCCTTCAGGCTCTTCGCCCGGCTCACCACCATCGCGTAGTTCTCAAAGTCCGGATCGGCAGGCCGATAGCGGTCGAGCGCGTAAGTGTTGCGCTCTATGTCCGCCGTGGCCGCGGCCAGCGAACCGCGCACGTGGATGTTGTACTCGGCAAAACCCGGCACGAATGAGAATCGCAAGCTGATCGCCGCCGCGCCTTTCACCGCCATCAACCTGCCAGCGGCGATAGAATTTGCGGCCCGTCGGCAGTTCGATCGCGTTCGCCGCGCGCACTTCCATCTCTTCCGGCTCGCCCACGAGGTCCAGCATGTGCGCAACCAGGTGCGATCCGGTTTCGAGCAGGATGTTGCGCGGGTCGCGCAGCATCCAGGTGTCGAAGGGGCCGGCGCGGACTGGGGAAGAAAGCGGTTCCATGTGATCGTGATCTGGTCGATGCGCCCCAGAATGCCGCTGCGCAGGTCGCGCCGCAACTGCTCGTAAGGCCCGGCAAAGAGAAAATTGTGTCCCACGCCCAGCCGCACGCCGCGCGCCGCGGCCAGCCGCACCAGCTCCTCGCAGTCCTCCGCGCTATCGCACATCGGCTTTTCCAGAAACACGCTCACGCCGGCTTCGATGGCCGTCCTCGCCGCGGCAAAATGCAGGTCGGGAGGCAGCAGAATGTGCACCGCGTCGAGCTTTTCCTCGGGCAGCATCGGCTTCCAGCGATCCGTATGCCTTGGGAACGCCAAACTTGCCGGCCAGCGCCTGCGCCCTGCCCAGAGCCTGATCGCACACCGCAACCAGCTCCACGTCCGCCACCGACGCCAGGCACTTGGCGTGCCAGTCGGCAATGTAGCCCGCGCCCACCAGCGCCACGCGGCGCTTGCGATCTACGCTCGGCTTCCACTGGGCCCGTCATTACAGGGGCGCTGCTCGGTTTCTGCTCCGGCGCCTGTGTACGTTGCGTCGTTCATCTGCTCCTCTACTTGTATTCGATGATCGTCATGGGTCGCCCACGCAGCCGCCGCCAATAGTACTCCAGCAGTCCCTGCAACGCCGGAAATCGCGAGATCACGGTAAAAAATGCATAGGTCCATGCGTCTCTCGCCGCCCATCCGCGCATGCGGCAGCCGCGCGCAATATGGATGAGCTGCAGCGCGTATGCGCCGATCATGACCAGGAGCGAAATCCCGCGCGTGAAGAGCGCGGCCGCGAGCGCCGCAACCGGCAACGCCAGCCCCCAGATCAAAATGCGCCGCCGGTCGCGCACAAAATAGCGCTCTTGACCGCCGCCGTGCAGCGCCGCAACCTGAGCGTAGGCGTGGCCCGCCCGCCGCATTCTGCGCCACCACTGGCTGAAGCTCGTGATGGCCGCATCGTGGCGCGCCATCGGCGCATCGATCTTCAAAATCTTCCAGCCCTTTTGCCGCACGCGGATGCAGAACTCATCGTCCTCGGCCGCGATCACATCGGGCCGAAAGCCGCCCACCTCCTTGAAGGCGCGGGCCCGCGCCATGAATCGGCCGCCTGCGGCCGGAACCTCTCCCGGCGCCTGCCGCCACTCCAGGTCGCACAGCCTGTTAAAGACGCTCGCCTCGGGATGAATCTCGCGCACATGGCCGCACACCAGCCCCGCATCGTCTCGCGCGCTAGCGCGGCATCGCCCGCCTCCAGCCAGCCCTCCTCCAGTTCGCAGTCGCCGTCCACAAACTGCACAAACTCCGCGTCCGGCGCATGCTCCATCGCGCAGGCAAATCCCTCGTTCCGCGCCCGCGCCGCGGTAAAGGGCCGCGACGCATCCAGCTCCACCACGCGGCAGCCCACACTGCGCGCATACTCCGCGCTGCCGTCCGCCGATCCCGAATCGACGTAGACCACGGTCCGCGCGCCCCGGGCAGAGGAAAGAGCCGCCGCGCGCAGGCACGCCTTCAGCCGCTCGCCCTCATTGCGCCCGATGGCCACAATCGCCACACTCCTGCTGGAGCCGGGAATCATTGCCACTCATTCTAAGTTGCCGGGGAAAGAAATCGATACGCCGCAAAAGGTACAGGAGCCATTTGCCGCGGTAGCAGGTGGATGATTCAAGGTGGGTTTGCCGAGCGAGAGGAGTGCGCGGTCGGTTCAATCGGCGGGGAATTCGACACGGGTGAACTCGCCTGGCATGGCTGCGCCGACGGCATGCACGACGAGTTGCGTGTAAGGGCGAAGCTGATGCCATGCTTGCACGCTCAGCACGACCACCCCAATCCTTCTGCCCGCAAGATTCTGTTGATAGGGCATGTTTTTGTCGGTGGTCAGGAGCAGATTGAAACCCTTTTCTTCTGCCGCGTGGAGCAGATCCCCGTTCGATAACTTCTCCCAGCCTTCTTCTGTTGCAGTGCGAACAGTATGGCCAACCAGAAAGGGCCGAAGCGGTACCGGCGTTGCCTGGTCGAAGAGAATGCGCATTTACGCGGCGCACCTGGGCTCTTTGTCGAAACTACGGGCAGCGTACTCAATCACTGCTCTTAACTGTCGGCGATCGAGTCCATCGAACCACTCCATCAGGTTATCGATGCTGGCCCCGGCTGCAATGTTTTCGAAGATTGCCGCTACAGGCATTCGAGTGCCCTTCAACACCCATGCTCCACTCACCTTCCCTGGAACGCTCTCAACTTCGGGGCATTCCGACCAGTCGAGATACGGCATCCGGCGCCTCCTCACTCTAAGAGTACGCCAAAACCGGCCCCGTACTCGCCGCTTTTACGCCTCCGTCATCTCCCTGCCCTTCGCCTCGCGGCCCAATGCCGCCAGCCCCGCCAACGCCAGCGCCACCACGACCACGGTGAAGGAAAGCACCGCCGGATAACTTCCCCAGCGCTCGGCCGCCAGCGCCTGGCCTTTGCCGTTCCACGAGGTGATGAGCCCGCCCAACTGGTAAGCCAGCCCCGGCGCCGTCGCGCGCACCGGAGCCGGCGACAACTCGGTCAGATAGGCCGGAACCACGCCCCACGCCCCCTGCACCATGAACTGCATCAGCACTGCACCCAGGCCCAGCGTGAATGCAGAATGTCCATAGGCATAGAGCGGAATCACGGGAATCGCCAGCAGCGCCGCGGTTACGATCGCCCGTTTGCGGCCCCATGTTTCCGACAGGGCGCCAAAAACAATTCCTCCCGCAATAGAGCCGAAGCCGTAAAGGACGCCGATCAGCCCGATGGTCTCCGGCGAAAGCCTGGCCTCGACAGCAAGAAACGTCGGATACACATCCTGCGTTCCATGCGAGAAGCTCATGAAGGCCGTCATCAGCAGTACCAGAAAGAGAAACGTGGGCAAAAAGCGGAGCAGGAGCTGCGTTCGTGCCGCCCCTTCGGCAGCGGTAGCCCGCACCATGCGCTTCCTGGCTCCTGCCAGCCACACCGGCGACTCGGCCACGCGCGCCTGCACATAAAACGCCAGCAGCGCCGGCGTCGCGCCGAGAATGAACAATCCCCTCCAGCCGATCCCGGGCGCCGAAAGCCCATGCCAGTGGAACCCCGCAAAAAACAGCCCGAACGCCGCCGAGGCCAGAATCGACCCAAACGCGTAGCCCTCCTGCAAAATGCCGGAAAACGTGCCGCGGCCCTCTTTGGGCAGCGTCTCAAACACCAGCGCCGCGCCCACGCCCCACACTCCGCCCATGGCAATGCCGAACAGCGCCCGCAGCGCCAACAGCGCATGGAGCGAGGGCGCGAAGGCGCAGCAGAGCTCGATGACTGAGAAGCCCAGAATGTTTGACATCAGCACCGGACGGCGTCCGTAGCGGTCGGCCAGCATGCCAAACAGCAGCGCGCCCACGGGCCGGAAGGCCTGCGTCAGAAACACCGCTCCCATCACCGCCGAAGGCTGGGTGCGGAACTCGCCGGCAATCGCCTTCACGCAAAAGACCAGTAGAAAAAAGTCGAGGCTGTCAAGCGTCCAGCCCAGGAAGGCAGCCAGAAAAACATGGCGCTGCGCGCCGGAGAGCTTCTTAAACTGCCCAAGGAGGGACATAGGCAGGAGCATAGCAGACGGCTTGTTCAGCGCGCGTGGAATGACCGCCTGCCTGGCGGGCGCATGAACGTCGCGCCTGCACGGTGGGCGGTGGCTGTCTCTGTGCTGTTCGGGATGGTTCCTTCGCCCGGAATGTACTGGACGAACTCCTATTGGGGAGGCTCGGTGGCGGCCAGCGGCGGCGCGCTGGTGCAGCTGGCGATTGGGCTCTGCCGGTACAAACTGGCCAACAAAATGAGAAGCAGAATCAGCTCGATCCAGATCACGTGTGGCAGCACAAATCCATTCCACAGGATGCTTTGGCTCAAGTTGTGGCCTCTGACGAATCGCTCGACTGCTACCGCAACCTTCGCCGCCAAGGATGCGTGATGAGACGGGAGCTGCAACGGCACGCCCGCATAAACCACCAACCACGGAACGAACGGGAAAAGCAACGGCAGCATCAGGAGGAGTGTGGCCCTGGCGCCTTTTAATCGGGAGTTCTGCACTGCCCAATACACGACAAACAGCAAAATTTCGGCCGTGTGAAAGCGCTGGTAGACCGGCAGAAGCGTCAGGACAGCAACGATTGCAATGCCAACGCTCTCGTTCCGGTCAGAGACGCGGGAGCGAATCAAAAACGCGGCGGCGCCTGCGAGCACAAGAAAGACCGCCCGCGCCAGAATCCCCGACCAACGGAGGCTGCCAGTGAATTGGAAAGTCAGAATCTGCAGGTTGATCATTTGAAACCCCAATGCGCCTGGAGCATCGGCGCTGCTAACGCCACCGGAAGCTGAGAACCGCGAAAACTCACTCAGAAAGCTTCTGAACCATTCCACATGGTGAATCTCCATCCACATCAAGCTGCAAGCAGAAATGACCACGCACACGACCAATGCTGCAATTCCCGTTTTCCACTTCTTCCTCAGCCACATGTAGGCGAAGAACCAGATGGCGACCTGCGGCTTGAGGCATACTGCGATCGCGATTGCAATCCCCGACCAGGTTGGTCTCCTGGGCAAGAGGGCCACTCCCACGCAAACGCAGGCAATGGCCAACGTAATCAAGTTTGCCTTTTCAGCGCCAAAATGCAACGGGGCTATTGCCAAGACGAAGGCGACAAAATAGAGTTTCCGCGGATCGCGCCAGGGGAGCGGAAAATTCTGCGCCAGCAAGAAAATCCCAAATATGAAAAGGGCCATTGACCCAATTACGTAGATCCAGACAGCCGCGTGCCAACGGAACAACCCAAGAGGCGCAATCAGCGCCAGCGTCGTTGGGGGGTACACCATCGGCACATCCGCAAGAATCCTACTGTAGTCTTGGTACTGCGCCGACAGAGGCGCACCGCGCGCAGCCCAGATCGTGGCGAATTCTTGGATGTCGCCATAGGGATCTTTCCTGTGAAGAAACGCCTGAGACGCAACCCAGGGGTTCGTTAGGTCGTTCACCGGATATGCCAGCCGCAGCGCATCATGATAAACAAACTTAGCCAGCGCCAAAGCGAGCAGCAAGGCCGCCGCAAGCAACCAGACTAATCTACTCGCCGATACTGCTCTTTGGCTGATCGGCGGCGTTTCTGCATGTGGCACCACCGTGAGCCTCCATGACCTTCCCGCGACTGCCGTCAGCAAAATCCCGTGCGGCAGAGCACAATGAAGTGGCCAAAATGCCTTGGTTGAATACTAACCGAAGCGTAGGAGATCGCCCACATCCGGGCTGACCTCTCAAGCAAGGATCGACTGCCGGAAACGCCGCCGCCCTTCATGGGCGCGTGACGGCCCCATCTCCGGCCTTAACTGGTCATCGTCCGCTATCCCGCCCCGGACTGGCGCATCTTTCAGGAATGGGTGTACAACAGCGCCGATATCGATCGTCAGCGCGTCGTCTTTGCCCTCGATCTGGGGGCGGAAAAGGATCAAGCCCTCCTTAACTACTATCCCGGCCGCGAGGCACAGTTATTGACCTTCGACCCTGTCTCAGGGAAGGATGAGATTCAGCCGTATCCTGGCGGGGTCACGCAACATTAGTTCGAGTGACCACTGCGGCTTTGCGTTCGCCCTGCGACGGCGCAACGATATAATTCGAGCAAATGGACCATGAGAAATTGAATCTTCAAGTCAGGCCTTTCTGAATGAACCTGCCAAACCCCCTATCAGTCGTGATTCCAGCGTTCGATGAGGAGGCCACGCTGGCCGGCGTAGTGAGCCGGGTGCTGGCTCTCCATTCGCTGCGCGAGATCGTGATCGTTGACGATTGCTCCCGCGACCGAACCGGCGCCATAGCCGATGAGTTAGCCAGGGAACATCCCAAAGTCAGGGTCGCACACCATGCGAAGAACCGCGGAAAAACCGAGGCGTTGAAGACGGGGTTTGCCCTGACGGAGGGCGACGTCGTCATCGTCCAGGACGCCGATTTGGAGTACGACCCCGCGGAGATCGACGACTTGATCGCTCCCATCCTGGCGGGCCAGGCCGATGTTGTCTACGGCTCGCGCTTTCTGGTGCGCAAGGCCGCCCGCGTACTCTACTTCTATCACTACATAGCCAATCGGGGACTGACGTTCCTGTCGAACCTGCTTACCAACGTCAATATGACGGACGTCGAAACGGGGTACAAAGCGTTCCGGGGCGAGATCATCCGCAACATGATCATTACGAGCTCCGGTTTTGGTTTTGAGATCGAAGTCACCGCCAAGATTGCCAAACTCAAGTGCGCCATCTACGAGGCCCCGATCTCCTACTATGGCCGCACCTATGAAGAGGGCAAGAAAATTGGTTTTTCTGATGGGCTGGCGGCGCTGTGGTACATCCTGAAATTCAACATGTTCTGCAGCCTGAAAGACTCCTATCGCGAGTTGCCGGCCAGCGCTCATTCCAGGACCGGCAAGCCGGCGGATGCTTCATGAGCCGTTGTGGCGCCATTCTTCGCTCCCAGTAGCGGTTCTTCAATCGGGGCATAGCGCGGACGGCTGAAACGGAGCCCCCAAAGCCCGATCGCCGAAAAATAATTGTTGCAACGAGTATCTTGCTTGCGGCATCCTAAATGTGTAACAAAAGCTTAGAGGCTGTTATTAACTTTCCCACGGCCGGCGCTGGGAGCCAAATTTTCCTGAGTTCCAGGAGTGAGGAGCGACGCATACCGGGTGTCTGCAAGCGACGAACGACGACGAAATGAGGAAAGTTGGCCCCAGCCCTCTGGGTTGCGGGGCAAATCGCGCCATACTTCGTTGTCGCCCTCGACTTTGGAACCACCAAAGCCTTCGGGCTCCGTATCGTCTGGCGCGATTTTCCCTCGCAACGCCGACCGCGCGAAAGTTAATAACAGCCTCTAGCGGCATTCCCCGGCGTTCCCGCTTGGGCATCCGGCGTGAGAGCGCGGTTGCCTCTACACCCCATCCAAAAACGGCTGTCACAGACCTGCACCGAAAAGGAGTTTCCCCGCATGAAACGACTGGCAATGATCACCGGCATTCTGGCGCTCGCGGCGCCGCTCGCCCTCGCACAAACCTCCACCTGGGTCTCCGACCGAAATCACAGTGAGGTTGACTTCACAATCACCCACATGAGCATTTCCAAGGTTCATGGCCGCTTCGGCAATGTCAACGCCACTATCCAATACAACGAGGCGGATGTGACCAAATCCAGCGTCCAGGTCACCATTGACATCACTACGGTCGACACGGGCGTCGCGCCCAGAGATAGCGACCTCAAGAGCCCCAACTATTTCGATGTGGCCAACTTTCCTACCGCAACCTTCACCAGCACCGGGGTAGCGAAGAACGGCAACAAACTGACGGTGACCGGCAATCTGACTTTGCATGGCGTCACCAAGCCCGTGGTTTTGGACGTGGAGGGCCCCAGCGGGCCGGCTCAAGGCATGGATCACAAGCCGCACGTCGGATTTTCAGCCACGACCACCATCAGTAGAACGGCGTTCGGCATTGCCGCCGGAATGCCTGCAGCGATGGTGGGCGACGAAGCGACGCTCACCATCGAGATCGACGCCGCGAAGCAGTGAGGGAAATGCGGCCCTGCCCGGCCGCGCACTCGCAATTTCCATGGCATTCCGCGCCGTGGAGAATGCGCGCGGGCCTGCTATACCCTCGTGCAGGGCCGGATCGACAATCGCCTGGAGAGTTTACCGATGGCAAGCCTGAAATCTGAAATTGCGCAGGAACCTCCCTTCTCCAGCGCGGAGGAAGAAGCATTTCTGAATCTGCTGCGCACCTCGGATTGCCTGCATCGCGCCTTCCAGCAGAAAACCCGCGGCTGGCGCCTGACCTCGACCCAATACAACGTGCTGCGCATCCTGCGCGGCGCTGGAGCCCCGGGGCTGGCCTGCGCCGCCATCGGCGAACGCATGATCGCGGCCGAGCCAGACATCACGCGCCTGTTGGCGCGCCTGAAACGCCTCAAGCTGATCCGGCAGCACCGCGGCCGTCAGGATCGCCGCGTGGTTTTGACGCAGATTACCGATGCCGGACTGAAACTGTTGCGGGCCATGGATCCAGTGATCCAGCGCGCGCCCATCGAACTCCTCGGGCATATGAGTCGCACTGAATTGACCGAATTCACCCGGCTGCTGGAGCTCGCGCGCCAGCCTTGCGGTCACGCACAGCCGCTCCAATGAGGTTACGGAACCGGAAAATCGCAGACAGATTTCGTGGACAGGGCAGGACGCGCGGAAACGCCTTAGGTGGTGACAACCTTTTGCGCCACCTGCTCCTCGTCCATTTCGGTTTGGATGATCTTGTTGTGCAGGCAGTAAAGAGCCAGCTCCAGCCGGTCCGACACTCCCAGCTTGTCGTAGATCTTGCGCAGGTAGTTCTTGATTACCTGCTCGGTGGTGCCCAACTGAAAGGCAATTTCCTTGTTGCGCTTGCCTTGGGTGATGCAGGTGATGATCGACATCTCCTTGGGCGAAAGGCGCGGTTGGTTGCGCGGACTCACGAGGGCTGCGGCCTGGGCGCGATAGGCATCGATGACCCAGTTGACCGACTGGTTGTCAATCCAGGTTTCGCCGGCGGCAATCCGTCGCACGCACCGCACCAGCAGATCGGGCGAGATGGAGCGGGAAACGATGCCGCGGACGCCGCGCCGGTAAAGTTCCACGGTGTGGTTCTCGTCGGCCGCTACGGCCTGCACGATCAGCTTCACGTCCGGAGACAGCCGCAGCAGCTCGGGAATCGCATTGGCCGTGCCGGCCAGAATGCTTCCCTCCAGAAGAACAATGTCCGTTGGGTAGCGTTCGATGGCGGCGCGCAGATTCTCCAGCGAATCGGCCTGAGCCACCACGCGGATATCGTCTTCCAGAGCAAAGACCTTGCGAATGCCCACGCGGTAAATTGCCTGGGAATCCGCAAGAATAATGCGAATGGCGCCGGGCTTGACCGGCTTTTCGATGTTCTCACTCTCGGAGTTTTCGTCCAGAATTTCCATAGTTGGCTACGTTAGGCCAACCGGGCTCTCATTGCTCCGCAAATCGGTACTCGTCGATTGTGGCCGCAGCGAGGTGCTCTTTGTGGCTTGATGAGCAGCGTACCACACGTCCCTTGCAGTGGACCAGAACATCGTGGGGGGTGCCCAGGACCGCGCGCGGCATCCGCATGGAAAATTGGATCTCCAGGCCCACCCCTAACGCCCTATCTAACACAAACAGAACCCCGCTGGCGGAAATGTTCCGGGTCAGAGCAGCGATGTCTCCGTTTGCAGTCGAAAGCACCACCGGCAGTGCAAGAGGGAATCGCACCGCGCAACGCACCTCTTGCCACCCGACCGCGCGGGGCGCAGCGTCTGACGGAACCGGCACATTTGGTTTAAGAGAGCTCATACACAGCGCCCATAGAAGATCGGGCTCATTTGCAAATGTAGCGGATTTTGCTCATTTAGCACAGGGCACTAAAGTTTTCAGACAGGTAACCACTTGCGGGCGTTCGTCGCAACGTTAGGGTATTTCTCTTCCAACGCATTCGTCACCATGATCGGTGGCGCCAGGGGTTCACATTGAGCTTCCCCTCTTTGGAGCACCGTCCAATTCGCTTCTGCTCTTGACTGAGAGCGGGCAGTCACGTTGCCGCAGCGGACCGCTTTGCGCCATGCCGCAATGCCAACAAGTCGAGGTGAAATTGCCTGCGTTGAGCGTAAAATCAGCGCACGCGGGCGAAGAGAAGTCGAATAATTGGAATAGTAACCTATTTTTAGTTACCTTAAATTTCAAAAACTCGTTACTATTGGAAGAAAATCTTTCTAATAGCACTTTTGTGGTAGATCGCCTACGTATTTTGGGGTACTCTAGGTTTGCACAAGTTTTATGGCGGGATATCTGCCGCTAGGAAAGTGTCCCTTTTATGCGTACGAGCACGTTGGATCTTCTGAAAGTTGCTTTCATTGCACTGCTCCTCGTTTCCACTTGCACGGCGTTCGCGATCCCATTTGGCCCCTTGCCGATGCCACCTCAGGCCAGCGCGATTCCATTTGGCCCCTTGCCGATGCCGCCTCAGGCCGCTGCGATCCCATTTGGCCCCTTGCCGATGCCGCCTCAGGCCGCTGCGATCCCCTTTGGCCCCTTGCCGATGCCGCCTCAGGCCGCTGCGATCCCCTTTGGCCCCTTGCCGATGCCGCCTCAGGCGAGTGCAATTCCCTTCGGACCCTTGCCGATGCCGCCGCACGTAGCATAACCGCAACAGTTGCACAGTAACCACGGTTTCAGGTTCAGGTAATCAAACGCCATCGGCTCTTACGCCGATGGCGTTGTTGCGTTGGTGCGAATACTCGCCGATTTGCCATTCGCTTAGGGTGAATCTGCTGATAGACTCTCTACATCTCAGCAGTGATTTCAATGGGATGTAGATGATGACTATCGATTCCATGCTTTGGTGTTCATGTGCCATCACCCTAACGGGAGTAATCGCGCTTCTGCTCTATAGGCACGTTTGGCGCATCCTGCCGATATTTTGTACATATTGCATTTGGGATCTGCTCAGCAATATTGCCGTTTATGCTGTCCATTATTTCCATCCATCGGGTTATCTCCCAGCCTATTTGGCGCAAACGATCCTGGATTCTGTGATTGAATTTTGTGTTGTGGTCGAACTGACTTGGGCCGTGCTCCGCCCAATTCGCGCATCTCTTCCTCGGTCGACTCTCGTGGTGATAGGCGTGGTATTTTTCGCTCTTGGCGCAGCGATATGGCCCTTTGCGGTCTACTCCAACCTCGCTCATTACACCTTTGAACTCCGCATGGTCCTCCACCTTCAGCGGACCGTGTCGATGCTCAGAATCCTGCTTTTCCTGCTGCTGGCTGCGAGCAGCCAATGGCTGTCAATTGGCTGGCGCGATCGAGAACTGCAGGTGGCCACCGGGCTCGGGTTCATGTCCCTCGTGAGTATCACGGTTTCGGTGGTCCAACCCCATTTGACCACCTCGGCACAATATGTGCGCTTGAACCAGTTGGTGATCGGCAGCTTTCTTTGCTGCCTCCTCTACTGGGTCTTCAACTTCGCGCAGAAAGAAGCCGCGCGCAGGGAGTTTACTCCGCAGATGCAGAAAGTCTTGCTTGCCGTGGCCGGCGCAGCGCGCACAACCCGCGTCGCGCTGGAAGATTCCCACGGAGGCAGGGCGCGGAAACAGGAGAAGCGCTGACGCCGTTTTTTGCTTCTGCCCGCACGGCGCAGTCATTTGATCTCTGCTGCAGCGTAGGTTGACACGCATGTTCGCCTCAGGTTGTAATTGAAGCAGTGGTGAAGGAGTTCACCCAATTGCGTTTTTCCAATTGGTATTGGGCTTAATTGATGCGCTCAAGTGGCGTTTTCCCTTAAGAAAACGCCACCTCGCACAATGCCCGAGACTCCACGTAAATTGGAAAAACGCCGTTAACCGCTGTCCTCTATGCCATGCCGGACAGATGATGACTCCTGACAGGGAATCCTGTTGCGGAGTCATGTCGCGGCGCGATCCCCGAGTACATATTTTGAGGAGCGTACATCCGTGGCGAATGCATGGGCCCTTGCGGCATTGTGGGTGGGGTTGGCGCTGGTCGCCACGCTGCTGGCCATCTGGTTCAAAGTTTCGTCGGCGCTTTCCGAAATCATCGTTGGCACTGTCGCCCAGTTGATCCTTGGTGTCATGCTTGGCACCGGGTCTGCTGGGTAACACGCAGTGGATCACCTTTCTTGAGTTTGAACGAAGTTTTGTCTCGATTCGGGAACGCGCCAGGTAAAAGGGCATCGATCTCGGAATCGAGATTATTGTGGGCCACCCGGCCGAGCAGATTATCCACAAGGCGGAATCGATGCAGGCCAGTGTCATCGTGATGGGGAAGCGCAGCCACACGATACTACATCGCTGGAGGATCGGATCGAACTCGGAGCGTGTGTTACGGTACGAGCATTGTTCGGTGATCATTGTCCACTGAACTGACTGAGGGAGTGCGGAGAGTGCAGATGCAGGACGCAGAGAAGCTCAACGAGGCTCAACAAAGGCGCTTGTACGCGAGCTGCCGATATATCGACGGGCTTCTCTGCGATCTGGAAGAGGCTCTGCATCAGGCAGATTCGTTATCTCCGTTCCCGCGTTATGTCGTCGATCTCACTCCGGCGGAAGTTTGCCACATGGAAGAGCACATCCGCCTTATTCGTGTACAACTTCTCCGCAGCCTTTCATGGCAACAGATGAATCCGGAAACTCCCGAAATTCCCGCTACTCGTGCGGCGCTCACTAGCCTGGCCTTCATTGACATTGCGATTGAGGAATTGAGTCCCAGGCACATGCGGGGCTGCGGAGCCGTTCCCGAAGGCGCAATCGAGGGACTGAATGGCGTGCTCCGCGATCTTCGTTCTGTTACTCGCGGAATGGAAGTCTATATCCGCCGGGAGCTGGCCACCCGAGAGGCCGGGATTACGGAGGGATAGACATTGCAGAAGTACCTATTCATCGCACTTGGCGGCGCGCTTGGCTCCATCGCAAGATATTGGATGGGAGCCAACATCAGTGGCCGCCTGGGCACGAAATTTCCCTATGGAACTTTCGTGGTTAACATGACAGCGTGCGTCATCATCGGGTTCTCTTTGACGTATCTCGGCAAGCGCGCGGGACTGAACCCAGCGTGGAGGTTTCTCGTGCCGGTTGGCTTTGTTGGCGCCTACAGCACCTTTTCAACCTATGAGTGGGAGACATTCTCGTCTTTGCGCTCCGGCGCTTTTCTGGCCGCGACGCTTTACGCCGCCGGAAGCCTGATCCTGGGGCTCGTGGCCGTTTGGGCAGGTTCTCTTCTTGCGGGGGCGGCCTCGTGAGAACACATCGGCAACCCGCCGCCAATCGCATCCAACCGATCGACGCGCACGCGCGGCAGGCGCGAATCGCGAAGGAGGAAACATGTTGAGTGCCGGGAAGGCCGTGAAGGTCTCCATTTACGTCAGCGAAGGATCAACCCGCCACGGAGTCGCCACGTATTTGAGCATCCTCGATTTTCTGCTCTATCGCGGCGTTTCCGGTGCCACTGTATTGAAAGGCGTCGCTGGATTCGGGGCCGACCACCATGTGCACTCCGCAAGTTTTGTCGAGATTTCCGATCGCCTGCCGGTCAAGATCGAATTCATCGAGACGAGCGAAAAGGTGAACGAGCTTTTGGGCAAGCTGGAGGACCTTGTGGGCACGGGGATGATCGAGGTGCAGGAAACCACCGTGGCGAAGCCCGCCACGGCGTCGAAGGCCAAAAAAGCGGCGCCGCCCGCGCACCTCAAGATGGAAGGCAAGGCGAAGCTGATGCAAATCTACATTGGCGAGTCGGACCGCTGGAGAGACAAGCCGCTGCACCTCGCTCTGGTTGAAGCCATGCGCGCCAACGATATTGCCGGCGTCACCGTCTATCGCGGCATCCTCGGCTATGGCGCGCACCGCCGCGTGCACAAAGACAAGCCGCTGCACTTGTCGCATGACAGCTCGATCATGCTTTCCGTCATCGACGCCGAACAAAAGCTGCAAGCCTTTCTTCCGGTCGTCGAGCGGATGGTGGAGGAGGGTTTGGTGGTTCTGTCGGATGTAGACATCATCAAGTACTCCTATCGCGCCCTGGAGACGGAGCAAGGACAGAAACCACACGCGGCGGAAGAGCAATCGGCGAAAGCGGGGGCTGAATCATGAAAGAACAATTTCAAGCCAACATGCTGCGGATCCATTTTGGCGAGGACGACAAGTGGCAGGGAAAGCCGCTTTACGAAGCGATCCTTGCCAAGTGCAGGGAACTCGGGATCGCGGAAACGATCGTCTACCGCGGCATCGAGGGCTACGGAACCAGCACCAGGATTCGCCATGCCAGCCATTGGAAAGTGTCGAAGGATGCGCCCATCATGTTGAGCATCATTGACGCGGAAGAAAAGATCAGGAAGCTGATTCCGCATCTGGACACGATGGTGGAAGAAGGTTTGATCGCGATGTCCCGCGTAGACGTGATCCGCTACTCGCGCGCTTCCGAAGAGGCGAGGGAGAAACCGTCAGGAAAAGCACAATGAGCACTCATCTAGGAATTTGCGAAATGGGTGAATCGACGCAAGACTCCATCAACTTTGCGACTGAGACATCCGTGTCGGCAGATGGCGCTGCGCGTTTGTTGCGGCTTGCCGATCTGGCTCAGGAACTTGGGGCTGAACCTCAAGCCGAGGAAGCACGCGAGCTCGCAGAGCGGGTTTCCGAAGGGCGTTTCTATGTTGCTTGCGTCGGTCAATTTAAGCGAGGCAAATCCACTCTGCTCAACGCTCTGGTCGGCCACGAAGTTCTTCCGATCGGGTTTGTTCCGGTCACGGCGGTGCCTACGGTGGTTCGGTTTGGCAACGAACTTCACGCGCGCGTTCGCATGCGAGACGGGGCCTGGCTTGACGTTGCCACGCCCGACTTGAAGGAATACGTGACCGAGGAATTCAACCCCGAAAACAAAAAGGCCGTGGACGGCGCGGAGGTGTTCGTGCCCAGCCCCTTGTTGTCCTCCGGCATGTGTTTTGTAGACACGCCGGGTTTGGGCTCCGTCTTTACTGGAAATACGGCAACCACGCAGGCATTCATTCCTCACATTGATGCAGCATTGGTCGTGGTCGGAGCCGATCCGCCGATTGCAGGCGAGGAGTTGGCGCTGGTGGAAGCAGTGGGCAGGCAAGTTCGGGACTTAATCCTGGTGATCAACAAAGCCGACCGCACCACGGATCCGGAGCGTGAGGCGGCGGCTAAGTTCACGCGCGAGGTTCTGGAAAAGCGGCTGCATCGCCCAATGGGTGAGGTTCTTGAGGTCAGTGCCTCGGAACGGATGGAAAACCGCGGCCCGTTGCGCGATTGGGAAAGACTGTTGGCGAGTTTGCAAAACCTCGTTGACGATTCGGGTAGAAACCTCGTTCGTGCCGCTTGCGACCGAGGCCTCCAGCGCTTAAGCGAACAACTGCTGGCTATTATCAGCGAGGACCGTGACGCGCTTCAGAGGCCAATCGAAGAATCCGAGCGGCGCATCGAACTAATGAAGGAAACCATCGACGAGGCTGAGCGCTCCATGCGCGAGCTGAGCTTTCTGTTTATGGCGGAGCAGCACCGGATTTCGGACCTCTTCGTCGAAAGGCACCGGGAGTTTTTCCGTTCCTCGTGGACGGAAGCTGAAAGAGAATTTGATGAGGAACTGCTGTCCGTACGCCCCGGGTTTTGGCCCGCATTATCGGCGGCGCGTTGATGCACCTCGCCCAGGAGATCTCGCGCCGCAAAGTTATGCCTTGGCTCAAACCTGAGCAAGAAGAGGGCGAGCGCCAATATCGGGCCGTAGCCACTCGATTTGTGGAGATGGGAAACAACTTCCTGAAGGGGCTCGCCAGTGCGGGCCTTCGACGAACTCACCCGGATGCCCCATGCGCTCGATCCGGAGAAAGGTTTCCGCGTGCGTTCCAGTTTCATTTTTGAGAACTTCATCGGAACTGCGCAGCCTCCCTCGCCGCTGCGCTGGCTCGCCGACATCTTTTTGCCGCTTGTGGGCTGACGCAGAGTGATCACGAACGATGCTCGAGAATTTCTGCGGCATCTCTTGGAAGTGAACAGCTCACGCGTGCAAAACGATGTTCTCAATCGCATTCAGGAAAGCCGGGACCGCCTGGAGGTCCGAGATTCGCAAGCTGTCTGCACGAAATCAGCCGCATTGCAGAACAGGCACTTGACCGGGCTCGGAACGTCAAAGAAGAAGGAACTCCCGCTGTCCAGTCGGCAGTTGAACGGCTTAACCGATTAGAACAGGACATTTCGGCGCTCGTCCAATGCCGTTCAGCGGAGTTCGTGAGCCGGTCAGAAGCTGGAACAACGTAAGGAGGCCAGGATGGAAGAGGATTTTCAGGTTCGACCCAATGCGCCCGGTGAGCTGTGAGCCGATGATAGCCTTCTGCACCCATTGTTGGAATGAAATTGATGCGGCGGCCAATCCATGCCCAAATTGCCATGCGGATCTCGGCGCGGATTCAAGATCGTATGAGGAGAAGCTTGTTGCAGCGCTGGCGCATCCGCTGCCGGCGGCCAGAGTTCGCATCTGCTGGTTGATCGCCGAGAACAACATTCATCCTAGCGGTGCCAGCCCTCATGGAAGCCGCGGTTAGCGATCCCGATCTTTACGTCCGAAAAGCAGCGCTGGAGAGCCTGGCAGCTTTGCAGGACCCGAGATCGGCTCCACTGCTTCGAAAGATCAGTGAAAGCGAGAACCGGTTTCTTGCCCGCGCTGCAAAAAGAGGCTGCTCGCGCAGCACTGCCGCAAAATGAGGCGATTTGCCATGCCTGGGTCCAGCTTTCAGAGCGCCGCCGATTCCCAATATCTTGCCGCTACTGAGCGCATCGATGAAATGGCGCGCCTGCAAGCCCAGGCGAAGAGGCGGAAGTCTCTTTTGCTCTTCGGCCCGGAGGGGGTTGGCAAGACGCGCCTGCTGCAAAGCTTCCTCAAGACACAGCCGTTGGCGCTGCACATTCCGCAAACACAATCGCCGCGCGGCTTGCTTCTGACGTTGGTTGAGGATCTGCGCGCTCTTGCAAAGCCAGGACTGAATCTCCCCCCAAATATCGAGTCGTTGAGCACCAAGTCGCTTAAGGGCGTTGCGATGCGCACCTTGGACCTTTTCCCGTTTCTTCTCGTGCTGGATCACTTGGCAGGCCCTTCTCGTGTACTCACCGGCCTCATCAAGGATTTGAACTACTTCGAACGCACCCCAGTGGTCTTCGTCGCCCGATCGCCGCACATGGAGGATATTGGCGCATTGCAGGCGATGTGCGCGGGCCGTTCGGAGAAATTGGAGTTGAGAGATTTCGCCCCGCCTGTCGCCCTTGAATTCGCGCAGAGAGAGGCGCACAGAACTGGCCTATGGGCCTCAAATCTGGACCATGTGCTTGACTCTCTTGTCGAATGGGGCAACGGGAACCCGGGCAGCATCGTTCAAATGGTGAAGATGGCGCATTTTGAAAGGTACCGCATGAATGACCAAATTAAGGTGCACGTTTTGTATCTTGACTATCGGATGGGGAATCGCGAGTAGTCTGGCGGTCCAAGCCAGAATCAATCGACATGTTTTCTCGACGCAGGGATGATTCGCGCAACTGCGCCAGGAAGGATGCGATGGATGCGCCTTGACCCTTTGCGAAGAACAGCCTCCAGGAGCGGTCGCCAACGAACCGCAGAGTCAACAGTGGAGCGTCTGGGGCTTCCTCAATCCCGGCTCCTTCCAGGTTGCAGACGGGCGTAGATCGGATCACGATCTTGTAGGGATCGTTCACCTCGCCGGAACCGGTTGAAAGAGCAAGAAGCCTGCGGTTTGTCAGAGCCAGCATGATCGCGGGCGTTGGCTGGGGAACTCTCCAATACCAGCCTTTCCTTCTGCGTCTTACTGGCGACTGACTGCATAACCTTAGGACAATCTCTCCGGGATCGAGTTCCGCCCATAAGGCATTCCAGCAGCGCCATAACGCGTGGTCACTGGGGCGAGCAAAAGAGGCGCTGGGCTCGCCGCATCCCTCCTTCGGCAGCCACAGCATCCGAACGGCGCGCAAAACACAATCGACATGCTTTTGATGAAGCGTCTTGAACTGAAAACGGTACTGCGCGCTCCTGGCGAAAAGCTCAACGACCCCACGCAACAATGCCTCTTCCGAATCGATCTCCAGCAGCTCCTCGACAGGGATCGAGAATGCCTGTTCTCCAGCGGATGGGTGTGAATAGATCGTGAGCGTATCTTGCGACAGCGCGAGCACGCGGGGCGGATATTCCAGCGGACGCCACAGCGTTTCTGTGTCGCCGGGGATGAACACCGCGGCAATCCATTCACTCGCGGGAAGCGGGATCGGGAAATCGTCCGGAAGGTCAGAAACCGCATGAAGCTGGAATCCGAATCGGTATTGTCTTGAGTCAACGGGCGAGTGGGAATTCATAAGAGCGCCATCAGAAGAGCGGCTCCACCTGCCACGGCGCAGCCACGCTGCGATGGCCCGCGAGCATCAACAAGATCAGTTGCGAAGCGCGCCGCTCTTCTTCGCTCGTCAGATGCCGGCGCAGTGCGTCATGCCGGAGTGCGTACCGTTGCGAGTCTTCGGCCGCGCGTTCAAGCAAGGCAGCATGCGCATGCAGCAGGAGCCGGGCGTGCCGCCCTTTGCCCAAAACACCCATCGTCATGGCAAGGTGAGGCAGGCAGCACCCAGGCACCTTCCCCTTAACAGAAGACGCCGCGTGCCGCACTGTAGCAGCGATGTCGTCAACTGCCTTTCGTTCTGTCTCCATGCGAACCTGGCAAACCCGGCATGTATTTCGCGAAGGCACGATACGATGCACGCCTTCGCCGGGCCAGGCGTCATCCGCGCTGTTGGCGATTCCATGCAGTTCTGCGGCTACTCGATGAACAAGCTGAGGGTATGCCGTGCACACCCCGTATGGGGATGAGATGTTTTCGTACTGCCAGGTGTGCAGAGAGCAAAAGCCCCCTCTCTCCGCATGTTCCCGCTGCGTCTCAGGGAGAATCGTCAATTCGTATTGGTACTTGCTCAGGAATTGAAACACAGCATCCAGGATCTCTTTGCAAATCCAGCAACCGCACCGCTTCTCCAGTTCCACCGCAAACTGCCGCGTTGCGCCTTCGTCCGCGGGAATGGCTTCTTCTTCCAATGGATGCTCCCGATCTGTTGCTCGAAGGACGCGAAGCCGCTCAAGAAGTGCTACATAGGCTGTTTGCCTTTCAGGCTGGCTTTCCAAACTACGCCGTGGATCGAGGAATGCCGCAATTCGCTCGGTCATGTTTGCGAGAAAGGTCTCCGCCCGCTCTTCGGTAAGAAACCGAAAGAGCTCTTCCTCAAACGCGAGAATTCCGCTCGCGGCCACAAGATCCCCATTTTGCGACTGCCTTCCATCAAGTCCCTGTCGCGCGGAAAGAGAGAAAACGCGTTGAGTCCCTGGGAGGGAAAAACGCGTCAGGCGCTCACCTACAAAATCCAGAACCTGCCCTCGCTCAGCCTCACCCACTATATCTTGCTTGTTCACCACCACAAACAGCGCCTTGTCCGTCAGGCAAATCCTGCGCAGGGCGCGGTCCTCTTCTTCGGAAAAAGGGCTGTCATAGCTCGTCATCAGAACAAAAGCATCCGCTTCCGGAAAGAATCGCTCGGTGGTCTGAGTGTTTTCAGTGATTGAAGATCCAAGTCCCGGGCTGTCAACAAAGAACACGCCACGCCGCAACAATTCCACCGGCAACTCAATCTCGGCGTATGCTACCTGCTTTACGTTTCCTGGATTTGCCTGCTGCGTAACATATTCCGCCAACTTCGAAAGCGGTAGCTCGCGCGGCATGCGCGTGTCACTAAAGTGCAACACGACCCGTTTCCAGCTTCCATAGCGGATGGTCGTGATAACTGAGGTTAGCGGCACAACCCCCGTTGGCAGATACGCGCCGCCAAGCATGGCATTGATTAACGTCGACTTTCCGCGGCTGAACCTTCCAACAATCATCAGATTGAATCGGTCGTCCGCCAGGCGCACCAGCAGATCGCGAGACTCCGACTGCAGAGCCGAGTCCTTGGAATCGATTGCTTGCGCTGAGCGAACGATCTCCGCCATGGCGAACTTCGCTTGCTCATACTGCTTCAGATCCATCGGCGCTACCAGCCCTTTCCGCTTACCGTGATCGCTCAATCCTCACGTGACACGATTTTCATGGCGGCTCCGTTGCGGGCGCGCCTCGTGCATGCAAGCCCGGTAGTTCTAAACTTAGGTTCTCTGGGGAGCCATCTGTGCGGGCAGGAGACTCCCCGACGCAACACCGTCAGGGGTCATCATCCGCCCATCCACAAGATTCATGAAGGATGGTGCAGCAGTTGGGGCGAACCCCTTCGCCCTGTGTTTCAGCCAATGCAGAAGCACATCCCAAGTATACCAATTCCCGCTTTATGGGATGGTCTATGCTTCACGAAACACCTCGCAATGTCTCATGCAAGACTCGCCTTCTAATGAGCTTTGTCCAAACGCAGTATGCACGCCGAAACACAACATTTCGCCTGAAAATGGGTTATTTAGGAATAGCCGGCATGTGGACCGCTCACTTTTCCACTGTCATCGCGTGGTTGCATAAAGAGTCCATCAATGCGTAGGTGGCATCTGAGATACCGAGCCCGTTTTTCATCGTCCTCTCATGCGAATTGGAGCATATTGAAGGGGAGAGGGGCCAAACAATCTTGAGCGAGAGGAGCCGATGCTCTCGATTCGCCAATCACGGATCCTACCATTTGTTCTCATCATTTTAGCGGCCTTTTGCCACTCGCAGGGGCGCGCGCAGGCGGCTCTGCTCATGGAAGAGCCGTACGGCTTTTTTGGGACCCTGAATCCAACCGGACACAATGCCTTTTATTTCGAGCGGATCTGCGCGGAAACGCCGGTGAGGCTGCGGCGCTGCCGGCCGGGCGAGATGGGCGCGGTCATCGCGCGGTACCAGGGTATAGACGGCTACGATTGGGTAGCCATCCCGCTTCTTCCCTACCTCTACTCGGTCGATAATGCGTCTGAAGTTCCCTCGCAGGTGGATCGCGAGCAGGTGAGGCGGCTACGCGACCGGTATCGCGAGGCCCATCTTGAGAGCCTGGGATTGAAGCTGCGCGCAGGGAGCATTGTGCGCGGCGGCTGGACGCAACTGGTCGGTGCTGCGTATGAGCGGCGCATCTACGCCTTGCGCTTCGATACGACACCCGAACAGGACGATGCCTTGATGGCGCGCATGAACGCGGGACCGAACCACACCAGCTTCGACCTGCTTTTCGAGAATTGCGCGGATTTTGCGCGGGTGATTCTCAACTCCTATTTTCCTGCTACCTTCCGGCGCAGTGTTTTTCCCGATGCGGGCATGACGACGCCGAAGCAGATTACCTACAGACTGGTAAAGTATGCGCGCAAGCACCCGGGGACGGGCCTTGCGGTCTTCGAAATACCGCAGATCCCGGGCTACCGGCGAATGAGCCACTCGCCCAAGGGCGTTGACGAGTCGTTGCTCACCACTCCCTACGCCATTCCGATCGTGCTGCTGAATCCTTATCTCGCCGGCGGGCTGTTTGTCGATTATCTGGTGCGCGGACGCTATCATCCGATCCCCAAGCATCCCGAGGTTTTGGGGCCCGACAATTTATCTCCATTGACAGCGCCGGCCCCGACTCCGCAGAATTCCGTAAGCGCAGCGGTTTCTGCGGACAGGTCTTCGTCGGCGGGCTTGAGCGCAGGCGTACAGGCCCCCAGCGCTGTTTCCGGCAGCCCTGCGCCAACGCAGGAGGCCGCGGGATCCAATCCCGGCCTGCGTGGAACTGGAGCTGCAAATGAGTAAATCGGAATCGCAGAATTTGAAGAACCATGCACGGTTCGATCCGCCGTTTCACTTCTTTCTGACCTTTGTTTTCCTTGGCAACCTCATCGTAGCCATCGTCTACCTGGTGCACCACCTGTGCTTTTATTCGGCCTGGCTGGTGCTGTTGTCGGTGGCTTTGATCCTCGCACTTCTCAAGCTGCGCCAATACCCAATCAAGGTGCAGGATCGCGTGATCCGGCTTGAGGAGCGGTTGCGCCTGCAGGCGCTGGCCCCGGCGGAGTGGCACTCGCAGATCTATCGCCTCACCGAGGACCAGTTGATCGGGCTGCGTTTTGCCGCCGACGATGAGGTGGTGGAGCTGGCCAAACAGGCGCTCGAACACAACCTGAACCGCAAACAGATCAAGGAGCGCATCAAGGACTGGCGCGCCGACGACTGGCGCGTGTGAGAAAGACAGTGGTCTGTGGTCAGTGATCAGTGATCAGGGGAAAGCTGTTCGCTATCCGGTTGAGCTTCCGAGCGATTCGGAGTTGCCCGTGGAGAGAAGCGCAGGCCACTGCGGTTGCCGAATCTCCTGAATGCTTTCATGGAATTTGCGAAACTGCTCAATCCTCTGTTGGCGGCGGCGAGAGCGAGCGTGGAAGTGGCAGAAGGCTGAGCCGCGTTGAGCGGGCGAATGGCACATTTTGCCATCTGGCTCGATGTGACGATACGCCATGTACCTTTCAGGGTATCAACGTACTTGACTAATGATGAAGCAAAGGCGAAACTGAAATGGCCGTGACAGGGCAGTGCAACCATATCGTTGGATTTCTCGCTGATGAGTTTCCCCAGTTCGGGGGAAGCGATAGGCTGATTCGACTGAATGAAGGGATTTCTACTGACGAGCCTTTTAAGTTTTGCCCTCTTTGTGGATGCGAATTGATTCCTTCCATGCAGGTGACGCCAATGCCGATAGCTCGCGGCGAGCATCTTCGATTGACTGGCTGGCTTTCTCAATCTCTTCGAGGGTGCCAACTACCCAAACGAATTTAAAGGAACCGCGAGCTGAGATTGATGCGCGCATCACTTTGCCATCCCTTATTCCCCAGATCGAGTGGATGGCAAAGTTTCTGCCCACCTGAGCTTGTTTAAGAAGCGGCAAAACAGTCTCCTTGTATTTTGCCAAATTGGAATACCTGGGAGTCTTAATCGCTTCCTCGGCGAGCGCACCCAGAACATCCAACTTTTGGGGGAATGCCATGTGTGCAAAAACGATATGGGATCGGTTCTCATAGATTTCTTTGCCCATCAGGTGAATCAGGAACAGGTTGATGATCAGCTCCAGATGATTCCATCTGACGACAACCATCCCGATGGCCTTTAGAAATTCATCAGGAATCTCTATCTGTTTTGGCATACACTATCTCCATGAAGCCGAAACCACAGTCCGACGAGTACCGCGCCTTCGAGAATATGTTGGGCAAGGTACTGACTGTTACGAAGGAAGAATTGAATCAGCGCCTCGAAAAGGAAAAACGGGAAAAGGCTAATTCCAAGGCTCAGGTCCGCGACGATAAGCCCGCCCATTCCTGAGCGGGCCATCGAAAAGGGGAGTCAATTAGCGGCCGTGATTCTTTGCGTCGCAAACATCACAGAGCCGATAATTATTGGTCCCCTGTTTACGTTCCCAACTCGGCACATCCCTCTCTGGTGGGCAGTCCGAATTGTTGTGATAGACCCGCTGATGAGCGGGCTTCAGTACTTCGTTGATGGAGTGGAAAGGGTAGACTGGTGACATGATGTTTCTCCTTGTGGCGGGACATCGTTAACGTGGTCCCACAGGCTTTGGCATCGCCGCCTTAGCCTGTGGGGGCATACCTGCTCCCGTTGGAGACAGGAAACCCGTATACGCACAATGCGTACTTTTGGCTTGACATGGGATCGGGAAAGGGAGAAGATGGGACTGGTTTAGATCTCCATCAATCCTTCAACCTATTGTGGTTTAAAGCTACCGGACGCCACATCTGGTAGCTTTTTCCCATTTAGGCCAATTCAAAACTATTCTCCCTCTCTTCGTCTTTGGCGTCAATGGAAATGTGAGTCCAAACCACTTATATCGTTATATCTAGATGCTTCGATGTGAATACGTGGCGAAGTCTGTCATATCCGCTTCCCGCGTCCCTGCCGTCCCATCCAACCCAGCTTAGAACGACGGATCACCCACCTTGCCGGTCAGTTCTGCGTAAGCGTCCCGAGTTCCCCTCTGGCGTGGGGTTGGGTGGGAGTCGGACTATGCCGTCATGGGTGTTGCAGAGGAAGCAGGTAGGGTACGACCGGTCCGCCGGTGGCGGACCGTATCGGAGAAGCGGCGGATTGCGGAGTTGACCTTTGAGCCCGGTGCGAGTGTGGCGCTGGTGGCTCGTGCGCACGGTGTGAACGCGAACCAGGTGTTCAAGTGGCGTCGTGCGCTGAAGCGGGGCGAACTGAACGAGCCGGCGGCGGCAGCGGCGGCGCTGCTTCCAGTCATGCTCTCTGCTCCCTGTGAGTCGGCCAACGGAACTGGAAGAGTTGCCGTGAAGAGCCAGCCGACACCGGGCGGCGCGATTCACATCGAGTTTCCAGGCAGGGTGATGATCAGCGTGGAGAGCGGCGCTGATCGGGCGCTGTTGCGATCGATCCTGGAGAGTTTGCGCAAGTGATCGAACTGCGCACCGGAACGAGGATATGGATCGCCGCTGGGGTGACCGATATGCGTCGTGGTTTCGATGGCCTGAGTGCGAAGGTGCAGACGGTGCTCGAACAGCAGCCGTTCTCCGGACACGTCTTCGTTTTTCGAGGACGCAGAGGCGACATTGTGAAGCTTTTGTGGTGGGACGGAGACGGCTTGTGTCTGTTTGCCAAGCGATTGGAGCGAGGACGATTTATCTGGCCGCAGGCCACCGAAGGTACGGTTTGCCTGACGCGAGCGCAGCTTTCGATGCTTCTGGAAGGCATCGATTGGCGGCGGCCGCAGAGGACCTGGACGCCGCAGCTCGCGGTGTGAGTGACAAGTGTGATTCCCCTGTATTCATGCGGGTTTCGTACCAGTTTTCCTCGCATCTTCATGGCATACTGCGTCCATGGATTGCGCATCGCTCCCCGATCTCGATTCGCTCGATGTGGAAGCGTTGAAGGCGCTGGCCATTCGACATCGAGTTGAGATCGCCGCCCAGAGAGCCGAGATCGCAGCCAGGGATACGGAGATCGCGATCCGGGAAGCTGAGATTGCATCCAGGGATGCGGAGATCGAACAACAGCGCCAGACGCTTTCAGACGAGCTCGCGGAACTGCGGCGTTCCAGCAGCGAGCAGATCGAGCATCTGAAGCTGGTCATCGAGAAGCTGCGGCGCAGGGTGTTCGGCATCAAGAGCGAGAAGATCGTTATTCAGCTTGAGCAGCTCGAACTTCATCTGGAAGAGCTGGAGTCCTCGCAGGCCGAGATGGAAGCCTCCGTGGAGCGAGTGCTACCGGCTGCGGAACCTAAGACGAGATCCCGGCGCAAGCCGCTGCCCGAGCATCTGCCGCGGGAGGTTGTCAGCCACGCTATTCACGGTGACTGCTGCCCCGACTGCGGCGGCCAGTTGCGCCAGTTCGGCGAAGATGTCTCCGAACAACTGGAGTACATCCCCGACAGCTTCAAGGTCATTCGCCACGTGCGGCCGAAGTTCGCCTGTAGTGGCTGTGAGCGCGTGGTTGAAGCGCCCGCGCCTTCCCGTCCGATTGAGCGTGGCCTTGCCGGACCAGGGCTGTTGGCCCACGTGCTGGTTTCGAAATTCGCAGATCACTTGCCCCTCTATCGACAGTCGGAGATTTACGCCCGCCAGGGAGTTGAGATTGAGCGCTCCACGCTGGCGGGCTGGGTAGGCGGAGCCAGTGAGTTACTGGCTCCGTTGATCGATGCGATTCAGAAGCACGTGCTCGCAGGAGCCAAGCTTCACGCCGACGATACGCCGATGCCGGTGCTTGCGCCTGGCAGCGGCAAGACCAAGACTGGACGTCTCTGGACCTACGTGCGTGACGACAGGCCCGCCGGTGAAGATACCGCGCCCGCTGTCTGGTTCGCGTACTCGGAGGATCGCAAGGGCGAGCATCCGCGACAGCATCTGAAGAACTTCAGGGGCGGCCTTCAGGCGGACGCCTATGCAGGGTTCCATCATCTGTACGGCGATGGCGCCATTTATGAAGTCGCTTGCTGGGCGCATGCACGCCGCAAGTTCCACGAGATCCATGTCATTCACGCATCACCCACAACAACCGAGGCTCTGGCCAGGATCGGTGCTCTCTACGCGATTGAAGACGAGGTGCGCGGCAAGCCCGCCGATCTAAGGCTGAGCGTTCGTCAGGCGCGAGCAAGGCCACTGCTTGAGGATCTGCGTAAATGGATGGAGAAGGCACTTCATTCGCTGTCCGCGAAGAGCGAAACCGCGGCTGCGATTCGATACGCGCTCTCGCGCTGGCGTGCCCTAACGCGCTACACCGGAGATGGATTGTTGGAGATCGACAACAGCGCGGCCGAGCGAGCTCTGCGGGCCGTGGCTCTTGGACGGAAGAACTATTTATTTGCGGGTTCCGATGGCGGCGGAGAACGGGCCGCCGCCATATACAGCCTGATCGGATCGGCAAAGCTGAACGGCCTCGATCCGGAGTTCTATCTCCGCACCGTGCTCGCCCAGATCGCCGACCATCCCATCAGCCGTATCCAGGAACTCCTGCCCTGGAACTTCGCCCTGTCTATACAGACCCAATCCTCCCAGGCCGCTTAGACACACTCATCAGGTGTCCACCAAAAAGGTAGTGGGCACTTCATGAGATGACTCCTCAACTAGGTCAAGAGGGGAGATCGGGACGCTTACAGTTCTGCATAGGTCAGTCTTTTCCCTGAAATCTGCGAAAGAACCAGCGAAAATCTATCCGCGTCGGTAAGCGGATTGTCTGGAGTAGCGCGATTGTTGTAGCGGAACGCTTGCTCATCCACGTAGCGATCAAGGTGGAACGGTTCGACGCTGATATATGTTCCACCCAACGATCTCTTGAGCAACGACCAGAAGTTCTCAATGCCTTGAGTATGAATCTGGCCGCTCACGTATTCGGCTGCGTGATTGACCACGGCGTGTTCAAAGTTGATTCCGGCGTATCCGCCCCACTCATCGGTAATAAGCGATGCGCCGGGATGGATGTGCTTGTTCGCTACGGCCCGCAGAACAGCTTGGGTGCGCTCCATGACCACTTCGGCCTTGACTCTGCCTTTGCGCTCAAGCATCCCCACTACAATTGCTTTGCCGATAGGACCATGACCCTTTGAGGCGGCGATGGGCTTCTTGGACTTGTGCATATTCTTGACCTTGCCGCCAATGAAAGTCTCGTCCATCTCGACGGGGCCGCCTTGGTTGCCAAGCTTCAAGAGTGACTTGTTTTTCATCGCAAGGCGAATCCGTTGCAGCATGAACCATGCCGACTTCTGAGTGACGCCGATATCGCGGGCGATCTCATAGCTCGAAACGCCGTTCTTGCAGTTCGCCAAGAGCCACATCGCAGGGAGCCACTTCTGGAGCGAGATGGGGGAATCCTCAAAGATGGTATTCACCTTGACGGAATACTGCTTGCCGCACTCGCGGCACTGCCAGCGATGCTGATTCTTGAGCCAGTGTTGGCGATCCTTGGCCGAAAGGCAGGCAGGGCACTGAGGGCCTTCAGGCCAACGCATGAACGCTACGGTGTCGATACAGGTCTGCTCGTCCGAGAAGTATCTGATTGCATCTGAAAGGGTTTTGACTTCGTTTTTCATGGCAAAGACAGAATCTCACAAAATAAAACATTAGTCAAGTATGTTATTACCCCTTTCAGTTACTCCCCCTACCCCCATCCCCTTCGAGGGGTTAAGAGGTTTGTTTGCAACGACCTAGTCTTTTATCTCTGACTGTGGGCCATTGAAAACACAGGGTTTATTCCGTAAAATCCCACAGACAAAAGACTTAAGCGGCGTTTTCCGGCTTTTTGCACTCAATTGGGTGCAGATCCGCAGCAAAGAACGGCGCGGGCTGGGAGGAAGGAAGCGTGAAAAGAGGGCGGCGCGGGAGTCTCCGGGCCCATCCGGGTCTCACCGCGCCGCCCAGCCGCCATGCTCACTTCTTCAGCCTGAAACCAGTGTAGCGAGTTTGAAGGAATATTCTGCAAAGGCGGGGAGGGTTTTCGGGCTGTGATTTCAAGGGTTTGCGGCGGGTGGGGGTTGACGGGATGAACAGGGAACAAGGGAGCGGGAAGACGGGGAGAAAGAGCTATAAAGAACGATAAGACGCCATGGTGTATCCCACCTTAGCCGGTCCGCCGTTCCGGCTGCCCGCCGAAGGTGGGGTGCCCGGCAAAGGGGTGCAGGGAAATAACAGACTCCAGAATCCGCGAGATGTGCGGCGAGAGGTGAGCCATTCCTCTTGAAATGGCGCTTGGGCGGAGCCGGGTTGATGGCGGGGATGGGCCGTAGCCGACGGAAAGCCGACTTGAACGAAGCCGCTGGCGCGGCGGGCGCAGCGCGTGCGATACTTTCGGCATCATGGGCTTCTGCGGCGTTCTGAATCACGTTTCGCCTCTTGCTCCTATCTCTTTATTATTCTGCCTATTGTGGGCGAAAGCCGATTCAATTCCCATAGCCTGACCGCATCCGCCGCAAACGCCAACGGCTCCCTTCAAGCCGCTGTATCCGAAGCGCCAAACCCAAGATCATCCAATCGCGGAGTGTTGCGCACGAGCGCTCCAGATACAGCACTAAGCATGGTACCGTAGAAGTCAACTTCAGGACTCGAGAGCAGAGTCCGGGAGGTGTTCCATCGCCAATCAGGAACAAGCGGCAGAGAGCATCTTCGGAGAAGCGCTAGAGCTGGGGCCGGAGGAACGGCAAGTTTTCCTGGATCGGGTCTGTCTTGGCCAGCCTGCTCTGCGCAGCAGTGTGGAGGCGCTGCTCAAGGAAAATGATCGACTGCGGGGGTTCCTGTCGGAACCTCCGTTCACGTCGTCCGGCAGGCCTGCCGGCGAGGATTTGCCAAAGGGAACTCGGCTGGGGCGTTACACCATCGTGGAACCGCTGGGGTCAGGCGGGATGGGCCAGGTGTTTCGCGCTGTGGACGCAAATCTGCAGCGCGATGTGGCGGTGAAGGTGCTGCATCCGGAGCTGGCGGGCGACACGGGCCTGGTAACGAGGTTCCGGCGTGAGGCGCGCGCCCTGGCGGCACTGAATCACCCCAACATCTGCACGATTTTCGAGATTGGCGAGCAGGACGGGCTGGTCTTCATCGCCATGGAGTTCCTGGATGGTCTTACGCTGCGCCAGCGCATGGCGAATCAACGGCTGGAACTGGAATCCACGCTGACATTATCCATTCAGATCGCCGACGGCCTCGACGCGGCGCACTCCGCCGGCATCGTTCATCGGGACATCAAGCCGGGGAACATCTTCATCACGCGTCGCGGCCACGTAAAGATACTGGACTTCGGAGTGGCCAAGGTCGCCGGCGCGCGCCCGTCGGGCAACGCATCCACGGCCAGCGCAGATCATACGACGCGTCCCGGATCGGTAATGGGCACCGTGGCGTACATGTCTCCGGAGCAGGTGCGCGGCAAAGAGGTGGACGCCCGCAGCGACCTGTTCTCCTTCGGGGTGGTGCTGTACCAGGTAGCCACCGGCCTGCTCCCCTTCCGCGGCGACAGCGCGGGGCTCATCTTCGATGCTATCCTGAACCGCGCTCCGGCTCCGCTGCTGCGCGTGAACCCCGACCTGCCCGCCGCCCTGGAAGAGATTGTCGGCAAGGCGCTGGAGAAGAGTCCCGATTTGCGCTATCACCACGCCGCAGACATGCGCATCGACCTGATGCGGCTGAAACGCAGCCTTGAGCCAGGCCACAACGAAAGCATAGGCGAGGTGAGAAGCGCGCTGGAACAGGGCGCGGTCTCCAAGCCCGCGGAACCGCAGCCGTCCATCGCCGTCCTGCCGTTCGCCAACATGAGCGCCGACAAAGAGAACGAATACTTCAGTGACGGATTGGCCGAGGAGATCCTCAACCTGCTGGCCAAGATGCCCGGCCTGAAGGTCATCGCGCGAACGTCGTCATTCTCATTCCGCGGCAAAGAGCAGGACATCCGTAAAATCGCCGAAGCGCTCAGCGTACAGAACATCCTCGAAGGCAGCGTGCGCCGCGCCGGGAACCGCATCCGGGTAACCGCAGAGCTCATCTATGCCGCCGATGGGACCCATCTCTGGTCGGAGCGTTATGATCGCGAGTTGGCAGATGTATTTGCCGTGCAGGACGAGATTTCGGCAGCCATCGCGCAGGAGCTCCAGCTCAAGCTGTCGCCGCGGGCTGACGCGAAGCCGCGCTACACTCCCAAGCTTGCCGCCTGGGAAGCTCTCCTGAAGGCCCGCCATTTCCACTGGAAGGTCACGCGGGAATCGATGGACCAAGCCAAGGTGTTCTACGAGCAGGCCATCGCGCTTGATCCGCAATTCGCCCTGGCCCAGGCCCAATACGCCGACTATCTTTTTGGCCAGACAACCCTCGATATGACACCACTGCGCGAGGCCGCGCCGGTCGCTCGCGCCCTGGCGCAAAGGGCGCTGGAACTGGACCCCTCGCTCCCGGAAGCACACGCGGTTCTGGGTGTTCTGGCCGGCTGCCTGGACTACAACTGGAACGAGGCCGGGCGTCAGTTCGCGCTGGCGACCGCTGACGACTCCGCCTCCCCGCACTGTCACTTCTGCCGCGGGTATTTTTACTTTTTGTCATTGGGCCGCCGGAAGGAAGCAGTAGAGCAATTCGAAATCGCCGTTCGGGGTGACCCGCTGCAGCTTAACATACGGAGCTTCATGGGAAGGTGCCTCGATTCGGCTGGCCGACATGCGGAGGCGGAGGAGCATCTCCGTCAGGCCGTCGCTTGGGATCCAAATTTCCTCTCGGCCTGGCACTTCCTCGCTGAGCGCTACGCGGCCCGGCAAATGTTTGCGGAAGCGCTTCCTTTCGCTGAAAAGGCGTTTTCGCTGGCCCCCTGGTGGGCGCCGAGCGTTGGCGTTTACGCGGCGCTGTTGGTTCGTACGGGCGCGCGGGATCGGGGATTGGATCTGATCCAAAGGCTGGGCTCCGGCGAGGCCTATGGAGCATCGAAAGGCTTGGCGCTCTTCTACCTCTGCTGCGGCGAAATCGATCGGGCCGCGGACTGGTTCGAGAAGGCCATCGAAGAACGACACCCTCGGGTTCCTTCAACTCTGCAATGCGCGATTGCGGAAGCGCTGCGCGCCGGCCCGCGCTGGCCGAAATTAGCGGCGCTGATGAATCTGCCCGAGGCGGGACGGTACGATCCGCATTTCATCCAGACCGTGACCGGGATGGGTTACCGGTTCGTTGCGCCCGTTTCAGCGGTTTCAGCGGCTACGCCGGACTTGCCGGCTGACTTCACGCCCGAACCAGCTTTGGCTCCTGCTTTGCCCTCACGGCGGAGAGTTGCGGGCTGGTTTGTGGGAGCGGCCGGCGCCTGCGTGGTCCTTGCGTTCGGCGGTATGGCCCTCTATCGAGCGTGGCATCGCCCGCCGGAGGTCAAGTATACGCAGCTGACGGATTTCACGGATTCGGCGGTTGCGCCGGCGTTGTCACCGGATGGACACATGGTGGCATTTATCCGCGGCAGCGATGCGTTTCTCACGTCCGACCAGATTTACGTGAAGATACTTCCGAACGGAGAAGCCAAGCCGGTGACGGACGACGAGCGGCCGAAATACGGGCTGGCATTCTCGCCGGATGGGTCGGAGATTGCGTACACGGTACTGGAGGGTTCCGGGTTCTCCACGTACGAGGTGTCAGCGTTGGGAGGCGAGCCTCACCTTCTGCTGGAGAACGCCGCGGGACTGGTGTGGCTGGACGAGCAGCGGCTGCTCTTTTCCCAGATTCCACCAGGTCAGGGGATCCATATGGGGGTGGTTACGGCAACAGTGACAGGCGCGGGCCTGCGCGAGATTTATTTTCCCGCGCATGAGCGCGGCATGGCCCATTACTCATTTCCATCGCCGGATCGCCGCTGGGCGTTGGTGGTAGAGATGGACGGGAACGGCGATTGGGCGCCGTGCCGGCTGGTTGGTTTGGATGCGCAGAGCCAGCCGAGGCCGGTTGGACCGACGGGCGGGTGCACCTCCGCGGGGTGGTCGCCGGATGGCGGCTGGATGTATTTCACTGCCGCGGTGGAAGGACAGAGCCACATCTGGCGGCAGCGTTTTCCGGAAGGAGTGCCGGAGCAAATCACCTTTGGGCCAACGGAAGAAGATGGAGTGGCGGTAGAGCCGAAGGGACGGGCACTGATCACCTCGGTGGGAGTGCATGAGAGCGCCATCTGGATTCACGACGGGAGCGGGGAGCGGTCACTCTCTTCGGAGGGTGAAGTGGTTGACAATCTGTCTACCACTTTTAGCCCTGAAGCCGGCGTCCTCTATTACCTTCTGCGGCGTGGGGAGAGTTCGGGCGCGGAACTGTGGCGCACGCTGGTGGACTCGGGGAAAAGCGAGGCGGTCTTCTCTGGAATTTCAATGACGTCCTTCGATCTGTCGCCGGATGGCAAAGAGGTGGTGTATACAACCGCTGCCTCGGAGGGATCGACGCAGTTGTGGCTGGCGCCGGTGGACCGAAGCTCACCCGCTACGAAAGTGGAAGTTACCGGTGCACGGTCGCCCCATTTTGGCGCGCGCGGGCAGATCCTGTTCCAGCGGATGGAGGGAAACACGAACTACCTGGAACAGATCAATCTGGACGGGTCGCACCGCTCGAAGGTGTTCCCGTATCCCATCGTGGACTTCCAGGGCGTTTCGCCGAGCCGGCGGTGGGTAACGGCCGCAGTTGCGGTTTCCAGGACGGCGGAACGGGATCTCCTCGCGATAGCGGCAATTCCGCTGGACGGCGGAGCCCCGCGGCGCATTTGCGCGAGCTACTGCGTTCCGAGGTGGTCGACGGACGGGAAGTTCTTGTTCGTTGGGGTGGAGAACTCGTCACGGACCAACCCAGGGCGAAGTTTGGCGATTCCTTTGGGGCCGGGGGAAAGCCTGCCGGATCTTCCGGCGGCAGGGATTGCGCCGCTGGCCGAACCGAGCGTAGTCCCGGGAGCGCAATCGGTTCGCCGCGGAGAGCTGGTGCCTGGCAGGGACCCCGAGCACTATGCCTGGGTGAACACCACCGTTCACCGGAACCTATACCGCATTTCGCTTCCCTGAGCGCTTCCTGGATGGATTGGCGGGGATGCGGGCTTTCATCTGGGCGAGAGTGGCGCCGACCTCGCTGCTGGACAGCCGGCAGGCCGCAACGTGGTTCTCATCTGCTGACAACAGTCCAAAGCACGTTTCGAAGCCGCTGCTATGGGTCGGTCCTGAAAAGCGCCGCAGTATCTCGATGTTGTCCATTTCGGACAGTGTCTGAACCCCGGGGATAGATTGCCTCACTCCTCGACCGGATTAGGAATTTAGGTAAGGAATTTGATTGTTTGCAAGGTGCCGTTTTACTTCCACCCCAGGAAGCAACGTTCGCTTCCTGGGGATCCCGGGATGAAAACGGCACTTGAAAGCATCAACTCACCCTACGCTTATTCCTAATCCGGTATAGCGGCGACATCTAATGTCCGACTTCACGAATCAGCGGACAGTAGAACATGGGGTGCAATGGCAGGTGCGGCTGCAATCAATTGCAGCACATCCCAAACAGGAACCAGCAAAAGAAGGTTTAGCTCCTCTTTCTCTTTTTCGCCATGCGCGAGTTCGGTCGGCATTGACCTTGACCCCTGCCCTGATTCCTGCCCTGAACCGTAGTCCAAGCATCCGAAACAGGGCGGAGTTATTTGGTGATGCATAATCCAGGTGTTATAGGTTTGGTTCCGAGTGACCCTTTTTAGCGTCGCAGGCAGCTACAATTGCGGCGTCCAGGAAACCATAATGGAAATACCGGTTCATGTGTGTCGGATCGTATATGGCAGATTTGGAATTGAGGCATTCAAGGCGTTATCCGCTCGCCGCTCCAGTCGCCTTCTGGTGGCCCACTTCGCAAGGTTGGGTTCGGGCTGGCCTGGGGACGACTCGGGATATCAGTAGCGACGGCGTGATGGTTATGGCCCGTGAGTGTCCCCCCGTGGGAGTGCATATTCAATTGACCGTCCTTTTTCCGCGACGCGAAGCGAGCGGTCATGCAGTGAAATTGCACGGGGAGGGGGTAGTGGTTCGCGTGCAAAGTTACGAATCCATGCCGCTGAGTGAGCGAGCGAGTGGATTTGCGGCGTCGGTGCAGCTTTACTTATCCGGCTATTTTGGACAGCAGTGAGCGGCGACTATGCCGGGCGGCTACTGCTTCGGCGGAGTCCCAGCGTCCGGTGGTTGCGCTTCGCTCAAGGATTCGGCGTCGAGCGGGTGCTCGTGGCGATAGTGCTCGACCGGCATTTTGCCGTCCCACCAGGCCCAGTTCATGGGATACACATCGGGATCGAAGAAGACCTGGTAGAAGTGCCAGACGAGGATCGCCAGCGTGGCCAGGATCGCCTCATAGAAGTGGACGGCCGTGGCCACATCCACCCACCAGCGCGCCAGCAGGTTGCCCACCAACACCTTGGCCCAGAGCATGATGCCGGTGAGGCCCATCAGCGCCGTTCCCCAGACCAGCGCCCAGTACTCGGCCTTTTCGCCGTAGGTGAAGCGGCCGAACTTCGGCTTCTCGCTGCTCAGGCCCAGGTAGTAGAGCATGGTGACCCACACGTCGAATGCGTCCTTGGGCCGGGGCGCGATGTCGCGCAGCACACGGCGGCCCTCGTGCGTGATGGCGAGATAGCAGACGTGATAGAGGCCTGGCGCCGATCAGGACGACGCCCGCGATGCGATGGATGATGCTGCGCAGGTTCTCGCCCATGCCCAGCATGTGCGCAAACCACGAGTCGGGGAACTTGAGCGCGAAGCCGGTGATGACCAGAACGATGAAGCTACTGAGGAGAACCAGATGCTGCCAGCGCTGATTCACGTTCATGCGCTGCATGAAGGGATTCTGCGTGCGCCGGCGCGCGACGGCCTTGCTGCGCCAGATGATGGCGTTGTGCAGGAACATGGCGCCGATGACGAGGAGGATGAGGGGGATGTAGATCCAGCGCACCCAACGGACCACGACCGAACCGATGTCGCTCGAGCGGACGCCGTCCTGGAGATGGACCGGCGTGCGCGTAAACTTCTGCGTCACGCCTTTGTGGCACTTGCCGCAGGTGGCGTCGAGATTGGCGCGATTGATGGTGGAGCGGGGATCGCTGGAAGGCAGAATGTCGTGGACGCCGTGGCAACTGGAGCAGTTGGCGGCGACCACCGAGCCGCCTTCCGCGGCCAGGCCGTGATAGCTGTCGAAGTAGCTGGTGACGCGGTTCCAGGGTACGCCGAACTCCTGCGACAAGCGCACGCCCTCGTGGCAGCGGACCGCAGGTGTCGCGAGAGAGATTCTGCCCGGCGACCGGCGAGTTGGGGTTGGAGGGCGCCTTGATGGTGTGAATGCCGTGACAGTCTGTGCAGGTCGGGGCCAGCTCGTTGCCGCGCGCGATGGCCTGCCCGTGAATGCTCTGCATGAAGGTGTTTGCGATGTCCGTGTGGCACTTGCCGCAGGTGGCGGGGACGTTGAACTTGGAGATGGGCGATTTGGCGTCGTTGGCGGGGAGAATTTCGTGCGTGCCGTGGCAATCGGTGCAGACCGCGGCCTTTTGCGAGCCATTGGCGACGGCGCGGCCGTGCACGCTGTCCTGGTAGGAGAGGAAGGGCTGCGCGCTTTCGCCGTTCGACTCCATGAGAAACTTTTGCCCGTGGCACCGGCCGCAGGTGGCGGGAATATTGGCGTGATTGACGGGCGACTTGGGATCGCCCGCGCCCTCAATCTGGTGAACGTCGCCGTGGCAATCTTCGCAACTGGCGGGAATCTTTCCGCTCTTGTCCACCTTCGCGTGGATGCTGTGCTCATACGCATCGCCGGCATCGGCGTGGCACTGCGCGCAGCTACCTTCTGCGGGGGCGTCTCATGCGCCAGGCTCTTCACATCCTTGTGGCAATCCACGCAGGCGAACATGCGGCCGTGGATGGAATGCTTGAGCTTGCTCTGGTCGACGTAGAGGCTGACCGTCGATCCGTTCTCGGCCGTGGTGGTGAGCGTGGGGTCGGAGTGGCAGGCGAGGCAGTCCGCGTCCTTCAGCTTCTGCGCGGCGTGTGCGGTTGAGGCCCAGGCAAGAAGAAAGAAAACCAGCGTGCGAATGAAAAAACTTCGTGCAACGTTCACACGTTGAGGAGATGCCTTTGCGAGAAATCCTGCCGTGACTCGTGTCACAGCCACACTGTGCCAGGGGTCACCCCCGGAGGAATTCTGTCGTGACTGGGGTCACAAAGCGGCTTGTGGCTTGTAGCCGGCAGCTTAAGCGAACAGCGAAAGGGCTGCCAGTTCATGTTTGTAAGCTTCGAGTCGCAGGCTACCGGCTACCGGCTGCAAGCTATCAGCTGAAATACGCGGTCAGCGTCAGCACCAGAAGCGTGAGCCCGATGAAGATTGCCGTGAATCCGACCACTTTGGAGAAGTTGAGCAGCCAGATAGGCGGCGCGATGCCGATCCGCGATTCCAACTTGCCCGCGGCGGCAACGCGCTCGTACTCTTCGGGGCGCTTGTGCTTGAACTCTTCTTCGCTCTCCACGCCGGTGAAGATCACCATGTCCATGGGAAAGCTGTCGGGGCGCAGATGGGTGTTGACGAAGTGAATGGAGAAGATGAACAGAATGGCGAGCAGCCCTTCCTCGCCGTGAATCACCAGCACCGCGTTCAGCGCCCAGCCGGGCAGAAAGTGCGCGAAGAACGGCGCAAACCACATGGCGTAGCCGGAGAAGCCGATGACAACCATGCCCCAGAACACCGCCCAGTAATCGAACTTCTCCCAGTAGGAGTAGCGCTCGAACTGCGGCTTGGGGCCCAGGCCGAGGAACCAGCGCATGTGCCCAAAAAGGTCCTTTACGTCCTTCCAGTTGGCCACCATCGAGGTCGGCCCCCAGAAGATTCCCTTTTCGCGATGCATGATGCCGCGCTGAAAGACCTCTTTCACATGAATCAGGAAAGCAATGGTGAGCACGATGGCGCAGAATTTATGGAAGAACAGAATGGCGCCGAATCCGCCCACGCCGGCCGCAAACTTGCGCGCCCAAAAGCTCTCGCTGAAGCGCATGGGCAGCCCCGTGGCCGCCAAGCCCAGAAAGGTGGTGAACAGGACCGCGTGCATGTACCGCTGCTCGCGTGTAAAGCGCACGAAGTACCGGCCCGTGGCGCCGTTTTCCGCTTTTGCCGCTTGCTCCAACTCAGGCATTCTTTCCTCCATTTGCCGTCTTACTTTTCACCTGGTTGTAGCGCGCACGGATCAGCCACAAGATGGTGTGAATCACGAAGAAAGTGAGCACGCTTGCCAGCAGCAGGTTCATGAACAGCCGCACGAAGTAAAGCCCCGGACTCAGCTTGCGGTCGCGCGCGTTGGCATGCGGCTGATACTGGACGAAGCTGAGGTTCGCGCCCGCGTGGCACCTGCCGCAGGTCGTGACCAGGTTGGCTTTGTTGATCGGCGAGGTCGGATCGCTGATGCTGGCCGCACGTCGTGCGCCCCGTGGCAGTCCCAGCAGCGCGCCGTCTCCACGTAGCCGCCCAGCGATCCCAACTGCGAGTGGAAGGTGTCGCGGTAGGTGGAGAACTTGTCCTTGTGGCAGTTGCCGCAGATGGGCGTGGACTGCATGCGGAAGGCCGCTTCAGTGGGCTGCAGGATCGCGTGCGCCGTGTGGCAGTCGCTGCACACCGGCGCCTTCAGGTCGCCCTTCGCGATGCCCTTGCCGTGCACGCCCTGCTCGTAGTCGGCGTCGATCTTGGCGTGGCAGTTGCCGCAGGTCTTGGGGATGTTGGTCTTGTAGGTCGGGCTCTGCGGATTGGTGTGGCTCAGAATGTCGTGCGAGCCGTGGCAGCTCTGGCAGTTGGCCGCCACCAGCAACCCTTCCTTGCTCAGCGCGAATCCGTGGATGGAGTCGATGTAATTCGGGTAGACACTCGCCAGGCCGTGCTTGCCCGCCATGCCGCCATTGCTGTGGCAGTTGCCGCAGGTCTTGGGCACGTTCAGTGGATAGACCGCGGAGCGGGCGTCGGTCTTGGGAAAGATCTCGTGCGCGTTGCCGTGGCAGCTTGTGCAGGGATGCTCCTTGCCGTCGGCGTGGACACTGCCCTGGAGCTGGGTGGCCTGGTCCGCGTGGCAGGTCTTGCAATCCACCGGCGCGACCTTGTCCGGATGCGGATAGCCCTTGATGTCCGCATGGCAGTTGTTGCATTGCAGGCTGCCGTGAATGCTGTCGCTGAATTTTTGGCCGTCCACAGCGATGCTGTGTCCCGCGGCGTCGGTCATGCTCGCGTCGCCGTGGCAAGTCAGGCAGTCCGTTTGCGCGCGCAGGGCGGCGGGCGCAAGCGCCAAAATGGCCAGGCCGGCCGCAACCACTCCGCTACGGACGAAAAATAGAACTCTATACAATACGGCTTGGATCATTCCGCCGTCTTCCTTCCCCAGGCAAAAAAGGACTCATCACCCTGCTCGCCGGTCGACAGCGGTTCCGCAATTGCTGCACCCCGGAACTACTACCGCCAAGTGGCTTTTTCCATAAGAAAAAGCCACCTTGCGCGGCACCAGAGAGGGCACGTAAATTGTGGAACCGCTCTTGCTCAAGTGCGCAATCCGCCCCGTCACTTGAAACTCGATTTGGCGGGGTTCCCACTTATGAGATCACGCTATTGGAAAGAAACTCGCAGTGACAGGTATCACAAACGCGGCGACGCAAATCACAAACACAGCTTTCAGCCATCAGCTCTCAGCTATGAACGCGAGTGAGCCAAGCCACTCGCTTCGCTCCAGGCACCAACTAAAAAAACGTGTGTAGGGTGACTTTCATGGCCACTTATCAGGCCGTTCTCCGCCAATCCGGGGAAGGTTTCAGCGTCTCCTGCCCTGGCCTGCCCGCTGGTCGCTAGGCGCGAATGAGGAAGAAGCGCTCGAAAACATCCGTATCGCGATTCGGGACGATGGCGAGGCACCTGAGAAGTCCCTGAAGCTTTTGTAGCTCTGCAGCGTCTGTTCCCAGCAGTTTCTTCCCGCCGTAGAGCATCTCTGCCCAATTTTTCTGCCGCAAAACCCCTGCTTTGAGCGCCTGTCGGAGTGATGTAGGTCACATGCCGCCGCTCATCCGGTCGAAGAGAATAAATGGGTTGAAGCAGTCCGCAATTGCATTACTCTAAAGTCTCCGCCGCTGAGTGGCTCGCCGCGGCGAGCCACCTTGCACGGAACCTGAAAGCGCATGAATCGTGGAACTGCTTTGCTTAGGAGCCACTCGATGGGCACAGTTGCGGTTACCGGAACGAAAACGATGCTCACCCTCCCTGGGGATGCGGTGCGGCAGATTCTTTGGCGCTACGCCGACCGATTCGACCTGCAGATGCTGGTGCAGTCGGCGCGCGGGGTGGCGCGGGGCACGGTGGCGCGCCTGGTTGCGGCCGGCGAGCGCAACACCCACGAGTGGACCGCGGGCAAAGACGAGATGATGGACGCCTTCGACCGCGCCGGGATCACGGCAGCCTTTATGGAGCCGGAAGAGGGCGGATTCATTGTCGGCCCCAAGAATCTGGCGCTGGGTCTGGCGGCCTACGAGCTCGCCTGGGTCGATGGCGGCGCGGCCACTGCCAGCCTGGCGGGCTTTCTCGCTCTCTCGCCCATCCACGAGCGCGGCACGCAGGAACAGGTCACCCGCTACAAAACACTCTCCGCTCCTCCACAACCCGGCGAAGACCGCAAGCCCTGGCGCGGAGCCTTTGCGCTCACCGAGCCCATCCCCTATGTGGGCGTCGATGCCGGCATGTTGAGCGGCAAGCTGCGCGTTGCCGAGTGGAAAGAGGGCGCCGAGCCCCTGCTGCAAGTGGACAAGCGCGGCCGCTTCATCACCGGCATCGCCTTTGCCAACTTCGTCACCGCGGCGGTCAACTCCGACGATGAGCGCATCAAGGGCAGTTGCATGGTGATTCTGGAAGAGGGCGACGAAGGCACCTTCGACCGCGGGACGGCTACCAAAAAGCTGGTGCACCAGCTCTCGTCGACCGGCGATCCTGTCTTCAACCTCAAGGTCCCGGCCAGCCGCATCGTGGGCGGATACACGGTGAAGGACGGCGTGATCGTCCCCAACTTCAACCACAGCGAAGTGATCGACGCGGTTTTCCGGCGCACGCGCGTGCCGGTAGGCCTGATGACGGCGGCCAAGCTGCTTTCGGCGGTTGAGCCGGTGATCCGCTACCAGCGCCAGCGCTTCCGCGGCGCCGAGGGCGCCAAGCCCGGCTCGGTGCGCTACGAGCAGGGCATTCAGCAGCGCGAAGATGCGCTGCACCGCCTGGTGGACGTGTGGGCCGCGGGCGAGGCGGCGTCTTCGCTGGGCTTTGCCGCGGCGCGGCTGTTTGACGTGCTCGATCCTCTCGAAAAGCAAAAGACGGCGATCTTGAAAGAGCGCGGCGTGCTGGGCGGGCGCGCGGAGATGAAGGCGCTGAAGGAAAGCGAGCAGCGGGCCATCGAGTTGATGGGGCTCAAAGAGGACAGTCCCCGCCGCGCGGAGCTCGAAGCCGATCCGCTGGTGCAGTACGTGCTGAATGGACGCCGAGGCCAACGTGCTGTGCCCGGCCACCAAGCTTTGGAACACCGGCCACGGCGCCAACATGCTGCGCGAGGCCGTCAGCCTGATGGGCGGCTACGGCATTACCGAAGACTGTCCCGGCTTCCTGGCCAACAAGTGGATGGACGCGCAACTGGAAGCCACCTACGAAGGCCCTGAAGCCGTGCAGCGCCGCCAGTTGACCGTCACCATGACCTCCGAAGTCTTCCTCGCCGCAGTTCCGCGCCTGGACGCGCGAGATGCGCAAGATCGCCAGCGATCGTCCCGGCAGCGGCGCCTGCACGCTGGCCTCGGCGATGAACCTGTGGGCGTGGACGCTGAACTATCTGCAGAAATCCACTGACCCTGACGGGCGCCAAGCTCTATCACGGGCAGCGGCAGGGCGTGACCTTCGCGCTGGCCGATGCGCTCAGCTGGCTGATGGCGTCGCGCTGCCAGATTCTCGATGTGCTGGAGCTGGAGACCCGCGGCGCCACCGACGCCGTGGCCGCCGAAGGCCTGGCCGGAACCGTGCAATTCCTCAGCGACCTGTGCCACACGCAGGCGGCGCAGGCGGCCGGCGAGGTTTCGCGCATCTGCGCCGAGCTGGTCTTCGGCTACAACCGGCATCCGGCGTGGGACGACGAAGAGCACAGAACCTGCTTCCTGGCAAGCGAGCTGGAAGAGCTGGAAGAAACCATGCCGGGCATCATGGCCATGGCGGTAGATGTGCTGCAGGCCGACGGCAGCCATCCGCGAAAGGCCGGGCCGTGCGCGGGTTGCGCCGGATCGAGCGAGTTTCTCCGCCTGCAGAGCAAACTGACCATGTGCCTGACCGGCTCGCGCCTGGCCAAGGATCGCGCCGCCGACACCGTGAGCAAAGTCATGATTCCCGAAGCGCTGGATTACCCGGCATGAGTTCTGCGGCACAGCCAATCGAGACCGACCGCCAGACGATGGAAGTCGACATCGCCTGCGCCGGCTTTGGCCCGGCGACGGGCGGATTTCTGACCACGCTGACGCAAGCCTGGAGCCAGAATCCCGCCGATCCCGCCTTCGAGAGCCGCGTTGCGCCGGGCATGCCCCTGCAGGTGCTCTGCTACGAGCGCGCCGACGATCTTGCCGCCGGCGTCAGCGGCGTGGTCACGCGCGCCGAGGGAATTCGCTCCAGCTTTCCCACGCTCGATCCCGCTGAAATTCCCATGGCCGCGGCGGTCAAGCAGGAGCGCGTCTTTTACCTGCTCGATCCCATCGGCGCCAGCCGGCGCTCCGCGCTCTTGCGCTTGGGAGATTTTTTTCTTCGTCTTGGAAGAAAGTTGTGGCTGAAAGACCTGTGCCTTCGAGCTGCCCTGGACGCCCGCGTTTCTGCACAAGAACGGCGGGCTGGTGCTCTCCATCGGCCAGTTCAACCAGTGGGTCGGCTCGCAACTGATGGCCAGCGGCCTGGTGCAGATCTGGCCCGGCACGCCGGTCAGCGGCCCGATCTTCGCTGAGGATCCCAATCCCGATCCCAAAACCCAAGGCGTCGTCGGCCTCCGCCTCGCCGATCAGGGCGTGGACAAGCACGGCGCGCCGGCCGAGGGCTTCATGGCCGGAATGGACGTGCATGCGCAGCTCACGGTCGTGGGCGACGGCCCCGTGGGCGCGGTCGGCCAAGAGCTCGACGAGCGCTTCGGCCTGCCCGCCGGCCACGCCCGCCGCGAGTGGGCGCTGGGCATGAAGTTCGTCATCGAGCTGCCAGAAGACACCGCGCTCGAAGCCGGCACCGTCTGGCACACCTTCGGATTTCCCGAGCCGGAGATCTTCGGCTTCCTCTACGTGCATCCTGACCGCCTGGTCTCGGTCGGCATCTTCGTGCCTTCGTGGCTGGGCGATCCGGCGCGCACCGCCTATCGCTACTTGCAGCACTACATCCAGCACCCGCTTCTGTGGCAGCACCTCAAGAACGGCACGCTGCGCTCCTGGGGCGCAAAGTCCCTCGAAGAATCGGGCAAGCACGGCGAGCCATTCCTCACCGGCGACGGATTCGCGCGCATCGGCGAGGGCTCCGGCTCGACCAACATGCTCACCGGCTCCGGCGTAGACGAGGCCTGGACCACGGGCGTGCAACTCGGCGAAGCAGTGCTGGAGTTGCTGCGCGCCGGCAAGCCCTTCACGCAGGAGAATCTGGCCGCAACCTACGAAGCGCGCCGCCGCGCAAGCTGGGTCGAGCGCGGCGCACGCGAAGCCAGGAACGCGCGCAACGGTTTTCAACTTGGATTTGTCCGCGGGCTCGTGGGCATGGCGCTCGCCGGGCTCACCGGCGGGCGCCTCGCGCTCAGGGCGAACATTCCACCGGCGCCCAAGCAGATTCGCCGGCACGGCATGAATGAGACGGCAGGCCTCAAGCTGAAGCAGGCTGCTGCGCTGGCGGTAAGCGACGGCCGCCCGCTGCACGATGCGCTGATGACGGCGCGCGGCTGGCCCGAGATTCCCTTCGACGGCCGTTTGCTGGTCACGCATCAGGACGCGCTGTTGATGGGCGGCAAGGTGCAGGCCATGCCGGGCTTCGCCGATCATGTCGTCTTTCTCGACAAGGGGCGCTGCATCTCCTGCGAGGAGAAGACCTGCATCGCCATGTGTTCCGGCCAAGCCATCACGCTGGGCGAAGATGACGCGCCCGCCTTCGAGCGCGAGAAGTGCGTGCATTGCGGCGCCTGCCTGTGGAACTGCCCTCACTCGCCCGACGGCGAGCGCTCCAGCATTGAGTTCCAGGCGGGCTCCGGCGGCCTGCATTCGGCCGAGAATTAGCCCAGTAAATAACTGAAATTGATGTGCTACCCTAGCGAACGAATGTGGTCTTCGCGCTGGGAGGTGCCGTTTTGGGCGGAATATTACTCGTGCTTCTGTTGGCCCCTCTGCTTTGGGCCATTATGTGGCTCGTTGCGCTACTCGGCTACAAACTCTCAAAACGGAGTCCGTGGCGGCTTGTTGGTGCGATATTCTACGTATCCGCAACATTTGGTCTGATCGCGCTGCAGCTTCATCTGCTCTCTGTAATTGAAACCGATAAGTTTGCCCGAAGTAACTCGCTGTTTGTGATTGTTCCTGATATTGTTCCCGGGGTTATTTTGATGTTTTACAAGGCGGTCAAAGAGGAGAATGCAAAGAAACATCGGGGAGCCGCTTCATCAAATTACTTCAAAGATAAGGAACATTTCGAACAAATCTCCTCGTCAATGAACAACAGCGTTCAGTGCATCGAAATAATGAATAAAGGCGGCGTCCTGAAAGCTGTGATCGCGCCTCGACGAAACAAATACAAATCCCTCCATGCAGTTTTGGTTGTTATGATCGGCCCGGCTTGCACCTTGGGGTCGCAGATCTTGTTGATGCATCCGCATCCGCGCACCCCCATCGGCCTGATGCGATTTGATCAAGTATTTACTGTAATAGCAGTGGGATATATTCTTGCCCTGCCGTTTACGGGAAGGAGCGCACTTTTACTCGACGCCAAGTTCTTGAAAATCGAGTCATCACTTTTAGGTTTTACGATGCGGAAGAAGACCTTTGAAAATCCGGACATCAGGAATCTTCGCTTTGCACAATGGCAGATCGAATCTCAAAATAAAAGTATTGAAAGAAGTGGAATCCGCTTTGAAGTCGGATCAAAGACGCATACATTTGGTTCTACTGTCACGGCCATGCAGGCACACGAGCTTTTGGAAAGTATGGGAAGCATTTATTCCTTCCCTATGCCTGAAGAGAGACACGTGTAGCGACTTTCTATTCCCAAAGGCATCAATCGTGAAGGCTGGCGCCGATGTGTCGTTTATCTAAAATTCGGGCCCGTTGAGAACCCATTACACTAATAAGCAAGGGACAAAAAATGCCAAATATTTTGCACATCGTCGTTTGCGCGGGGATTGTTCCCGACCCCTTGCAAACTCTCGAACCAACAACCACGCCGAACGGTCCGGGGATCAAGAGTGAGATGGTCTTGCCCGCGGTGCTCGATCCTTGGGCCGCGTGCGCGCTCTATGAAGCGGCAGCTCTCGCCGCGAAGAACCCCGGCAGCAAGCTGTGGCTCGTTTCGCTCGGTCCCAAGGCCAAGCTACAGCAGGTAATGATGACCGTCGCGCAGAAGGTGGCCTTCGAGCTCGTCCCCGTCGACGGTCCCATTGGCGGATTTCCAGATGCGCATGCGACCGCTGCCGTGCTCGCCGAAACCATCGCGGCCCTTCCGGGATTGGATTGCACCAAGCTGCTCGTCTTCGGCGGATGGGAATCCGCGTCTCGCGGCGCTGGCATCACGCTCCAGCTTGTCGGCGAGCGCCTCGGCATCGCGGACCAGTTTCAGGGCGTCGATCAAATCGACCTGCGCGACGATGGCTCTTTCGCGGTGCTGGAGAGAGTGGAAGGCGGAAAGCACCAGGTGTCGGTCTGCGCGGGGGCGCCCGCCGTGCTGGGCTGGGCCACGGGCAATCTGGCCGAGCCGCGCAACAATCCGCAGGTGGGCATGGCGAATATGCGCACCATCATGCCGGCGCTGCAAAAGGCAAGAACCGCCGCGCTCGAAGCCAATAGTCTTAGCTACGTTTCGGTAAGCCTGCCCAAACAGCAGCGCGAGACACGCGTAGAGAAGAACATGAGCGCAGAGGAGATTGCGCGCGAGCTGGTGGAGTGGATGGGAGCAGAGTGATGGAATCGATACTGGTTTTGACCCACGCCGATGAAACCGGCTCCGCGCTGAGCAAAGCCTCGCTTGAAGCCGTGACCGCGGGCAAGGAGTTGGCTGCGCGGATGGGAGCGGCGCCGATCGTGGGGATTGTGGCGAGGGATGCTGCCGGCGCGGCGGGCGCAGTGGCTGGAGCCGGCGCGCGTTTGCTTGCGGTCTCGGGTGAAGCTTTCGCGCAGGCGCGCTATGCGAGCGATGCGGCGGCCTGCGAAGCTCTTTGCCGCGCCGCGAACGCATCGATTATTTTGGCGCCGCAGAGCTCGCGATTTGCGCGGGTGATGGCGGGCGTCGCTCATCGCCTCGGCGGCTTCATCGACACCCACGTTACCGCTTTCGCCGGCGCTGAGCCCGGCCCGGAACCGATTGGGGCCACGCGGTGGTTTTACCGGCAGCGCATTGAGGCGGTGGTGAGCCGCGCCGCGCGTCCGTGGTTTCTGCTGCTGGATGCAGGGACGCACGCGGCATTTGCAGGCGATGCGGCTGCGGCGCAGGTGGAACAGATCGCGGTCGAGTTGCCTGCGCTGCGCACAACCGTGACCGGATTCCACGCGCCAAAGCAGGACGAGCAGACCATTCGGCCGGATGCGAAGCTGCTCTTCGTCGCAGGAGCCGGCTGGACCAAGAAACAGCCGGACGGACAGGTGCATGTCGCAGAAGCGGGCGAGCTGATTTTGAAGTTTCTGCGCGCTTCGGCGGCATCGCTGGGCAGCAGCAAATCATTGGTTGACCAGGGCGGCGAAGGGAACTCCGTTCTCCCATTTCTGACGCATTTGAACCAGGTCGGCCAGACCGGCTCCACACCGCGCCACGCCAAGGGGCTGGCGACCTGCTGCCACGGCGAGGAGCCGCACGTCGTAGGCTGGCGGTTCATCGGTGAGCGCCGCGCTGTTTCGCTCGATCCCAACTGCGGCTGGACCCGCGGCAAGGCCGATGTGGTCTACGTGGCCGATGCATTCCAGGTGATGGCGAAGGTGAACGAGATGCTGGGAAGCAGGAAATAGGTCTCTGACCGCGCTAAGAGGTACTTTAGGTTCGTGCTATCCCAGGTCCCAAAATCTGGACCTGGGGCACCCAGGCTTAGTGCGAATCGATACGGTCAAAGATCCGGAGCAGGATTGGGGAGCAGGGAGCAGTGAAGTACCTTCTTTCCACAACTTGCCCCGGAGCACCAACCCCTCGTATCATCCGGCAAGAGCACAACCACCATGAGCGAAGCGGAAAGCAACACCGGCTTGCGAGTGAAGGGGCGGCTGATGTCGGCCTCTGAGATTGAGCGCACCCTGGTGCGCCTAGCCCACGAGATCGTAGAGAAAAGCAACGGCAGCGAGGATCTGGCCCTGGTGGGGATCAAGCGCCGCGGTGTTCCACTGGCGGAACGGCTGGGCAAGCTGATCTCCGGCATTGAGAAGCGCCCCGTGGATACGGGCATGCTCGATATCCAGTTTTACCGCGACGATCTGTCCACGGCCGGCGTCCGCCCGGTGGTGACGCCGGGAGCGATCGGCTTCGATGTGGAGGGCCGCGACGTGGTGCTTTGCGACGATGTGCTTTACACCGGGCGCACGGTCCGCGCCGCGCTGGACGCGCTCTTCGACCACGGCAGGCCGCGCCGCGTGCAACTGGCCGTTTTGATCGACCGCGGCCATCGCGAGCTGCCGATTGAGGCGACATACGTGGGCAAGCATGTTCCCACCAGCAGCCGCGAGATTATTGAAGTGAAGTTTCAGGAAATCGACTCCACCGAGCAGGTTCTGCTGGTGGAGAAGACGAGCTGAACACGCAGCTTTCAGTTCTCAGCTTTTAGCTGAAAGCTCATAGCTTATGGCTGCTTCTTGAACGGATCGGAGCCCTGCGCTCTCGTGAAAGCCCAAAATGAACCTAGCCGCCGCACGCCGCACGCTTCACACTCCGCCCCCTCCTGCATCTCAATTTCCCTATCATCCCGGCTCGCTGCTTTCGGTCCTGGACCTGAGCGTGGCCGGCGTAAGCCATCTGCTGTGGCGCGCCACGGAGCTTGAAAACGAAGATCCGCTGCTCCGCGACCAGGTTCTGGCCAAGCGGAAAATCGCACTGCTGTTTTACGAATCGTCAACGCGGACCCGCACCAGCTTTGAGTTTGCCTCGAAGGCCTTGGGCGCCGACACCACTCTGGTTTCATACCTGAGCTCCAGCATTGAAAAGGGTGAATCGGTGAAAGACACCGGGCTAACACTGCGGGCGCTGGGCGCGGAGGCGATCATTCTGCGCCACAATTCTTCCGGGGCAGCGTGGCTGCTGGAGGAAGCCACGCGCCTGCCGGTGGTGAACGCGGGCGACGGCATGCATGAGCATCCCACGCAGGCGTTGCTGGACCTGCGCACGATATTGACGCATCTGCGGCCCGGGATTGGCGGGATTGGACCGGAGGCGCTGGCGGGCGTCACGGTATGCATTGTGGGCGACATTTTGCACAGCCGCGTAGCGCGGTCGAACATGCTTCTCTTGCCGCGCCTGGGTGCGCGAGTATTGCTGTGCGGACCCAAAGAGCTGCTGCCGGAGCAGGCTGCGCGATCGGGGCCCGGCATTGAGATCGAGCGGGACTTCGATGCGGCGCTTGGCCAGTCGCAAGTGGTGATGATGCTGCGCATTCAAGCGGAGCGGCTGGCGGGGTTGCAACTGGACCTGGACGAGTACAAAGCGAGCTACCAACTGACGGGGCAGCGGCTGGCCGCGCATGCGCCGAAGGCGGTGGTGCTGCATCCGGGACCGATCATTCGCGGCATGGAGATCACGGCGGGCGTGGCAGACGGCATGCAGTCGGCGATTCTGGAGCAGGTCCACAACGGAGTGGCCATCCGCATGGCGGTGATGGAGCGGGCGCTGCTGGCGACAGGGCAAGGAGGCCGCGCATGACGGCGCTGGCGATTTGCGGAGGGCGGCTGGTCGATCCGGCGGCGGGGGTCGATGGGCTCAAGGACATTCTGCTCAAAGACGGACGCGTGGCCGAGGTTGCCTCGCCCGGCAAGCTGAAAGGCGCGGAAGCAGCCAAAGAGCTCGATGCGACCGGTTTCGTCGTCGCGCCTGGGCTCATCGATATGCACGTCCACCTGCGCGAGCCGGGGCAGGCGTACAAGGAAACCATTGCCACCGGCACGGCTGCAGCGGCCGCGGGCGGCTTTACGGCGGTGGCGGCGATGCCGAACACCTCGCCGGTGAACGACTCTCCCGAGATTACGCGCTGGATGCAGGCGCCGGAGCGCGGGGCGCAGGTGAGGGTGTTTCCGGTCGCCGCGGCGACGCGGGGATCGAAAGGCGAAATGGTCAACGATTACGCCGCGCTCAAGTCAGCCGGAGCAGTAGCTGTGACCGACGATGGACGCCCGATCCTGAAGGACGGCATCATGCGCGAGACGCTGGCCGCGGCCGCTCGCGTGGGGCTGATCGTGATCCAGCACGCGGAAGACACACGCTTGACGCAAGGCGCGAGCATGAATCTGGGACCGGTGTCGTTCAAGCTGGGGTTGCGTGGAATGCCGGTGGAGGCTGAGTCGAACATAGTGGAGCGCGACATTCGGCTGGTGGCGGAGTCGAGAGACGCGCGTCCGCATCTGCACGTAGCGCACACATCGACGGCGGCGGCGCTCAATGCGGTGCGCCAGGCACGGCGCAATGGGTTGCGCGTGACGTGTGAAGTTGCGCCGCATCATTTTCTCCTCACGGAGGAACACGTGGGCCTGTACAACACGCACGCGAAGATGAATCCGCCGCTGCGCTCGGCTGCTGATCGCGACGCGATGATCGAGGGGATTCTCGACGGCGTGGTAGACGCGATTGCGACCGATCACGCGCCGCACGCAATGCACGAAAAGGAAATCGAATTTGAGCTGGCGCCGAACGGGATCATCGGCCTGGAGACTGCACTCGGGCTTTGCCTGCGCTGGCTGCACGGGGAGTGGAAGATGCCGCTGGGCCGTGTGCTGAACCTGCTGAGCGCGCAACCCGCCGCGCTGCTGGGTTTGAAAGGCCGCGGGACTCTGGCCGTGGGCAGTTTTGGCGATGTGGTGATCTTCGATCCCAAAGCGGAGTGGATCTACCGGGCTACTGAGTCGAAGTCGAAGGCCAAAAACACGCCGTTCGATGGATGGACGATGCAGGGGAAAATCCGCTGGACAGTCTGTGAGGGGCGCGTGGCCTACGCGGCCACCGCATAGGCCAGGGGTCAGCGACCGGAGATCGTCTGATGCTGTTTGTTATCGCGGGCCTTGGAATCGAGCCGCTTCACAAAGGCGAAAGACGATTTCGCTTCGCGTGTGCTCAGGGCAATTTGACCATGTCCATGTTCCACGGCTTGCCGGTTGGAATATTCAGGGGCTCTTCGGCTTCATAGCCGTCTTTGCGGAAGCGCACGTTGATGTTGGCGGGACGTGGGCCGGGAACATGCACATCGAATTGCCCCTGGCTGTCGGTGACGGCCTTTGCCTGCGCGCGATTGCCGGACAACACATCGACATCGACTCCGGCGATGGGCATGCTTGTCACCCGATCCGTCACTTCGCCCTGAAAATCCCACGGCGGTGGTGGCGGAGGCGGCCGGAGCAGAAACCAAAGACCCGCAGCAACGAGGGCCACCGCAAGCGTCGCCAGCGCCATCTGCGTCCTGCGCCTCTGCCCCAGCGTCCGGCCGAGCGCCGGACGCAGCGCGCCAGCGGCCTGTGCGGGGTCGGTGGTGGTGATGCCCTGCACCTCAAGCATGGCAGGCAGCGGCGTCTTGTCGAGCAGCCAGGGAAGAACCGGCTTGTGCAGCGCCTCGGCCCGCGAATACTCGAAGGTGATGTAGTCAGAGCCGCGCGTGTGCTCGGACCAGCACAGCACCAGGGCGCGCGAGGACTGGATGGAGCGCTCCAGCCGCGTCTTCCACTGCTCGCCAGGATCGATCGACTGCGTATCGAAGAAGACGCGATAGCCCATTCCACGCAACGCGTCGCGCAGCGGCGCGACCCGCTCCGTATCCGCGCGAGAGTAGCTCAGGAACACATCGTATTGGGTCATCGGCATATGAGTTATTGTTGCAGGATTGGCGCAAGCTGGCGCAGCGCCGCGGTCATTCCCGCGCTGTCGCCGTTCTCGACGGAGGTGAAGAAAGCGACCCACGATGCCCGGCCGGCCGCGAATGCAGGCGAAGTGGAGATAAAGCGGACGATGCCGCTGGAGTCCCAAAAGCCCGCCTCAAGGACGGGCTGATGCGACGAGAGAGCCTTCTCAGCAGCCGCGGCTGAACTTTTGTCTCCAGCGCCCCACTGGCAGGCGAGTTGCATCGCGTCTCGGATGGCAAATCCTGCTGGAGGCAACGCGTCGCCGGTGAGGATCGCCGCCCGCTGCAGGCAAGCGGCAAAGTGACCGGAGGTGAGACCGATTTCCAAGAGGTTTACTTGCGCTTCCGCCCAGTTCTGGGGCGAATCGGTTTTGGTGTAGACCTCAAGCGCATTCTGGTAGGCCTGCGCCGCCTGATCGAATGACGCAGCGGCCTTGTCGCCACTGGTGTGCTGAGCCTCATTCAACAGCGCAGCCCCGAGGTAATCTTCTATCGACGCCCAGTTCTGGGGTAGATTGGCTTTGGTGTAGACCTCAAGCGCATTCTGGAAGGCCAGCACTGCCTGGCCGAGAAGCGCAACAGCTTTGTCCCCGCTGGCGCGCTCGGCTTCATCTTCCAGCGCAGTGCCCAGGTATTTTTGCGTCCCGGCCCAGTATTGGGGCAGACCGGCTTTGGTGAAGACCTGGAGCGCGCTCTGGTAGGCCAGCACCGCCTGATCGAGCAAGGCCGCCGACTTTTCCCCGCCGGCAAGCCCGGCTTCATCCTGCAGCGTATTGCCGAGGTTTACCTGCGTGGCTGCCCACTCCTGGGGCATATCGACCATTGTGAAGACCTGGAGCGCGTTCTGGTCGGCCTGAACCGCCCGGTCGAACAAGGCCGCGGCCTTGTCCTCGCCGACGAGCTCGCCTTCATCTTCCAACGCTTTGCCGAGGTTCACCTGCGTGACCGCCCAATATTGCGGCGTCGCGGTTTTGGTGAGCACTTCAAGCGCCCTCCCGCAGGCCTGCGCCGCCTGATCGAACAAGGCTGCGGCTTTGTCCCCGTCGGCAAGCTCTCCCTCAGCCGTCAGTGTATCGCCGAGGTCCAATTGCGCCGCGGCCCATTCCCGAGGCTGATCGGCCTTGGTGAAGACCTGAAGCGCGTTCTGGTAAGCCTGTACCGCCTGATCGAGCAAAGCAGCGGCCTTGTCTGCACTGGCATTCTCGCTTTCATCCTTCAGCGCACCACCCAGGTTACCTTGCGTCTTGGCCCAGTCCTGGGGCAGATCGGCTCTGGTGAAGACCTGAAGCGCGCTCTGGTAGGCCTGCACCGCCTGGCCGAGCAAGTCGGCAGCCTGGTCCGGGCTGGCGCGCTCGCCTTCAGAGTCCAGCGCACCGCCCAGGCCCATCTGCGCCGTGGCGCCTTCCGTGCGATCTCCCAGGGCCGCATATTCGCGCATAAGCACCTGCTGATCGGCCACCGACTGCGCCAAAAGCGGAAGGCTCACATCTGCAGGGGAAACCGTCCCTTCCGACTCGTGCGCGTCCGCAACGGCTGAGAGGGCCCGCAGCCAGAGTTCGTGAAATCCTTTGTCGTCCGGATGCTTTTTGTATTCCGCGGCCGCGGTAGCTTCGGCGCTTTCGAGCGTCTGCGTGGCCTTATGGTGCTGGAGGTTGAGCCGATATGCGCCGGCGGCCTGCTCGCGGTCGCCGATCAGCTGGCGGAGCTTATCGCGGCGGCCATTGAGAAAAGCTTGTTCTTCGGCGTCGAGTTGGTCGCTATCGGCGTTGGCAGCCTGATCGAAGAGTTGCGCTGCGCTGGCGTAGTGCTTGAGCGCGATTTCAGCCAATGCCTTCTGCTCCGCCGTAGCCTGCGCGGATTGCCGCTGAATACTCTGCGCCCACTGCTGGACCAGCTGGTTGACCTGCGCGACAGAAAAACCGTTGGCCTGCGCCCACGCCTCCAGAGCGGGACCGATGTCAAGCGTCTGGTTCTGCGCCGCCTGCTTCAGCGCGCTGACCTCTTTCTGAAGGTTGTTGACCCGCAGCAGCGTCCGGTGCAGCATGGCTTCGATTTGCGCGGGGCCAAGCAGAGCGGGCGAGCCCTTGGGTAACAGACTCACCTTCACGGTCGCGGACAGTGCCGGCAACTGGCCATCGGCAGGCTGATAGATCACAAGGTCGCTGGCCCCGGTGACCACGATGCGCAGGTCGCCGCGTTGGGAGACTCCAGGAGAAACCAGCAGCAGCGCCTGGCCCTGAGAATTGGTCACTTGCTGCGCGTCGGTCACCAGCACCGAACTATCGAGATAGCTGAGAGACACGCGAACGGCTTTGACCGGCTGCGGGGGCTGTTCATGCGCGTTGAGGAGGACGACGGTGACATTCTGCTGAGGGGTGTTCTGGGCGAGCGCGCGAAATGCCGCGCAGCCGACACCCAGCAGAATGTGAACCGCTAATCGAGCCTCTCGTTTCATCGCCAATCCTTCGGATTCAGGGAAGAATGCCGCGGAATGGGATCAGTCTAGCGCATGTTTGCCATGGAAAGCTGGGTGGAAGGAGTTAAGTCCTGTATTATCATCGCCGACAGTTGCAATTGAGAAAATTTGTAGTGCCAACATATTTTGACAATGTGCGCAGATGATCATTGATTATGCGTCTCTGATGCGATATATGTAGTGTCATCTGGAGACTGCCGCCATGTTCCTGCGTTCGGTCAAGTCACGCAATGGACAACAGGAGTATCTCCGCCTGGTGGAGTCCTTCCGCGAAGGGGACAAGGTCAAGCAGCGCGTCGTCGCTCACCTGGGACGCAAGGACCTGCTGGGGCCGCATCTGGACGCCTTGATCCGGTTGCTGGCCGAGCCGGAGGGTAACCCGCGCTGGGTTGCCGTCGCGGACATCGCGGCTCCGCGGTCCTCCACGTGGGGACCGGTTTTGGTGGCCCGGCATCTTTTCGAGAAACTCTCCTTGGGCGCGATTCTGGATGCCGGTCGGGCTCTGCGGCGCCATGGGCAACCGCTGTCGGAAAGGATCTTTCCCCTGCTCGCCAACCGGCTCAGCCGCCCGGGCAGCGAACACGCGCTGGCGCAATGGCTGGAGGATTTCTATGTGTGCACGGCCCGGGGCAGCCGCTGGATGCCGGTGTGGAAACAGTCCGGCCGGGTCAAAGTAGGCTTCGATCAGCTGAAGCTCTGGTATCAGAGCCTGGACGATCTGCTGGCCGAGAAAGAGCGCATCGAAAAAGCTGTCTATCTGGAGTTGCGCGATCTGTTCAGCCTGCAGCCGGACCTGGCGTTCTATGACATTACTTCGACCTACTTCGAGGGGTCTGGGCCGGCCGAGTTGGGACAGTTTCGGCTACAGTCGCGACGGCAAGCCGCGCCACCGGCAGATCGTGATCGGGGTGGTGATGATGGAGGGCTGGCCGATTCGCGCATCATGTCTTCGCCGGCAATCGTCTGGATCAGACCACGGTGCTGGAAGTGGTCAGGGATCTGAACCAGCGATTTGATCTGAACCGGGTCGTCTTCGTGGGCGATCGCGGCATGATGACCATCGGCAATGTGGACAAGCTCGAATCAGAGCAGGGCTATCTGCTGGGGCTGCAAAGACGCAATCGCAAAGACACCTTCGAGTATATTCAGCAGGCGGCACGACGCACGGACTGGCAGGAGTGTCCGGTGGGGATCACGGCCGCAGAGAAGACCTTGTACCCCAGACACGGGTAGTCGAGGTGGCGGGCAAACAAGCCGGCGTGCGGGTGTTCGTGGTTCACAGCGAGGAGCGGGAACTCTACGAGCGCGGCATGCGGGAGTTATCCATGGAGCGGACCCGCAAAGAACTGGAAGCCTTAAAACCAGGTGGAGAAAGGGCAATGAAAGAAGCCGACAAGATCGGAGCGGCGGCCGCGACCAAACTGCGGCGCAACCATGGTCACCGGTATTTCGACTGGGAACTGCGCCAGGGGAAGTTCCGGTTCTTCGATCATCCGGTGAACTTGGCGCGGGAGAAGGCCCTGGAAGGCAAATACGTGATCCAGACCGAGGAGCGGAATCTTTCGGCGGTGGAAGCGGTGGCCGCCTACAAGGAGCTGAATGAGGTCGAGCGCGGCTTTTCTCATTTGAAAAGCCTGCTGGACTGCGGCCCGTCTATCATCGCAACGACGCGCGCGTGCAGGCCCATGTATTCGTGGCTGCGTTGGCCCTGTTGCTGGACCGCGCCCTGGAGAAGAGTCTGCGCGCGGCGGGCAGCAGCTGTCCACACCGTTTGCCTGGCAGGCGTTGGAGATGGTGCGCTGCGTGGAAGTCGCACTCGGCCCGCGCCGCAAATCTGCGTCACTCGCGGCAACCAGCATGTCACCGAGGTGCTGCGGGCTCTGGGGATCACTGAATTGATCCGCCCTCTCCGCCGGAGAACGAACCCCTCATGTAGTGACCAAACGCAAAACCCGCCCTTGTGTTTTCAAAGACTTACGGCGACCAAGGGCAAACATGCGCT
>CAWCXX010000017.1:0-35632 GCA_963799445.1 uncultured Acidobacteriaceae bacterium | reverse complement strand
GCTGTGTGGGAGATTAGGTGATCGCCGGCATTAATTCAACAAAAAGCCATGCCTTCGGGCATGGCTTTTTTGCGTTTGGGACCAATCCTTACGTGCCGGCTCGATTCAGTTCATGGCTTTGGCCAGCGTGCGCGACCCTATAATTGAAAAGGCCCGAACGGAAATAATATCACGCGCGACTCTTCGGGTTACGAGATTTTTTTGAGGAAATCATGGCCGCACTGATTGAAGCTATCACTGTGAAGCGCAAGATGTACTTTGAGTTTGAGAACACTCCCTATTACTGCATGGAAGCAGAAGTTTCAACACCCACGGCACGCGGCGGCCAAACGCTGGTGCGGTTGAAGATGCGCAACCTGCTGACGCGCGCGGTATTTGATAAGACCTTCAAGGCCGGCGACCGCTTCAAGGAGCCGGATCTGGAGACGGTGGAGGCTTCGTATCTTTACAGCGATGCGGACGGCTCTTACTTTCTCGACCAGGAAAGTTTTGAGACGCACACACTCTCAACCCAGATGATGGGGGATGCGCTGGAGTTTCTGGTTGAGGGCGCTGTGATTCAGTTGCATAAATTCAACGGGAACCCGATCGGCTTGCAGTTGCCTGAGAAGGTGGAACTGGCCGTGGCCTACACCGAGCCGGGCGCGCGCGGCGACACCAGCGGCAATGTGACCAAGCTTGCCCGGCTTGAGACGGGTCTTGAGATCAAGGCTCCGCTCTACATTCAGGAAGGCGAAAAAGTGAAGGTGTATACGGAGACGCGCGAATTCGCAGGGCGGGCCTGAGCTCGATGTTATTTAAATCCTGAGCGCCTACTCCACCGTCACGCTCTTCGCCAGGTTGCGCGGCTGGTCTACGTCGCAGCCGCGGCGGACGGCGATGTAATACGCCAGCAGTTGCAGCGGCACAATTTCGATCAGCGGCGAGAGCAGCTCAGGCGCGGGCGGAATGTGGATGACGTGCTCCACCAGGCTGGCGATTGTGGTATCGCCCTCGGTTGCCACAGCAATCACGCGGCCGCTGCGCGCCGTCACTTCCTGAATGTTCGAGAGTGTCTTCTCGTAGCGCAGCTTTGAAGCCGGATCCGCTTCGTCGCGCGTGGCCAAAACCACCACCGGCAGGGTTTCGTCGATCAGCGCGTTGGGCCCGTGCTTCATTTCGCCGGCCGGATAGCCTTCGGCGTGAATATACGAGATCTCCTTCAGCTTCAGCGCGCCCTCGAGCGCGATGGGAAAGTGGATGCCGCGGCCGAGATACAAAAAGTCGCGCGCTGTCGCAAAATCCTTTGCCAATTGCTCGCACTGCGCGGAGCAGCCGCGCAGCACCTCCTCAATCTTCAGCGGAATGCGGCTCAACTCCTCAATCAGCGCGACGGACTGCGCAGCATCGAGCTTGCCGCGCACCTGGCCCAGCTTGAGTGCGAGCAAAAACAGCGCCGTCAGTTGCGACGTAAACGCCTTTGTCGACGCGACGCCGATCTCAGGGCCGGCATGGGTATAAATTGCGCCGTGCGCCTCGCGCGCCACCATGGCGCCCACTACGTTGCAAATGGCCACGGTCTTCGAGCCGAGCGCCTTCATCTCGCGCTGCGCGGCCAGCGTGTCGGCGGTCTCGCCGGATTGCGTGATGAGCAGGCCGAGCGCATCCGGGCCGGCGATGGGATCGCGGTAGCGATACTCGCTGGCGTAGTCCACATCGACGGACAGGCGCGCCAGCCGCTCGATCATATATTTACCGGTGAGCGCTGCATGCCAGCTGGTGCCGCACGCGGCAATGTTGATGCTCTCGGCGGAGGCCAGCTCTTCGTCGGAAATCTCCATCTCGCCCAGGAACACCTTGCCGGAGTCGAGCGAGACGCGGCCCAGCGTGGTGTCGCGCACGGCGCGCGGCTGCTCCCAAATTTCCTTGAGCATGAAGTGCTTGTAGCCGCCCTTTTCCGCCTGGATGGGATCCCATTGAATGCGCGTGAGCTCGCGCTGGATGGGATTGCCGTCGAAGTCGGTGAGTTTGACGGCTGACGGCGTCAGCACGGCCATGTCGCCGTCGGCGAGAAAGTAGATGTTGCGCGTGTGGTGCAGAATGCCGGGAACGTCGGAGGCGACAAACGCCTCGCCTTCGCCCACGCCGATCACGACCGGCGGGCCCAGACGCGCGGCCACAATCTTGTCGGGCTCGGCGGCCGACAGAATGCCCAGCGCAAAGGCTCCGGTAAGCCGCTTTACCGCGCGGCGCACCGCGTCTTCGAGCAGGATGGGCTTGCCGGCAGCTTCCGCGTCCTTCTGTACCTGCTCGATCAGGTGGGCGATGATCTCGGTGTCGGTCTCGGTAACAAACTTGTGCCCCTGCGCGGTGAGCTCGCGCTTCAGTTCCAGATAATTTTCAACAATGCCGTTGTGAACCACGACGATGCGGCCCGAGCAGTCGCGATGAGGATGGGCATTTTCTTCAGTGGGGCGGCCATGGGTAGCCCAGCGGGTGTGGCCAATGCCGAAGGTGCCGTCGAGCGGGTGCTCGCGCAGAGCCTCTTCCAAATTGGCCAGCTTGCCGGGAGCGCGGCGCACCTCAAGCGTGGGGCGCGACGGACTACCGACGGCAATCCCCGCCGAGTCGTAGCCGCGGTATTCGAGACGCCTTAGCCCCTCGATGATGACTGGAACGACCTTCTTTTCGCCAACGTACCCGACGATGCCGCACATGGGATGATTTTACAGCGGACCAGGGATCAGGGATCAGGGGACCAGGGACTAGGGGACTGCGGACTACGGGACTAACGGGATCACTCGGCTGCGCTTAAGGCGGCTCTGTTGGGCGCAGTGCAGGATGTGGCGCTAACATTGATTTGCGATCAGGAAACCGGGATCGGGAAACTGGGATCAGATACCAGGATTGGAGACTGCGATGGAACCGTTCCGTTTTCATATCTTTGTTTGCACGCAGCAAAAACCGGAGGGCAGCGCTTCTTGCCCGGCCAGCGGGTCGATGGCGGTGCTGGGGGAGCTGGATCGCGAGATCGAGGCGCGCGGTTTGCGCAACGATGTGCAACTGACGACGTGCGGCTGCCTGGGACTGTGCGACGAAGGGCCGATGATGGTCGTTTATCCGGAGGGGGTGTGGTACCGGCGCGTTCAGCCGTCCGATGTACCCGAGATCGTGAGCCAGCATCTGGCCGATGGCAAGCCCGTGGACCGGCTGGTGTGGAAGGATGCCGCCGCGATGAAGGCCATGTCGCAAGAGCATGGAGAAAAGTTTCGCGCGGCCATGGCTGCCCGCGACAGAGCAGGAGTATTGCCGGATCGCCTGAATGAGATGATCGGCGCCAACATGCCGAGCCGGTGCCTTCTTACGGCGCTTGAACTGGACATTTTTACCGCGGTCGGCGAGGGCGCGCAGCGCCGCAGAGGTGGGAAAGAAGATCGACGCAAGCGCGCGCGGCGCAGGCATTCTGCTGAATGCGCTGGTGGCTCTCGGACTGCTCGCGAAGAGCGGCGGCGAGTACAGGAATACTGCCGAGACGGCGCGCTTTTTTGCGGAGGGCTCGAAAGATAACCAACGCAACGCGCTGATGCACCACGTGAACCTGTGGCATCGCTGGAGCACACTGACCGACGCCGTGCGAGCTGGAACCCGCGTTGTGATTGACCGCGACCAGAATCCCGAGTGGACGACCAACTTCATTGCCGCCATGCAGCATATCGCGAAGGATCGCGCGCTGGCGGTGGTGAAAGCGCTGGGCACAGCGGGCGTTCGCCGCGTCCTCGATCTGGGCGGCGGTTCGGGCGTCTACTCCATCGCGTTCGCAAAGGCCAGTCGCGATGTGAAGTGCGAGATTCTGGATCTGGCCGAGGTGACGCCGCTGACGACCGAGTATGTGAACAAGGCGGGTGTGGCGGCACAGGTGAGCATTCGCAGTGGAGACATGCTGCGCGATGATTATGGCTCCGGCTACGACATCATTATGCTGAACGCGATCTGCCACATGTTTTCAGAGGAGCAGAACCGGGAGATGTTCCGCCGCGCCCGCAAGGCGCTAGCGCCAAACGGGCGGCTGGCGGTGCAGGACTTCATTCTCAATCCCGACAAGACCGGGCCGCTGCACGCGGCGCTGTTCTCAGTGAATATGCTGGTGGGCACCGAAGCAGGCGCCGATTACAGTGAGCCAGAATATACCTCTTGGATGAAGGATGCAGGGTTCGGCGAGGTTCGCCGGATCGACCTGCCGGGGCCGAGCCGATTTGATTGTGGGGTTGGTGAAGTAGGGGTGCGGTGGCTCTGCTCGGTTGGTGCGCTGGAACTCCGAGGCGCGAAGGCAACCGCAGGTCCTTCAACTTCGCGTCGCCGAGCGGACCCGCTCCGCTCAGGAAGACAGCAATATTTATGCAGCGAACTTTAGAGACAGGCACGCTAGCCTTGCAAGACCTGGTCGATGGTTTGGATGTCGACCAATCCGTTGCAGCCGTAGATGGCCGGAAGTACGCGGGCGGGAGGGTAAGTGCGCCGTAAGTTCCGCAACTTTTTCGGTGCCGGAGCGGTAGGCGGGGAGATACATGCGGCCTAAGAGGGGATGGCGTCCCCAGGCGCCGGACAACTTATCGGCGCGCTCTGCCGTGACGAGAAAATCGTGGCGCAGCGTGGCAGCGACTTCGGGCTGCGGGCGCTCTTCGCCCCAGGTGAGATAGGACGACTGATTCTTGGCGTCGTCCTGCAAGAGGGCAAGGAGCACGCCGATTTGCAGATCTTCGTCGGGCAACTGTTCCACTTCAGTAACGCCGTGCGCGATGAGAATGGCGTTGTTGGCGAGCCCTTCGAAGAGCGTGGCGGCGCGCGTGTTCATGGTGAGAACGGTGGCCTCGAAGCCGGCCTTGCCGCGCACGTAGAGGTCCTGCAGGTAGGCGAAGGTGGTGACGTGGCCGGGAACCACCTCGTGGCTCACGAGCTGCTCGAACTCGGGATAGGACATTTGCAGCGATGCGTTGATCTCGTAGCTGGCTTCGTATTGCGGAGAGCCGTCGGCGATTGCGCGCGCGGCCGAGGTAGTTCATGGAGCCGGAGAACCAGGCGTCCTTGATGGGCAGAAAGTCGATGTTGGCGCGCGGGACGGGCGCAAGTTCCGAGGGAAGATAGGGGAGCAGGTTCTTGGCGCTGAGATTGTCGAAGTGGGCGATGACGGCCGCGCCCAGAGCGCGCACCGAGGCCATGGGAATGATGTGGATGCGGCGCCAGGCATCGACGGCGTCGAGCAATTCGCCGGCGTTCGAGGATGGGAAGCCGGCGCGGCCCAGCAACTCGGCCACGCGCTCGCGCTTGGTTGCGGGCTGAGAGGGCTCGGGCGGTTTGCCGGTGGAGGCTTCGACCGCGCGGGCATACGGCACCGGATCGCCCTTGCCGAGGACTTCCATGGCGAGGTCCCACATGGTCTCAAGGCAAACGGCGAGGCCGGTGAGATAGTGTTTGGCGAAGGCCGGCGAGCTTTGCGGCTTCAGAGCGGACTCCGGCGATGGCTTGGGGAAGATCGACGGCGCGCAGGTAGTCGTCCACGGCTGTCGCGATCGATGGTTTTGCCGGCGACGCCGCCGGATTGGCGCAGGCGCTCCGCTGCCGGATGGGTGTAGGCCGCGGGCAGCGGCTCATCGGAGAACCATGAGTCGGCGATGAAGCGCCCCGTGCCGGAGGGGCACATGACGTCGCCGCCCCAAAGAGTGTCAATGCCGAGCACTGCGTCGGCGATGTATTTTCCTGCCTGATCCATCAGAACTCCTTCTCTCTTTTCAGAGAACCGAACCAAACGTAGACACAAAGACCAAGAAAGAGCAGCGCGGAGACCGGCTGCGAGATGAGATCGTTCGCGTAGAACGGAGTGGCGATGAGGTCTTCGCGGAATGCCGGGAAGAGGCGCATGGACGCGCCGAGAACGCCGCCCAGCGCGCCGCCTGCCATGAGTCCCGAAGCGAGGATAACGCCGCGCTCGCGAATGCCGCGGCCGCGCTCGCCGCCGGTTTTTTCCGCGCGCTTGTTGACGAGGTGTGAGAGGACGCCGCCGGCGAGAATGGGCGAGGTGAGGCCGAGCGGGAGATAGATTCCCAGCGCGAAGACCATGGAGGATTTGCCGAGCATTTCCAGTATCAGGGTGATAAGGGCGCCGATGCCGAAGAGCAGATAGGCGACCGGCTGGCGGCTCATGAATCCGACGACCAGGGCTTTCATGATGGAAGCCTGCGGCGCGGCAAGGACCTGGCGCGTGTCTCCGGCGGCGGCTTCGCCGAACTGGAAGGTGTGAGCCAGCAGGATGATGGTGAGGCCGGCGGTGATGGCTGCGGCGACGACGCCGAGAAACTTGACCTTCTGCTGCGCGGCGGGCGTGGAGCCGAGCCAGTAGCCGATCTTGAGGTCGGTGATGAACTGGCCCGATGCGCAGAGGGCGGTGCAGACCATGCCCGCAATGGCCATGATGAAGAACATGCCGGTTGTGCCGGAGAGGCCGAAGTTGAGCAGAACCACCGAGGAGACGATGACGGTGAGCATGGTCATGCCGGAGGCGGGATTGTTGGCCGTGGTGGCGATGGCGTTGGCGGCGACCGAGGTGAAGAAGAAGGAGAAGAGGAGCGTAAGGACGAGGCCCAGAGCCAGAACGGTCCAGGAGACCTGCAGGCGGCCGAAGAAGATGGCCACGCAGAGCGCGCCGGCGACGACGCCGAGAAGGATGGAGAGGATCGGAATATCGCGATCGGTGCGCTCGGTGTGCGCGGCTTCGCCGTAACGGAAGGCGTGCAGCGCGATGCCGAAGGAGCCGGCAACGATGCGCAGCGATTTGAGGATGCCGACGATTCCGGCCGTGGCGATGGCGCCCACGCCGATGAAGCGCACGTAGTTGCGATAGATGTTCGACGGCGGTCATTTTGGAGATGGGAATGACGGCGGGATAGACGGCCACGTCAATGTGGCTGCCGACGAACCAGATGAGCGGCACGAGAACGAAGCTGGTCAGGATGCTGCCGGCGCAGAAGATCATGGCGCTGCGCAGGCCCATGACGTAGCCGAGGCCCAGGATGAAGCCGATGGCGTCGAAGCTGAAGACCATGCGGCCGCGCTCGGCAAGGTTGCGCATGAGGGGAACGAACTGGAAGTCGAGATACTCCTTCCAGACATGGAAGGTGGTGACGAAGAAGTCGTAAACGGCGGCGATGGCGGTGGCCTGCAAGAGCAGCTTGGCCTGCGAGCCGCCCTTTTCTCCGGTGACCAGCACTTCGGTGATGGCCGTGGCCTCAGGAAAGGGGAACTGGCCGTGCATCTCGCGCACGAAGTAGCGGCGCAGCGGAATGAGGAAGAGAACGCCGAGGCAGCCGCCGGCCAGGCAGATGAAGATGGTCTGCACCGGATGAGGATCGAGGTGCAGGGTGTAGAGCGCGGGAAGGGTGAAGACGGCGCCGGCCACCACGCTGCCCGATGCGCCGCCGATGCCGACGATGATGACATTTTCAAGCAGGCTGGAGCGGCGCTTGAAGATGCGCGCCAGGCCGATGGCCAGGATCGAGATGGGGATGGCGGCTTCCATTCCCTGGCCGACCTTGAGCGCCGAGTAGGCCGAGGCGACGCTGAAGACGACGCAGAACAAGACGCCCCAGGAAGATCGCGCGCCACGTAAGTTCCGGCTGCGTGGATTGCGCGGAGACGATGGGGTTGTAGGACTCGCCGGGCTTCAGCGGGAGGTAGGCGTTTTCCGGAAGAGAATTGGTTTCAATTTCGTGCAAGGACGGACCCCTTTACGGCGGTGCTTCTGGACCCCACAATCCAAGCATCCGGCTGCCGCCAAACCTCACGGTTCCAGTTTGATAGGCGGCGGATGCGCGACACGGAAGGAACCACGCAGGTTATCACCCCGAGGAGGTCAAAGCAAGCGCGAAGGGCCGGGCGCACGAACGTGTGTGGCAGCGGTCACTTGCCGCTGCCAGTGTTCATTTGAACGGGCTGATATTCGGGCACGTCTAATTGCCAGAACAGAAAGGCCAACTCGTCAGCCAGCAGCTCGTCGTTTTGCGTTTTGGTCGAGCCGAGCCCGTGTCCAGCGTCGTAATCGACGCGCAATAGCACAGGCTTGCCGCTATCTGTGGATGCCTGCAAACGCGCAGTCATCTTGGCCGCTTCCCAAGGCGCCACACGAGGATCGTTGGCCCCCGTGGTGAGCAGCACTGCAGGATAGGCCGTGTTTGGCTTCACATGTTGATAGGCATCCATCGCATAGAGAGCTTTGAAGCCGTCTGGCTCTTTGACGGTGCCAAACTCAGGAATGTTTGCCGGCCCGCTGGCCATGAGTTCGGAACGCAACGCGTCGGAATCGCCCACACGAATCAGCGCGGCGCCGAAGAGGTCGGGACGCTGCGTAATGGCGCCGCCGATGGTGATTCCGCCCGCGCTGGTTCCTTCGCCTGCCAGATGTGCTGGGAGAAGTGTACTTGTGCTCGATGAGGTAATTGGCGCCGGCCAGCATATCGTCGATGGTGTGCTGCTTGGTCAGCTTCTGCCCGGCCAGGTGCCAATCCTCGCCGTATTCGCCGCCGCCGCGCACATGCGCCACAGCGAAGACTCCGCCGTGCTCAAAGAATGCCAGCAGCGTAGGACGAAACACGGGATCGATCGTGATTCCGTAAGCGCCGTATCCCTCAAGCCACGTAGGATGCGATCCATCCATTGCCATCCCGCGCTTGTGAATGATGGAGAGCGGCACCATTGTTCCGTCCGCGCTCTTGGCCTTGACCTCTTCCGATTCGATCTGAGAATAGTCCACGGGAGACGGCGCCACCAGGCCTGTGTCGGTCAGCTTTCCGGAGCCGGCATCCAGCGCGTACCACAGCGGTGACTTTGTCCAGGACGTAAGCTCCAGCCAGGCTCCGGCTTCGGTTGGATTTGTGGCCAGCGATTGAATCGCTCCGTCAAACGGCAGCTTCACCGCCTGAATCTTGCCGGTGTCATACGGCAGCCGGCGCAGCCGCCCGATGCCTCCATCGAGGTCCTGCATGTAGAGCGCGTCGCCCGCGGCGGAGATGCCGACAATCACCACCTCGCTGGCCGGAACGATCGTTGTTGCATGGGCCAGGTCAGGATTTCCCAGGCTGGTGCGCAGAACTTTGTAGCGGGACGCGTCTTTGTGCGAGAGGAGGAAGAGACTGTCCCCGTGCAGGTCGAAGCCGGTCACATCGTCGGCCGCGTCAACAGCCTTCTTCCACTCCGGCTTCCAGCTCGCAGAGCCGTCGAATGCTGTTACGTACACGTCGATCTCGCGTTGAACCCCGTGAATGACCAATCCCAGAAGATAATTCGGAGCGCCCGGCGAATAGCCCAGGACCGAAAAATCATCTTCCGTCACCTTCACATTGGGCAATACATCATATCCAAAGACGGCAGCCTCTTTGTCGGGATCGGCACCCAGCACGTGGTGATAGCAGCGGAGCTTTTGATACTGCGCGGTCGGCGGCGAGTCCGGCCCCAGCTTTTGCGCACGTGTGTAGAAGAACGAGTTGTCGGGCAGCCAATTGGGTTGCCCAAACTGAGCACGATCGATGGTGTCGCTCAGTACCTTTCTCGTGGCGCTCTCGAGGACGTGCAGAACACTATTTTCCGATCCGCCGGGAGAGATCCCATAGGCGACATACTTTCCGTCAAGCGACGGCTGAAAGTAATCGATTGAAAAATGCCTGCCATCTGGCGTGGTCAGCTTTTCAGGGTCGATGAGCAGCCGCTCAGCTGCACCAAGTTTGTCGCGCACACAGAGCTTGCGATTGTCTGAGCCGGGCTCGGTTTTGAGGTAAAAGTAACGGCCACCCCAAACCTGGAGAGCCGAGACGACACTGCCCGAGTTATCAAGGGCCTCGATACGGGTGAGCAATTGGTCGCGGCCGGGAATATTTGCCAATATGGCGCGCGAATAGTCGTTCTGCGCCTTCATCCACGCAACCACCTCGGGGTCCTTTGTGCTTTCAAGCCAGCGGTAAGGGTCCGTAACCTTTGTGCCGAAGTAGTCGTCTGTCACTTCGCGCACGGGGGTTGTAGGCGGCGCGGATTGGGCAAAAGCAAGATTCGAGGCGAAGACAGCGAAAACCAACAGGAACTTGACCAGGCTGCGCATGACAGCTCCTTTCCTTTCACAAAACTTGAGGGCAATTCTCCAGGGGAAACTTCAAGAGGCATTGATTCTACTCCCGCTTCATCCCCTTGCGATGTTGCGGTGAGCTTGGATAATTTTACTGTTATTTGCCTTTCTCTGCCCGCGCGGCAGCAGATTTGTCGAGCGGGGTGGCGGGTTGAGGCAATCGCTGCCAGCCTGTAGCGAGTTCTCGCCGCGCTACTCCTCTATGCGGTATGTGTACTCTTCGATGACGGGGTTGGTGAGGACCTCGCGCGCTATGCGCTCGACCATGGTTTTGGCGGCTTCGGCGGTGAGGCCATCGGCGAGCGAAAGCGCGAAGTATTTGCCCTGGCGCACGGCGGTTACGCCGCCAAAACCGATCTTGCGGAGAGCGTTGTGGATGGTCTGGCCCTGCGGATCCAGGACCGATGTCTTCAACGTGACATAGACATGCGCCTTCATGATCCCTGATTATAGAAGGGCAGGGACTGGGGCTAGAGTTGGTTGCATAAATAGCGTTTTGAAAGGGCACGGCTCAGCCAGTGCCATTCAAAGCGCACAGAATCGCGGGTTTTAATCCCCGAGGGATGGGTTTTCTCAAGCTGATTGCATTTATGCAACCAATTCTAGGGAGTAAGGGACTAAACTTTCATTTGCATTTTTCCCCGAGAAGAGGTCAAACGCAATGGTGAATTATCTGGAATTGCCGGTGGGTGACCGCGCCCCGGAGGTCTTTCGGGCGGTGATCGAGATTCCGCTGGATGGGACGCAGAAATTTGAATACGACAAGCTGTTACACGTTTTTAAGTTGGATCGCAACCTGCACTCGCCGGTGCACTACCCTGGCGATTACGGGTTTATTCCCTCTACGTTAAGCGACGACGGCGACCCGCTGGACGTGTTGGTGCTGGTGCCGGGCCCCAGCTTTCCGGGGTGCGTGCAGGAGGTGCGGCCCATTGGCTTGCTGGAGATGCTGGACCAGGGAACACTGGACGAAAAGGTGCTGGCCGTAGGCAACAACAATCCGCGTTTTTCCAACATTTGGAACTATACGGACGTCTATCCGCACATGCTGAGGGAGATCACGCACTTCTTCTCGATCTACAAGGATCTCGAAGGCAAGCGGGTGGAGATGAAGGGCTGGCACGATGCGGCGTATGCGCGGGGTCGCCTGATGTATGCGATCAAGCAGTTCCAGGAAAGCAAGGCGAAGCGGGAAACAGGGGCCAAGAGAACAAATGTGCGAGGGACCAGCGGGTGAGCAAGTTAGCCGGACATCGGCGGTACAGAGCCGCGGTGGATGAAATACGTTGTTTGGTATTTCACAGGTTGGCGAGATCGCGCGGTATTTCTTTCTGGCGAGTCGGCAAGTCAGCCAGTGCGCGGCGGCGGGCGAGCAGCGCGGCGGTAAGCCAATAGAGCGGCGGCCCGAGCAGGGCAATCAGAGACGCAAAAAGCAGAGACGAAACGTTGGCGAGAGCGGTATTCGGATCGCCGAGTTTTTCAGTGCGCGAGGCGTAAAGCGCGTAGGCGATGAGGACGGTTGGGCCCACCGCGAGCAGACAGGCAACTGCCAGGTTGCCGGCCCTGAAGGGCCGCGGGAGATGCGGCTCGCGCAGGCGCAGCACAATCAGCGCGAGGAATTCGAGCAGCAGACTCGATCCGTAGAGAACCAGGTCAATGGAGATGAGGCGCTCGAAGGGAAGATTGAGCGCGAGCGCCCAGGCAAAGCCGCACACGACGAGGCTGACCCAAGGGACGCCGTGGCGGTTGCGCCGAGCCATGACACGCGGCAACATGCCATCCTCGGCCATGGCGATGGGCAGGCGCGTATAGCTCATCATGAGCGCGTTGAACATGCCGATGCCGCAGATGACGCCGCCGGCGACAATGGCCGCGGCCAGGATGGGACCGCCGATTGCGCGGCCCGCGATGGTCCACGAACCCGTTGAAAAGCCCTGTGGCGAGAGACCGGCTACGGCCATGGCTGCGAGCGGAAGAACGTAGGTGACAGCCGTGAGGATGGCGGCGGCGATCATGGCGCGCGGGTAGTTGCGCTGCGGATTCTCAACGTCGCGCGCGATGGTGGAGGCATTGTCCCAGCCCATGTAGTTCCACAATGCAACCAGGATTGCGGTGGAGAGACCGGCCTGGGCGCCGGGTCCATCGGCAAAGCGGCCCCAGTGCATGGCGGGGTGCAGGGTGAGGCCGCGCCAAAGGCCGAGGGTGACGAAGACGGCGAAGGGAGCAACAAGCAGAACAAAGAGCCAGACAGAGTGTTCTCCGACGCGCGGCGCGCCGAGCAGGTTCCACGCGCAGCAGATGACCACGACAGCCAGCGACCAGGAGTAACCGCGCCAGCCCGCTGTGAGCGGAGGGAAGAATTTGCCCAGGTAGAGAACGAAGATGGATGGATAGAGCGCCATGTCGAAAATGCTGGCAGCGAGCGAGAACCAGCTTTCCTGATAGCCCCAGAAGGGCCCGAGGGCGCGGCGAACCCAGACGTAGAAGCCGCCTTCGACGGGGATGGCCGCGGCCAGCTCGCCGATCATGAAGGCCGTGGGCAGGCTCCAGAACAGCGGCAAGAGGAGCAGGATGAGGATGGCCCAGCCGAAGCCCGCGCCGCCGAGGATGTCCTCAATCCCGTAGGGACCACCGGAGACCATGAAGTAAGTGGCGGCGATCAGCGGCAGCAAACGCATCTTTTGCCGCGCCGGTTTGAGGATAAAGCGCATACTTGTGAATCTACATGGGCGCGCCGGGTGCGGGCAGAGAAAGCGCTGCCGCAAGGTGCAAGTTCCGGTATAATCCTGTGTGAGACCCGGAGAGATGGCCGAGAGGCTGAAGGCGGCGGTTTGCTAAACCGTTATAGGGTCAAAAGCTCTATCGGGGGTTCGAATCCCCCTCTCTCCGCCAGCATGTCAAGTAAATTCCTTTAGATTCAACAAATACCTTCAAAATCAGCACCTTACAGGGATTTGCAAGAGTCTCTTTTTTCTCCCTAGTACCCCGTTTTACCCCCTGTTCACCCTGTTTTTCGAGCTAAATCGAGCTAAATTCACCAGCCAGAACCATCGTCTTCCGTCGCCGTCGAGTGCCCTCTCTGTGGCGAACTGCGGCGGTACCTACCGAGCGAGGTTTTCCTTGGGCGACCTGACGCACTCGTCACCCGGCAGCAGCGAACGGGAGGCCGCTGATGTTCGACCCCGATGCCGGTATGCCCCGAATCAAACCCTCGGGAGGAATCGCTTGAACCCGAAATTCGACGGCTCCTTCGGTATTGATTATCCCAGCCGCTGCTTTCTACCACGTCCGATACGGGACTTTCGATTTTCGCACCTTACCTTTGCCGAGGCCACGACTGGCAAGAAGCCTGTCTACGCCACGGATAGCAAGGTCTTCGTTCGAGCCCGGGCCAATCACAACTTCCTTGATGAAATCGTGCTTGTACTTCTTGTGAACATCAATTTTGATGAACGGAACCGCCGTCGAACCCCAAATTCGGAAATGCCTCTTAGGTTCGTGGTCGTAGTAGCAATTGACAACCAACCGCCACTCCTGCTCCTCCTTGAAACTCAGGTTCTTGAATAGCGGCCTACACATCTGTTCTGCATTCAGAAGAAATGTAGCTCCCCGGTTGGGGCTTAGGGTGGGATGCTTGCCCTTGACCACATCGAGGTAGCCGTCGAGGCTGTCTCCAATCAGCTTCTTCTTTTCCTTATCTGTGTAAACGCACTTTAGCAGCGACCATTCAAGTGCTGGCTCATCGTCAGGCACGGTTCTGAATCCTTTGCTGATTTCAACGTCGCCGCTAGTCAGTGCCTCTGGATTAAAGCCAATAGCCACTCCATGACCGGCTGAGCAATAGCCCCGCCATTGTGGCAATGAATCTCCGTCACCACTAAACGATGCGATGAATACATCGTACTCATCGGAACGTCGGTCAACGATTGGCAAATCTTCTTTGATGCGATAGAGGAGCGCAGACTTTTTCACCCGGTCTTCCAACATCCCTCTTATGTAGTCTCGGGCGTGCTCAAACTCTGTGCTGTCATTCAGGAACCGCGCCTCACTTGCCCATAATTCACCCGTGTCGGTTATCTTCTCCAGAACGTCCATTGACGTGTAATGGTAAAGAATCGGCGGAGGGGACTGATTGAGATGTTTCAGAAGTCGGTCGGGCATTGTCCCTCACGAATCAACTCACTTTGTCTTGGCGTGCGCCTTAGCACAGCGGACTTTTTGAGCGGCGGCAATCTTAGCGAGTGCATCCTTGGACAGCTTACGCCTGATGCGGGTTTTCTTGGCGGTCGGAACCTTTTTCCCTACGAGGGTAGACCGTAATACTGCTTCAGATATTCGACAAGTAGGCTCTTTCCGACTTCCACTCCGACCTTCACACCACCGCTAAGAACTTTGGGAGCGGTCTTCTGAATCCAGTGCTTTACCTTCACGCCCATTGTCTTTCCATCGGCTTCGTTCGCCGTGGAAAGTTCGGCCAGTTCGGGTTCTGATATACCCGCGCCCTTAAGCACCATCGCCAAATGCTCCCAATCACCAGCAATGATATTTTGCTGAACGCTGGTCGCGGTCATGGTTGATTGTCCAGCGGAAAGAAAGACATTTCCACCGTAGATGTTGTTCACTATGGTCTGGTCTACCTTCTTCGACTCCTCCGGCGTAATTTCTTTTAGGTCTTCATCCTGTTCTCCAACGTCTGACTGGATTTCCAAAGCCATATTGAGGACACGAGTGCGAACCGTGTCAAGGATTCCGGCTATGACAGCCTTGGGAACGCTCTGGTACGCTGAGTGGAGTTGCCAGCCGCTCATAAGATTTTCTTGGTAGTGAGCCACGAGGTTGGCATTCCACGGAAACTTGAGACCATAGCTCTTTCCCACTTTGATTGAATCTTCAAGTGCGCTCACAGGTTGAGCAATATAAACGACTTCCGCAAGCATCCGGTGTTCTTCCTTCAACGCGGCTGAGGGAATGCCCTGTTGCGTTTGCGCCCAACCGGGGCCAACAAACAAGCCGGTCGCCGCTGCCGGGATGATTCGATACTTAGGGAGATTATCTTTGGAGTTGTAGCCATTCAACTCATCGTTCGCCCATATTTTCAACCTGTCGTTCTTCAACTGATGGGCGAGTATTATGCACTTTCGCAGCAATGTGGTAATCGGCTGCTTGTCATCCGCCGCTAAATCAATGAGGTCTTTGAGCAGCATCGGTAAATCTCTTCAATTCTTGGCTGCGGAGCATGAATACGTCTCTTTGAAAGCATGGACGACGTCGATTATCATCATTTCGTCCAATGGGGTCTTCGCTCTCTCAAAGAGTTTCTCCACTTGGTGCTTTTGTGAAGTGCGCCACGAAAACATAGAGCCTCCGGCTGCTGCCTATTGTCCCCGTGAATTCTCATATGGTGTTCGATTATAGACCGATGCACAGCCTTGCCGGTCTTTGCTTCGGGGAGGGGCATCTGCGAGCACGGCGAACCCTCGCGCCAATTATCGCAGCACTGGTACGGCAGCAGATAAGAGAGGGCAACGACCATGCCCCATTTCACCCGCTACATCGGCATCGACTACTCCGGGGCGGAGACCGCAGACTCCAGTTGCAGGGGGCTCCACGCCTCTATGGTTCGGCGGGGTGTATTTGGAGGCTGCACGAACAATGCTCCAGAACAGAGCCTAGTGCTTGAAATGTACTTCCGCAGACTGGACACTTCAACGTTATCCAGACCGGACCTCTAGCATAGCGGTCTACCAGAATTTCGTTTAATAGCTCAACTTCGTGTCTAAATTGGCGGGTTGAAGGTGAAAAACCCGCAGACATTTGACGTTTAGGCAACGTGCTGTTAATTGCTCGTCTGGCATTAGCTCACCGAGTTTCCTTGCTGCATGGGAACGCATCGACCATCGCCATCAGGACTAATCTCGTATCTGGAACCTGCAACCTCTCGGGATGGTCGTTGAGATACTTCACCACGATTCGTGCGCCCTGTATTGTCTTTATCGAATCAGGAATGCAGCCATGCATGGCGGTGTTGTCAACGGTTCCGCCGTGGTCAACTGACTGCCAAAGCGTCATTGTGTCCATGATGCCGCGCACGAGGCCCATACACTCTCCAGCATTTAAATTATCGAGCGGGGAATTCACATCTTCTCCATTTGCCATCTTTACGACAAGTGAGCAGTTGTGAAGCAGGGCGTTCCCGTCGTTCGGGTTCTGAGCAAACGCCGCTTTCAAGGGCAGCACGATTCCAAGTGAAAGCAAGAGAGAAAAGAGCTTCACGCGCATTTCGCAGTCCTTTCCTGAGCTTGGCCGGATTATACCGAAAAGGAAAAAGCCGAGGACAACTCCCCGGCTTTCTTGTGCCCTAGTGTCTGCCCCTATCACGCCCCGAACTACCTCTTCCTCTGCGGGGAGGCGTCTGACCACTCTTGGGGCGGACGGGGTTGGCTCGACGGGTGTGCTCAGACACCGAAAGCTCCTCCTTACCGTCTGCTGTCATCGTCTTCTTCATTCGCAGGAAACCCGTTCCGCATACGCTGCAAAACACGGTTCCATCCGGCTCGTCCGGGCCGAGCACTTTCTGCCCACTGCCGGGGCAACGAATCATTTTGGGCTTAGTCATAAGGCTAACTGACTCCTTCGATTTACAGGGAGTCTTTTCATGCTCACCCTGTTACGAGAGAATATACGCCCGACTTTTCCAGTTTTCGTCCCGATTTTCCACCGCTTGGCAACTGGATTTCCACCGCACAACTTTCGGTGCAAAACTTCATTTCGCCGTAAAATCTATACACCACGCCACGTCCCAAGAGCGCACGGTGAGGAAGTGAGAAGAGCTTATGGTCAAGCAATTGGTGCCGGAACAATTTGCAGAGATTGCGAGGCTCAGCGACGAAACACGAGCCGCAAGTAGACAGGAAGTGGGAGCCGCCAGCAATCCCGAGATGTCAGAACAAGTCCGAGCGCAGTATGAAAAGGAATGTTTGGGTGGTACTCCACGTCAGGCTCTGTACGAACGTCTGGGAGCATTGAGCGACGAATCCTTCAAGGAACTCATGGTGTGGGTCTTGTTTGGCAGGGACTACAAACCCATCGAAGGAGACCCTTCTCTAGTTCTCGGACGCTTCATCACTGACGCCGTAATCTACCCTCGCGACTTTCAGGAGAGCTACCTTGAGCAGAAGCCAATTGGCAGATACCTTCGCGATGCGATGCAGCATCTTCTGACAACTAATTCCAGAGATATAGAGCGTGCCCAAAATGATGAATATGAGACGGATGAAGAGGAAGAAGGGGAGGAAGAGTTCGGATGAGTATCGCAGAGGAATTCATGGAAGGCAAAGTAGCCTGTGAAGCAAATGGCTGCACGCAAGTTGCGACGACGGCTGTTAAGGACTTCGGTCACCTGTTCGGTCAAGGGGCGGTGGCACAAGAGTTGATTCAAATCGGTCCGGTACACTTCCTTTGCAATCTTCACAAACGCGACAGCTATTCATTCAAGAAAGTGAATGGCCAATGGGTTCGCTTCTAGTCCGAAGGCTGGAGCCGCAGAAGTTTCTTAGCTGGCTCAGCCACCACCCAAGCTCGAAAACCACAGTGTCGGCAGATGGCCGGGTTCTCAGGGGTAGACCCGCGTCTGTTCTGCTTCGGCAGAACTATCGCCAGCATCGGGTGCCCACACTTTGGACAATCGAAGGCGACGTTGTTTCCGAACGCATCGCAGAGAGACCTTTCCCCTGCCTCGTCAACTAGGTGGAAGTCTGTGACCCTTGTCATAATCGCCCTCTTCTCGGCTCCAAATGGCGTGAGGGTCACGCCAGTCGGGTCTACTTCTTTGCCGCTATCTGAATATGGGCGAACTTCCCATCGAAGCCTTTAATTTTGATGTCGCCCTCGGGCGCGTGTGTGGTGGCATAAGCCACAGCCTTGTCGCACGATTCAACGAGAGCACTTACTCTCTCGGCGTGCGGTTTCCTTACAGCCCATTGGCCGTTCTCACGCGGCTCAATAATCAATTCGTCATGCTTTGCCACTGTCTCTTCCTCCGTTAAAACCGTGAAGGCAGTATATCTGAATCGCGGTGCCCCCCGAAAGTGGTAGAGTGTTTTCACCCTCCGCTGTTTAGCAGGGAGCGCGTTGAACCACCCGAAAGGGACATCTCACCTTACGAGGTCTGTATGACCCCACTGCTAACCCTGTTGGCAATCGTTCTGTACCTAGAACAAATTGTCGAGACGGCACAGAAGATAATTGCCAACTGGCGCAATAACAGCCGCATCAACTGAATTTGATGCTCCCGACAACCCCTTGGAGCGACAACCAAGGGGCGGGACTTTTAAGACCAACGCTCAGAACCTGAGGTCGCACATGCACTCGATTGTGTGGTTTTGGACAACAGGAATTCATGACCCAGCTTGGGTGCAAGCGTTCGCGGCCATTGCGCTCGTGGGGCTCACGCTTGTAACACTGGTTGTTCTCTATTTCTATGCACGGGACACTCACACGTTAGCAAGGGCGAGTGTTGAGCAGATAAATCTGGTCAAGCAGGAACAGAGCCTCCTCACTCGGCGGAACTATCACATTGCGGCTGACTGCTTGCTTAAGGTTCAGGCTGACCTGAGTGCCATTCAACAATCCATCGTGGAAGGCACTTTCGGAACCAAGCAACAATCCCCGATTTACCCAGACAATTGGACTGAGGTCGCCTTGACGTTCAGCCAGCACGCTCCTAGCTCTACTGAACCAGCGATTAACCTTGGATTTACCCTTAGGCACGTCGATTTTGCCGTTAGAGGGTTCGTCAATGCGTCAAACAACGATGACAAAAGAATTTGTGAAGCGGCTGTTCGCGCAACGGTCAGCAATGCGGTGGATGCATGTAAGAGCCTATTAGGCGAGTTGCCCAGTCTGAGGAACAGCGGTTACCCGTTATAAGATTGACGCAGCCTCACCGTTCCACAACGCAAGGTTTGCTTCCCTCACTGCCTTCAGTCCAGCGACATTCTTAGCGTCTCTCAACGGTTTGCTGTTCCATGAATTGCTCCAACCCCTTCATGGGATACATCACCATGCTGCCGACCTTGGTGAACGGTGGGCTGGAAGTTTCCCCTCGGCTCCGCCAGCTTTGGAGTGTGAAGACGCTGACTGCGAGAAGCCCCGGTGCTATCTTAAGGACGGGAGAATAGTACCATGAACATCGACACCATGATTGCAGAAATCGACGCCGAGATTGCTCGGCTCCAGCAAGCCCATGCCTTGCTGGCTGGCATGACTGAAGCAGCTAAAGAAGCACCCGCACCAGCTAAGAAGGTTGCAAAGCGGCGGAAGCCGAGCCCAGCGGCTCGTAAGAAGATTTCAGCCGCACAACGCAAGCGGTGGGCGGCAGTGAGGAAAGCTGCGAAGTGAGAGGAAGTCATGGACTCACTAGAAATTGAGAATCTACTCGCCGGTCCTCTGGGTATCCAAATGGGGAAACGGGGAGATGTCAACGATTCGGATCGATCCTGTGAGACGCAATGATTCAAAACTGCTGGTCAAGGCGTTAACGAAAATCCTGCCCCGGCTTGCGAAACGGGCGGAGGGTATGAAGGAATCGGACACAAAGGCGGGGATAGAGAAGTCGCTCCGGGATTTTGATGACATGAAGGACAAGCTAAAAGAGCGGAACGATGAAGTGAAGGGTCTCGCGGTCTTTCTGCTTTGGGGAGTTTGTGCAACCGCGCTTAACTGGATTCATTTGCAATTGAAAGCGCAGGGGCTTTAAGCCGAAGAAAGCTGCACCGGAGAAGGCCGCCCCTGTCTCAATGGAAGCCGTTCCATCCTAATGCGGATCGGAGAGCTGGACTAGGCCAATCAGTGCATTCAGCGCGGCAACCTGTTCCGGCGTAGCGCCATCCGGGACAAGGGTACAGAGCACGGCGATGTGCGAATTGTCGAGCTTCGCGATAACAACTTTCATGTGCAAGAGATTGCTGTTGTCGGTGACATTCCCGTAGAACGCCTCACCCGCATGTCCCGCCAGCATGCTCGGCTCGCTCTTGGCATACGATTGAGCGCCGGAAACCTTAAAAATACCAGTGGCGAAGTCGCTGAGGGGCGTCGTCCCCGCATCTGAGGTGACGATCATGCTTAATTCGAGGTAGCACGAGCCATCGCTCTGCACAAAATTGAGATTGCCGAATGGATCGTAGTCATAGGTCCACCCGGCCGGAACATCAACCGAGAATGCGGGATCGCCCACCTTGGGCAGGCGCACCGTCGCGGCCTGCAACGGAGCACTGCCGAGCACCAAGCCAACACCGAGCAATAGCGAAAACCAGAAAGACCGCACCATCCCGTCCCTTCCTCCCGAGTCGCATCGACAAAGATAAACCGGGATTTCCATTTTGCTATCCTTGGCGACGACAGTATACCGCCTGTTGCCGCTGTTGCGATCTTTTTCTGCATTGGTTCCAGAGCCAAAGAACCGGACGCGCCCGTGAGAGCGATAGAATCGTCCGACAGCAGCCCCGGTCAAGGAAGCGGCTCATTGACTAATCGTTTTCTCCACTGTAAAAATCTCGATTTTGATGGCAAAAAGCCCAATGAATTTGTGGGCGTGGCTGAAACCTTGAAAACCAATCCCGCAACGGCCTTCCCGAGTGAAATTGAATCCAAAAAGGAAGCCCCCGGAGGAACCTCCGAGGGCTATGTCTGACGGAACGAGGCAGCGGTGCGTTAAGGCAGCAATTTTCCATTGATGACGTTCGTCGTCGTCACCTTGCCGGTCGGCTCAACAACCGTGATGTTCTGATTCACCGGGCGTCCGTTGTGGGAGTTGTACTGCGTATTGGTCGTGATGGATTTGCCGTCCACCGTGCGGAAGCGATTGATCTCAGCAACGAGCCTTCCGTTGTTGTCGAAACTCTTCATACTCTCTCTCCTTTGAAGTGAATTAAAATCGGTTGGCCGTCGCGGCTCTGAAAGACCTCGATGGCAACTTTCCCGCCACTCTTCCGGGCTTCCGCGACGAGCGGTTTCATCTCTTCGGCCTCACCGAGACGCCGGAGGGCTTCAGCCATCGCCCCGCTCGGCTCCTGCTGGCTTGAGCCGGTCGGGCGGCGAAATCTGAAAACGACATTCTGCAATTGAGTCTCGTTCAAGCGGCACACTCCACCATTTGCTGGTTTGCGTCGTATTGGTTCAATCCGCGTTGCCTCGCTTCTCGGACGAACCTTACGACAGTTGCTCTTGAAATACCATGTCGTTTTGCTGTCGCAGTAAGGCTCAGTCCGCCGAGCCGGTCGGCAACAACAACATCATGGTCGATGTCCAGCGGCCTTCTACCCAATGGAAAGCCGTCCATCTTGCGTCTCCGCATTCCTGCCCTGATGCGCTCACGAATGAGGTCAGATTCGAGTTCCGCGATGCTGCTGATGATGGTGAGGAACAACCGACCCATCGCGCCGTCTGTTGCGACGTTCTCCCGCCTCGACACGAACTCGACGCCGAGGTCTGTGAGTTCATCAACCACGGAAAGGAAGTGCTTCGTACTCCTCGCGACCCTATCGAAAGCGGCGACAATGACCACTTGAAACTTTCGCCGCCGCGCATCCTTCAGCATCGCGTCGAGGCCGGGGCGACGAGCCTTACTCCCGGAGACGCCTACATCTGTGTACTCGCAAGCGACCTCATATCCACGTTGTTCTGCGAACAGACGGAGGTCATACAACTGGTTGTCGATTTGCTGTTCGGGGGTCGAAACTCTCGCGTATATCGCACATCGTTTCGTCACAGGTACCTCCTGACGCTTCAGGTTCTGAAATGCACGCTTTCGTGATGGATTGCCTCACTCGCCATCCGGCCTCTTTTGCGGAAAGACCGCGACGACCTCAATGCGCTTGAAACCATGCTCTTTTAGCAGAGCCTTGCGGAAGTCCGTGAACCCCTCAGTGACATAGCGGCTGGAACCTTGCCATGACCTAGCGAAGACTTCGAAGAGGTTCTCCGTTGCGGTCAAGTAGCGTTCGTGGCCTTTGTAGGATTCCAGCCAATCCGCGACAGCCTCGTCCATCTCCTGCTGGGCTTGACTCATCGGATTCGCCCTCCAGCTTCGCGTCGTTGTGTCAGCCTCTACTATGACCCGTTTACATAATGCCTACAGGACATATTATAGACGGGTGCCGACCGGAAATCAAGAGCATTATGCGCGGTGGGCAGAATGTATAATCCAGACATGGGCTGGAGAATGCAGCGCGTGGCGTTTTGCGATGTTTGCGGATTCGTATGGCTTCCGCAAGTGCCACACCCGAAACTCTGCGCCTCGAAGAAGTGCCGGAGCACCCTATGGGACAAGGGCGGCGTGGATGGACGCACGAAAGAGACGAGGGGTAAGAAGAAGCGAAGCCAGCGAACTCTGAACAAAAAGTCACAGTGATTCCCGGCGAACTCCGCATCAACCGTTAGAAGGCTCTCGCATTGCAACAATGCTTTCAGTTCCGATAGAAAATCGACGGCTAGCGGCCTGTGAGGATTATCATGGGTACACTCCAATATGAACCGCGAAAAGATCACTCTCTCCCAGCTCGAAAACTTCCTTTTTAAAGCCGCTGACATCTTGCGCGGCAAGATGGATGCTTCTGAATTCAAGGAATTTATCTTCGGGATGCTCTTCCTGAAACGCCTTTCGGACGAATTCGACCTGAAGCGCGAACACCTACGGAAAAGGAGTTCGCCCACATCACCGACCCCGCGCTCTTGAGCGAGTTGCTGGAAGACAAGACCTCCTACGGCGAGACGTTTTTCGTCCCCGTCCGCGCCCGTTGGCATGAGCCGTGGAAGGATGAAAACGGCGATCGAGGTTCCAGCCCTCAAGGACCTGAAGACACGACATCGGCAACATGCTCAACAAGGCCATTGCCGCCGTAGAAGACGAGAACGACGCTCTCACCGGCGTTCTGAAGAACAACATCAATTTCAATGCCGTCAAAGGGAAGACCAAAATCCCCGACCAGAAGTGGAAAGACCTCCTCGACCACTTCAATCAGCCCCAGTTCGTGCTCGTGAACGATAATTTCGAGTTCCCCGATCTCCTCGGGGCAGCCTACGAATACCTCATCAAGTATTTTGCCGACAGCGCGGGAAAGAAGGGCGGCGAATTCTACACCCCCGGCGAAGTTGTCCGTCTGCTGGTGCAGCTCGTGAAGCCGCAAGCCGGGCACACGAATCTACGACCCCACCGTCGGCTCCGGCGGCTTCCTGATCCAGAGCCATCAATATGTTGAGGAACAGGGGGAGGACCCCAACGATCTCGCCCTCTACGGGCAGGACTCGAACGGCACCGTCTGGTCCATCTGCATCGATGAACATGATCCTGCACAACATCACCCGCTTCACCATCGAGAACGGGGATACGCTGGAGGACCCCAGATTCTGGACCACGGCCAGATTCGCAGATTCGACCGCGTTCTTGCCAATCCGCCGTTCTCACAGAACTACAGCCGCGCCAATATGAAGTTCACCGCCCGCTTCCGTGAATGGTGCCCGGAGACCGGCAAGAAGGCCGACCTCATGTTCGTCCAGCACATGCTGGCCAGCCTCAAGCCCGACGGTCACATGGCCACCATCATGCCGCACGGCGTGCTCTTCCGGGGCGGCAAGGAAAAGCTCATCCGCGAAATCTTCATCAATGACGACGTGATCGAAGCCATCATCAGCCTGCCGCCCGGCCTCTTCTACGGCACCGGCATCCCGGCTTGCGTTCTGGTCATGAACAAGAACAAACCCGATGAACTGCGCGGACAAGGTGCTCTTCATCAATGCCGACCGCGAATTTGCCGAAGGCAAGAACCAGAACAAGCTCCGTCCCGAGGACATTGAGAAGATCGACTTCGTCTTCACCCACAAGCGTGAACTGCCCAAGTACAGCCGCCTCGTGGCCAAATCCGAAATCGTGGACAAGCACGACTACAACCTCAATATCCGCCGCTATGTGGACAACACGCCCGACCCCGAGCCGGAGGACGTGCAGGCCCATCTCATCGGCGGAGTGCCGGAGGCCGAGGTTGCAGGCCCGTCAAGCCGACTTTGCCAAGTTCGGCGTCCAGTCCGACAGTCTTTTCCAGCCCGAGCGTCCCGGCTATCTAGCCTTCGCTCCGGCCGTCGCCGCCAAGTCCGCAATCAAGACCATGCTGGAGGCCGATCCAGCCCTCTTAAGCACGATTGCAGCCCACGGCGAAGTGCTTGCCAACTGGTGGAGCGTGGCCCAAGACGACTTCGCCCAACTCCGCGACGGCAAGAAGATGCCGGAGGTTCGCCACGAACTGCTCACCACACTTAAGGGCAAGCTCATTCCCCTTGGAGTGCTCGACGAGTTCCAAAGCGCCGGGGTCTTCGTCAACTGGTGGCAGCAGATTCGCTACGACCTCAAGACCATTATCTCCACCGGCTGGCATCACACGCTGATTCCCGACTCGTACCTCATCGCCGCCTTCTTTCAGACTGAGGCCGATGCCATCGAGGCGCTTGAAGCCGCGATCGCCGAAGCGCAGAGCGAACTGGCCGAGGCCGTAGAAACAGCGCAAGAGGTCGCAGCCTATGAACCGGACGAGGATGAGACCGTCACCGCCGCCGTCATGAAGAAGGCTCTCAAGGAACTGATCGACGATCTGGAGAGCAGCACGGGCACATCGGCTAGCAAAGAGCGTGAAGAACTGAAGGCGCAACTCAAGGCCATTACGGAGATTGAGAAGCACATCAAGGAGAGCAAGACCCAACTTCGCACCTTGACCAGTGAACTCGAACTCAAACTCCAACTCAAGCGCGTCGGCGGGGAAGAATTCAAAGCTAACAACCAGCGATTACTTACTCAGGCCGATGCCCAGATTACCAAGCTCGATGCGACGAAGAAGGAAGACAAGAAGAAGATCGACTGCGCTAGAGAAGGACAAGGCCGTCCTTCAGGCGAAGACTTGCCGCCACGGATGCGCTGCTTGCCTCCATTGGCGGCCAGCTTACCGAGGATGAAGCCAAGACGCTCATCCTGAAAAAACTCTACGACCTCGCCAACGCGGAACTGAATCGCTACCTCAATGCCGAGAAACGGCGGCTGGTACAGGCGGTCGAGAATCTCTGGGACAAGTATGCCGTCTCCAGCCGCACGCTGGAATCGAGCAGAGCCGACACCCTCAACACGCTGAGTGATTTTCTGACGGGATTGGGGTACTTGGCATGAGCGAAGTCTTTGAATGGAACCCTAAGCGGCTTACAGAACTTGCCAACTACGTCAACGGATTCGCATTTAAGCCTGACGATTGGGGACAAGAAGGCCTCCCGATTATCCGCATTGAGCAGCTTAAGAATCCCGAAGCACAGACGGACTACTTTGCAGGGAGACTCCCTTCATCGAGAATCATCGAGGATGGCGATTTAATATTTTCGTGGAGTGCCTCGCTCTTTTTGCGAATATGGCAGCATGGCCGTGCCGCATTGAATCAGCACCTATTCAAGGTTATTGAGCTTGACGGCGTTAATCGACGATTTCTTAAAGCCTTCATTGAGTTCCATCTTCCCGTCCTGACCGCAGCATCGCATGGCTCCACAATGCAGCACATCACCAGAAAGGAATTGGGGCGATTTGTCGCACTTTTTCCCGAATCCGAAGACGAGCAAGCCAAGATTGCAGAGATAATCTCTACGATTGACCGTGCGATTGAACAGACGGAAGCTTTAATTGCCAAGCACGAGCGCATCAAGATCGGCCTGATGCAAAACCTGCTTACGCGTGGCATCGACGAGCACGGCAACATCCGCTCGGAATCTACGCACAAATTCAAGGACTCCCCGCTAGGCAGAATTCCAGTGGAGTGGGATACGAAACTTCTTGAACAGTTGACTTCGAAAATTGTTGATGGAGTGCATCATACACCGACATACGAGCAATCCGGAGTTCCGTTCATTGTAATTACTGACTTGACCCGGATCGCTGGGATCGATTTTTCTAGCACACGCTTTGTTTCAGAGAAAGATCACCGAGAGTTTACGAAGCGCGCTGATCCAAGACCAGGAGATGTGCTGGTAACTAAAGATGGGACGTTGGGAGTTGCTAGAATAGTCCCCGTCGATGCGCCAGACTTCAGCATCTTCGTCTCCGTCGCAATGTTGCGACCACGAGATGAAATGTGCCTTCCACAGCTTATTTGGGCTTTTTTCGAAGGACGCGACTTTCTACGCCAACTTGGTTCTCAGTCGGCTGGCACTGGTTTGTCGCATATTCATTTGGAGCATTTCCGCAGATTTCTAATTCGCCGTCCCCCCGTTGACGAGCAGCAGGTAATTTTTGACATCCTCAATAAACAATCTGCACTGTTAAGGAGCATGGTTGCTGGACTCTTGAAGTTGAAGGTACAAAGGGATGGCCTGATGCAGGATTTACTCGCCGGGAAGAAGCGCGTCACGCCATTGCTAGAGATGGAACCAGCCCACTGAGAATGGAAGGATACGCCCATGGAAGAGCCGAAATCGCTCGACAGCCTCTTTAAGGAGAAAATCTTCCGGATTCCCGACTACCAGCGCGGCTACGCTTGGCAGCGAGAGCAATTGAAGGACTTTTGGGAAGACCTAATCAATCTCCCTGAAGACCGGGCGCACTATACGGGCGTTCTGACACTCAAGGAGACTCCTCCTAGGGAGATCAAAGAAAGTGACAAGGAGTTCTGGCTCATAGAAGATTATTCCTACAAGCTTTATCACATTGTCGATGGTCAGCAGCGTCTGACGACCTTCATTATCTTCCTACAGGCATTCGTTGATTTGTTCAAGACATTGCCAGAAAACAAGAGGCAATCTGACGATTCCATCTACATCTCGGACACCCTGAGCGTTAGTGCCGTTCAAAGCAAATACCTGTTCATGAACAAACCAACGGGCGACCAATTCCGTACATATAAATTCGGCTATACGGTAGACAATCCGAGCTACGAATATCTACGTTATCGTATTTTGGGTGAACCCGGTCAGGGCTCAATCCATGAGACCTTTTATACCCTCAATCTCAGCAATGCCAAGGACTATTTTCCCCAACAACTTGAGGAACTTTACAGCCAAGAAGGCAAACGGGGGCTCCACGAAGTTTACGCCAAGCTGACCAAGAGATTTCTCTTCAACGAATACATCATTAAGGATGAGTTCGATGTCTTTGTCGCCTTTGAGACGATGAACAATCGCGGCAAGAAGCTGTCGGATTTAGAACTGCTCAAAAATCGCCTCATCTACCTCACCACGCTTTACAGCGACGAAGAACTGGACGCAGCGGAACGCCGCAACCTGCGCGAAACCATTAACGATGCATGGAAGGAAGTCTACTACCAACTCGGGCGGAACAAGACAAAGCCTCTGAATGACGACGACTTTCTTCGGGCTCACTGGACGATGTATTTCAAGTATTCGCGGCAAACCGGGCGCGATTACATTCACTTCCTCCTGAACGAGCAGTTCGCGCCACAAAAGGTGCATAAGAAGGTTGAGCGCGACGTGCAGTTGGTAATCTCCGAAGAACAGAGGTCGGAATCAGACCTTGACGAGCCGGATGAGGGCAATGGCAACGAGGCAGAAGAGCCTGTTCCATCGACTATGGCACAACTCCAGCCAAAGGAGATTCGGGATTTCGTTCTCAGCTTGAAAGAGTCCGCAGTTCATTGGTTCAACACCTTCAATCCCTACACTGCTCAGGGGCTCTCACCCAAAGAGAAAGACTCAATAGACCGAATCAATCGCGTCGGGATCGTTTACTTCAGGCCGTTGATAATGGCTATTCTGAAGAAGAATGAGACCCCAGCGAACCGTGTCCGCCTTTTTAAGCAGATCGAACGATTCATCTTCATTGCATTCCGCCTAAGTGCAGCACGGGCTAACTACCGCAGCAGCGAGTTCTACAACGCGGCCAGAGCTATTGATAGCGGCGAGAAGGACTTTGATTCAATCTCCGAAAGATTAGAGAAGAATCTCACGTACGTGTTTAACGAAGATGGGTCCTTCAGGGTTGACGATTTCTATAACCTTCTCTACAAGAAGTTCCAGAATGGGAGCGGCTATTACGGGTGGTCGGGGATTCGCTACTTCCTTTATGAGTACGAATCGAGCCTCTTGACTGCCGCGGTACAGAAGAAGGTTGACTGGAACGATCTCCTTAAATCGGAGAGTGACAAGATTTCGATTGAGCATATTTATCCTCAGACAGAGACAGCAGAGTGGACAAAAGCCTTCAAAGGCTTAAAGAAGAAGGAACGGGCAGCGTACAGCGCCAGCTTGGGGAATCTCCTCCTGCTTTCGACAGCCATCAATTCGGCACTTCAGAACGATAGCTTCGAGGCTAAAAAGAACCCCAAATTCGGCACAGCAGGGCAGAAGCTTCGGCACGGCTATTACGACGGCTCACACTCGGAGATAGAGGTCTCTCAGAATACGTCGTGGGGGCCGGATCAGATTCGTGACCGGGGCATTCAACTCCTGCAATTCATGGAGACGAGATGGGGATTCAAGTTCAAGTCAGACGAAGAGCGCGAAAGGCTGTTGTTCCTGAAGGCTGGAGAATAGACAGATGGCCATGAAAGACGAACTCGCCAAGGCTTTAAGGCTCGATGAACGGAATCACGTCGAGAAGCCACTGCTCGATCAGTTGTACGGTCTTGACTGGACGATTAAAGACCTCGACAGTAAACAGCACCCAAGCGATACCGGGCGCGAAAGCTTTACCGAAGTGGTGTTGCTGCCAGTGCTGCGTCAACAGTTGAAGGTCATAAACGCTTGGCTGGAGGACGATCAGGTTGACGAAGTGGTAAAGCAACTGACGGCCAGCTTTCCCAGCACGAGCCTGATTCAGAACAATCGCCACGTCTTCCATCTGTTGATGGAGAATACCAGCGTGAGCGAGAACCGCAAGACGGGCGAGAAGAGCCCAACTGTGCGTTTCATCGACTTCCGTAGGTTCCGTCTGCGCTGGTGCAGATAAGCTCGGGAAGCGCATCGTGACCGTTGTTCCCTTATTGACTTCGCTGCGGAACAGCAGCTTGCCATGGTGCCGCTCTACGACTCCGTAGACGACCGAAAGTCCCAGGCCTGTACCCTTCTCTTTGGTAGTAAAGAAAGGCTCCACAAGCTTGGCAAGGTGCTCGCTGGGTATGCCAACGCCGGTATCGGAGCACTCGATTTCCACCGTTCCATCGGCCAGCACCCGCGAGGCCACCCTGAGTGTCCCACCATTGGCCATGGCTTCGGAGGCGTTCATCAAAACGTTCAGAAATGCCTGGCGAAGCTGGTCGAAATCGCCCTCGACCGGAGGCAAGCACACCAGACAGTTCTCGACAGTGATGTTCTGCAGGCTGATGTGATGGTTCAACAATGACAAGGCATCTTCCAGCACCGCGTTGAGATCCGTTGCCGCCAGCTTGAGATTGCGCTGGCGGGAAAAATCGAGCAGGTTACGCACGATCACGGTACAGCGCTGTGTTTCGCGCTCCACCAAGGGGAGCAGGGTCCGAAATGACGCCTGGGTGGCTTCATCCGGCGGACCTTCCTTCATGTCCCGGATGAGCAACTTGGCCGTAGTCAGAATGCCAGCCAGCGGGTTATTAATCTCGTGAGCGATAGAGGCGGCGAGCTTGCCCAGCGAGGCCATCTTTTCCGAATGGATAAGCTGCTGTTGGGCATCGCGCAAAGCTGCCGTGCGGTCCTCCACCTGCTGCTCGAGGCTCTCCATGAGAGTCCGAAGGTTGTCCTGTGCCGCGCGGAGCGACTCCGTCATGGTGTTGAATGACTGGGCCAGGATGCCGAGCTCGCCAGTGGAATCAACATGGACCGTATGGGTGAAATCGCCCGCAGCAATCTTGTGAGTAACATCAACCAGCTCCGTGACCGGACGTACCACGAGCCGCCGCACCACGAGATTGACCACGAAAGCGAGTGCCACTACGGCGAGCCCAGACAAAACGATGGTGGCTCGCTGCAACCGCGCCACGCCACGATCAATTTCGACCAGGGACATGGACACGTCCAATACGCCGAGAACGGACTGGCTGGCAGGATGCGCATGGCAGGATGCTGTGGAGCAAGAGGGCTCGTTGTAAATCGGGGTGACCATGCCGAGGACACGATGACCGTTGAGAGAGTAAATGCGGCTACGGGACCTGGTCGCCAATCGCACGATCGGCTGTCCCGCCGCGTGGCAGGCGTAACAAGACTCGGCCCTTTTATCGACCGCCGTGCCGATCTCACGCCCTTGCGTGGAGAAGGTGACGGTGCCCGCTTGGTTGAAGATGCGGACCGTTTCCACGCTTTTCTGCTGCCCGACGGTGTTCATGATCCGATATGCCTCACCCCGCCGGTCTTCCAGCATGAAGTGATAGATGCTGCTCTGGATCGCATCGCTGAAGAGAGCCGCCCCGCGCATCACCTCTTCCATGAGGTATCGTCCCTCGCGCTGGACGACAAAGGCCGTGGCGGTGCCCATGACCCCTACCGTGACGGCAGTCACCAGAACCATCAGTTTGATGCTGATTCCTGTGCTCCACCCCGGCCGAACATTATTGAGCACCGTGCGTTTTTCCATTGGCGGGCACCGGGCCGAACCATTCGAAGGAAACATGCGAACCGGCACTCCCCACCCTCAGTGGCAGCCGCCAGCCCGCCGCATTGCAGACAGTGATTCTATCAACCTACAGCGCGCAAGATTGTGACGGCCCTCACCCACGGTTGAGCTGCAACGGGACTGTACGCCGGAGTTTTTCATCCTGGATGTAGCGCAGGATGTGGATGGTCTTGACGATTCGGCCGAACGCCCGGAGCCTTTAGGGATTGGTGTAACTGCGGCGACCACACGACAGGAACCGGGATGATGATGATCGTAAATGGGGCCAATTCCGCCTCATGGCCCATTTGGAAGGAGACTGTATCCGTCACCCCTTCTACGGACTACACCTTTTCCTATTGGGGAGCAGAAGTTGTCACGACAGTTCCTCCTTGCGTCGTTTGTCGCTGAAGATCAATGGCAAGGTCATTGGAAACAGTACCTTCCCGGAGAGAAGTCCTGAACGGCGGACCGTGGCAAAACTACCAGTTCACCTGGAATTCGGGCACCAGCCAGAGCGCGGATCTGGTTCTTTACGACCTGAACACAGATACGTCTTGGAATGATTTCGCGCTGGATGACATCAGTTTCAGCGCGGTTCCAGGCCCGTCGGCAAAGTGAGGATGAGTCAAGATGGCTTGGAGGCTGCGCAAATTCATGGAGCGTGCAAGGAGGGTACGCGGCTCTGTGCGAACACTTCCGCCAACTAGGGCGACCAATCGGGAGGATCATCTGCGGCTCTCCGGCGGCATCATCATCCGGCTCACGAATCGGCGTTGAGTGGAATGCACGTTGAGGTTGCCCTGTATCACAACCTATACCTTCAGAAACAGAACTATCCAGAGAAACCAACCGCCACTGTTGATGGCAACATCATTTGTAAAGACATATCAGTACATATTTCGCATATATTGCGCCATCGAGAAGAATTGACGAATGTTCCTTGCCCGCCCCGGGAATTGTTTGCCAAACGAAGCGCCGGGCGTAGAAAGGAGTACAGCACGTTATGTCGATTTCGGGCAGCTGAAATTGTGACCTGCATCACATACAGGCGCATTATTGATTTGTTTTTATGCTTTCATAGCACGAACAGCCATCCATAAGATGGTTGTTCATGCTTCGGCGCATGAGGTAAACTCGGCGGGTATTCGGAAATAGCCGGGATGCTTCATGCATCCCCAACTTCCCCGATGCTGGAGAACCTGAAATATCTCCGCATTATCAGCAACCCTAGCACGGACGGGGCCTCAACGCTTCGGCCGGTTATCGCATTTGAGGTCGGTTCAAACAACAGGATTGCCCATGTGTTTTGCATATGACCTGCCGGGGGTACAGTCCGCAGCGGCGATATCCCTGCGCGGGCGTGCATGGCAAATTTGCGCAATTTGGATCCAGGAGGAATTATGAAATACGCCGCCTTAGCGGGAGCGTTGGTGTTTGCAATTGCGGTGTCCGTGCATGCGGGCACCATTCACGGCAAGGTTTCGGGAGCCAAGGGTGAGTCGGTAGTTTACGTTGACGCCATAGCCGGCAAGACCTTTCCCGCGCCTGCGCAGCACCAGCTGATGGATCAGAAAGGGCTGATGTTCGTTCCCCACATCATCGTCGTTCAGGTGGGAACGACGGTCGACTTTCAGAACAGTGACAGCGTCTCCCACAACGTATTTTGGCCTTCCGTCGGCGGAGACAAGAAACTAGGTCATAATCTGGGGACTTGGCCGCAGGGCCAAAAGCGCAGCTTCAAGTTCGACAATCCCGGCGTGGTGCCGCTTTTCTGCAACGTGCACCCGGATATGGCCGGCTACATCGTGGTTTCCCCGACGCCCTATTTTGCCAAGACGGACAAAACGGGCGAATTCACGATCGAAAACGTTCCCGACGGCGCCTACACCGTGACGGCGTGGAATGAGGGAACAAAGCCTCATTCAAGCCAGGTAAGCGTTGCCGGAGACACCAAGGCTGACTTCACCCTTTCTAAGTAAGGCAATCATCCTTTCGGGAACAGGTCCTTTCCCGGGGCCTGCGGAGGCCATCGTGCTGAAGCGCTACGAAGACAAACGTGTCGATGCGGCATGGCTGAACAGTAACTTCCCGTGCATGATGGCCTGCCCTGCCCACACCAACGCAGGGCGCTATGTGGCGTTGATTGCCGAGGGCAAATACGAAGAAGCGTATCGCTACGCCCGCGAACCCAATCCGCTGGCGAGTATCTGCGGGCGAGTCTGCGCGCATCCCTGTGAGACTACTTGCCGTCGCGGCGACATCGACCGGCCTATTTCGATCCGTGCGCTGAAGCGATTCCTCACCGAGCGGTATGGTCCGGAGTCGAAGCGTCCGCACGATGTGAATGCCGGCCGGAGCCAGAAGAAGCTTCCCTACCGGATTGCCGTCGTGGGTGGAGGGCCGGTTGGTCTATCGGCCGCTCACGATCTGGCGCTGATGGGCTACACTGTCACGGTCTTTGAAGCCGCGCCGGTGGCGGGCGGCATGTTGTACCTGGGCGTACCCGAGTACAGGTTGCCACGCTCGGTCATCGAGGCGCAGGTACGCGAGATTCTTGCAGTTGGAGATATTACGCTCAAGCTCAATCAGGCTGCGGGCCGCGACTTTTCAATATCGGACCTTCGCAGTCAGGGCTTCGATGCAGTTCTTCTTGCCGTGGGAGCGCATCGCAGCCGCGATCTTTCCATTCCTGGGGTGGATCTCGATGGCGTGCACAAAGGCATCGACTTCCTGCTCAATGTGAATCTTGGTTACCAGTTCACTATTGGCCGAAAAGTGATTGTCATCGGCGGCGGCAATGTGGCGATGGACGTCGCACGCTCTGCCGCCCGCGAAGTTTTGCGCCAGCACGCGCCCGGCGTAGAGCAGCAGGAGCCCTCCCGGGAATCCGCTGACGCGGTGGCCGCCAAGGAGATGGTGGATGTCTCTCTCTCGGCTCTGCGCCTGGGCGCGCAGGAGGTGCACCTAGTGTGCCTGGAAAGCCGCGCCGAGATGCCGGCGGCGATCGAAGAGATTGTCGATGCGGAGGAGGAAGGCATCCTGCTCCACCCGGCGCTGGGGCCAAAACGCATCCTGGGCGAAGGCGGGCGCGTGACCGGACTTGAGGTGATGAAGACCAAGTGGGTCTTCGATCCCAGCGGCCGCTTCAATCCGGTTTTCCATGAGAACAGTGAATTCGAGATCGGCTGCGACACCGTCATCATGGCCATCGGACAGGCGCCCAACCTCGATTTCCTCCGGCCCGAAGACGGAGTGGAGTTGTCGGCGCGCGGGCTGATCGCGGTCGATCCGCGCACGCTGATGACCTCCGCGAAGGGAGTCTTTGCCGGAGGCGATTGTGTCTTTGGCCCTCGCCTGATCATCAACAGCGTGGCCGACGGAAAGCGCGCGGCGGTAGGTATCGACGAATTTCTTCGCGGCGCAAGGCATCCGGACCCAGTTATTGAAGTGGAAATGCTTCATCGCCAGAGCATGCCGCTCGACTTGCTGGATCTGGTCCGGCAGCCGATTTCCATGCTGCCATTGGAGCGGCGCACCGGAGTCACCGAGGTCGAGCTGGCCTACGACGAGCAGAGTGCGCAACTGGAAGCACAGCGCTGCCTGCATTGCTGGGTGAATACCATCTTCGAGGGCAATGAAGAGGACGCGAGCCGATGCGTCCTCTGTGGCGGCTGTGTGGACGTTTGCCCGGAGAGCTGCCTGGAGTTGGTCAGCCTCAGCCGATTTGCATTCGAGCCGGAAGTCGTGCAGCAATTGGTGGAAAGCGAAAGTTTGTTGAACGTGGAGTTGGACGAGGTCAGGGCCGAAGAACTCGGCGTGATCGACGGCGCGGTCATGATCAAGGACGAAACCCGCTGCATCCGTTGCGGACTGTGCGCCATGCGGTGCCCGGCCGGCACCATCACCATGGAAGCTTACAACCTGGTTCCTTCCGAGCCGACAGGGCTGATCTCGATCGAAGCCATCGATGCGCCGTTTCGAACAGCGGTTGGTGGCACCAAGTGAGGCAATAGATGACCAGTGAGGCCAACACGGCAATGACGCCGGCGCAGCGAGAACTGAGCCGCAGGGCTTTCTTCACTAGTTTGGGGCTTGGCTCCCTGGGAGTCGCTGCGGCAGGAACGCTCACCTTCTACTACCAGTATCTTTCCCCCAACGTTCTGTTCGAGGCATCGCCGATCGTCGATGAGGGCAAGGCGGACAACTACCCGCTCGATTCGGTCACTCTCGACGTCAACGCCGGAATTTATTTGGTCCACGTCGCCGAAGGGTATTTTTCCTTGAGCGCAGTTTGCACACACTTGGGCTGCATGACGGCGTGGAAGCAGGAGGAGGGAGTGATCGCCTGTCCATGTCACGGCAGCCGTTTCAGCCGTGAGGGGCAAAAGATAGCCGGGCCGGCGCCCAAGCCACTCCCCTGGCTGAGAACCTGGCTGAGCGACGACAGCAACCTGATGGTGGACCGATCGACCACCATTCCTTCGCTGCAGTTCCTGAGGGTTTGAATATGGCTGGAAGAATTGCAAGTTTTCTCGACAAACTGCAGGGACGAGAGCCTGGCGCTCGATCTTCCGCAGCGGCGGCGGCGACAGCACTCTGCACCGCGTTCTGGCCATCCAGCAGAATGTCTTCCTGCATCTGTTTCCGGCGAAGGTACGCCGGCGGATGCTGGGTCTGGGCGCAACCTGGTACTTGGGAACGCTGACGCTCGGGACCTTTCTGCTGCTGGTCATCACCGGCATTTTGTTGATGCTTTACTACCACCCGTCCGTTCCCCAGGCCTATGTTGACGTGAAGGATCTCAAATATGTCGTCTCTTCCGGTCTCTTTCTGCGCAACCTTCACCGCTGGTCGGCCCATGCCATGGTTCTGCTGGCCTTTGCGCACATGTTCCG
>CAWCXX010000016.1:0-54406 GCA_963799445.1 uncultured Acidobacteriaceae bacterium | reverse complement strand
TGTTTTGTTGCGCTTTGTTCTGGGCGACGATGTGGAGCAATACAAACTCGCGCTCGATACCATGGAGAAGTCGGGAAGCTGTGGCGATAACCAACCACGCACTCTGTGAGATGGCGTGGGTTCTGCGCAGCCGCTATGGCGTTTCGCGTTCTGCGATTGCGGCAACGATTCACGGGCTGCTCGAGACCAGGAACATTGTGCTCGACTCAGCCACGGTCAATGCCGGATTGACAACGCTCGAGGCCGGCGCGGACTTTGCCGACGGCGTGATTGACTACGAAGGCCGCTGGCTGGGCGGCGACACGTTTGTTTCTTTCGACAAAAGGGCGGTTCGGGCGGTGGAGAAGCAGGGGGAGCAGACGCGATTGCTGGCGTAAGCGGGAATCAGGTCTTTACTCCAGCGTCTCCGGATGCAGCGTGATGTTCTTTTCGCCAGCGGCTTTCGTTTTGTTCCAGGCTTTGACCCAGTCCTCCAATGCTTGCCTGTGGCACGACCTTCAGCGGTGAATTCGAGGCGGGCAACTTGGCGTAGCTCTGTAGCCTGCTATTGCGCGCAGTGGAAGCTAGTGGCCAGATTGGGATCGCCTGAGCCGCTGTATTGCGGCCAGCCAGGGTACTCGCAGAGAGGCCGCGCTCTGCCGGCACCAGTTTGCGATGAATCTACGACCACCTGATTTGCCGGGCGGCGCGCCGTTTTCGACCCAGTTATCGAGCGCGGTCAGCGAATCCCAGAGGACACGAAACGCCCCATCGCCGTGGCCGAAACCGGGCACCATATAGAAGCGTACGAACGAGGGCAACTGGGCTCCATAACGGCTCTGGAGGCTGCGATAGTACGCCACGGTGCTGCCGGCAGGGATTGCCATATCGATGGCGCCGTGCATCAGCAGGAGTTTGCCGCCGTGTTTGCGAAGTCGTCGAGGTTTGGGCTGTTCGCGTAGACGATCGCGGCGCCGCTGCGGAGAGCATCGGCATGATCGGCGATGCGGAACTTGAGCGAGTCATAGCCCGGATCGTGCAGATAGATGAAGCGGATGGCCTGATCGGCCATCAAGAATACAAGCGCATCGTCGAATGTGGGCGGAGATGCGGGTGGAACGCGATTACCGAGCCCAAAGAGCGTGCCCGGCGCGAACGCGCCTTCAAGAACCGGCCATCCGGGGAAGGTGCGCATTCCGCCGATCTCGATGCCGAATTCGGCGGGCTGGGCGATGGCCCGGACCGCCGCGATCTGTGCGTCGGAGAGGCAGGAAGAACCGGTATCGGATCCGCCGGGGCAGCGTAGGGCGCGCACGTCGAAGGCGGAGCGGCAGGCGGACATTTGAGACGATGCCATCCTCGAGTCCATCCAAGGCGTCGCATTTTGCCACGACGGCCTGGTTGAGAGTCTTGAGTTTTTCGGCGCTGAGCCATGCGCCTGGCTTGTTGTAGATCGCCTGGGAAAGCAGCAGGCCGCTCAACTGTAGCTCCGTCAAGGCGTAGGCGGGATGAATGGCGACGACGCCGTCGTAATCGGCCCCATAGCGCTGGGCAACGATGAGGCCCTCGTGTCCTCCCTGCGAGTTGCCGTAAAAGTACATTCGCCGGGGAGCATGGCCGTAGTAGCGATCGATGATGACCAGCGCGACATCGTGGGTCTTCTTGAGCTGCGCGCCTCCGAAGTTGACCAGAGCTTCGTGATTCATGGCAAATGAGGCATCGCCGGGGGCGGAGCGCGGGTTGCCGGTGCCGCCCGCATGGCCGGAGTCGCTGCCGAATGTGGCGTAGCCGAGCCGAACCGGCTCGCGATCGTGCGGTAAGAAATTGGGATTGCGGCCCGATACCAGGGTGCCATCCCAGCCGCCGCCGCCCAGGTGGAGCGCTTTGTCATTCCACTGCGATGGAAGATTGATTTGGAAGTTGATGGGGGGAGCAGCAGGATCGACCGGAGCAATGGCGCCCTTCACGACGCAGACAGGCTGCGCGTCCCCTTCGGCCTTTTCGAGCTCCGCTGAGACGACGCGCGCGCCGCGAGTGGGCAGCGCGATGGCGGCGCTGTTCACGGTGACGCCGACGAGAGAAGAGCACTCAACGACCGGCGCTGCCGGCGCTGAAAAACCTTGAATAGAGGCTACGCAGAAAAGCGCGCAGCACGCTGAAATCGCGGGCAGTTTCATGACGAACTGAATTATACATGTGCGTTTGTACGGGGGCGGCGTGAAGACGAGCCTGTTCGCAGCAGGATTGGACGGGAGCTATTCCAGCGTGTCGGGATGCAGCCCGATGTTCTTCTCGCCAGCGGCTTTCTTTTCGTTCCAGGCCTTCACCCAGTCTTCCCAGTGCTTGCCGGCGGCGCGGTCTTTGCCGGTGAATTCGATGCGGGCGATCTCTGCGTAGCTGACTTTGCGTTTTTCTTCTGCCTTTGGCGTAAAGAATTGCACAAAGGAGTCTGCGAGCGTGGCGCCTGTTTGGCGATTGAAGATGTAGGCCTCGATGCGCTCGCCGGATTTGAGGGTGAGCGTGACGTCGCCGCGATAGTCGAAGGCCCTTTCGAGGGCCTGGCGCAGGTCCTCGTCACTGGCCAGCGCGGGAACCCAGCCTTCGAGCTGTTCGTGCTGCGCGCCGGGAGCGAGCTCGAGAGCTTCGACCTGGGCGATGGTATATTTCTGGACTTCGGCGGTCATAGTTTCCTTAGCGAGTCAGCAAGTCAGCGGGTTAGCAAGTCAGCGCGGTTTCCCATGTCCCCAAAAGCGAGGGACATGGGGCACCCGATCTCTAGAGTTCCAGGTTGGCCATTTCACGGTCGGGGTGCGTGATTTGCACCAGGGACGGCGGGCCGCTGGGCATGGGCTCGTTGAGCAGGTTGAGCGCGTGCCGATCGGGATAGAGCGAGAAGCTGCCGCGAATCATGCTCCAGAAGCCGCTAAGAGTGCCAAAGCCATCCATCACCGCTGAGGGCTCGTAGCCGCAACTGACCATGCAGTTGGCGCACTTGGGATTGCCCGAGGCGACGCCGTACTCTTCCCACTTTGTGGTTTCGAGCAGTTCTTTGAAGGTTTCCGCGTAGCCGTCCTGCAGCAGATAACACGGGCGCTGCCAGCCGAAGATGTTGTAAGCGGGCGAGCCCCAGGGCGTGCACTCGTAGGTGCGGTCGCCCATCAGAAATTCGAGGAACAGGGGCGACATGTTGAACTTCCACGTGGGCTTGCGGTTGGACAGGATGGCGCGGAAGAGGCGGCGCACGCGGGCGCGGCCCAGAAAGCGCTTCTGGTCGGGCGCCATCTCGTAGCTGTAACCGGGCGAGAGCACGACACCCTCGACGCCCATCGCCATTACCTCATCGAAAAAGGCGCGCACGCGGTTGGGATCGGCGCCGTCGAAGAAAGTGGCATTCGTGGTGACGCGGAAGCCGCGGCGGACGGCCTCCTTGATTCCTTCGACCGCGAGATCGTAACCGCCCTCGCGGCAGACGGAGAAATCGTGATCCTCGCGCTGGCCGTCGAGATGCACGGAGAAGGTAAGGTACTTGGAGGGCGTGAACTCCGGAAGGCGCTTCTTGAGCTCGAGCGCGTTGGTGCAGAGGTAGACGTACTTTTTGCGCGCCACAAGACCGTTGACGATCTCGACGATCTGCGGATGCAGCAGCGGCTCGCCGCCGGGGATGGAAACCATGGGCGCGCCACATTCCTCGGCTGCGGCAAAGCACTCCTCGGGGCGTGAGCTGCTTTTTGAGGATGTGCGGCGGATATTGCACCTTGCCGCAGCCGGCGCAGGCCAGGTTGCAGCGGAAGAGCGGCTCCAGCATGAGCACAAGCGGGTAGCGCTTGTTGCCTTTGAGCCGCTGCTTCATGACATAGGTGGCGACCGTCCACATCTGGGAGATTGGTACTGCCATTAATTCTGTCCCTCGGGGGCAGAGGCCCCGATTTCCTGAGTTCTCGGGCTAAAGCCCGGCCCTGTAGCTTCAATTCTCTGGCCTTTGGTCGTGGCCTCAAAGCGGCACGCCGTGCCTCCGCTTACCGGCTTCATTCAATCTTATGCGACACGTTGCATGGCCCGCTTGTAGGTCGTCAAAGCGAGCAGCGGGAAATACTGGCGGTACATGGTGTAGGCCAGATAAAAAACCTTGGGGAATCCGGTTCCGGTGATGATGGCCTGGTGCGTGGGCCCTTCGCCCATCGACTCATCCCAGCTTCCGTCGGCGCGTTGCCGCTCGAGCAGCCAGCGCACACCCTTGGCGATGGAGTCGGAGCGGTCGTCGCCAGCGGCGAACAGGGCGAGCAGCGCCCAGGCTGTTTGCGATGGCGTGCTGGGACCGACGCCGCGCGTGTTGGGATCTTCGTAGCTGCCGCAGGTTTCGCCCCATCCGCCGTCGGGATTCTGCACCATGCGAATCCACTCCGCGGCCTGCTGGACTTGCGGCTCGAGATGGTCGATGCCGATGGCATCGAGACCGCGCAGCACCAGGAACGTGCCATAGATGTAATTGACGCCCCAGCGGCCGAACCAGCTTCCGTCGGGTTCCTGCTCCTTGAAGATGAACTTGATGGCCCGCTGCACCCGCTTGTCGTCGCGCGTGTAACCGTAGGCGGCAAGCATCTCCAACATGCGGCCGGTAATATCCACGCTGGGCGGATCGAGCATGGCGTTGTGATCCGCGAAGGGGATGTACTGGAAGATCATCTTGGTGTTGTCTTTGTCGAAGCTGCCCCAGCCGCCGTTTTTGCACTGCATGGCGAACTCCCAGCGGATGGCGCGCTCGGCTACCGAGAATTGATAGCGCTCACGGGGATTGTCAACCTTGCTCAACGCAAGCAGAACTTGCGCAGTATCATCGGTATCCGGGTAAAACTCATTGTTGAACTCGAAGTACCAGCCGCCGGGTTCGGTGTTGCGGACTTTGACGGCCCAATCGCCCTTGTGGCGGACCTCTTTGGAAAGCATCCAGTCCACGGCCTTGATCATGCGCGGATCGTTGCGCGGAACGCCAGCCTCGCCCAGCGCAAAGACCGCCTGCGCCGTGTCCCACACCGGGCTCATGCAGGGCGTCATGCGGAAGGTTGGCTCGGGCATTTCAGGCGTGGGCGGCTGCTCGATACCGAGCTTTTCAAATTCGTCGCGGGCGCGGATGACTTGCGGATCGTCCTCGGAGTATCCCAGGCAGCGCAGCGCGATGATGGCGTTGAGCATGGCGGGATAGATGGCGCCGAGGCCGTCGGTCATTTCGAGGCGTTCGAGCATCCACTTTTCCGCGCGTTTGAGCGCCAGGTGGCGCAGCGGGCGAATGTGAACCGCCTCGAACAAGTGCGTGATGCGGTCAAGAGCCAGAAAGAAGTTGTGCCAGGAGAAGAGATGTTTGCGATCGACGCGCAGCCGAAGAATGGAGTTGGCGCGACCGCCGACGAACAGCTCGTCGATGCCCTGCTCCGGGGGAATCTTCTTGTACGGCTTTTTGGCGTAGATGATGGCCAGCGGAATGAGGATGGAGCGGGACCACGCCGAGATCTCGTAGATATTGAAGTAGAACCATTTGGGAAAGAGAACAATCTCCGGCGGAATGGCGGGCGCAGCGTCGTAGTCGTACTGGCCGAGCGAGCAGAGATACATTTTGGTGAAGGTGTTGCACGCGGTGACGCCGCCGTGGGCCAAGACCCAGTCGCGGCACTTCGCCAGGCGCGGATCGTCCGCGCCGGTTCCCGAGCAGCTTGGCGGAGAAATAGCACTTGACCGAGAGCGAGATGTTGCCCGGACCGCCGGGATAGATGCTCCAGCTTCCGTCGCCGTTCTGGTAGCGCATCATCTCGGTGCAGGCGCGCTTGAGCCGGCCGGGATCGCCGCTTTCGAGCAGCGTGTGCAGAAGGATGTAGTCGGCTTCGAGCATGGAGTCGGCTTCCAGCTCGCCGTTCCAGTAGCCATCGGGATGCTGCAGCGAAAGCAGGCAATCGCGCGCGCCGGCGATCGCCGACTCGACGTCGGCGAGGTCCGCGTCGATACGGCCAAATCGGGCGGCCAATTCAGGCCGTGCAAAGCTGGGCGCCGCGGTTTGCGTCTTCTGCTGCTTTGGAATCATGCGGTCTGAAGCGTCTCAACTCATCTCCGGCACATTCGGATCTTCCCGAAGCGCCGGCTGTTTGCGGCACGCTGAAAATACAGCGTGCCCGGTTCCTTCACGATCGGCCCGCTCAACGTGCGGAGACAGGCTCTGCTCCATTGGCGCTGCCAATGGCTTGCACGATCTCAGGAGGCAGGCCGAAGCGCACATTCTCCGGCATGACTTCAACTTCTTCGACGTGATTAAAACCGTTTTGTTGCAGGTAATTGACAACGTCCTCGACCAGGATTTCAGGGGCCGAGGCGCCGGCTGTGACGGCAACGTTTTCGACGCCCACAAGCCATTTGGGGTCGATGGCCTGGGAGTTATCGATGAGATATCCGATGGTGCCGAGGTTGCGCGAAACCTCAACCAGGCGGTTGGAGTTGGAGCTGTTGGTTGAACCCACCACCAAGACCAGATCGGCTTTGTGGGCCACGTTGCGCACGGCCACCTGGCGATTCTCGGTGGCGTAGCAGATGTCCTGCGAGTGCGGCCCAACGATGTTGGGATACTTCAGCTTGAGGGCGTGGATGATGTCGCGGGCCTCGTCGAGCGATGAGGGTGGTTTGGGTGAGATAAGCCACGCGGTCGGGATTGGGAATCTGAAGCGCCTCGACTTCGGCAACGTTTGAAACCACATGGGTTACGTCCGGCGCTTCGCCGAGGGTGCCTTCGATCTCGTCGTGGTCGCGGTGGCCGATGAGCACCAGCGAGTAGCCCTGCCGGGCGAACTTGACGGCCTCGAAATGGACCTTGGTCACCAGCGGACAGGTGGCGTCAATCACCCTCAAATTGCGCCCTTTGCTGCGCTCGCGGACTGCCGGGGAAACGCCGTGGGCGCTGTAGATGACGCGCTGGCCGTCCGGCACATCGTCGATTTCATGGACGAAGATGGCGCCCTTTTCGGCTAATTCATTCACAACATAGCGGTTATGGACGATCTCGCGGCGCACGTAGATGGGAGCGCCGAAGGTTTCAAGAGCGATCCTCACGATATCGATCGCGCGCACGACACCGGCGCAAAAACCACGCGGCTTGAGCAACAACACCCTCTTCTGACCGGGAGAAGCCCCGCCGGAGCTGTGATGGGGGGCGGATTCGAGTACAGAAGTAGTCACATCATTGAGTATACCAACGGGCGGGATTTAGCGACAGGAGAGAAATGCGGATGTGGCGGGTGGCGCAAGGTTCGGATACCGGCGCCTGGCACTTGCAAAAGGGCTGCCGACGCTGCCGTTTCCGTGCTATCCTTTGGCCGCGAACGGCTCTTGCAGGAGCAGGCCGTTCGCTGTGTCGGCGATCCAGGCAGATCGGAAGGGAGAATTATGAATAAGCCCAGGAAATGCGACAATCCTACTTGCACTTGCATTCCAACCGACAAATCAAAATACTGCAGCGCCCACTGCGAAGGGCAGGCGGGACGAACCGAGTTAGTTTGCCGCTGCGGCCACGCCGATTGCGGCGGGAATGTGTCGGGCTCGTAAGGCAGCGACGGGAGCGGAGTCGGCGACGCGGCTTTAGGACGGGCCCCTGCAACCCCGGACGAAGACCTGTCCGCGCGGATCCCGGTTGGAACGCGGAGCGAGGACTCTGTATCGACAGAATGCGTGGGCGGCTAGAGCAGAACCAGGGTTACCGAGCCCTGTTCAGTTTCGGGGAAGGTCGCCGCTCCCTGTTGGTCGCGTCGACTTGAGTGTCGCGGCTTCGGGATACATCAACCCTGGTTCTGCTGTAATGGGCGCGTGAAAGTGGCGGCGGCGAGGAGGGCCTTCCCGTGGGTGGGCCGTCGCAATCGGCCCCTTTGAGCTGCGGGTCGCCCACAGCGGCCATCCCGCTGCCTCATCCCGGTAGCGCCTATTTGCCTACCTTTCGCGCAACTGCTGGCTCAGGTAGCGCTCGTACCCGATTTCCTTGATCTGGCCCAGTTGCGCTTCCAGCCAGTCGACGTGACCTTCCTCGTCCTCCAGATTCGCGATGAACAATTCGGCGCTTGCGTTGTCTCCCTCGGCTCGCGCCAGCTTTATCGCCTCGTTGTAGGACTTCACGGCGTCAAGTTCGGCCTGCAGGTCGCTCTCCAACTGTTCCTTCACCGTCTTTCCAACATGGATTTGCGTGGGCCCGAGCATATTCGGAGCCCCATCCAGAAAGACAATGTGCTCGATCAGTCTTTCCGCATGCTTCATCTCCATGACCGACTCTTTCTTCAAGCGCTTGGCCAGGTGCTCGTACTCCCAGTTCTCGCACATCTCGGCATGAATGAAATACTGGCTGATTGCCATGAGCTCTTCCTGTAAAGCCTTGTTCAGCGCGGCAATGACTTTTGGGCTTCCTTGCATGATGATGGATCCTCCTGGACATTTCAGAATTGTTGAAGGTTCTCTTCACCCTGAGTATAACGCGGCCCTTGCGGACCGCAACGGCGGCAAGACCCGGCCTGCGGAAAAGTGCTGGCGGAGTTGAAGCGGAGCGCGGTTTGACCGCGCGCCCAATGCGCAAGAATGGTAGCCTTGGTTCAGGCTGGGTATTCTTCTGTGAGCGAGATCATCTTTGAGGTGCGCGAGGACGAGGCGGACCGCGGCTACACGGCCAATGCGCTGGGGTACGGCATCCATGCCCAAGGGGAGACTCTGGAAGAGTTGCGCGCAATGGTTAAGGACGCTGTCAACCGTTATTTCGACGAGACCATGCAAGCCCCGAAGATCATCCGCTCGCATTGAGAGGTTCCTGACCGGAGAACCCTTTAGGCGACTGCGGACTCAACCGGCCGCAGGCTCACCTGGACGTCAACCCGCGTGCCCAGGCGGTTGAGAATGATGAAGAGGCGGTCGAGAGTAAAGCGGCCGAGGTCGGCGTTGCGTATGCGAGAGAAATCGGCCGCAGCGACGCCGGTCATGGCGTGCGCGGCACGGACGGTCAGTTTCCTCCGATCCAACGTCTTGGCGATTTCAGTGGCGAGGATAGCCTTCAACTGCTCAACGTCAGCGTTTGCATATCCGAAATCGCGAAAGACATTGCCGCTGCCGTGAACGAGTTCGATTCCTTCGTGTTTCATCCCAGCAACTCTCACTATGCTTCTTTTACGCGTGATAGACGCGATCTGCCGATGTGTCTATATCGTCCTGAACTATCGCCAGCTTCATGCCAAGCGCTTCGAGAACCGAGGAAAGCGTCTCGAAGGTGGGGTTGCCCTGCTCGGAAAAGGAGCGGTAGAGCGTCTCTCTCTGAATGCCGGCGTCTTTGGCAACGCGGGACATTTGGCGAGCCTGAGCCACATTTTTGAGCGCCTTGAGAAATGCCTTTGGGGAATCGTCGAGAGCGGCGTTCAGATAGGCCGAAGCTTCGCCGGGGTCCTGCAACGCATTTAAAAGGGACTGCCGGTACGGGGTGGTCCTACTCATGTTTCCTCCACAGACGGAGCGCGCGGCGGATATCCGCATCCTGACCTTGTTTCGAGCCGCCGAGCAGCAGGTGGATTTCTCTTCCCTTCTGCCCGAAATACACGCGGTAGCCGGGGCCGAAGTCGAGCCTGAGCTCCGAGACTCCCTCGCGCGCCGGCTCAACGTCGCCGAAAAGTCCGTCTTCGAGCCGGTCGATGCGTACGCGAACCCGTGCTCTGGTTTGTACGTCAAGACCGTTGAGCCATTCAGTGAACGGCTCCCGAGCGTCTGCGTCCTTGCAAATGAGAATCTCTCGCGGCGTGGCTTCCAGGTCTGTCTACGGGCCAGGCCGCAGTGTGACATTTAAGTCACATTCAAGCGTAGCACCGTCCTCCGGTCTTTTCAAGGTGAAGGTCAAGGATACATTGGATGGGGATTCTGCGGCGGCGGTGACGGCGGTGGGGTCGTACTTGGCCGAGCTTGAAAATACGGGCCTGGAGCGTCAGGCATGTTCACGGTTTCTTGAATTGTGATACCATTTGATTGAGGTTAATTAACGTTCATCAGTGGCTACGATCAATCGGCTTCCCATCACCAAAGCGCGCATCAATCTGGGCCAGATTGCGCGGCGGGCGCATAACGGCAAGGAGTACTTCATCCTGGAGAAGGACGGGATTCCCGTCATCGGCATCATGGCTGCCGATGAGATGGAAGATTATCTTGAGCTTCGCGACCAGAAGGTTAAGTCGTCCATCGCGTCAAGCACGAGGGACCGCGCTGCGGGTAAGACGCGGCCTGCTGACAGACTGCTGGCTGAGTTAAAACGGAGCGCCGTGAGAAAGACAGCATAGTTCGACCCTGCCCATGAACGCGCCCGCGTACTCCGTTGTCACGACCTCGCACTTCGGCTCACAACTCTCTGGCACAGGCTTTCTAAGCTTCTTTCAAGGCTGGCTAAGTCATCCCCTGCGATGAAGAGCCCCCCTGTTGCCAAGAGAGAACCCATTCGCGGCCGAGTGGGGTTATTCTGCTTCGAGTCATCGGCAAAAAAGAAATACATCTTTGTTCCACTTTCCAATCGATCCTTTATTAGGCCATCCGCACCACGATAATGAGATTATGCCGCTCATCCCCGTTACCGATGACGCCCGTTCGATCATGACATCCCCGATACTGCAGCAGCGCTGGGAAACCATGGGTGAGGCTATGTCTTCTTCCCCGGCATATTCACATCTCTTCTGGTGTTTTTGTTGGTTGGTCGGCAGTTCCGAGGCACACCAATCCTGAGGGGACCCCGTAAAACTACTAACCTACTAACCGGTAAAGGGCCGCATGGACGACTCGTTGGAACGGGCCGTAGCCCACGTTCGGCAAGGTGTTTGGCCTGACTATCCCAGATCGCTTAGGCTCCCTAATCGGTACAGAGGCTTGAAACGGAGGGGTGATTAACCTGTCTGATTGACTCTGCTCATCCGCCTGCGCTCCGGCCACCAGCCGTCACGCCTGTTAAAGCGCCAGCGAGGGTATCAATCCTGCGTAAAATCCACCCGACACACCGGAGGTTTCAGCATTCAGACTCCGAATATCCATTTGGACGTTGGACCCCGGTCGAATTTGCTATCGGCGCTCTGGGAATGCAGGTTCATCTAACCGCGCCGCCTGTCTTTCGACAGGAATTAATATATCCAGAATAGCAAACAAAAAGCGAATGTTCAAGTCACATATGCTGATTCGCAACAATTGTCTGTTTTTCCTCTGGCCCCCAGGATTTCAACCGTATTTCGTATGGGATGCGGAGAGTTGTCGGCGGCTAAAATCAGTCTAGCCATGTCCGAATTCACCCACCTGCATCTGCATACGGAATATTCGTTGCTGGACGGCGCCTGCGACGTGTACAAGCTTGTGGATCGCGTGGCGGCGCTGGGACAGAAATCCGTCGCCATGACGGACCACGGGAATATTTACGGTGCGGTGCACTTATTCGATGCCGCCAAGGCGAAGGGCATCAAGCCGATCCTGGGATGCGAGCTGTATGTGTGCAAGGCGGAGGATCACAGGGCGGATACGCCGAACGACACCAACAACCACCTGCTGGTGCTGGCCGAGAACGAGGAGGGATACCGGAACCTGATCCGGCTCACGTCGGAGGCCAGCTTGCATGGGTTTTACAGGCGCCCGAGGGTGAGCAAGAAGTATCTCGCGGAAAATTCCACGGGCTTGATTTGTCTTTCCGGCTGTTTGAGCGGAGAGCTGTGCGAGGCGCTCGAAAAAGGCGCGTACGCTGAGGCTGTGGCGGTTGCGCAGCAGTACCAGGACATCTTCGGCAAGGGAAATTTCTTCCTGGAGATTCAGGATCAGGGTCTGGAAGCGGAGAAGAAGATCCAGGCCGATCTGTACCGGCTGGAGCGGGAGCTGGGAACTCCGCTGGTGGCGACGAACGACTCGCATTACCTGTGCGGCGAAGACTGGCACGCGCACGAGGTAATGCTGTGCGTGCAGACCGGCTCGAAGATTCACGACGCGGACCGGTTCAAGTTCGACAGCGACCAGTTTTTTGTGAAGAGCGCAGACGAAATGGCGCGGCTGTTCAAGGATTCTCCGGCGGTGCTCACGCGGACCATGGAGATTGCCGAGCGCTGCAACCTCGAACTGCACAGCATAGAAAATCCATTCCCAGAGTTTGCGGTGCCGCAGGGCCATACCATCGACAGCTACTTCGAGGAGGTTTGCCGCACGGGGCTGAAGAAGCGGCTGGAGACAGCGGTGCGTCAACTTGAGTTGCGGGGCGCATTGCGCACGCCGGTACATGAGTATCAGGCGCGGCTTGAGTACGAGATTGGAATCATCAAGCAGATGAAGTACTCAGGGTACTTTCTGATTGTGTGGGATTTCATCAAGTATGCGCGCGACTATGGAATTCCGGTGGGGCCGGGGCGCGGCTCGGCAACGGGATCGCTGGTGGCATATGCGATGGAGATCACCAATATCGATCCGATGCAGAATGTGCTCCTGTTCGAGCGGTTTCTGAATCCGGAACGGGTGTCGTTGCCCGATATCGACGTGGACTTTTGCATGAACCGGCGCGGCGAGGTGATCGACTATGTGACGAGCAAATACGGGCGCGAGCGGGTGGCGCAGATCATCACATTCAATACGATGGCGGCGAAGGCGGCGATCAAGGATTGCGGCCGCGCGCTCGATATGCCCTACGGCGACGTGGACCGGATAGCGAAGCTGGTTCCACTGACGCTGGGTGTGACGCTGGACGAGGCGCTGAAGGAGTCGCCCGACCTGCGCAAGGCCTACGACAACGACAAGCAGGTTCGCGAGCTGATTGATACGGCAAAGAAGCTGGAGGGGCTGGTGCGCGGCTCCGGTGTGCACGCTTCAGCGGTGGTGATTGCGCCACGGCCGTTAACGGAATTGGTGCCGCTGAACAAAACCAAGAACGACGAAATTGTGACCGCCTACGATATGAAGGCCGTGGAGAAGATGGGCCTGCTGAAAATGGACTTCCTGGGCCTGACCACGCTGACCATCATTAACGACAGTATCAAACTGATCGAGAAGTATAAGAGCGAAAAGCTGGACCTGGAATCGATACCACCCAACGATCCGGAGACGTTTAAAAAGATCTTTCACCCAGCGCTCACGTCGGGGGTGTTTCAGTTTGAGTCGAGCGGAATGCGCGACGTGCTGCGGCGCTACAAGCCGGACACGGTGGAGGATTTGACGGCATTGAACGCACTCTACCGGCCGGGGCCGATGGATATGATCGACGACTTCATCGAGCGCAAGTGGGGCCGGCGCAAAGTGGAGTTTCTGCTGCCGGAGCTTGAGGAGATCCTGAAGGATTCGTATGGGGTGATTGTTTATCAGGAGCAGGTGATGCGGATCGCCAACGTGCTGGCGAGCTACTCGCTGGGCGAGGCGGATATTCTTCGGCGGGCGATGGGGAAAAAGAGCGCCGCAGAGATGGCCAAGCAGCGCGACCGTTTCGTGAGCGGCGCGGCGGCGCTGGGGCACCCAAAGGCAGAGGTCAGCGAAATCTTCGAGCAGATGGCGAAGTTCTCCGGCTACGGATTCAACAAATCGCACTCGGCAGCGTACGCGCAGGTTGCGTACCAGACGGCGTATCTGAAGACGCATTATCCGGTGGAGTTTATGGCGGCGCTGCTGACGTCGGAGACATCGAAGCCGGAGAGCGTAGTGAAGTATATCGGCGAGTGCCGCAAAATGGGGATTCCCGTGGAGCCGCCGGATGTGCAGGTTTCGGGCAAGGATTTTACACCGCACGGCGAGGCGATTCGCTTTGGGCTGGCGGCGGTGAAGAACGTGGGCAGCAACGCGATTGAGTCGATTTTGAAGGCCCGCGCGGAAGCGGGCGGACGATTCAAGAGCTTCTGGGAGTTCTGCGAGAAGGTTGATCTGCGCATGATGAACAAGCGCGTGATTGAGTCGCTGATCAAGGCCGGAGCGCTGGATTCGCTGGGCAGGCGCGCGCAACTCATCGCAGCAGTGGATAAGGCCATGGAGCGGGCGCAGAAGGCGCAGCGCGATGCGGCGCAGGGACAGAGCGGACTATTTGGGCTGTTCGACGAGATGCCGGCGCGCGGGCGTAACGCCGATGATTTGCCAGCGTCGGCCGATTGGGAAGAGGGCGAGCGGCTGGCAAACGAGAAGGAGGTGTTGGGATTTTTTGTGTCGGGGCATCCACTGGACAAATACGAGGAGAAGCTGCGGAATTTGACTGGTGTGATTTCGGTGGCAGAGGCGCTGGAACGCAAGCCTCCAGAGCGGCGCTGGGGCGCGCAGCAGGACATGGCAGACGAAATTCAGGTGGCGGGCATCATGCACGGGCTGCGCGTGCAAAAGAGCCGGAAGGATCAGCGACTCTACGCGCAGGCGTGGCTGGAAGATGCGACGGGCAAGATGGAACTGATCTGTTTTGCGCGGGATTACGAGCGATTGTCGGCACAATTGAAGATCGAAGCGCCGGTGCTGGTGCGTGGAACGCTAATGGGCGATGAAGATGCTGCGCCGAAGATCGCGGTGAGCCAGTTGCAGGCGCTCGAAGATGTTCAGGTGAAGCTGCCTGCCGGCGTGCGCATCCGCATGAACATCGATTGCGCCAGCGAGGAAATGTTTGCCGGATTGAAGAGCGCCGTGGATGCGGCGCCGGGGCCTGGACGGGTGATGTTGCATCTCGAAAAGAAGGGTGAGTACGCGGTGATTCTGGAGCCGGAAGGGATGAGCGTGGCGGCAGATCGCGGCTGGGTGGAACGCGTGGAAGAGCTGGTGGGCAAGGGTGCGGTGCAGGTGGTGGGGTAGCGACACAGGGAGCAAGGGAACAGGGACTTAGGAGAAGGCTCGGCTGAATTGTTCCTGAACTGGTAAAGAGAAAGTCAACTGCCTGCCTGTACGCGGCTCGCTTTCAGTGCCGGCTGCAATGCAAGTACAAGTAGGAAGCCGACCAAAGCCGCCAGGCTTTGCAGCACAAGCGTGGTGTGATAGCTGTTTTGGCTTTTGATGGTGATGCCTGCAATAAAGAGACCGACAACTCCGCCAAAGGTGCCAAGCCCCATCCAGATCCCCGTTATTTTGCCAATCACTTGAGGCGCGTATACCTTGGCGGCGAAATAATAAATAGTGGTCATCACAAACTGAACGCCAAAACCGGCCAGGATGAGGGCGGTTTCAAGCACAGGGATGCGGCCAGTGACGGCCTGCAGGGTGAGCGGGTAAACGAAGACGCACATAAGGGTAAAGCCAATCAAGAAGACGAGCTTTGCATTCCCCTTGAAGATTTTGTCGAGCATCACGCCGCATAGCACGGGGCCAAGCACTCCGCCAAGCAGGGTGACTCCCAGCATCAACTGGCCAGCGGTCATGGCGCCGTAGCCAGCGCCGGTAGGTTTGCCGACGGCGAGAAAGGTTGGGGTCAGGCCGTAGAGGCACTGCATTCCCCAGTTACCCATGAAAGCGAGCAAAATCCCGATCAACGTGACCGGCGAGAAAAGCGCCCGCTTGAACATGGCCGCGTCGGAGCCCCGGTTATGCGTGGCGCCTGCGAGGGAAAGTTGCGGTTTGGGCAGGATGGCTAGAATGGCGGCAAAGACAAAGCCTGCCCATCCAATCACGGAAAGCACTGCGCACATCGCCTGCCAGTTGCTCACATGAGGCATGACCGCCGGCGCGAGCAGAACTCCGGCCGCGCTGCCGACGGCCACCGCAGCACCCATCAGTCCGGTGGCCAGGCCCTTCTGATGGTTGGGAAACCAGAGTCCGATGATCATGCCCATGGCGGGAAACATGAAACCGGCGGAGAAGCCTTCGACGATCCGGGCCCAAGCCAGCACGGTGGCGTTATGACCAATCCAGGGCATCAGTGTCATGGGCAGGGAGGCGCAGAAGGTTCCTGCGAGCATAGAAACGATGACACCAAATTTGTCGCATACCAAGCCGCCAACCAGCACCAGAACCACGCAGGCGGAGAAAAGGAACGTGGTCATCACCAGGTTGGATGCCGTGCCGAGATCGAGGTTCAGGCTTGCGGCCACCTGTGGCAGCACCGGCGACATGGAAAGGTTTGCGACCTGCAAAGTGACGTAGCCAAGAATTGCCGAGATGAGAACCAGCCAGCGAAATCCAGAGTCTTGAGCGGAGACGTTCATTCCATGAAGCCTTTCTGTTGTTCTCCTGGGTCGGCAGCGATTTTTCTCACAGCAGGGTGGTAAGGCGTGTTTCGGATGAAATCGCGCGACGCTCTAACCAGCTTTTACCGCATCAATCAGCTCGATCAGAACACCGGCAGGATCGCGAATAAAAGCGGCGAATGCGGGCGGCTTGTCCCTGGCCAAGGGATCTGCATCGGGGAGCATAGGTTGGGTGGGATCGCGCTGGACCGCTGCGATATCTACCCCGCGCCGAACCAGTCCTTCAAGAAAAGTCTGCAAGTCAGGAATAGCGAAGGCAACATGCTTGGTTCCCGCCGTCTGCAGATCGGAGTTAGGCTCGCGGCGGGCCGGCGGTACCGGGGACCCGCCTTCAATATGCCAAAGTTCCAGGCGCATATTTCCCCGCTTTACAAAAGCGCCCTTTGCGCCCATTGATTCGATTCCCATGCGAAACTGCACCTCAAACCCGAAGATCTCGCCGTACCACGCTATGGCGGCCTCAAGGTCGGGGACGGATATGCTGACATGATGAATGGCGACTTCCGGCAACCGCGATGCGCTCATGGTTCCTCCTCAAAAACGATAGTCTCTCCGTGCTCGCGTCTCGCAACCATCGCGGCTGATCCGAGAAGTCATGGCTGGACGAGTCCACACCGCGTCAGTCAAGGTGGACACCCCCGTCCACGGGCACACAAGTGCCTGTCACAAAGCCGCAGTGGTCGCTGACAAGTGCCAAAATCACTCCTGCCACATCCTCCGGCTCCGCGACACGTCCCATTGGCGTTCCGCCGGCGATCGCTATCTTCAAATGCTCGGGAAATGCAGCCGTGGCGTCGGTGCGGGTGAAACCCGGCGCAACAGCGTTGACGCGGACATTGCTCGGGCCGAGCTCGACCGCAAGACAACGAACGAAGGCTTCAATTGCGCTTTTGGCGACTGCGTGGGCCACAGAACCTTCTTTGGGCCGCTGGGCAGCGAGACTGGAAAGGGCGATGATCGAGCCGCGTCTGCGCTCTTTCATTCCGGCTGCCACGGCCTGACTGCAATAAAAGGCGGCCTTCAATTCGCTGTCGACCTTGTGCTGGAAGTCTTCCCAGGGATAGACAAGGAACGGCTGCATCAAAAACGATATGTTGGCGTTGAGCACCAGAATGTCGATGGGACCGAGTTGCTGCTCGGTGGCGCGCACCACCTGCTCGGCTTCGCTCTGCACGGTCACGTCGCCTTGCAGGAGAAGAGCGCGTCCGCCCCTTTCCTCAATTTCACGGACGACCTTCTCCCCTGCCTCACGATTCTTGAGGTAATTAACGGCAACCGCGGCGCCATGAGCGGCAAGCAGGTGGGCGGTGGCGGCGCCCATTCCACGGCTGGCGCCGGTGACGAGAGCAACACGGTCCTTCAACATGCAGAATTCCCTTCTCGCGATTCTCCGCGCATGGCGGCTCTGTTCAGCTCAGCGTTTCTGACCTAAACGTGGCATCAAAGGTATCCCCGCGCATCGCGCAGGAATTCGTCGTTTGGGCGTTCCAACAGAAACGATGAAACCAAATCGACATACGGCTCGAAGAATGGATAGCGGCCGCTAGCGCTCCAGGGCGGTGGAGTGTATGGCAGTGTGGAATCGAGGACCGACCGTTGCCACTCGTCGAAGTTCTCGTACCACAATTCACTGTATCGGGCCCAGGCGCCAAAACTCCTGCCCTGAAAGCCCGGCGGCCACGTGCCGGGCAACTCGATCGGCGTTTGGATGGCGCGATAGCTGAAGAAGCGATAGAGCCCTGGTTGCCGCATCACTTCTTTGGCATGAACGTCAAGAAACCACCGCTCGCCCTCTTCAAGAGAGGTTCCGGCCGGATAGCGAAACAGCATGCACCAGCGAAGCGCGCTCTTCTCATCCGGTTGAAACTCTCCGCCACAGAAGTCCTCCGTAGGCTGGACGGGTACAAAGCAGGCAGCCACACGCGCCGGCGCCGGCGGCAAGGTGAACGAGAGATTCCCTTGCGCGCCCGGAGCGGGCAGTTCCCGCCAATAGGAATCGGTCATGCGCCAGTTCAAAAATCCGACAGCGGGTCCGCCTGCGGGTGGAGCAACCGGCAAATAGCTTTCAAGGCGCAACAACCACGGTCCGAAACGCCTGGCAATTTCAGGACCGTGGCTGCGGTAATACCAGCGCTCTTGAGCCGCAATGTTCCCCCAGTCAATGTCGTGCAATGCAACGCTTCTAACCAATCTTGCCTCCAGCCAGTCGATGACCTGTTGAATTTGCGCTTACCGAATTCTACAGGAGCCACCCGCTGGCCGCTCAATACTCAATGTGTCGTGGAGATGCTGCAAAGAGTGGACAAGAAGGATTCCCGTAGGGGCTATAATCGAAGGTTCGGAAGGAGCAAGTCCTGACTTATTTAGTCCAGCGGATCATTTTCAACACATATGGATGGACTGACAAGCACTACTTGACATACAGTACGCCAGCAAAGTTGAGTCGCCTCCGTTTCATCGACAACATCTACCAGGAGAGCAAATGAAAACGATTTTAGGTGTGTCTCTGACTACCTTGCTGTTGTCGTGTCTATGCTATGGCCAGGAACAGGCAAGGCAGGAACCGTATGGTGCGCCATTGGAAACAGTGGCGACCTTTGACGGACCGCTGCTAACCGGCGTTACCGTCTCGAACGACGGCCGCATCTTCGTGAATTTCCCACAGTGGGGAGAAAAGCCTCCATACACCGTTGGCGAAGTGGTGAATGGCAAGACCGTCCCGTATCCGGACGCCGAAATCAACCGCATGGATATGGATCACCAGGATGATCATCTTATCTCGGTGCAGAGCGTGGTTGTCGATACGTCAGGAAAGCGCCTTTGGATTCTGGATACGGGCAGCGTCCTGCTCGGGCCCACCACCTACGGGGGACCGAAGTTGATCGGCGTCGATCTGGCAACCAACAAAATCTTTAAGAAGATCGTATTCCCGCGAGACGTGGCTTGGCCGGACACCTATCTCAATGATGTGCGCTTCGATCTTACCCGGGGCAAGGAAGGCATGGCCTACATCACCGATTCCGGTGCGTTCGGCATCATCGTGGTCGATTTGGCGACTGGCAAGAGCTGGCGGAGATTGCATGAGCACCCCTCGACACACCCCGACTCGATGTTCGTGCCGGTTGTCGAAGGGAAAGTCATGATGCAATACATCCCCGGACAGAAACCGGGATATCTCCGCGTAGGCTCGGACGGTATCGCAATCACCGGGGAACCAGGCGGCCAGAACAAATGGCTCTATTATTGCCCGCTGACGGGCCGGCACCTGTTCCGTGTCAGCGTGGATGCGCTGTCCGACCCCAATTTGTCTGAAGCGGACACCGAGAAAACCATCGAAGATTTGGGCGAGAAAGGCGGCGCCGGAGACGGACTGGAATCCGATGCCGAGGGAAGGGTTTACATCAGCGACTACGAGCACGATGCCATCCACCGCCGCAACGTGGATGGCAGCATCGATACTTTAATCTCCGACCCGCGTATCCTCTGGCCGGACACACTGTCGCTGGCCTCCAATGGTTATCTGTATTTCACTTCCAATCAAATCGAGCGTCAGAATACCTTTAACAAAGACGGCAAGGACCATCGACAGAAGCCCTACGCACTTTTCAGGATAAAGATCGATGGTACCCGCATTACCCAAACCCAATAAACCCGCGCGTACCGGTTGACCGTCTACGTGGCCTGGCGAGCCACTCATATTTGAAACCATTATGCATACATGGCAGCGGCGGATCCAGGTTGCGCATGAGAGCGCGAGCCAAGATGCCTATTTCCTCGTACCTCCCGTGCTCAGCGCGTATGAAGCGGCAAGTCCCTGATATCGTGTAGTCCTGCGCGCAGGGGTAGTAGCCGGGCTTGGCGGTGACCGACATCTTGGGCCGGTCGACGCGCACATCGATCGAGCGGTACTTGAACCGGTCTCATAAACTCAATTCATCGACCCGCGCGACGCTTGGGACCCGCCTTGTTGTCGGGTCCCATACTTCCAGAGCTAACCGCTCAGGCATTTATGAGACCGGTTGTTGCCGTCGTAGATCGATTCGTGGCTCAAATAGCCCAGAATGTGCCGGGTACGGGCCTCCGATCCATGCACCGCAAACCGCACTCGCCATAGAATAGCCGCAGAATGATTTGCCACAATGGCCACTGATGTTGGCCGGACAGTTGTGGAAGCCTACAGCTCGCCCGCCCCCTACTCAAAGTGATTTAGCTCACGTGGGGTTGTGCGCTCCGACACATCGCCGCGTTCATCCCGTAGAGCAGAATAAGGTTCGCTTTGAGCTAGGCTTATGTCCAGCCGTCCGTTGCCATTCCTCGGCACGAGCAGGAGCGGGGGCCGGACCGATTGAATCAATTTGTGCCGATGAACACGAAATATTCGGAGGGCTAAGTATGGCTGGCGACAGGAGCAAGAAGGATGAAGGCAACGGCCTCAACCGTAGAAGCTTTCTTGAAACCGTAGGAGCGGTCTTTGCGGGAGGCGCGCTGGCGGCCGGCTTGCCTCTGGCGACGGAAACCGCAGCGGCTGCCGAGACTCCAGCGGCTGCCCAAACTCCAGAGCCCACCACCATCACCAGTTTCCGCTGCCCTTTGTGCGCCAAGGATTTCGCTACCTTCGCCGCCTTGAAGGTTCATTTTTCCGCGGCCCATCCCGGCGATGTGGTCCCGGTAGTCAGCAAGCTGAAGGTGAACGGGACAGACTACGAGGTGCTGATTGAGCCCAACTGGACGCTACAGCGCACCCTGCAGCTAAAGCTGGGACTGACCGGCGCCAAGCAGATGTGCGATCGCGGAGTATGCGGCTCCTGCACGGTCATTATCGACGGCCGGGCGGTGCTGTCCTGCACCACGCTGAGCGTGGAGTGCGAAGGCAAATCGATCGAGACTGTCGAGGGCATTGCCGCCAATTCCAAGTGGAACCCCCTGATTCATTCCTATACCAAGTGGGACGCGATGCAGTGCGGCTACTGCACGCCCGGTTTCGTGGTTTCGGCGAAGAACCTTCTGGACCACAATTCGAGCCCCAGCGAAGACGACTGCAAGCAAGCCCTGGCCGGCAATATTTGCTGCTGCGGGACGTATCCCAGACATCCCACGGCGATTATGGAAGCGGCACAAGTAATGAAGGCGGAGGCATAGCATATGGCGGATATTGCTGGAGCCAATGGACAAAGGACGGAATTCAAAGTAGTGGGGAAGCCCAACCTTCCCGGTAAACTTTCCTACAACATTGCCACAGGCAAGGCGAAGTACGGCACCGACGCAACCGCGCCGAACATGCTGTTTGCAAAATTCCTGCGCAGCCCGTATGCCTATGCGATAGTCAACAGCGTCGACATTAGCGAGGCCAAAGCGCTTCCCGGTGTGGTGGACATCCTTACCTGGGAAGATCCCGACCTGAAGGATTTCATGAACGACGGGCCTCTAGGCTCCCAGGGCGGGCTCATGCTGGACAATATCGCCGACCAGGAAGACGCCGAAGTGGCGGTCATCGTGGTTGCCGAAAGTGAAGACATCTGCGACCAGGCGCTCCGGGCACTCAAGGTCGATTGGAACGTCAAAGCTCACATCGTAGATCCGCGGGTGGGCGTGAAACCGAACGCTCCGCGGATGCCCGCGCGCCCGGGCGCCAAAGGCAATATCGTCACGGCCAGCAAGATCGACGGCGATTACGAGGCCGGATTCAAGGAGGCAGATCAGTTTGTCGAGTTTGACTTTGTCCTGCCGGCCATAACGTCGCATATTCCCAATCCCTCGGCGAGCATAGCCCATTGGTATGACGATCAAGGGGCAAGCGAAGGCAAGACCTTGTGGATTGAAGGCATTTCCCAAGGCCGGGAACAGCTCTCTCGCCAGAACAAGATTCCCTACGACAAAGTGATTGAAGCCAGCCTGTATCAGGGCGGCAAGTATTGCGACTGGGGATATCGCAAGGGCCAGTTGATTACTCCCCTGCTGGCCAAGCGGACGGGGCGCCCGGTGAAGTGCGTTTACACCCGGGAAAACATGTACGACTTCGCCATCAACCAGCACTGGGTCCATGCCAAAGTCGGCTTCAAGAATGACGGCCTGATTACCGGCGTAAAACTCTATACCATTGCCGACAACGGCTGCCGCGGCAGCCTGATGTTCGGCTCAGTCAGCGACATGAACTACGGTCCCTGGTACACCACCAAGTGCAAGAACATCCACCAGACCATGGACGCGGTCACCACCAACCGCGGCAAGATGTATCTCAGTTCCCAGTTCTGCCCCTTCCAGTGGGACACCGTAACCGTCGCCAATCAGATGATCGCCGAGAAGCTCGGCATGGACGTGATCGATATCGCCAAGCGGAACCTGCATGGGCCCTCATCGCAGGATGATACGAACCCGGTCCCCAGCTTTGAGGCGTGCGTGGAAGCCGGCAAGAAAATGATGAAGTGGGAGTATCACAAGCCCGGCGCCAGGAAGCTAGCCGACGGAAGGATGCACGGCATGGCCTTCCGCTACCAGATGAGCCCTCGCCACCAGATCTCCGGCTACACCGTTACGGTGTATCTGCGCGGCGGCAAAATCTACATGCCGACCAAGGGCCCCTGCACCGGCATGTTCGCCACGGACGCGTTAGCGATGGTGCTGGCGGAAGAAACCGGCGCCAAGTGGGAAGATGTCGTTGTCGAATACGATCACCGTGCCCTATTGACTCCCGTAGGCGGTGGCAGCGATGGCACCACCTCCTCCGCCTGGGTAGTCAAAGAGGCCGCGGTTAAGCTCAGGACCCAGATCCTGGAGGTGGCGCTCACGACCCGCGGCGGAATGATGGGATTCGGCCCGCCAGCGTTCCCCCAAGGTACGAAACTGGAGGATCTCGATATCAAGGATTCCACCATTTTTCTAAAGTCCGATCCTTCCAAGAGCCTCCCCTTTTCCGCGATCGCGCCGCCAATGGCGCTGAACATTCAGGACAGCATCGCGGTCAGCGTGAATGGCAGGGCGCCTACCTCCCCTTGGAGCGCAGGCATGGGCCGGAAGCTCGACATCATGAATACCGTCTACTGCGAAGTGGCGGTCGATACCGAAACCGGCGCGGTGGAGGTGCTGCGTCATGGCGTGGTCTGCGATGCCGGCAAAGTCCTGCGCCCCACTTCGCTGGAGGGCCAGATACAGCAAGTCATGATGTTCAGCGAAGGCTGTCAGCTCAATGAAGAGTTCATCTGGGATAAGCAAACGGGAGTGCGGCTGACGAGCAGCATGTTCGAATACAAGAAGCCTACGATCGTCAACATCACCTTCCCGGACATCGAACTGCTGGAAACGCGAGGAAGCAATGCCGCCTACGGCGCCAGCGGCATCAGCCACTCCATGGCTAACACCCATATCATCATCTGCGCCATTCAGAATGCCACTGGCAAATGGGTTGACCCACCGGCTACGCCGGACAAGGTCCTCAGAGCATTGGGCAAGGCATAGGCGGTGAGAAAAGACGAAAGCCTTTAGCCATACAAACGCGAAGACCTTGGAGGAAGCCTGGGCCGTGCTGGTCAACGCCAGCGCGGTGATCATAGCCGGCGGGACCGATCTGATTGGCCGGCTCAAGGACAACATTCTGCCTACCTATCCCACCGCGTCGATCAATATATAGAGCCAGTCTTCGGGCAGATCAAACAGCGACGAGGCTTCCGGCGCTTCAGCCTGCGCGGCTTGAACAAGGTTCGCTTTGAATGGGAGCTGGTGTGTCTACGGCAAAACCAGAGAAGGTGTGCCCTATTCAGCTTTTTTGAAGGTCGCCGCGCCATGGGGTCGCGGCGACTTAAGTGCAGCGGCTTCGGGTTACAGCATCTCTGGTTTCGCTATAGCCTCCAACCTGCTGAAACTGTACACCTCATGTTGGAAGCCGCAAGCGGCCCAAAGAGTGGACCGGAAGACGAATCGCATCCCACCAGTTCGCAGAACCAGATCAAAAACCACTCACAAGCAGAACGGTCCCAGGACCTGTACACCACCGCAAGGGCAAACCTAGTATCCCCGACACACTCCTAGCGCGGAGGAATTCGCGAAGACAATTCTAAACTGAAGAACAGGAACACACCCTGCCACATGGGTCCCCGAATTAGCCGTGCCATCGGAAATCGCATTCTACTGGCTGTTGCTGGCGGAAGGACATCTGAGCCGACGGTGATTCAGAGCTATGCTGGGCCGGATCGCTCTACTGCCGGTACCGGCGGGATAGCGGATGCAGGTCAAGTTCGTATCGGAATCGGTCCACCGCCGGGTTGAGCCGGGGTAAGCGGAGGTGTTGCCAAAGTGGGTCAGAACACAGGGCAATTTGCGCCGCCTTGGTGCGGATCACAGACCGTTGGGGGCATTCCAGGCAAAAAACGCCGCAACAACGCCGGGGCGGGCCAGATGTGTGTAGAATGTCTGTGGATTTCGAATTGAAAAAGGAAATCCCGGTTAACATCGCCGGCAGCGACAACGAAGAGATTGTCACGCGGGCACAAGGAGTCAAGAGAAGTGCGAGACCTGCACAACAAAGTTGCGTTTATCACCGGCGGAGGAAGCGGCATCGGCCTGGGCATCGCCATGGCCTGCGTTCAAGGCGGCATGAAAGCCGTGCTTGCTGATATGCGGCAGGACCATCTCGACCACGCGTTGGCTCTCTTCAAGCAACGAGCACAAGAGAAGAGCGTGCACGCGATCCGCCTGGACGTGACCGATCGCACGGCGTACGAGAGCGCCGCAGCCGAAGCCGAGAGCGTATTTGGCAAAGTCCATGTGCTGTGCAACAACGCAGGAATTGGCATCGCCGGGCCTTTCAAACAAGGCACGTACGCGGATTGGGACTGGGGTCTCAGCGTTTTGCTTGGCGGCGTGATCAACGGCACCATCACGTTGTTGCCGCGAATTATGAAACACGGAGAAGGCGGGCACATCGTCAGCACGGCGTCCATGGCCGGCGTGATCGTGGTTCCGAATTGCTCGATTTACAACACGGCTAAAGCAGCCGTCATTGCATTATCGGAGACGCTGCGCAGCGAACTGGCGGGGGATAACATCGGCGTGTCGGCGTTTTGTCCCGGGCCGGTCTTGACCAATATCGGGGAAGGCGGCAAGCTTCGCCCGGAAAAATATAAGAAGGAGAGCGGTCTCGCGCCATACGAAGAGCAGCGGCGGCAGCAGATGGCGGCAGCCCAGCCATCCGGTCCTCCCCCCTGGATGAGCATTGAGGAGTGTGGAGAGCGCGTGCTGCGCGGCATCGAGCGCAACGATCTTTACATCTTTACGCATCGCGAATTCAAGGAAGGCGTGGCGGAGCGGATGGAGGCGATGCTAGCATCGTTTCCCGATGAGGCGATCAACCAAACGCGAGCCGCGGCGATTCCGTTTCTGACTTCCAATCCGATCTTTAAACAGGCAATCCAAGCGGCGGTAGCGAAGTAGGGACGGCAGCTTTGGATCGCTGTTTCGATAAGTCCGCTTTCGCTGCATGAACTTAGCGGTAACCGATATCGAGGAGGACTTCCATGGAACAGAATGGGCGATTGACGGTTCTCGATCCTCACGGGCAGCCTACCGGCATCTTTGGACGCCGGCTAGACGCGCAATCCAAGCCCAGCGACATTTTGGATCCTATTACGCAACCAACGAGCGAGCTGAAGCCGGCGTCGCTTGCGCCACGATTGGACGCGCTCGACGGCAAGACCGTTTATCTTGTCGAAACAGGCTTTGCCGGCAGCTTTGAGTTCATGACGGAAATGCAAGACTGGTTCCAAAAAAACATGCCCAGCGTGAAAACCGTGCTGCGGCATAAGCGCGGCACCATGTTTACGGACGACCCGGAACTCTGGGCGGAGATGAAATCCGAGGGCGCGGACGCAGCGATTTTAGGTGTTGGTGGTTGAGAGGGCTGTTCGGCGAGTGTCGCCGACTACAGCAGAACGCTCGAAGATGAGTTTGGCATTCCTACTGTTCCCATGGTGACCGCGCGGTTCGCGAGCTTTGTGGAACGCGATGCGCGGGCGCGCGGCATGCGTCCGCGGTTTAGTTATCCACCGTACCCGGTGGTGGGCATGTCGCGAGCCGTGCTGCGCGAATACATCGAAGGGAACAATCCCCTCACCGCAATGCCGCTGATGGAGGAAGTGATCGGCGCCCTCACGCAACCGGTGACCGAAGAGGAAAAGCACCCCGAGATAGTCCGAAAGCCGCAGCGCCAGCGACTGGTCGCGCCGGGTACGGGCGAAGACATCTACCGGCAATTCGTCGAGAATGGCTGGACCGACGGCCTGCCGATCGTGCTTCCCACGGAAGATCGCGTAGCCGAGATGCTCACAGGAACAGATCATGCTCCGGATGAGATCGTGGGCCGCATGCTGATCACGCCACAGCAGGAAAAATTCGAATACACGGTTGAAAAAGTGGCTGCCATCGCGGTGATGGCCGGCGCGCGGCCGGAACACCTTCCCGTCATCCTCGCGATCGCAGCGACGCAGGAACCCTCCATTGCCGAGCTCCACAACTTCGTTTGGGCGCATGGTGGTTGTCAACGGACCAATTCGCAATGAAATCGATATGAATTGTGGCGGCGCCGCGCTGAGCCCCTTCAATTTTGCGAACTCCGTAATCGGCAGAGCGTGGACGCTGATGACCATCAATTTCGGCGATGCCCGCGCGGGTGAAACCTTCATGGCTTCGCTGGGCCATAATTTGAATTACAACAATATGTGCTTCGGCGAAAACGAAGAGCTAAGTGTCTTTGAACCTTTTCACGTCCAGAAGGGCTTCCGCGCCGACGAAAGCGTCGTCAGCATCTTCCGTGGATGGAACGTGTTGAATTTCGGTATTGGGCCAGCGAAGGAGATGGCTCACGTGATCTCCACCTTTGGTTCGATGGGGCCTAGCGTCACATTTGTGGTCGATCCGCTCGTGGCTAAAAGTTTGCGTGCCGAAGGCTTTCAAACCAAGCGGGAAGCCTGCAAATGGATCGTGGAAAACTCCAAAGTCCCGGCCGGGCACTATTGGGAGGGGCAGCAATCCGGCTTTGCGAAGCGATTAGCGGAGCAAGGCGTGGAACCGTTTGCCTCGTTGGCCAAGCTGCCGAAAGACGCGCTTATCGCGCCGCGGCACTCACCGGACGATATCAATATCCTGGTTGTGGGCGGCGAAACGAATCCGATGTGGATCACCACGGACTTCATCTACACGCGCAGCGCGGCCGTTGATAAGTGGCGCCCGAAGTGCGGAATTCGCCGTGACGCGAAGCCGCTGCGCATGCCGGCCGCCGTGACTTGCAAAGATGGCTTGTGCGGTATTCCGTAGAGTGCGCCGGCCGCCGAAGCAGAGCCGGCGCGGGCGCAGAACCTTAACGCGAAGTAAGGGCCGCAACGAGAGCCTCACAGTTCCAGGGGCAGGAGAGAGGAGAGAGGTATGGAAGAATTCCAAGGGAAAGTAGCCTTCATTACGGGCGGCGGCAGCGGCGCTGCACTCGGCCAGGCAAAGGTATTTTCGGCAGCCGGCTGCAAGGTCGTCATTGCGGATATACGCCAAGACCATCTGGATCAAGCCGTCGCTGAATTGCGGAAGCGCGGAGCAGATGTGCATGCCATCAAACTCGATGTGGCGGATCGTGAGGCATGGAAGGCCGCGGCGGACGAGGCGGAAGCGGTTTTCGGCCCCGTACAACTCCTATTCAATACGGCCGGCGTGTCGATCTTCGGGCCTCTGGAGCGGGCGACGTACGACGATTGGGACTGGGTGATGGGCGTGAATTTCAGCGGTGTCCTGAACGGCATGCAAACCTTTGTGCCGCGCATGATTGCTCTGGGAAAGGGCGGACATATCGTCAACACAGCTTCGCTCGGATGCTTTTTCACCGGCAGCATGGCGGGGATTTATTCCACATCGAAGTTCGCGGTGCATGGCGTCACTATGGCAATGCGCGACGCGCTGGGAAAATATAACATCGGTGTTTCGGTACTTTGTCCCGCCAACATCAAGTCGAACATCGGCGAGTCGATCCAGACGCGCCCAGCTCGATTCCCAAAGAGCGGGTACAAGGTTGACGAGGACGAAATCCGAGCTTTGAACGAAATCTATTCGCAGGGAATGGAACCGGAGGAGCTTGCCGGGCACGTGCTCGAAGCTGTGAAGAAAAACCAGTTCTATATCATTCCTTATCCGGAGGCTCGCCGCGGCCTGGAGGCGACCTTCAAGCAGGTCATTGACGCCCTTCCGCCCGAGGATTCGGACCCGGCAGGAGTGGCCAAGCGGCACGCCGCAATGCTGCGATACACCGAGGCCCGCAGAGAGATGGACAAGGCCAAATATAGCTAAAGCGGAACCAGTGCAAACCGCATGATCCCCGAAGAGCTTTCACGGGCGGAACGAGCAGCGCTTCGACAGGTCGGCGGCTCCTAACCCAATTGCGCGCTTCATTCTCGCCGATAATGCGGGAGCTAAGAATCCCACTGCAGCAACAGGTCCGGTTGCTTTTCCTCGTTGCCGGCGCCATCAGTCCGATCGATGACCGAGAACCCTCGTTTTCGATAGAAGCGCAGGGCGCGCTCATTTCGTTCGAAGGTCCGGAGCCTCAAAGTCTGCGCTGACTGTTTTGCCTTGTCGAGCAACAACCCTCCAATACCGAGCCCCTGATGGCCGGGCAGGACATATAGATGATGAATCCAGCCGTCGCCAAAGGCTATAAATCCGACACTTTGCCGCTCTTCATCCAGTGCGATAAAGACGGTGTCCTTTCCAAAAACACGATTGGCAAAGAAGTCCAGGTCCTCGTCTGTCGAATGGAGGTTCGGCAGGTACGGAAGAGCCTGCTTCCGCGCGGCTCTGCTGATCCGAGCACAGTCAGCAGCTCTGTCAACTGTGGCGAGTTCAAATGTCATCCAGTTAATACCCTACATTACTGGCGATAAATGCCTTCCACATCACTCGGACACGTAGAACATGGTAAACAATCAAGCGCCTGCCGCGAGCGCAATCCTCCATTCGCGCGTCAAAAATGATTGAAGGAGCGCGCCATGCGCAGAGTCCCGTTTTTTTCGCTGCTCGTCTGCCTCTCCGCTGCCGCGCAGCAAGCTCCCATCCCCACCTCCACCGAGCTTCCCGGCACCCCGTTCTTCGTCAAGCACACCTGGTTCATCGGCGGGACGGGAAGCTGGGATTACGTGACGCTGGATGCCGCGGCGCACCGGCTTTATATTGCGCACGATCGCGTTGTCCAGGTAGTGGATGTGGAGACCGGCACTCTGGCCGGGGTGATTTCCGGGTTTCGCCAGGCTCACGACGTGGCGCTCGACGACGATGGGGAGTATGGCTATGTGAGTGACGGACCGGCCGGCACGGTGGGGGTATTTGACCGCAACACGCTCAAGGTCGTGGCCACGATTCCCATCTTTTGTTCTCCGCGCTCCCTCGCGTTTGAGCCGCGCAGCAAGCTGGTGTTCGCCATTTGCGGCAATGTTTCGTCCGCCCCGCCGCAATCCGTGTCACCACCCAGCGAGGCAGGTGCGCCGCCTGCCAAGCAGAAACAGGGACCGGTGAGTCTTTCCGGCACATCGCATGTGGTGGCGATTGACAGCCAAACCCGGCGCGTTGTTGCCGACATCATCGTCGCCGGTGACCTGCGCTTTGCCGAGCAGGACGGCGTGGGACACATCTACATCAGCGCCGGATCGGCGCAGTTCGCCGTCGAGCGGAATGGCGAGGCCGTCGAGGATTCGGCGCCGCAAAGAATTGTCAGGCTCGATGCCCCATCCATTGCGATCGAAGCCCGCCGACAGATGGACGAGCAGCCGCAGCCGGAATCGCGGCCGGCCTCGGCGTCACGTTCTGCGGTTTCGATGGATTGGACCAGCCACGGAATTCCCATCTCCCTCGGACGCTTTCTGCCGCTGACTGATGCCTGTGGGGATCCGCAAGGCCTGGCTACCGACAGCACGAATCGCCGCCTGTTTGCGGCCTGCGGCGGCCAGCGATTTGCGGTGCTCGATTCAGACACCGGCAATCCCATTGCCTCGCTCGTCACCGGCCCAGGCGACGATGTGATTGGATACGACCAGGACCGCGAGCTGATCTTTGTGGCGAACGGCGCCGGATACGGCAGCCTCACCATCATCCGCCAGGACACGACCACCGACTCCTATGCCGTGATTCAGAACCTGCCCACGTTGGCACGGGCGCGAACTCTTGCCGTGGATCCCTCTACGGGCGACGTCTACCTCGTCACCGATTATGTCGGCGTCTCCCTCACCCAGACCACCGGTTTCGGAACCGTTAAGAGCGTGCCCATCCAGGGCAGCTTTCAAGTGCTGATGGTGGGCCACTGAAGCCGGTTGCGTCGGGGTTGGTTTCGGATCGGCCGAGTTCGCTTTGCGAATGCTTGCAGCTGCAGCACCGATAGACATTCACTGGCACGCAGCCGGCCCTTATCCTCGTTTCAATAATCCGTACCCCTGATGTAGTTCGGCGTATTCACAATTTGGTACTTGCCCGGATTCGCCCGCACCATCTGGTTTGCCGTCGAATTCCACTGCGTGGAGTGCCCGCCCGTCGCGTTGTTCTGCACTACCGATTGGTCCAGCAGGTAGTTGTCGAAGCCCTGGTCGTTCCTGGCGTTGTTGTCCTCGTTCTCATTCATGCGCTGGGTGGCCTGCTGGCCGATCTGATGGATCTGATTCACGTACTGTTGGGCCCATTCACGGGTCTGCTGGTCTGACTGTTGCTTCTGCTGCATTTGCTGGTTGATCTCTTGCTTGATCACCTGGGCATTGGGTATGTAAGACTTGATCACCGCGTTCGCCAGGTTCTGTTCCTTAGGGGCCACCGCGAGGGGCATCGTGGTATTGCTGAGCGTGACTGAGTAGCCTCCACCTTGCGGAGGCGGAGCAGGCTTGGAGGCGCACATCATGCAGTTGAAAAACTGCATCCCTTTGCCGTCGGGATCCATCTGTCCGTTGGCCACAACGCATTGCATGACCTGGTTGGGTTGGGGCGGCAGAAGTTGCGCAGTTTTGACCTGCATCTGCATCGGTCCCAGGCCTCCGGCCCTTCGCCAAGCCTGAAACAGCGGGACGAACTCGTGGACGATGTCGCCCCGGTACGCATATACAACGGTTCCCGGAGGGATCAAGTTGTAGTGTTCTGCCATCAACTGCCTTTGGGTGGGATCGGTGGGGTCAACGCCGCCGCGGTTCATTTGAATGCCCATTTGCTCACCGTTGGTGCCGCGTACGACGATAGCGCCACGGCCGCTGCTTCTGGGATCGAGCTGCCAGCCATCGGGAACGCTCAGGCTGGCCGAGTTGTCAGGCGCCGTGACCCTGTGAAGTGGCGGCACCGGAGATTGGGGCCCGCCCGCGGGAGCCGCATTTGTGCCGCCTGAGCCGCCAGTGGCCGCCGCCGTTGGTTTCCACACGCTGAAAAGCTGTGTCAAGAGCGGATTCACGGTCAAGCCGATCCGCGACGCGTCGTCGTAAACCAGCGCGGCCTTGACCTGGTCGGGCGCGGAGAGCGTGGCGAGCGCCAGGCCGGCAAGCTGCTCGTTTCCTTGCGAGTGATTCACCACGGTGAAGAACACCCCCACCATCTGTGTCCCCGTGAACTGGAAGGGCTGTCCTATCTTTGGCTGCTCGCCGCAGTCGTAATGTACCGTTTTCAGCATGTAGGTCAACCCGACCGCCTGATTGCCGGCGATGGGCGCCGCGCCGTAGATAATGGCGCCTCCCTGCTGCCCACGCACGGTCTGCAACGCAGGTTGCTGTTGCTGCGTAATGGCGCCACTGATAATGGCGCCGGTGATCATGTTTTGCTGCGGCGTTGCCCCATGGCAGCCCGCCAGGAGGAATAACGACAAAACCAAGGGTGCGGACAATTGCTTGATATCTCGCATCACGACAGCACCTCTTTCTTTTTCCTTGGGCCCTGTTGTGTTTCACCTCATCGGCCGGCACCAGCGAGAACGCGAAAACCCAGGCAAGGCGGCAGGAGCCCGAGAATCTCAGCCTTGCGTGGGCTTGAGATCGGTGCAGCGGCGGCTTCAACGGGTATGTTGCTACCCATGCTAACACTCCCTGTCTCTGCTCTTCGCGCGTAAAATAAAAAATATTCTCTGCCCGCCAGCCGTCTTTAGGGAAGCCGCAAGAGGAGAATGCACAATGGCCGAACGCCTGTGTCCGTGGTGGATGGGTTATCTGTTAGCCAGCCCGATGCGGCGCTGGCGGCAAAAACCGGAAGAACTGCTTGCGTCGTATCTCCGTGAAGGCATGACGGTCTTGGAGCCGGGCCCCGGGATGGGATTCTTCACTCTGCCCATGGCCCGTATGGTCGGCCCCGCGGGGCGAATCGTCGCCATCGATATTCAAGCGAAAATGCTGGAGAGTCTGCGGCGGAGAGCATTGAAGGCGGGAACATCGGAGAGAATTGACACGCGCCTGGCGCAGGCGGACTCTCTCGGCGCTGGTGACTTGGTTGGCCGGGTGGACTTCGCACTTGCCTTTGCCGTGGTGCACGAGCTGCCATCGCCGGCGATGTTTTTCCGTGAGGCGGCAGCGGCGATGAAAGCGGGAGCGCTCATGCTCTTCGCCGAACCCGCAGGCCATGTGAAGCCGGCGATGTTTCAGGCTGAATTGCAGGCGGCACGCGAAGCCAGTCTCGCAGTGACGGCACAACCTGCAATCCGCAAATACCTCGCAGCGGTCTTGAAAAAGAACTGACAGAGTAAGTTGCGTCCTATTCCCTATTCCCTGTTCTCTGTTCCGCCGGCTCCAGCGCGAGCCGCGCCGCCAGCACCACCAACGCCGCCCACAGCACATCGGCGCCCAGCAGGTGCGCAATCTGCAGCCACACCGGCGCCAGAAACGCCACGTCGAGAACGCCCAGCACATACTGACAGGCGAGAAGGATCAACACCAGCGCGGACAGGGCGCGATTGTCCCAGTGCGTTCGCCGCTGCGCCGCGCGCACCAGCAGCCAGATGAGAAAGACGCCGGCCAGGAACGCAACCGTAGGGTGCGTCCAGCGCCAACGCACCAGCCAACCGCTCGTCGCTGAGAAATCCTGTGCAAACGCGGCCCCCAGCGAGCTCGGCGGAAAAAGCGTATCGCCCAGCGCGGCCAGCGATCCGGTGACGCCGACAATCAGCAGCACGAGAACCGACGAGATCGCGACGAAAGGCGCCACAAGGCGAACCTTGCCCCGCAGGTAGCCTGTACGGCGGCTGAGCATGTGCGCGGCCAGCGTAAGCGCGGCCACGAGCAGCAGCGTGTTGGTGAGGTGCAGCGCAAGATAAGGCGCGCGCAAGGGCGAGCGGCTCTGCGCGGTCAGGCCGAGCTTCACCAGAAACGCTCCCAGCGCCGCTTCGATAATCGTGAAGGCCACTGCTACCGCAGCCGCCCCGCGCGCCAGGTGGCCGCGCGCCGTGCCGGCCAAAGTCCACACAAGCAGCGCGACAACTGCAAAGAACGAGAGCCCGCTCGTAATGCGATGCGTCAGCTCGATCATGGTATCGATACGCGCCGAGTGCTGCATCACCGTCCCATTGCACAGCGGCCAGTGGTCGCCGCAGCCCGCTCCCGAGCCGGTGGCGCGCACCAGTCCGCCCCACAAAATGACGGCGATGAAATAAACCAGCACGCCCCAGGCAAACCGGCGCAACGCGAGTGAGGGTAGTCGGTGGGCGCGCTCAGGAACAGCGATTGAAGGCATCAGGGAAAACTCCGCAATGAACCCACCAGTGTAGAACAGGCGGCATCGCCGCGTCCGCTTGAATGCGGCTCCGGAAGAGGCATATACTATGTCTTACCTGGAGGTAAGACAATATGGCGCCCATAGCCACCGTCAGTTCCAAAGGCCAGTTGGTGATTCCTGTCGAGATTCGCAAGAAACTGCGATTGGAGGGTGGAACCAAAGTGGCAGTGGACGAAGTGGATGGAGAGATCCGCATCAAGCCGAACCCCTTTGACGCTCTTCTCGCGCTGGAAGGATGTTTGAGCCACGTCGAAGAGGATGTGGAGGCCTGGTGGATGGAAGAGAAGCATAAGGAGCGTGAGCGCGAGGAAGCTAAACACCGGGAGATGCTGTGAAAGAGTACGTATTGGATGCGAATGCTTTAATCCGCTTTTTTCGCCGCGCGCCAGGTGTTCTTCAGGTACGGGGTCTGGTGCAGCAGGCCAAGCAAGGTCAAGCACATTTAGCGATTTCCGTGGTGAATCTGGGTGAGACGCTATATGTGCTCGCCCGGTATTTTGGCACAGAACAGGCCATGCGGTGCATTCAGGAGTCGCATAACGCGGTTACGATCGTTTCCGCCGGAGAGAAAAACGCTCTCGATGCCGCCAGGCTACGGCTTCGCTATAATCTGGGCTTTGCCGATTGTTTTGCTGCCGAGCTCGCGATGCGTACCAACGCTACGCTTGTGACTGCCGATCCCGAGTTTGCCAAGCTGGGCAGGCAATTGAAGGTCCTGGCCCTTCCGCAGCATTCTGGATGAGTGCGCGGCAGAGCCAGTAAATGCAAAAGGGCTGGCCTCACTCTCCCAGCAGCCGCAGCACGTGATTCACAATCATCAGGTCTTCGAGGGGCGGAATCACGCGCACCGTCACCGGCGAATTTTCCGCCGAAATTACCGCCGCGCCACGCGCGTAGTTGCGGGATAGGTCGAGCACGATGCCCAAAGCGCCCAGTCCCGCACAAATCTCGGCGCGCGAATCGATGTCGTTTTCTCCGATGCCCCCGGTAAACACCAGCATGTCGAGCCCATTGAGCTCGGCCACAAAGCTGCCGACCCACTTTTGAATCGTCCAAACGAACTTATCCACTGCGAGCCGCGCCTTGGCGTTGCCATTGTTGATCGCATCGCGCAGAGTGCGCATGTCGTTTGACAGCTCGCTCACGCCCAGCAGGCCGGCCTTCTTACTGGCCACGATCTCAAGCTGATCGGCAGCCTCGGTGGCGCTGTCGACCTTCTCGGCGATCTTGCGCAGAATGAATAGCAGGACGCCTGGATCAATGTCGCCGGTGCGTGAGCCGCTGATAATGCCGCCGGTGGGCGTAAGCCCCATTGAGGTGTCGATACACCGGCCGTTGCGGACCGCCGTGATCGAGGCGCCGTTGCCCAGATGCGCAACGATAAGTTTCTCCGGCACGTTGGGCTGCAACTGATAGACGATCGATTCACACGAGATGCCGTGATAGCCGTAGCGGCGCACGCCCATGGCCGCATACTCCGAAGGGATGGGCATGTGCTTGGCGACTTCCGGCATGGTGCGATGGAAGTACGTATCGAGAATGGCAAAGTTGGGAATGCCGGGGAACAGGCGCAGCGCCTCGCGCATGACGTAGACGGCGATGGGTGTGTGCAGCGGTGCGAAGGCCGTATAGCTCTCCATCTCGTCGATCAACGCAGGCGTGATGTGCTGGTTCTCCAGGACCGTTGGACCGCCCGACACCATGCGATGGCCGATAGCCGCCGGAGTAGGAAACCTACCCGAGCACAGCGCATCGGCCACCAGCTTGAAAGCTACCGCGTAGTTAGGCAGCGAGGGCGTCTGATCCACCAGCTTTCCCTTAGCATCTTTAATCCAGAATTCGCCGAGATCGGTGCCGATGCCGTCAACTGCGCCCTCGAAGAGCCGCGACCGTCCGCTGTTCTCGGCTTCATACAAGGAAAATTTAATGGAAGAAGATCCGCTATTTAAAACTAGAACCGGCAATGATTGCATGTGCGATTAAGCCTTTCAAAAACTAAGCTGAACAGAGTTAGCGGTGCTAGGTCTCTGACAACATGAATTCGTACATTGGTATCCCGGTATCCCAGGTCTCAAAATCGAGACCTGGGGCACCCCAGGATGGTGCAAAATCAAGTTGTCAAAGACCCAGACCCGGAGATCTTTGCTACCCCGGAGGTCTTTCTAACTCCGCTAACTCCGTTAACACCGCTATCTCCGCTCGCAGGTCACGGTTTCACGCGAGCCCACTCCGCTGGCCAGCACCAGTCTTTAATCTCCGGCAAATCGTCGCCATTCTCCGCAACGTACAGCTTGTGGCGCTGAATCTGCTCAGAGTACCACTGCTGCGGCTGCATCGGCCTGCGCCGCCAGCCGCGGCACGCGCTTGATGGCGTCGAGCGCCAACTGGAAGCGGTCGATATTGTTGAGCACGCACATATCGAAAGGAGTCGTGGTCGTTCCCTCCTCCTTGTATCCGCGCACGTGCAGGTTGTCGTGGTTGTGCCGCCGGTAAGTGAGCCGGTGAATCAGCCACGGATAGCCATGGAACGCGAAGATTGTGGGCACGCCGGGAGGAAAAATGCGGTCGTAATCCTCGTCTGCCAGCCCGTGCGGATGTTCCGACTGCGGTTCGAGCGCCATCAGGTCCACCACGTTCACCACGCGCATGCGCAGATCGGGAATCCGCTCGCGCAGCAGGCACACCGCGGCCAGCGCCTCCATCGTCGGCACGTCGCCGCAGCACGCCATCACCACTTCGGGCCCGCGCTCATCGCCATTCGATCCATCGCAATTCGATGCCCACGGCCAAATTCCCAATCCAGTAGTACAGTGCGCAATGGCCTCGTCGATCGTGAGCCATTGCGGCGCAGGCTGCTTCCCCGCCACGATCAGGTTGATGTAGTTCTTGCTGCGCAGGCAGTGGTCGGCAACCGAAAGCAGCGTGTTCGCGTCCGGCGGCAGATAGATGCGCACCACATCGGCCTTCTTGTTCAGCAGGTGATCGATGAATCCCGGATCCTGATGCGAAAAACCGTTGTGATCCTGCCGCCACACCAGCGAGCTCAGCAGATAATTGAGCGACGCGATCGGTTTGCGCCAGGGAATCTCGCGCGTCGTCTTCAGCCACTTCGCGTGCTGGTTCACCATCGAGTCCACAATGTGGATGAACGCCTCGTAGCACGAGAAGAAGCCGTGCCGCCCGGTCAGCAGGTAGCCCTCCAGCCAGCCCTGGCACAGGTGCTCGCTCAGCACTTCCATCACGCGGCCGGTCTGCGATAACTGCTCGTCCACGGGCAGCGTTTCCGCCATCCATGTCTTGCCGGTTCCCGTAATCACGTCGCCGAGCCGGTTTGAAGCTGTCTCGTCGGGACCGAAGACGCGGAAGTTCTTCTCGTTCTTATTGGCTTCCATCACCGCATGCAGCAGCCGGCCCAGAACGCGCGTCGATTCCACATCCTCCTGGCCGCGCCCCTCGATCTTCACCGCGAAATCGCGGAAGTTCGGCACCTTCAGCGGCTGCAGCAGCAGTCCGCCGTTGGCGTGCGCGTTCATGCCCATGCGCAGCTGGCCCTTGGGCGCAATCTCCGCCAAGATCGCCGCGCAGCTTGCCCTTGGCGTCGAACAGCTCCTCGGGCTTGTAGCTGCGCATCCACTCTTCCAGCATCCGCAGGTGATCGGGTTTTTCGCGCAGCTCGCTCAACGGCACCTGATGCGCGCGCCACGTATTCTCCACCGGCTTTCCATCCACAAACTTCGGCCCCGTCCAGCCTTTGGGCGTGCGCAGAATGATCATGGGCCACGCAGGCCGCGCGATCGATTCGCCTCTTTCGAGCGCCGCGCGAGCGTTCTTCTGAATCTCGGCAATGCGGTCCAGAATCTTGTCGAACAGCGCTGCGGCCTGCTGGTGCATCATCGCCGGATCGTCGCCCGCGAGCGTGAAAGGCTCGTAGCCGTAGCCGCGCATCAGGTCTTCCAGTTCGGCGTGAGGAATGCGCGCCAGCACCGTCGGATTCGCGATCTTGTATCCGTTCAAATGAAGAATGGGCAGAACCGCGCCGTCCGTTGCCGGATTGAGAAATTTATTCGAGTGCCAGCTTGTGGCCAGCGGTCCGGTCTCCGCCTCGCCGTCGCCCACCACGCAGGCAACAATCAAGTCCGGATTGTCGAAGGCCGCGCCGTAAGCGTGCACCAGCGAGTAGCCCAGTTCGCCGCCTTCGTGGATCGAGCCCGGCGTCTCCGGCGCCACGTGGCTGGGAATCCCATAGGGCCAGCTGAATTGCCGGAACAGCCGCTTGATGCCGTCCTTGTTCTGCTCAATGTGCGGATAAATTTCCGAATAAGAGCCTTCGAGATAAGTGTTCGCCACCAGTCCCGGTCCGCCGTGTCCGGGCCCGATGATGTAGAGCATATTCAAGCCGCGCTCGCGTTTGATCAGCCGGTTCCAGTGCACATACAAAAAGTTCAGGCCCGGCGTCGTGCCCCAGTGCCCCAGCAGCCGCGGCTTCACGTCGTCCAGCGTCAGCGGCCGCTCCAGCAGCGGATTGTCCTTCAGGTAGATCTGGCCCACGGAAAGATAATTGGCCGCGCGCCAGTACGCATCCATCTTGGCAAGCAATTCCGTGCTCAAGGGGCCCTTGCTCGCAGCTTCAGCGATCGTGTTCTCGATCATGGCGCACCTCGCAATAGGGGATTTTGCGTGCACTAAAAGCCTAGCAGAGCCGCTCCCGCGGCTATGGGTGATTGATGTCACACACACCGGTGCGCCCTGATCCAGTAGCTTCGCGATCGGTGACCGGGCCTCATTGCGCCGGAGGAGCTGGTGCGAGGATCATCCTTTGCTTGCGGTGCGTTCCATGACGACGCGATTCTCAAGCCGGCGTGATCGGGAGGGAGCGACGGCTCCGCCTGTTGATATACCATCTTTCGTGCCCATCGGGACGCGCATCTCAAGCTGCCTGGAAATAACGCTTCAGCTTCAATATTTGCGATTCAAATCCGTACCAGAAAGCAGTAGCCACCAGCGTGGTCGCAACCAGGCGGAACGCCACCACTGCCAGGTTGCCGGCCATGCCATAAGCAATTCATGCGCGCGTCGAACCAGCCGAAGTAAATGAACACCGAAATGTGGGTCATGTAGAGGCCGTAGCTGATGCGGCCGTAGAAGGCCAGCGGTCCGCTGCGCAGTGCTCGGTTCAGCGGGTTGCGCGAGCCGCTTGAGGCGATCAAAGCCAGCGCCGCGCCGGCAAATCCCACCGCCAGCGCGGAATCCAGAAAAGCTGTGCCGCCGGCCACGGTAGCCGCGGCCGCGATTCCGAGGACGAAGCCGCCCATCCCCATCCACAGCCACGTACGCCGGCTCAACGGCAGTGTGTGCAGTCCGATCGCCAGCAAACTGCCCCATGCAATCCCATCCAGGTGAATCAATGTATTTGTGGGCGTCATCCAGTGCAGGTTCGCGTGGCGCACCAGCGGCGAGCCCGCGAGCACGCCGGCCAGCAACGTCACCAGCATCCACGGCTGCCGCAGGAAGCGCACCAGCGGCGCCCACACAAAGTAGTACTGCTCCTCGATGGCCAGCGCCCACGTGGGACCCATCGCGGGAGGCAGAGTGATGTGAAATAGGTTTTGCACGCAAAAAATGTAGGCCAGCCACGGCGCAGTCTTGATTGCCTCCCACACGGGCGGGCCGATAAACCACGGCGCGTTCAGGTAGACCACGACCAGCAACAGCAGATACACGGGCCAGATGCGCAGTGCGCGGCGCGCATGAAAGTTGTGAAAGTAGTGCGGCTTGTCTCGCGTCGCCAGCAGGCCGGATGTAATCAAAAATCCGCTGAGAACAAAGAAGACGATCACTCCCGCCCATCCCCACAGGCTGGCGTAGTGAATCCATGTGCCTTTGAGCCGCGGATTGCAGTGGTAGAGAACCACCGCCAGAATCGCCAGGCCGCGCAGCCCGTCGAGTTCCGGCAGGTAAGGCGGCAGCCATGTTGGGCGTTGGATGGGCAAGCGCGTTAACTCAGAGTGGATTAAGGAACGCACGGTAGCTTTCCCGCCTTCCGTTTAGAAGGTCATCCATGAATTTCCACGCTTCGGGGGTCGAAACCGCCTTGTAAAGATTTCTATCGAGAGTTTGATCAAGCAAGCAGTCGTCAACCTCTGCCGCTGCCACCTTGGCTCGCACATGGGGGTAGCCTTGGGTCGCCTCGTTCCCAATTTCGGAGAGCTTCAGGTAAATCCGGGTGATCGCTTCAGCCTCGCGTAGCTCAAAGAACTTGTCCCGGCGCTTTTCGTCGTAGTAGAAGTTCCAAACCGCGAAGCTCAGGTCTAGTTTTTCGGTAAGGCGAAACGGCAACCCTGCCTTAATTCCGGGGATTGACGTTGCGAGAGCAATCTGGACAGCGGCCCGCTGATAATTGCCCGATATTTCACGATAAAGCTGCTCTCGCATCCGCTTTTTTGCGCGTGCCGTTTTGAAGACGTGAGCGAAATACCCGCCAATGCCTGTAAGAACGCTAGGGAGGATTTTCAATGCATATCCGAAAAAGGACGAAACATCTGCCATCGTGATCCGCCTCCCAGACGTTGGCGCAGCGCTCATCCGACCGCCTTTTCTATTCCCTGTTCCCTGTTCCCTGCTCTTCTCACCCCGCTGCCAGTTCCTTTGCCCGCTCCGTGGCCCGCATCACCGCCTTGATGAGCGTCACGCGCAGCCCGCCCTCTTCCAATTCCAGAATGCCGTCGATCGTGCAACCGGCAGGGGTCGTCACGGCGTCTTTCAACAGCGCAGGATGATAGCCGGTTTCCAGCACCATTTTGGCAGCGCCGTAGGCCGTCTGTGCGGCCAGTTGCGTGGCGATGTCGCGCGGCAAGCCCACCTTCACGCCGGCCTCGGCCAGCGCCTCAATAATGATGTACAGATACGCCGGCCCCGAGCCCGAAAGCCCGGTCACCGCGTCCATGTGCTTCTCTTCCACCAGCACCGTGCGGCCCACGGTCTCAAAGATGCGTTGCGCCAGCTCCATCTGCGGCTCGGAGACGAAGCGCCCGCGGCAGAGAGCGGCCACGCCAGCCCCAAGCGCCGAAGGCGTGTTGGGCATGGCGCGCACCACGGCGATCTCCATGCCCGCCGCATCCTCAATAGCGCGCGTCTTGACCGACGCCGCGAACGAAACCAGCAGCTTCTCCGGCGTGAGCGCGGGCTTGATCTCCGCAATCATAGTCGGGAACCTGAAAAGGCTTTACGCCGATCAGAATCAGGTCCGCTTGCCGGACCGCTTCCAGGTTGTTCGTGCTCACGTCCACGCCCCATTGCGTGCTCAGCGCCAGCGCCCGTTCGGCGTGGCCCACGGTAGCATGGATTCGCTCGGCCGCAAACAGGTTCTCTTTTAAAAACGCCTGCAGCAAAATGCCGCCCATCTTGCCAGCGCCCAGAACGGCTACGCGTACCGCCGGCAATTGCGCAGGTACTTCGGTGGCCTCAACGGCTATCTCCGCCATCTTCTATTTCCCCTCGTCTTCGTTGATTTTGGCGCCCTGCCCAGCCCTCAACTCCCAAGAATACTCGCCTGGTGCGCACATGGGCGCCCCACCTGGGCACTTGGGCGCCGGAGCGCCCTCTGGGCCGGGCCGCCAGCGCGCAAAGTCACGCGGTCAGAGACCATCTCTCCGCTCACCGGCTCAGCATCGCCTCATTGCTCAGAAAATCCTTCAGCGCCGCTTTCATCTTGTCGCCGCGCTCTGCTTCCGGCCAGCTGATGTTCCACAATTGGTACGCGCCGGGCAGCGTCAGGTATTTCTGGCCGCTCGCGACGGCCGTAATCGCCGAAACCATCCACGCGTTGTACTCGAGGATGAACGCCGGGGCTCCTGCGGTTCCTGGCGCAGGGTTGCGCAAATCGGCAACGTGCATCCCCAGGTGAACCACGGCCCGCGTCAGCGCATCTCCCTGCAGGTGATCCGAGTTAAACGTGCAGTTAAACAGCACGCCGTCCGGGGAGTCCTTTGTCCCCAGCGCCTCATTCTTTCCCGAGGCCTCGTTGGTCGATCCGGTGGTGTAATTCACGCCATTGTGCTCACCCGATTTGCCGTAGGCCATGGCGGCCTTTACAATCGCGTCCTTAGTCGGGCTGGCAAGGAGCGCGGCCGACGCTTTCTGCGCGGCTGCAATCGCGCTGTTGAGATCGTTCGAGCTTCCCGGCGCCGCTGGCATCGCATCGCCCTTGCTCAGTGCGTCGGTCTTCGAGTAATCGATCTCCTTCGACGTCACGTCTGAAACCGACTGAAGCACCAGCCGCGCGGGATAGGCGTTCATGTTCCCGAATCCGCCAAAGCCGATAATCTTGCCCGCGGCATCGTACTTCAGCGTCGCGTCGGCCACAGTATCCAGCCGTCCTACTAGCGTGGCCGTCACCTCGTAGCGCGTGCACCCCAGGCACATGTCCGCGCCTTTCTGGTGCGTCTGCGCAAGCAGCGAATCGAATTGTTTGAAGTCCTTGCTCTTGTCCAGCGTCACCGCCGCGCGCGTCGGGGGCGTGTACGAGCCTGTAAAGTTCCGCGCCGGCTGAATCTCGACAATCGCCGCCGCTCCCGCCTTGCCCTTCGATCCCTGCGGATACGCGAGCCAGATGGCATTCACCTGAAAGCCGCAGTTGGGGTCGGTCGCATCCTTGATCGCGAACTCGTCGAAACCAGCCACAACCGTGCCCTTGATGCGAACCATCTTTCCGTTAAACGACTCCGGCTTCCTCACCACATCGCATACGGTCGTATCCACAACCTGCGCATGCAACCCTAAACCGAAGCCGAAAAGCAAACAAGCCACAACAAGAAAACGCTTCATAAAGCCCTCTCCAGCCGGTGCGGTGCCCGCAACGGCAATAAAATGTTGGCGGCGTAGTCCGCCTTGAATGGGAACTGCCAAGAATATCACGTCTGGAGCCCTCTCTTCATCGCCGCGCATCACTGCCCCACTCCCCTTTGCGCCGCAATCCACGCATCGATCCGTGTCTCCAGCACGTCCAGCGGCAAGGCCCCCGCGTCCAGCACCTGGTCGTGAAACGCCCTCAAATCGAACTTCGGCCCCAGCGCCTTCTGCGCGCGCTCCCTCAGCTCCAGAATCTTCAGTTCGCCGATCTTGTAGGCCAGCGCCTGTCCCGGCCACGCAATATACCGGTCGACTTCGGATTGGATGCTGGGCTCGTCGATGTTCGAGTGGTCATGGAAATAATCAACCATCTGCTGGCGGGTCCAGTGCTGGGAGTGCACGCCCGTATCCACCACCAGCCGGATCGCCCGCCACTCGTCGGCCTCCAGGCGGCCGTAATCCGAGTACGGATCCTGGTAGAACCCCGCATCTTTGCCCAGGTGCTCGGCGTAGAGTCCCCAACCCTCCACGTAGGCCGTATAGCCGCCGTATTTGCGGAACTCCGGCAGCCCCGTCAGCTCGTGCGCAATGGAGAGTTGCAGGTGATGGCCGGGGATGCCTTCGTGATACGCGATCGCCTCCACCGCATAGAGGTTGCGGTTTGTAGCGTCGTACGTATTGATAAACAGCCGTCCCGGCCGGCTGCCGTCGGGCGTGCCTGCCTGGTAGTACGCCGGCGGCGCGGTCTTCTCCGCGTAATCGGGTACCGCAACTACCTCGAACGGCGCCTTGGGCAAGCGGCCGAACAGTTCCGGCAGCTTGGCCTGCATCGGCTTCAAATAACCGCGATAAGCGTCCAGCAGCGCCTCGGCTGACGCCGGGTGCAGTTTGGGATTGGTCTTCAGGCTGGCGCGGAAGCTGCCCAGATCCTTGAAGCCGAGCTTCCCGGCGATGGCCAGCATCCCGGCCTCGTCCTTTTTAACCTCGTCCAGCCCAATCTGGTGAATCTGGTCCGGCGTCAGATCGGTTGTGGTCATCTTACGAACCAAAAAGCGGTAGTACTTCGCCCCGCCGGGCACGGCATCGATTCCGGGCTTCGCGCGCCCCGCCGGCACATAGCTCGCCTCGAGAAAACGCACAAAACGCAGGTAGGCCGGCAGCACCTCTTTGCCGATTGCGTCCAGCATTTCGGTCTTGATGCGCTCCTGCTCGGCCGCCGGAATGGTCGCGGGAAACTTCTTGAGCGGCAGCGCCAGCGGCGAGTCCTCTGGCTTCTGGCTAGCCAGCTCCTCAACCTGCGCGAGCGCCTTTTCGAGCAGGTACTTCGGCGGCACGCGGCCGTCGTCCATGCCGATTTCCATATTCTGGGTCACCTGCGCAAACGCCGCGGGAATCGCGTGCAGCCGCGCGATCCAATCGTCGTAGTCCTTCACCGTGTCAAAGCTCAGCTCGGCGGCGAGTCGCGGATAGGTGTCGTAGACGCCGTCCCTCTGGCTGATCGGCATCTCCCACTCTTTAAACTCCGCGCCCTCCTGGTCCAACTCGAAGCGGCGAATCAGCAGGTCCTGGCTCGTCTTCTCCTCGTCGGTGAACCCGATGGGGTCGATCGCCGCCAGCCGGAACAGCAAGGTTTGCTCCTCGGCCAGTTTTTCGTTCACCGCGCGCACGCTATAGTCGCTGACCTGGTCGTTGTACCGCTTGTCGCCGATCTCCGAGGCAAACTCGGGATCGTGCTTCAGCCGGTCCTCCCAGTACTCGTGGAAGAGATCGTTCAGAGCTTTGCGCCGGTCTTCGAGCGATACCGGCGCCGCAGCCGGCCCCGGCGAAAGCTGAGGCTTCTGCGCGCGCAGCGCAGGGCCCCAGGTCAAAACAGGGAACAGAGAAAACAGTGTCGCAACAGCAGCCAGCGAAAACAAGGTGAATTTTCTCAAGGGAGCAGGTCCTTCGCAGGTGATTTGTGCCTTTGAGTTGAGTGTAGAACACTGGTCAGTGGTCAGGAAGGTGGCGGACTTCCCAGTGCAAATCCAGCTTCGATCAGTGACTTGGCGAACGCGGGAACGTCCCGTCTGTCCCCATGTTTCCGTGTTTCCGGTTTCCGTGTTTCCGGATGAGTCACTTGCGAAACAGTCTACGCCAGACCTGTCACTAAGGTTCTCATTCCAGAAGATGCCATGGCCACATGATAGCGATTGTGAAGCTGCTCTCAGGAAGCGTAGCCGCGTTTACCCCATTTGAATAGCAATACATGGAAGTGCAATGCGCTGAAATTAGTTGAGGGCATTGATGCGGAACCAGCTAAGCTTCCGTCTTAGACGGAAATAGACGGCTCAACATCCCATCGCTTCGCAATAACAAGCGTCTTATTTCATCGGCGACAGAGCGTTCAAGGATGGGTTCGTGGGCTGCTCGATTCCGTATACCGACGAGTGTTGCAGCATCCTTCGCAATCGCATCCACTGACGAAAGACCTCTGTGCTTGACCCACTCCCGAAGACGATTGTCCCTTTTCAAATACCGCTTCATCTCACCCAAAGAGAGGTTCTGAGGTTCGCCTCCGTAAATCAATGGTGTCGTTGTCCCTTCATCACAGAAGTATGTCTTGGTGCCAGCCTCCAAAAGCCCCAAAGAGTAGCGTCCAATGATGCGAACACTCAATTCGTTTTCATATGCATAAGCCAACATGAGCAAGGGGCCGTGAAAGAAATTGGGCTCCGACTTGTTTATGTCGTAAAGATATTCAGCGATTTGGAGTAGGCGCTTGGTCTTTGATTCGAGCCGTCCGTATAGGTTTCCAAGCTGCATCTCTATATCAGGCTCAAATGCGGAAGCGGGTCGGCTATTCCGTTCAATCAAACGCAGCAGTTCATTCTGGCCTGCTTTCAAAGAATCGAAGGAATCGGAAACGTCGCTTCTTAACTCATCTAGAGCAATGCTGGAATGTACTCCGCCTCCGGGCAAGTTCTGCAACTGGTTTTGACCGTTGTGGGGCGAACCGTGAACACCCTGTTTGAATCTGCGAAGATACTCTGAAGCCGCTGCCCAAAGTGAATCAAATGCAATTTCGGGTGGAACCGCGTCGCACAGAATCTCGTTCTTAATGGATTCTCGGATGAAATCAGTGTCGTAGGGGTGCTCATATTCATCGTTAGCAGTGCGGATAAAGTCTCCTGTTTCAGGGTTATCTCGAATTAGAATCTCTTGGGTTTTCCTGACGGCCTTTCGGTAGAGTTGGTAGTACATCTCATGACATAGAACCGATGCGAATACGATGGCTTGCGCTTTGGGTTCAAGCGAAGAAATGTAATCCGCACATCTGGAGAGCGGAACACGCTGTGAGGATTCGTCCGGTTGGTCACAACGGACGGTAAAATCTGGTAACCCTTCAACCGCGTAACATAGCGCCCATTGAATATCGCTTTCGTGAAGCTGCTCTCCATGAACCATTAGAGATGCGAGTCTACTAGCATAAAGTTCGCGTGCGTCAGTGTTAATTGGCTGAGACGAATCATCCTCGATGAGGTACTTATCGCAAATCTCTGAGAGGGCTTTCATTGCCCACTGTTCAATTCCCTGCCTGACGGATTTAATAATCTCTTCCGCACCCGGATATGCAGCCCGGCACGATGGGCAGCTATACCAATGCAGACGTGGTTCCTTGAGAGAAGCAGGTTCTGCCGAGAAGCATTTGACGCTCTCCTCGACAGACATCTCCATGAGCGCGGAGACCTCTTCCCCTAGCCGTGGGTCGATACACTCAATGTTTTCCATTTCGACACTCCTTTTACACGATGGAGCGTGCTTTACGCCGTGCTCCGATGGGAACCACCAACAACTGACAATGCTGGTCGCCGCCGACGCTATGGGATTTTCTATATCTATAGTGCGGTTCAGCGCGGCGATTTAGCGACAAGTACAAGGATTTATTTCGGTGCTCGCTGAAGAGTCCTCACTCAACATCTGAGGCATCACCGGCCTCCCGCTCGCTGCTTGTGAACCACGAGTTGGTCGGGGCGACCGAGGAAGAACTCGCTAGGCAGGTACCGGCGCAGTTCGCCGCACAAGGCAGCACGCGACGGTGATGGATTGGAAAGGGAATTCCTTCACGCCGAAAGGCACGTCGCGGCGGCACTGCTTGCAGGTCACCACATCGGAATGAGCCACAGTTGGACACAACTAGGACACAAAACTTACGTTGTAGGTACAGAATTTGCGGGAACCGCGAGAATTAAGTCTAACCGAATCAGCAGTTTGATGGTCGGGGAGAGAGGATTTGAACCTCCGACCCCCTGGTCCCGAACCAGGTGCTCTACCAGGCTGAGCCACTCCCCGATCGACTTCTTAAGACATCTCTTGCAGCCTCGGGATTCAGCGTGCGCTGCAAGTTAGAACGTGAGGGCGTGATTCTTTCCAGGCGCAAATACTGTCCGTTTGCGTTAACCAACGCGGAGCGGTTTCCATCGAACCGCACACACTCACGACTAGATTGATTTTACCGCAGATGCGAGCTTTTCGCAGGCTGGCGCCTCTTAAGATTGCCGGCTCCACCTTCGACGCAAGCAAAGTTGGCTTAACGAGGGCTATGGTTCGCCGTGCGAGAATGGCAATGCCCGGCGCGGAATTGAAATCCATGCCGCTGTGCCGGCACAAAGCGGGAGGAATCTGAGCGAACTTAGCGAATTTGTCTTGGATCCGCTCAGCACCGCGGTTGTCGTGCGCCGCACTGCGCGCAACCGCTTCCTAGAGAATATACCGGGACAGGTCCTGGTCCTTCACGATCGACGCCACCATCTGCTTGACATACGCGTCGTCAATCAGGAAAACCTTCTCCGGGCCTGAGGCGGTCATCCGCTCCTGATAGGGCAGCGGCGTGGTCGATTCGTTTTTGATGGCCGCGGAAAGCGCCGCGGCGGCCTGTTCGTCGGGGACGCGCCGGGCCACGTCGGGCGCCAGGAAGCTTACGTCTTCCAGCACGCGCTCCATGATGGTGTGCAGCCGGCGCGCGCCGATGTTTTCCGTCTGTTCGTTCACCTTGAAGGCGAACTCGGCCATCTCGCGCAAGGCTTCGGGAGCGAACTCCAGCCGCACGCCCTCTGTTTCAAGCAGCGCCGCGTATTGTTTCGTCAGCGAGGCCTTGGGCTCGGTGAGGATGCGCAGAAAATCGTCCACGGTGAGCGATTGCAGCTCGACGCGAATAGGAAAACGGCCCTGCAATTCAGGAATCAGGTCGCTGGGCTTGGAGACATGGAACGCACCGGCGGCAATAAAGAGAATGTGGTCGGTGCGCACCATACCGTAACGCGTATTCACGGTAGTGCCTTCGACAATGGGCAGAATGTCGCGCTGTACGCCTTCGCGCGAAACGTCGGGCCCATGCCCGCTTTCGCGGCCCGCGATCTTGTCGATCTCATCCAAAAAGACGATGCCGTTGGACTCGACGCGCTCGACCGCGGCGCGGTTCACCGCGTCCATGTCGATCAGCCGGCCCTCTTCTTCCTGCACCAGGTAGTCGAAGGCGTCGCCGACTTTCATCTTGCGCTTCTTCGTACCGCTGCCAAAGATGTTGGGCAGCATGTCCTTGAGGTTCATCTCTATGTCCTCAAGGTTCTGGTTGCTGATGATGCCGAATTGCGGCATGGTTCGCTCGCGCGCATCGATCTCCACCATGCGGTCGTCGAGTTTGCCCTCGCGGAACTGTTGGCGCAGCTTCTCGCGCGAGCGCTGGTGGCTTTCCGCGCCCGGCAGCGAAAGCTGGCCCTCCTGGCCATGCGGCGCGGCGGGCGGCGGCGGTAGCAGCACATCCAGCAGCCGCTCCTCGGCGTTCATCTCGGCGCGATCTTCTACTTCTTCCAGCCGCTCCTCACGCACCATGTCGATGGCGATCTCAACCAGGTCGCGAATCATGGATTCGACGTCGCGGCCCACGTAACCCACTTCGGTGAATTTCGAAGCTTCCACTTTGAGGAAGGGCGAATTGGTCAGCTTGGCCAGTCGTCGCGCAATCTCGGTTTTGCCCACGCCAGTGGGGCCGATCATGATCATGTTCTTGGGCATGATGTCGTCGGCAATATCCGGAGGCAGTTTTAGCCGGCGCTGGCGATTGCGGAGAGCGATGGCGACGGCGCGCTTAGCGGCCTTCTGGCCAACCACGTGCTTGTCGAGCTCGCCGACGATCTCACGCGGCGTCAGCTCGTCAAGCGAGAGATCTTGTTCTTCGGCGGATGCGGGAAGATAGATGGCCATTCTTCGTTTCCGGTTTCTCCTGGCTTTGTCTCAGGGCACGACTTCAGTCGTGCCGATTATTGCGAAAAACGCGTGCGGGCTTTAGCCGATGAGGGAGCTCCCATGCCTACAACTCCTCAATCGTAATGCGGTCGTTTGTGTAGATGCAGATTTCGCCGGCTATCTTCATGGCTTTTTCTGCAATCTCGCGGGCGCTCAAATCGGTGTTCTCCATCAGCGCGCGCGCGGCCGCGGCGGCAAAGCTACCGCCGGAACCGATGGCCGCGAATGCCTCGTCGGGATCGATCACGTCACCCGAGCCGGAAATCAAAAACGTCTGACCCTTGTCAGCTACCAGCAGCAGGGCCTCAAGATTGCGCAGCATCTTGTCGGTGCGCCAGTCCTTGGCCAGTTCCACGGCGGCGCGGTTCAGGTTGCCGGCGTACTGTTCGAGCTTGGTTTCGAAGCGCGCAAACAGGTTGAAGGCGTCCGCGGTAGAACCGGCAAATCCGGCCAGAATCTTGTCCTGGAAAAGGCGGCGGATCTTTTTGGCCGAGTGCTTCAGAACGTGGTCGCCGAAAGTCACCTGGCCGTCGGCGGCCATCACCACCTGGCCGTTGCGCCGCACGCAAATGACAGTGGTGGAGTGGAATTGGGGCGGTTCTTTCACTGCGATCCTCTCGTCCAAATCCAGGGAAAACGTCGACGCGAGCGGGCCTTGCGGGCTGCCTGCCCCCACGCGATGCAACCTAGAGTATAGGGCATTTACGCGGACCTGGAGCGGTTTCACGCCGCACTCCGGTTTGCAGCGGGGCGGAGGCCGGCCACTACGTGCCTGCGCTATGCTCAAGTTGGGGCTCTGGGTCGGAGCCTAGCCCTGAAATGATCCTCCTGATCAAATACGAATGGGAGATTGCCGCCTGGCTGACCGCATCTGCCGCTCTTACGGCGTTTGCAGCGTGGCTGATCTTCCGCAGGCGACCCACCGCTGAAGAATTAGAGCGCGCGCGACGGCAGTTCCTGGTGCAATCGGGCCGTATTGTCGATGGCATGCTGCTCGATATCTACGATATTGCCGCTGAAGACGGCCGCACCCTAACCATGCTTCTCTTCAACTACCGCATCGCCGGCGTGGACTACGAATGCTCGCAGGACATAACCTCGATGCGCGGCGTGGTGGACACAGCACAAGTGCGCGCCGGATTTCCGTGCTCTGTGCGCTACCAGCCCGGTAATCCGCAAAACAGCATCGTGGTGGCAGAAGGTTGGTCAGGACTGAGGAAAAGTCTTCCACAACTGCCGTCTTTCGACGATCCCGATCGTTTGGATTTGAGCCATCTGCGGCCGGGCAAAGGCTGACGCCCCGCGTTAGACTAACCTTATGCATCTGGACGCGGCGCCCGCTGGCAAAGGCGCAAGCCGGACAACTTTGGTACTGCGCATCTCGCTTGCGGCCACGCTGGCTTACGTTGTGGTCACTTTCGTTGCCGGACTGCGCGCCCACTCGCTGGCGCTGCTTTCGGAATCGGGCCACAACGTCTCGGATTTTCTTGCCCTTCTGCTTAGCTTCGTCGCCGTTTACTTCCAGTCCCGCCCTGCCGACCACGCCAGAACCTTTGGCTACCAGCGCGCCGGCGTGCTGGCGGCGTTCATCAACGCAGGCACATTGATCGTCATCGCGCTGTGGATCATCGTGGAGGCCGTGCACAGACTCAGCTCCCCGGTCGCCGTTGAGCCCAGAATCATGATGATCGTGGCTGCGGCCGGCGTTGCGATGAACGGCGCCATCGCCGCGCTGCTGTGGGGCGTAGCCCGCGACGTAAACCTGCGCAGCGCGTTTCTGCACATGGCAGGCGACACGCTTTCCACTGCCGCAGTGATTGCCGGCGGCGCAGGAATTTTGCTCACCGGCCAGAACTGGATCGATCCGATTCTCTCGCTGCTTATCGCCGCGCTCATTCTCTGGTCCAGCGCCGGCATCGTGCGCGAGACGCTGAACATCCTGCTCGAAGGCACGCCGCGTGGCGTTTCGCTGCCCCGGATTCGCTCCGGCATGGAAGCCGTCGAGGGCGTGGTCAACGTACACGATCTGCACATCTGGAGCCTCGGCTCGCAGTCGCGCGCCTTGGCCTGCCACGTGACCATCGCCGACATTCCGCCTTCGGCGAGCGCGTGCATTCTGGCCAAACTCAATCAGCTGCTCCGCGAGCAATTTCAAATCAGCCATACGACCATTCAATTCGAGCACATTGGTTGCGAGGCTCTGGAGGGTTGCGTAACGCCTCCCGACGAGATGGCCGGTGGGCACAAGCATCGTCACAGCCGTACACATTAGCGCTTCGGCCCGCATTTGAGGAGGCTCCGTCTTTTGGTCAAGCTCCGCGCCGTTCTTCTCTGCTTTGCGCTGCCGTTCGCAGCCGGCTGTTTAGCGTGGCCCGCGCACGCAGCCGCGCAAGGAGCGTCCTCGGCCAATCTTGAAGCATTTGCCGGCGAGTACACCAATTCAGCCGACCCCGGCGAGAGCTACAGCTTCTACGTGCAGCACGGCAAGCTCACGATCGAATCCGAGCGCTCGGTTCCAGCCGTGCTCAAACCAGCCGGCGCGACAGTCTTCGCCATAAGCGGTTCAGATGCCACCGTCGCCTTCACTCTGGATTCCGAGGGACGCGGCGCAACTGTTTCATTTTCCGATGCCCCCGGTGCCAGCTACAGCCGCGCCGGCCCGCCCGTTCATCACGTATTCCACGACTATGTTCGCACGGAGGTCATGATTCCCATGCGCGACGGGGTCAAGCTCCACGCGGTAATTCTCAAACCCGCTGATATCGCCACGCCGCTGCCAATCCTGATGGAGCGCACGCCCTATGGCGTGAACGAGACCAGCCAAGCCTCGTTCTTTCGGCAGCGCCCGGAGTTGGCCCGCGACGGTTACATCTATATATGCGAAGACATTCGCGGCCGCTACAAGAGCCAGGGCAAGTTCGTCATGATGCGGCCGCTTGCCGATCGCCATAACCCAAAGGCTATCGACGAGATCACCGACACCTACGATACCGTGGCCTGGCTCATCAAGAACGTGCCCGGCAACAATGGCCGCGTGGGCGTGGTGGGCACCAGCTATCCCGGCTTCCTGGCCATGATGGCCGGCATCGATCCGCACCCCGCGGTGAAGGCCATCTCACCGCAGGCGCCGATGATCGATGTTTGGCTCGGCGACGATTTCTTTCACAACGGCGCCTTCCGCCAGAGCTACGGCTACGATTACGTGCTCTCGATGGAATCCAGCAAGGAAGAAAGCCGCGTCGATTACGGCAAAGACAAGGCTGGCCAGCCCATTGACGGCTTCGGCTATTTTCTCAATCGCGGCAGCTTCGCCCAGGATGTGAAGCAATCCGGCTCCAGGCTGCTGCCCACGTGGAAGCTGTTTCTCAATCATCCTGCCTACGATTCCGTCTGGTCTTCGCGCGGCGTCGAATACCATTTGAACGCCGTGGCTGTGCCCACCCTTACCGTCGGCGGCTATTACGACCAGGAAGATATGTGGGGCCCGCAGGAGGAGTACGCCAGGCTGGAGCCGCACGATGCGCATCATGAGAATTTTCTGGTGCTTGGACCGTGGCGTCACGGGTCGTGGGTATCGTCGTCGCAGCGCCTGGGCGATCTCGACTACGGCGAACCTATTGGCAAGGAGTTTCGCGCCAGGATCGAGGCAAAATTCTTCGCCCACTATCTCAAAGACGCGCCCGGCTTCGATCTTGAAAGCGCGGCCAGCTTTCAGACCGGCTCGAACACGTGGCAGTATTACCCGCACTTTCCGCCGCCGCAATCCACGCCAACAAGCCTCTATCTTCAAGGCAACGGACGGTTGAGCTGGAGCGCGTCAACGGTAGGCGCGCGCACCAGTTTCGTGAGCAATCCCGCCGACCCGGTTCCCTACCGGCATCGTCCCATCCAGCCCACCTATTCAAGCGGCTCGCAATGGTACAACTGGCTCACGGAAGACCAACGCTTTGCGACGGGGCGGAAAGACGTGGCGGTGTGGAAGTTGCCCGTGCTGACGAAAGATCTAACGCTCACTGGCGAGGTGATCGCGGACATCTTTGCCTCCACGACAGGCTCCGACAACGACATGGTGGTAAAACTGATCGACGAATATCCCGGCGACGATCCAGACCCGAAGATGCGCGGCTATGAGTTGATGACGAACGCGGAAATCTTTCGCGGACGGTACTTATCGGGATTCGACCGGCCCACGCCGCTCTCGCCCGGCTCCATCCACGAGTACAAGTTCAGCCTGCACGACGTGGATCACGTCTTCAAGGCCGGGCCACACGGTAATGGTCGAGATTCAGAGCACCTGGTTTCCGCTCTACGACCGCAATCCGCAAACCTTTGTGCCCAACATCATGAAGGCCAAGCCCGCCGACTACCAGCCCGCGACGATCACGATCTATTCAGGGCCGGGTCGCGATTCCTCGCTCGAGGCGCCGGTGATGAGCGCGCGGTGAGCTTAAGCGAACAGGGTGAATGCCGAGCCCGAGCGCTCGACTGTCGTGGCGAGCGGCAGACCCCGGCGACCTATAATCTCCCCAGTTGCGGTATCAGACTCCCAAACTTCCCTGCAAAGCGAGAAATGCCTTGGCACGTGAGCTTTTTACGGCGCGTCTCATGCACAAAGAATGCATCTCTGAAGTTGCCCAGTGCTATCACTTCCTGTTTGTGGTCGAAGGACGTCGATCGCTTTCGACTACCTTCCCGGCCAATTCGTCTCTGCCATGGCCTTTGACGAGAACGGCAAGCAGCAGACGCGCGCCTACTCCATCGCGTCGGCTTCCCGCGGCAATCGCTTTGAACTCTGCGTCAATCGGGTGGAGAATGGCTTCTTCTCCAATCACCTGGCCGACCTGCCCGACCTGCCCGTGGGCTGCCACCATCCAGATTCACGGCCCGCACGGGCACTTTGTGCTGCAGGAACCCATCACCGATTCCATCTTCGTGGCCACCGGCACCGGCATTGCGCCCATGCGCGCCTATACGCAGTGGCTCTTTCCCGACGACGGCCCCGACCGCAGCCACGGCAAGGAGATCTGGCTCGTCTACGGCACGCGCCACGAAACCGACATTTACTACCAGGACGAGTTTGAGGCGCTCGCCCGCCGCGTGCCCAACTTCCACTACTTGCCCACGCTCAGCCGCGCGCTCGATAGCTGGACCGGCCTGCGCGGCCACGTGCAGGTGCACGTTTCCAAAATCATTGAAGATCGCGCCGCGCGGCTGGGCCAGCCGCTGCCCGCGCCGCCCGTCGATCCGGCGATCCCGTCCGCCGACCTGAGGTTCGACATCTACTGCTACATCTGCGGCCTCAACTTTATGGTCTCCGGCGTGCGCGAGCTGCTCAACTTGGCTGGCACAAGAAGCAAATCGTCTTCGAGCGG
>CAWCXX010000015.1:0-24806 GCA_963799445.1 uncultured Acidobacteriaceae bacterium | reverse complement strand
CGCCCACAATGCTTACTTCTTTCTCATGTTGTTCTTTCTACCTTGCGAGAATAAGAGCCATTGATTGGTTTTTGCTACATGTTCCCGATAATGCGCGTGGCGAACTCGCTGGTGCCCACCTTGGTCGCGCCCGCAAGCTGGCGCTCGAAGTCGTAGGTGACGAACTTCGGCAGGATCGTCTTCTCCATCGACGTTTCGATGAGCTTGGCCGCTTCTTTCCAGCCGATCAACTCCAGCAGCATGACGCCGGACAGAATCACCGAGCCGGGATTGATCGACGTCTTTATCGGCATATTTCGGCGCCGTGCCGTGCGTGGCCTCGAAGACCGCGTAGCCGTCGCCGATGTTGGCGCCGGGCGCGATGCCCAGGCCTCCCACCTGCGCCGCCGCCGCGTCGGAGATGTAGTCGCCATTCAGATTGGGGGTGGCCAGGATCACGTAATCCGCCGGGCGAATGATGATCTGCTGGAAGATGGAGTCGGCGATGCGGTCGTTGACCAGAATCTTGGACTTCCACGCGCCGTTGCCGTGCGATTTGCCGATCGCGTCCAGCACTGCTCTTGACCTCTGTCGACACCGAATCCTGGAAACTCGGCGAGCCAAACTCCAGGCCCGGCTCAATGAGCGCGGCGTTTTCTTCAATGGAGATGCCCGGCTTGGCTTCCACATTGCCCAGAATCCAGCTCTCGCGCTCGGTCACAATCTGGTCGCGGAACTCCTCGGTCGCTACCTCGTAGCCCCACTCGCGAAACGCGCCCTCAGTGAACTTCTGGATGTTGCCCTTGTGAACGAGTGTGACGGTCTTGCGTCCCGTCTCCATCGCGCTGCGGATGGCGTAGCGCACCAGCCGCTTGGAGCCGAAGATGGAGATGGGCTTGATGCCCACGCCCGAGTCGGCGCGCATCTTTTTCTTGCCGTCCTTCAGCAGTTCGCCGTTGACGAAGGAGATCAGCCGCGCGGCATCCTCAGAGCCCTGCTTGAATTCGATCCCCGCGTACACGTCTTCAGTGTTCTCGCGATAGATGATGACGTCGAGTTGCTCCGGGTGCTTCACCGGGCTGGGCACGCCCTTGTAATACTTCACCGGCCGCACGCAGGTGTAGAGATCGAGAATCTGGCGCAGAGCCACGTTGAGCGAGCGGATGCCGCCGCCGACAGGCGTGGTCAGCGGCCCCTTGATGCTGACGCGAAGATCGCGCGCCGCGGCCACCGAATCGTCGGGCAGCCAGGTGTTGAACTGCCTGAAGGCCTTTTCGCCAGCGAAGATCTCAAACCAGCGAATGGCGCGCTGGCCGCCGTAGGCTTTTTCGACCGCGGCGTCGAAAACGCGCTGCGAGGCCTTCCAGATGTCGCGGCCGGTGCCGTCGCCCTCGATGAAGGGAATGATGGGGTGGTCTGGCACGGCGAACTGCCCGTTCTCGTAGCCGATCGGCTGGCCGTTCTTTGGCAGCTCCAGGCCGTTATACGTGCTTTGCATGATTCTGAGGGAGGCCCCTTCCGTGAATGCTGCAGCCTTGAGGCTATCATCTGCATTTTAGCAGTAACAATGGCGGGCGCGAGCAGGTCCGCACGAATGCCGGGCTCAATTGCCGGCGCCACGCTGCCCGTATTCGCGAACATCACGCGCAGCATTTCAGAGACAGGAGCAGCGGCCACCAGTTGATCTCATCAACCACGAGGACAGAGGCATGACCGCGGAGATGCACAACCCAGTGGACAACAAAGGGAGCGGACGCCTGCCACTCGTCAGGATTGTTCCACACCGGGGCGCCCAAGTACTCGAGTGCAGGCGGCTATGAGCCGGGAGCAAACGCGCCCATATCGGCAAACTCGACGCCGGCGTTCGTCCAATCGGCCACGTCGCACAACTTGAGCCTGGTGCAGATCGATTCGCGCAGCAGAGCGGAATCTCCGGCTCCGATCGCGTCGATCCCGTGCACGTAGAGAAGGTGCACCGGATGGTGGTCCGGCGCATCCAGCGCATCGCCAATGCTGGTGAGGGTTGCAAGAGATCCACTCGCATCTTCAATGATCTTGGCACGCGCCGGTGCGGCGCCCCCAACCGCCGCCAGGATGAGGAGGATTGAGGTCAGCTTGCCCGTTGGCATCGATCGAGAACTCCGTCAGGAATCTAAGCCTGACTATAGCATTCGCTTCAGCGGAATCACGCGACCCTTTCGATCCTGTCTTTCTACCGTGCGCGGCGTGTTATGCCACGACGGTCGTTGCCGGCGCAGGCTCGAACGGGGCAAGTGTGCCCGCAGCTAGAAGGGCCTGCCTGCGCTGGACCTCCAACGCCATGAGTTGTATTTCCAGACCGATCTTCTGAGCTTCGGCCTGCTCGCGTTCGAGTTTGATCCGGTTGGCCTGGTCAAGCTCCGGATCTTGGGCGCAGCAATGCGCAAGTTCCGGATCGTAGACCACACCATCGGTTGGAACAGTCAGAACCGTTGGTTGCTCGACCGTCTCTCCCACGGTTGGCACACCCGCAAGGATCGTTTCCACCGCCTTCTGATATTGGGTCGGGATCTGGCCGATCTGAGCCGGCGTCAGGACGGGCGACACATAGTTTCCGACCGTTGCCTGGAATGTTACTGCGGTGACCTTCGTCGTGATTACATAGACGTCGAGCACCTTGCGCACGAAATATGTCACTGCGTAGCAAACGTTGTTGTTCACCAGCGTGCGCTGAGTCGTGGAAACAGTCTGGGAGTCCTCATAACTGCTGATCGTGATCGATCGCTGGAGGTCGGTGTATTGTGCGGCCTGCTGGGCCAGCGACAAGAATTGGTTTGCGCTTGTCTGCGTTGACAGATCGACGCCAGTGCTGGAACTGGAAGAACTGCTGCTGCCCCCGCCGACTCCCCCGCTGACAAAGCCAAAAATATTGAAGCCGCCGCCTCCCGACGCGGTGGAAGACTGTGATTGGTTGTTCAGTACCTGGGTCAGCGCGCTGGAGTTGCTGGAGTTCTGTTGCTGGTAAAGCGCCGACACGAACTGCGCAAAGGTCGTTTGGACTGAGAAACGCTCCGTTTCCGACGTCGTGCGGCGGTATCGGTCACTGTGGTACAAAGTCATCTTTTCGCCTGGCAGAAGCGTCAGCGTATAGGCCAGCGCGCCGCGCTGCTTGGCGGTGAGACAAAGCGTGTGCGTATAGGTGACAGTCTTGGTGACGGATCCAAAGTCAGCGGTCGCGGGGCTACCCGCAAGTGGTACCGTGGAGGTTCTGGTTTCAGTGAATGTGGTACAGCTCGGCCCGGTGCGCCATGGCGGATCGCACGGACTCTGACAGCATGTGTCTAGTGTGGGCAGGGAAACGGGAGTGGTTCCGTCTGTAGGATCGAAGACCGGAGTCGGTGTCGTAGTCATTTGTCCCTCGCTTGAAGCTCGCGTCTGTGGGCGCGGCCTGTGTTCGTCATGTCCGTTTTGACTCTTTGGCGCGTAAACATGATTTAATCTGCCGATAACTACTGCACCTCAAACCGCTGCGCCATAATTCCAGTGATGATGGCCTGTTATAGGGTTCTCAGTTCCGTAGCCCATTTTATATGAAATGCCTAGGAGCTACCGGTGGTGGGTTAATTCGTCAATAAATAAATGTTTGCCCCCCGCTGATACCCGACCCCTGATCCCTGTCCTCACGGCTCCCGCGCCCGCTCGATTGCCCGAATCATCGCCAGCGCCTTATTGATCGACTCCTGATGTTCCAGCTCCGGCGCGGAATCAGCTACGATTCCCGCTCCAGCCTGAAGTATCCCTTGCCGCCAATTGAAAGCATCGATCGGCTGGCAATGTAGGAGTCCATATTCCATGAGAAATCGGCGTACAGCACCGCGCCGCCATAGGTGCCGCGCCGCACGGGTTCCAGCTCTTCGATGATCTCCATAGCCCGCACCTTCGGCGCTCCGCTCAGCGTCCCGGCAGGGAAGCAAGCGCGCAGCGCATCCAAGGCCGTTAGCTCCGGCCTCAACTGCCCTTCAATCGAGGCTCACAATGTGCACCAGGTGCGAGTAGCGCTCAATGAACATCAGCTTGTCCACCTTTTTATTTTGTCGGGTTTGGGAGCTGGCTGGCGGAGACCGATCGCTATCTGCCCGCGTCGCCGGTCAACCCATCGCCCTCAAACCGCGGTATGCCGAAGTGGCCGCGCAGATGCAGCAAATCCACAGGGCTCAGATTGCCGGCCACCGTCGCCAGCGTGAGGCTCTTTGGCGTTTCGACCAGAACCACTCCGCCGCGCACGTTGGCGCCGTCCATCACCACCCACACATCGGTCGTCTGGTTGTGAATGGCGCCGTTGTGCACCCCTCCGGTGCTGGTGGTTGCCAAATGCTTCCAGCCGCGCAGATGATAGGCTTCGCGGATGGCGTTGATCTGCGCCGGATCAATCGTCGCGGGGTCTCCGAATCGCAGCACATGCACGCTGACGCCGTCGAGCTTGGCAACTGCCTGCCTCAGGTCGGCATCGGAGTCGGGCATCAAGCCCGCTGCCGCTGCAAGCATGGTGCGGTCAAAGGTGAAGCTCTCTTTGGCCACGGCCTGTGTGCTCAGTTGTGCCAGCGCGGGTGGGGTCCACTCCAGGATCGCGGAGCTTACATCAGGACTCGCTGGTACGCGAGCCGCGGCAGGCGCATTTCCGGGGCCCGGCTGCGCAGAGGGATCCGCCGGAGCTTGCGCCAGCACCGCGCCACAGCTCATTGCCGCGGCCAGGACAGGGATTTCCAAACAATATATCCATTTCATGCTCTATTAAACGTTGCAAACGCCGGAAAGTTGCACCCTCTGCGGCTTGCCGCGAGAGTTCCTGCGCCGCCTCCTCGCGCCGGTAATCGTCCGCCTCGGGACCGGCCTCGCTCCACAAGCCCAGCCCTCAGACTTGACGCGCAAATGAATTTTGCGGAATTTCTTTTCGCGCCCGTCAGGATGCGATAGACTCATGCGGGAACACAGAAAAATTGTCACAATCTTCACACCCACGGAGGGCACATAAAAATTGGGAAAAAGCATGGTCCCGAAGAAACTTTTCTTCACCAAGGGCGTAGGCAAACATAAGGAGCGGTTGACCTCCTTTGAGCTAGCCCTTCGGGATGCGGGCATCGCCTCACAGAACCTGGTGCGCGTCTCTTCCATCTTTCCGCCGCAATGCAAGATGATTCCGCGCAAGGAAGGCCTCAAATACCTGAACGACGGCGAGGTCGTCTTTGCGGTGATCGCGGAAAACTCCACGCGCGAGGCGCATCGCCTTGTCGCCTCCAGCATCGGCGTGGCCATTCCGGCCGACCGCAATGCCTACGGCTACCTGAGCGAACATCATAGCTTCGGCGAAACCGAAGAGCAGGCCGGCGAGTACGCCGAGGAGCTGGCGGCCGAGATGCTCGCCACCACGCTCGACGTGGAATTCGATCCCGACAAAAGTTGGGACGAGAAAAAGGAGATTTACCGCATCTCCAACAAGATCGTCCGCACCAGCAACGTCACACAGTCGGCGGTTGGCGACAAGCGCGGCAAATGGACCACCACCATTGCCGCCGCGGTGCTGATTCTGGAAGAGTAACTGCCGCTTGAGAGTCGACAAGGCCGATTCCGCGCCGGCGGAGTTCCACCCCAAGGACGACGACGGCCTGTTCTTGGGGCCCCGGAGTTGGCCTTGTTATGTGAGGCTTCATGGTCACTGGCCGGAAAGAAATTTACCCACGGTGGTCGCCGGTCCCCAGACCGGCTGTACTGGCGGCGTCCATGCCGCCAGATCGGTAGCGAAGAGCGAGGACGGTTCAGGTAGGAATGACCACTGCTGCGCAAATTCACCGTCGCCCTCGTGCAGATGCGCATGGGCGCGGACCCCGAGGCGAACTTCTCGTCGGCGCTCGGCCACATCCGCGAGGCTGCGCGGCTGGGCGCGCAGATCGTCTGCCTGCCCGAACTGTTCCGCACGCAATATTTCTGCCAGCGCGAGGATCTTCGCCTCTTTGAATTGGCTGAGCCGATCCCCGGCCCGTCCACCGCCAGGCTGGCCGATGTCGCGCGCGAAACCGGCGTGGCCATCGTCGCATCGCTCTTTGAGCGCCGCGCGCCGGGCCTCTACCACAACACGGCGGTCACTCTCGACGCCGACGGCCAGATCGCCGGCATCTACCGCAAGATGCACATCCCCGACGATCCGCTTTACTACGAGAAATACTACTTCGCGCCGGGCGATCTGGGCTTCCCGGCAGTGGATACGGCAGCAGGACGCGTGGGCACGCTGGTCTGCTGGGACCAGTGGTTTCCAGAAGCTGCGCGGCTGACGGTGCTTCAAGGAGCGGAGCTCCTCTTTTATCCCACGGCCATCGGCTGGCACCCGGCAGAGAAGAACGAGTTCGGCGCTGCGCAGTTTGACGCGTGGCGGACGATCCAGCGCTCCCACGCCATCGCCAACGGCGTCTATGTGGCTGCCGTGAACCGCGTCGGCCTGGAGCATGGCGAGGTCAGATTTGCAAACGGCGAGGTGCTGGGCAATCGCGCCGAGGGGCCGGGTCTCGAATTCTGGGGTGGCAGCTTTCTGGCCGATCCCTTCGGCCGCATCGTGGCCCAGGCCGGGCACGATGCGGAAGAGATCGTGCTGGGCGAGATCGACCGGGCGCTGATCGAGGAGACGCGCCGCAACTGGCCCTTCCTGCGCGACCGCCGCGTGGATGCCTACGCGCCCATCAGCCAGCGCTTTCTCGACTCGGCGAACGCAGGGCCGGCGGACGGAGATTGCAAATAGCCCGAGTAAGGTAGCTCAAGTGAAGGCAATGACAATGTTGAAAATTTTCCTGCGCACAGAAAAATACCTGGCTATCGTTGCATTATGTATTTCTTCCTGTGCGATAACTGGATGTCTTGAGTCAGCCTTTACTTTAGCGAGCGAGTCGAGACTGCCAAGATGGGTGACGCTTCCTCCTGGACTTACACGCACAGATGTTTCAATCACATTGAACTACTACACAAATCCGTTAGGCAGTGATGCGAAATTTATATTACGAGACAGAAAAGGGAAAAAGCTGGCAGTGATAAATGGCAAGGTGAAAAATCTGTATCCGTTGCACCTAAAAAATCCCCCGCAAGGATTTGATCCGGGTTATCCGGCCTACGAAATTGTCGTTGTGAACGGCATAACTGAAATAATGGAACATAGAAAGATGGAGCCAATCTTCTATGTCACTGATGATCCTGCTGTAAGGGAAGAGCTTTTTGCAGGTGGCCCTTATGTCCAGAAAAAGTGATCATTCGGTGCAGGCGGGTGTCCTAGGTGCCCAAGGAATGAATGGATGAGCGCATGGTTCAACAGGCTGTCGTCCTGAGCGAAGCGTAGCGGAGTCGAAGGACCCGCGGTTGCTTTGAATCTCAAGAATACTTGAGCGATTCGATGAATTATTCAATGCCCCGCGAACTCGGCTATCGCATGCCCGCCGAATGGGAGCCGCACGAGGCCACGTGGCTGGCCTGGCCGCACAACCCCGAAGACTGGCCGGGCAAGTTTCAATCCATCCCGTGGCTCTATGCGGAGATCGTGCGCCTGCTGGCCGCGCACGAGCGTGTGCATTTAGTTGTCAAGAACGCGGCGATGCAGCGGCGCGTGACGGGGATGCTGGAGCGAGCCGGGGCAAATCTCGATTGCGTGATATTTCATCGTTGGCCCACCGATCGCGGATGGACGCGCGATTCCGGGCCGATTTTCGTGCGCAACGCCAAAGGCCAGGTCGCCATTACCGATTGGCAATTCAACGCCTGGGCCAAGTACTCCGACTGGCATCTCGACGACAAGCTGCCCGGCCGCGTGACGAAACTGCTCGGCCTTCCCGCCTGGCAACCGTCCGTCCAAAGCCAGAACGGTGCGAAGCACTGCGTTCTCGAAGGCGGATCGATCGACGTGAATGGCGCGGGATCTCTGCTGACGACTGAAGAATGCCTGCTCAGCGAGGTACAGCAGCGCAATCCGGGCGTGAGCCGCGAGCAACTGGAGCAGGTTTTCTCGGATTTTCTGGGCATCGATCAGGTGATTTGGCTCGATCGCGGCATTGCGGGCGACGACACCCACGGCCACGTCGACGATATCGCGCGCTTCGTCTCGCCCACAACGATCATCGCCGCCGTCGAGCCAAACGCAAACGACCCCAACCACGCGCCGCTGGCCGAAAATCTCGCCCGGCTCAAGGCCGCGCGCACACCGGCCGGCAAGCAGTTCACTATCGTCGAGCTGCCCATGCCACGGCCAGTCGTCTTCCTGCGGGCAGCGACTGCCGGCCAGCTACGCGAATTTCTACATCGCCAACGGGCTGGTGCTTGTTCCCACCTTCCACGATCCCAACGACCGCGTGGCGCTGAACACGCTGGCCGAAGTTTTTCCGGACCGCGAGGTCATCGGCATCCACTGCGTGGACCTGATCTGGGGCCTCGGCGCGCTGCACTGCATGACCCAGCAGCAGCCTGCGGCGATAGCATCGAAACCATGACCGACGATCGCCAAGCCATGGAAGCCGCGCTCGCCGAAGCTCGCCTGGCCGGCGAGGCCGGCGAAGTGCCTATCGGCGCGGTGGTGGTGTACGAAGGCGAAATCATCGCGCGCGGGCAGAATCGCGTGCTGCGCGACGTGGACCCCACGGCCCACGCCGAAATCGTGGCCCTCCGCGCGGCCGCCGCGGCTCTCGGCAACTATCGCCTGGCGGGCTGCACGCTCTATGTCACGCTTGAGCCATGCGCCATGTGCGCCGGAGCCATGATTCACGCGCGCGTCGACCGATTGGTTTTTGCCGCCGCCGATCCCAAGGCCGGCGCCTGCGGCTCGGTGCTCCAGGTGCTCAACCATCCCCAGCTCAACCACCAGATGCAGGTGGAGCAGGGAATCGGCGCGGAGGAATCCGCCGAATTGCTGCGCAATTTCTTTCGCGAGCGGCGGTAAGGCTGGCGCCAATTAGCCCAGAGCGCGTCCAACCGCTAGCTCCGGCTGACTCCGCTATCTCCTCGTCAGCTTCCTGATCCGCTCTGCCTCCGCCGGCCACCTCGCCGCCAGCTCCGCGTAGCTTCCGCTGCGGTAATCGGCAAAATCGAAGCCGGGCGTCACGGTGCAGCCGAAGAGCGCCACCTTTCCGCCCTCCACGAGCCGCTCGCCCTGCCACACGCCCGCCGGAACCAGAATTTGCGGCTGCTGACCCAGCCGCCAAATCCGGTCCAAGAGTTAAAAGCGCGGAGCCCCCGTCCGGGATACAGGAGCAGCATCTCCACCGGATCGCCGAGATAGAAGTGAAAGATCTCGTCGGAGGCGACCATGTGCATCTCGGAGAAGGTTCCCTCTTCGAGCAGGTAGTAGATGGCCGTGCCGTAAGGCCGCACGCCGCGCAGCAGGGCGACGCTGACCTCGGAGGTGTAGGTGCGGCGATACCAGCCGCCCTCCACCGGGTGCGGCTCCAGCTTCAGCAGCGCCTTGATCTCGTCAGCGGTCATGGGAGCCGTCATGGGTTCGATGCTACCGCAAGGGAGGCAGCGCGTCCCCGTTTCGCGCCCTCCGGCCGCAGGGAGAAGGATGTGAGGAAGATCACAGCCGGACCTCTTCCGGAAAGCAAAGAATACGCCTATGAACGTGCAGGTTTATTGCGACCGCCTGGTGCCGGGATTGCCGGGCCGTCAAGCAGTTTCTCGAGGAGCACGACATTCCCTACACCGAAATCGATGTCGACGCCGATCCCGCCGCATCCGCCGAGGTCATCAGCCACGTGGGCAAGCGCGCCATTCCGCAGCTGGTCATCGACGGCGAGTGGTTCCAGCCCTATAAGCCCGGCCGCGGGCTGCTCTTCGAGGAACTCTACAGCCGCCTGCAAATCCCTCGCACCGTAACACGTTAGCCTCGTACAATTTAGTGTTGGGCCGAGTTGAGAGGCCGGTAGCCGATAGCTTGTGGCTGCTTGCGGTTCCAGCCGCTGTGCCCGTTGCTTGCTACCGGCTACAAGCTCGTTCAAGGAGCTAAGAGTGATCGAAGCGCTACACGCGCCCGGCGATGGGCCGCATCTGGACCGACGAGAACAAGTACCGCTGCTGGCTGCAGGTGGAGTCGGCGGCGAGCAGCGTGCTGGCCGAGGATGGCGTGATTCCGGCCGAGGCCGCCGAAGCCATCGCCAGCATTGCCACTGTTTCCGCCGCCCGCGTGCAGGAGATCGAGGCGGAGGTGAAGCACGATGTCATCGCCTTCACGACCGCAGTGGCCGAGAGCCTCAAAGACCAGGGCCTCGACGGCCAGTCGCGCTGGCTGCACTACGGGCTCACGTCGAATGATGTTGTCGACACCGCGCAGGCGCTGCAGATCAAAGAGGCCTCGGCGCTGATTCGCGAGGGAATCGCGGCGTTTCTCGCCGTGCTCAAGCGCCGCGCCCTCGAGTTCAAGCACACGCCCACCATCGGCCGCACCCACGGCATCCACGCCGAGCCCACGACCTTCGGCCTCAAGCTGCTCAACTGGTACGCCGAGATGGAGCGCAATCTAGTCCGCTTTGACGCGGCAGCCGAAGACATGCGCGTGGGCAAGCTCTCGGGCGCGGTGGGAACGTTCGGGCATCTGAAGCCGGAGCAAGAAGAAAGAATCTGCGCGCGGCTGGGCCTCAAGCCCGCGCCTGTCGCTACGCAGGTCATCCAGCGCGACCGGCACGCAGCCTACATCGCCACGCTGGCCATCCTCGGCAGCACGCTCGACAAGATTGCCGTCGAGGTGCGCCACCTGCAGCGCACCGAGGTGCGCGAGGCGCAGGAGTACTTCAGCGAAAAGCAAAAAGGCTCCTCGGCCATGCCGCACAAGAAGAATCCGATTACGTGCAGAGCAAATCAGCGGGCTGGCGCGCGTGCTGCGCGGCAATGCGCAGGCGGCGCATGGAAAATATTCCGCTGTGGCACGAGCGCGACATCTCGCATTCGTCGGTCGAGCGCGTCATCTTTCCCGACTCGACGATTCTGGTCGATTATCTGCTGGCCAAGTCCACCGATCTCATCGACCGCCTGCTGGTTTATCCCGAGCGCATGAAGAAGAACCTCGAATCGACCGGCGGCCTGATCTTCAGCGGGCAGTTGCTGCTCGATCTGGCCGAGGCCGGCATGTTGCGCGAAGACGCCTACCGGCTGGTGCAGTCCCACGCCATGCGCGCCTGGAAAGAAGACCTGAACTTCCGCGAAGAAGTCGCGCGCGACCCGGCGATCACGAAGCTGCTCAGCCCGGAGAAGCTGGCGAGGACATTCGACTACACGCGGCAGTTGGGCAATGTGGATGCGATCTTCAAGCGGGTGCTGGAACAGTAAGCAAGTTACCTGTGGCTGCTAAAAATATCAGGGTATTGCCATGACGAAGTGGGGAGTTATTCGTTGGTGGGAGCTTCGCCGGTTGCCTTACAACGCGATTCTGTTCGCAATTGGAATTGCCTCGATCTTTGCGATGGACTTTTTCGCGCAAAAGGTAAATTCCGTTGGTGATGCTCCGGAGCTGGGAACGGGCCTTACTATCGTGCTCTACGGCTTCATGGCGAATGTCTGTTACACGTTTGGCTGGATTGCAGAACTCGTGGGAAGAAAAAAGGATGAAGCCCTTGCCAGATCGCGGGCTAAGAAGCATTTCTCGCTACGGGCTGTGGTTCTCTTGCCTTTTGACTACTGTGCCATTTTGGTTTGCACTTGTTTTCTGGTTGACGCACAGGAATCCCTGAATACAGGCTTTCGGGCGCGCCGGAGTGCGGAAATAGGAAGATGGGAACCGAGTTGGAGTCCGGCGAACCCAAGGGCATTGCATGCATTGACGATGGCGTCAGGAATTCAAAGGTTAGAAATTAGGAGCTAGGAGCCGCATCCATGAATCTTACCGTCGCCATCACCGGCGCCTCGGGCGCGATTCTCGGCCGCGAGCTGCTGCGCGCCCTTGAAGCCGACGAGCGCGTCACTCGCGTTCATTTTGTCGCGTCGGAAAACTCGCTGCGCGTGCTGGCTGAGGAGCTGGGCGTCTCCGGCCGCAACGATCTCCTGGAAAAGCTGCTCGGCGCGGCGCCCAGGAAGACCATTCAACACGCCGACGCCGACATTGGCGCGGCCATCGCCAGCGGCAGCCACCCGTCAGACGGAATGATTATTCTCGCCCTGCTCCATGGGCACGCTGGCCGCCATCGCGCTCGGCCTGGCCGATTCGCTCATCGCCCGCGCCGCGGACGTCACGCTCAAGGAGCGCCGCCCGCTTATCCTCTGCGTCCGCGAAACGCCCTTCAACCGCATTCACCTGCGCAACATGACGCTGGCCGCCGAAGCCGGCGCGACGATCTTCCCGTGCATCCCCGCGTTCTACAACCACCCCGCCGGCTCGGAAGAGATGGCGCGGCAGTTCGCCTGCCGCGTGCTGGCGCACATCGGCCTGCCCCAGCCGGGCGCGTATGTGTGGAAAGCAGAAGACTAGAAAAGCAGGGAACAATGGAACAGGGAAGGAACAAGGGACGTAGGGAACAGGGACTAGGGAACAGGGGTTCAAGGAACGGGAAGGCCTATTTTCTCAGCTTGTTCATGAGCGCAATAAGCATCAGGATTACGTCGGCGGAGAGCGTTTCGGCATGCTCATAAATTTCCTTAGCGCCGAAGTGGCCAGCGCTGGTGGTCTCGTTCCCTCGTTCCCTTGTTCCCTTGCTCCCTGTATTTTGTCCCCACCGCCCCCACCCCGTAAAATGACCAGAGGGCCGGCGGGTTTCCCGTGCGGAACCGGGTATCAATGAGCGAACAGGAAACAGAGGTCTATCCCCAGGAGCAAATCGCCTCGCCGGCTTGGGAAAGAATCGAGCGGGCGCGGCATCCCCAACGCCCCTACCCCATGGATTTGATCGAGCGGATCTTTACCGATTTCAGCGAGATTCACGGGGATCGCGTCTACGGCGACGACGCGGCCGTGGCATGCGGCATGGCACGCCTGGGCGCAGACGAGGTGATGGTCATCGGCAACCGCAAGGGCGGCAGCACCAAGGAGCGCGTGCGGCGCAACTTCGGCATGCCGCATCCCGAGGGCTACCGGAAGGCGCTGCGCGCCATGAAGATCGCCGAAAAGTTTGCCCGGCCGGTCATCAGCTTCATCGACCTGCCCGGCGCGTATCCCGGTCTCGGCGCCGAGGAGCGCGGCCAGGCCGAGGCCATCGCGCGCAATATTCGCGAGATGTCGCGGCTTCGCGTGCCCACCATCTCCGTCATCAGCGGCGAGGGCGGATCGGGCGGGGCACTGGCGTTGGCAGTCTCCGACCGCGTGCTGATTCTCGAAAACGCGCTCTATTTTGTCATCACGCCGGAGTCCTGCGCGGCCATCATGTGGAGCGACGCGAGCAAGAAGGCATCTGGCTGCCGAAGCCATGCGCATCTCCGCGCCCGAGGTTGCAGCGCTGGGCTGCGTGGACGAAATCGTCGCCGAGCCGCCGGACGGTATTCATGCCGGCCGCGAGGCCGGCGCAGGTTTGCTGGGCTCCGTATTGAAGAAGCACCTGGCGGAACTGAAGGCAACGCCCATCGACGCACTGGTGGCCGCGCGGCAGCAGAAGTTCCGCAACATCGCGCAGTTCTACACACAAAACTGATCCGGGCCGTCACCGTCGGCAAGAAAGCCAAGAAGACTGCAATGATGCACGACCGAGTCAACCTGCGGAGCACGTCACGCGCTGCGAATTGCCACCTGGGCAGCGCCGCGGCCATCGGCCGGAGGCGGGCATGAGCGAGCCCGCATACACCGGCAGCCGCTTGCGCGCCTACCTCAAGTTCCTGGCCGCGATTCTCTACTTCTTTCTGGCGCGTTCGCTGGCCTCCCACGGCGCCCGGGGGCTGGCTGGCGATGCGTGGTTTCCGCTGGTCGATCAGGCCATGCTGGTCTTTCTGCTCCTGCTCGGCTATGCGGCCATGGGTTTCTGGTTCGACCGGCAGGCAGACCCCATCGGCGCACAGGGATTGCCATGGCGTCCCGGCTGGTTCCGCGAGGCCGGATTGGGCCTGGCGACCGGTTGGGCCGTGGCGCTGGTCTGCGTGCTGCCCATGACGGTCATCGGCGGCATCGCCATCTCTGTCTACACTCAAGGTTCCGCCTGGGGCTGGCTCGTGGCCGATGCGGCATTCTTTGCGCTGGCCGCACTGGCTGAGGAGATCGCCTTTCGCGGCTATGCCTTCCAGCGCTTTGTCCGCGCGGTAGGGCCGTCGGGAGCCACGCTGGGTTTTGCGGCCATCTACGCCATCGTGCAGGCGCTCACGCCGGGAGCGAACCACGCCAGCTTCGCCGTCTCCATGGCATTCACTTTTCTGCTCTCCGCGGCCTATCTGCGCACGCGCGCCCTGTGGGTCAGCTGGGGTCTCAACTTCGGCTGGAAGGCCAGCCGCGCCCTGCTCTTCGGGCTTGCGGTTGGCGGCGTCAGCACTCATTCGCCCGTCGTCCAGGGCGATCCCATGGGCCCTTTCTGGTTCACCGGCGGGGCCTATGGCCTCGACGGCAGTTGGCTTGCGTGCCTTGTTCTTCTTGCGGCGCTGCCCGTGGTCTTCCGCGTCACGCGCGATCTGGACTACCGCTACAATGCCCCGGTCATCGTGCCTGGAGGCATTCCCGTGGATCTGGATGCCGCCGCGCAGCGCCCAGCACGAGGCTGCGATGGGGCCTGCCGCAGCGGCCGCTCCCCCCTTGGTGCAAATCGAGACAAAGGGGCAGCCGGCGGAGGAGAGGGAACAGCAAGCTGGGGATCAGGGAGCGGCCAACCGTTGACAAACTGTACACCACTCAGTGGACGGCGCGGTTCCGGGTCGGATGAGTTCTGTCTTTTTCCTCGTTCCGGTGTTTCCTCGTTCGCTCGTTCCCTTGTTCCCTCGTTCCCTTGTTCCCTGCTTTCCTCCGATTTGCCTTTTCTCCCTGAATCAAGCTAACGTTTGCTAGCGGTATTCGTATCTCTGCATGGGAGGCTCCCATGAACCGGCATTTCCTTCCCCTTGGTTTGAGCCGGCCCTTCAAACGGACGCCCTCAAACGGTTTCAGCGACCGACCGTAAGACCGGCTTACGTTGCGCCGTGGCCGCATGTGCTTTGGCTGCGCTGCTCGCCGCCGCAGCATGTCCGGCCCAGGTCATCACCATCGATACCAGCGGGAAAGGGACGACGGCGTCCACGGGGCCTGTCGACCGGCAATATGCGCAGATCGAGCCGACCCACGTGGAACTGGCGAAATCGCAGTTGGACGACAAGTCGCGCATCCTGCTCATCCGCGCATTGCTCCAGGAGCAGGGCTTCGCCATGCGCCCCTTTCCCCGCGGTCACAAGGGCCTGACGCTGGTGGCCAACGGCAAGCTGGAACCGGCCGGAACCGCCTACCTCAACATGGTGATCAGCGACGGGCTTTCCGCCAAGCCCGGCTCGCGTTTGGTCATTACCAACATCACGATCGACCGCTCGAGGATGGTCTTCGATCTCAACGGAGGGCCCGACGCCAAGCACCGTTTTTTGCGCCATGTCCAAATCGGCGTCGGCCCTGATGATGGGCGACCCCGATGTCGATCCCACGATTGCGAATCAGGCAGGCGATCCTGTCGGCTCCCGCCTTACGCTTACCTTCGCCGATCATGTTCCCGATCTGACCCCCGCTCAGGTCAAGGCGCTGCTTGCCCCGCTCATCTCCTTCGACGTGAAGACGCCGATTCAAGCCTTCACCGACACCCTGCCGCCGGCGTTGAAAGAAGCCATCCTCAGCCACAAGGTGCTGGTGGGAATGACCACAGACATGGTGCTCTACGCCAAAGGGCAGCCGCTCACCAAGTCGCGCGAGATGGATGGGCAGATGCCCATCGAAGAGTGGATCTACGGCACGCCGCCTGAGGAGGTGGACTTCGTCCGCATCAACGGCAACCGCGTGATCCGCGTCGAGGTGGCCAAGGACGGCGAAGCCTCTGCAGATCTTCACCAAGGATGTGGTATCGGGCATGATGCCCACCGATGGTTCGCCTGTGTTGACGGCGCAATCGAAGACGCGCACCATCAAAGAGGGCGACGTGGAGACCGACCCCGACAAGCAGGCGCCGGCCGCTCCTCCCAGCCTCCGTAATCCCGGCGAAAAACTGCCCACCGACAATACAACCACGGGCGTAATGCGTCCGGTGCAGTTCCCCAAGCCGCATACTGATGAGACGCCGGGCGCCGATCCCGACGAGCAGTCAACCACTCCGCCAGCCGCCAGCCAGCCCGCGCAGCCCCAGCCTTCGCAGCCGGCGAACGGTCAGCAGTCCTCGCAGCCGGGCAATGCGCAATCTTCGCCGGCGAAATCGCCGTCTCCGCCTGCCGGCAGCGCACAGCCGCAGCCGGCGCCGGCCAACACGCCGCCAGCGGCCAGCCCATCCAACTAAGTTTCTGACCGTATGAATTTGTACCAAAGTTGGGGTGCCCCAGGTCCGGGGTCCCCACGGACAGGTCTTCGTCCGTGGGGTGGAGATCTCGATTTTGAGACCTGGGATAGCACGAACCAAAGTTGGGGTGCCCCAGGTCTCGATTTTGAGACCTGGGATAGCACGAACCCAAAGTACTTCTTTGCGCGATCAGAGTCCTAGGTCAGCCTGGACGTGCGCAGGGCGCCGCCTCATATAAACTGGATAGAGCGAGTCCCTTTCTCTCCGCGCAAATCAGGACGCATTTCGCGTCTCCTTTGCGGTGCGAGGCCAGCAAAGGACCGCGCCGTTGAAGCCGTCCGCGCAACAGGGCCCCCGGCGAGCGATCTTTGCTTGACGGGGTGTCAGAACGGGGCCCCCGGCGAGCGATCTTTGCTTGACGGGGTGTCAAGGCGGATGTGTGCAGAGACACTCAACAAGGAGGGTCACCCAACCGATGGCGAAAATTGCAAAAACAGGCGACCGCAAGAAGGTCATGGATACCACCAAGTCCACCAACTGTCCCAAATGCGCAAAGCCCACACGTATCGTCAAGCGCGTCAAGGACCGCGAGCGCGGCATCCCCGGCGGAGTCTACATTTCCTGCTCCGCATGCGATTTCTACGAGAAACTTTAAGCGTAGCTTGAGTTTTGATCCACAAAAAGCCCGGCTCCGCGCCGGGTTTCCTCAATCTGCTGCCGATTCTGGCGGTTTAGCGATGGATAGCAAGTTGTAACTTCTGAGTTGCCGACAAACCGGAAACTTCCGACAAATATGGGCCTTCACTCCGGGGAATTGCTGCTCGGAGTGAAGGCTCCAAATCGCCCGCCAAAGCCTCAGAAAATGCTCGAGGGAGGTGTATTCACGTTGATTCTGGTCCCGGTAATGGCCCCCTCTAGATGAACCAGTAGAGTGCCAGATTCGTCATACTGATTGATCGAGAAAGTGCCGGCGAAGCTTTGTCCATCTGCGGCCAGAGTGACAAGTTCCTTGATGTTTCCGGGACCGATCAGTTCTCCCGCCGGGCCTGCAGGACCCACGGTGCCTTTGGTTGGATCCCAGGCAGCGGCAAAGTGGTTCAGTTCGTATTGGCGCGGCCCTACTTTCGCCCACACACCCAGGCAAAAGTCGCCTGTATTCGGCGCGCGACCGCCCGAGTTCATGATCTCAGTGCCGTCAGTGTGCCATTGAGAGTATCCCGCGTCCACTTCGGCGCCTGCAGGCACACCTCCAGGTATTCCAGAACTGACGCCGTCTGACACAAACTTCACGTGCCAGAAACCCACAATCGGTTGACTGTCCTCGTCTTGATTGTCCTGACCACCCAGCGCCGCCCGCAGCAACCGTGCGTGTCCATTTTGCGTGTGCCTGACGCTCGGAAGAATGAGCGGCGCGCGGAGCCCGCCACACTGTGCCGAAGCATTGGGGATAAACGACAACGCCAGCACCAGCGCACTGAATGCCAGCAAGAACCGTTGGAAAGTTGTTTTCATGTGTTTGCCCTCCTCGGCCGGGGATGGCCGGCTGGGATTGAGTTAAACCCGAAAGCAGCTGGGGGCGCAATGGAGAGGCGGTAAAGCCGGAGGTGAAGCTTAGGTGAAGCGCCAAACCTCTGAATCCGCTCCAATTCCCGGAAGACTCGATGCTATACTTTACCGGCGGAGGGGGTCCCATGGCGGTTGCCGTGTACCAGTTCGGCGACTTCCGGCTTGACTGTGGCCGGTTTGAACTCCTCCGAAACGGTCACACCATCCCGCTCGAACGCAAGCCCATGGAGCTACTGATTCTGCTCCTCGTGCGCAAAGAGCAGCTCGTTACCCGAGCCGAAATCGCCGCGCACCTCTGGTCGAGCGAAGTGTTCGTCAACACCGAACACGGTATTAATACCGCAATTCGCAAAATCCGCACGGTGCTGCGCGACGATCCGGAAAAGCCAGTCTTTGTTCAGACCATCACGGGCAAGGGGTACCGTTTCATCGCGCCGATTGCCGCGGTGAATGGCGCAGCAGCCGGATCCGAACTTGTGGAGCTTGCAGCTGAATCGGCGGGTGCCAGCCATCGTGCCGAGGCCGAAACCAGTTCCCGGAGCCCGCGCTGGAAGCTCTGGTTCGCACTTGGTGCGGGACTATGCGTTGCAGCGTTGATCCTCGCCGCCGCCCTCGGCCCGCACGCGTGGATCGATGGCTTGCTGCGCCGCACCACGCGACCTGCCATCACCTCGCTCGCCGTTCTTCCCCTCGATAACCTCTCCGGCGACCCCAACCAGGAGTACTTCGCCGACGGCATGACCGACGAGCTGATCACGGTGCTCGCCAGGGACTCCACCCTCCGCATCATCTCACGCACCTCCGTCATGCAGTACAAAGGAGCCCGCAAACCTCTTCCTGAAATCGCGCGCGCGCTCCACGTCGATGGCATCCTCGAAGGCTCCGTCTCCCGCACGAACGGTCAGGTCCACATGACGCTCCAGCTCATCCGCGCCGATGCCGACACCCACCTCTGGGCCGACAGCTACGACCGAGATCCCAGCCAGGTCGCAGCCCTGCCCGGCGAAGCCGCCCACGAAATTGCGAACTACCTGCACAGCTCCGTCGCTTCGACCACCACGGCCCGTTACGTGAACCCCGAAGCCCACGATGCCTACTTGCGCGGACGCTATCTCTGGTTCAGAGGCCAGAATGAGGATGCCGGCAACAACTTCAGGAAAGCTGTTCGAACTTGCAGCCCGACTACGCCCCCGGTTGGGTAGGGCTGGCTGAATACTACGGAGAAGGCGCCGTCAACGGCACCATGAATCCACTGCAGGCTCTCCCCCAGGCTGACTCCGATGCCCGGAAAGCTGTCTACCTTGATGATCAGCTCCCTGAGGCGCACATGGCCTTGGGCGCCACCATCCTCATAATTCAATGGGACCCGACCCGCGCGCTTGCGGAAGTATCACGCGCCATTGAGTCGACCCCAGACTCACACAGGCTATCCACTTCCGCGCCAGAATCCTCAGCATACTCGGTCGCCATCAGGAAGCCATTCAGGCCCAGAAAATAGCAAGCGAACTTGATCCTTTTGAAAGGCCTTGGGCCATGGTCACTATCCTCGATGAGGCCCGTGAGTACGACACAGCTATCGAGGAGGCCCATCAGCGCCTGCAAGCCGATCCCTACGCGAACTTGTACTACCTCATCTCCGTTGCCTATCGCGGCAAAGGCATGCCAAGAGAATGGGCAGAGGCACTTGAAAAATACTTGCAGGTTTCAGGCGATCCGGCTTCCGCCGCCGCCTTCCATCACGCATTCCAGGAGGGCGGACAACGAGCCGCTGTTCATTGGCAATTAGGCCAACTTGAGCGCAAGTCCAAAACCAGTTATGTCTCCCCCGTCAACTTGGCACTGCTCTACGCCCAGCTCGGCGATCGTGAAAAAACTCTCGCACTTCTTGAGCAGGGCTTCCGCGAACACTCCCCGCTCCTGCTCTGGATCCAGTGCGATCCCGCTTACGACTTCCTCCATAGTGATGAGCGCTACCGGTCTATCATCAAACGGGTAGGGCTCCCACCAGCCTATTGAACCTGTGAAGCGATCGTCTCCCAGCTAAGTCGCATGCATCAAGCGGACCGGATTGCGCCTGGATTACCGGCTATCCGGAAACAACCCCTCGAAGGGGTCATTATCTCTCCTACGAGCAGGTTTTGCCCATTGGATAAAGACCCTCAAAACGCCTCCGCCATCTCCTTCAAAATCGCCGCGGCCGCCTCCGCCGGGCTGGGTGCTTGCGTGATGGGCCGGCCCACAACGAGGTAACTCGCCCCTGCGCACAGCGCCTCCGCAGGCGTAGCAATCCGCCTCTGGTCGCCTGATTCAGCGCCCGCCGGACGAATGCCCGGAACCACCAGCACGCCTTCGGGGCCGGTGAGGGCACGCAGCGCCGCAACCTCCTGCGGCGAGCAGACAAAGCCGCGCATCCCCGCCTCCAGTCCCATCTTTGCCAGCAGCTTCACCTGTTCGGCGGGTGCGCGTTCCACTCCGGCCGCTCGCAACTGTGCTTCATCCATACTCGTCAACACAGTCACGGCCAGCAGTTGCGGTGGTTCGGATAGACCTTCCAATGCTGACCGGGCCGCGGCTAGCATCGCCGGCCCTCCTGCGGCGTGAACCGTCAACATGCGCGCGCCGAGCGCCGCAGCCAAACGCACCGCTCCGGCCACGGTGTTAGGAATATCGTGAAACTTCAGGTCGAGAAATACGGAGTGCCCGCGCGCCACCAGCGGCTCCAGCACGGCGGGTCCGGCTGCGGTAAACAACTCCAGCCCCACCTTGAACCACTGGCAGACGCCCTCCAGCCGGTTCATCATTTCGGTGGCAGCGGCGGCATTCGGCACGTCGAGCGCCACAATCAACTGCTTGCGCGCGACGTCTATCTTTTCCGGCATCTTGCCGGGCACATGCGCACGCGCGGAAGCGAAGGTTGGATTCAGCCGTTCGGAGATGGGCATACTGAAATGCTAAAGCACGAACCTGCATGGACAGAAAAGGTTGGTTTTACGGCAAAACCAGAGGAGGTGTGCCCTATTCAGCTTTTTTTGAAGGTCGCCGCTCCTTACGGCAAAACCAGAGAAGGTGTGCCCTATTCAGCTTTTTTTGAAGGTCGCCGCTCCTTGGGGTCGCGGCGACTTAAGTGCAGCGGCTTCGGGTTACTGCATCTCTGGTTTTGCTATAGGGGCCGCGGCGACTTAAGTGCAGCGGCTTCGGGTTACAGCATCTCTGGTTTTGCTATAGCCCAGGCCGGGCGCCGCGCTGCGCCGGATACAACGGACCATGCACCGCAGAAGAAGCAGCACGCCTCCCGGCGAAGCAAATCCGGGGAATTCAAGGAATCTGACTGGAAGACTTGGCCGGCTTCTGGAACGGAGTGACAGAGTTGCGGGCCATCACCTCACTCTTCGAGATGTGATCCGCCCGCGGCAACAGGATGACGTAAGGGACATCGGTCTGCGAAAAACAGCGGCGCAGCGCCGGATCGCCGAACGGCGGCGCGTGGTCGCCCACGATCACGAAAACCGTGGGGCGAGCGAGCGGGCCCGTGGCAAGGAGCGCGACGGAGGAGTGTACATTAGCAACCAACTGGTACCACGAGCAGAGCGGCGACTTCGGCGTTAGCGACAAAGCCTGCGAGCAGGGAGCGCCATCGGAGAGCGGCGAAGGGACTGGCACCGGAAGATGAGAATTCAGCGTCATCCAATGGATGAAATAGGGCCGTGGGCTGGGCTCTTTAAGACGCCGGCCGATCCAGGCGGCAATATCGGCATCGCACGTGCCGATAAAGAGGCCGATGCAATCGGGTAATCCGTCCTGTTTGAATTGATCGTGGAACCACCTCTCCTGAAATCCAATTGCCTTGTACCAGGCTTTGCGGTTAAACATATGCTCGCTCATTCCATGCGCCGCCAAATCGTGATAGCCGAGTGCGGCAAGCCGCGCGGGCAGGCAGCTCTCTAATTCGCCAGCGGGGGCAACGAGGATACCGAAGCCAAACCCGCTGCCACAGAACTCGCGGGCCTCCGCACCGATCGTTGTGCCATGAAAGGGAACCGCCCCCTGCACGACGGCGTACCTGGCAATCACATCGGGCTGGACATAGGGCGCGACAAGAGACTCATTCAGGGGTGAATCCGAGGCGAGCCCCCAGGATTCAACCAGGATCAGCACCACATTCGGCAGTTCACGGTTGCCGCCGCCGGCGCTAATCCCCGCGGCGCGAAGGGCAATGCCTGCCGCGCTGGGAACAGGAGACTGCGAAGCCGTGCCATTTCTCTCCCATGCGCGAATATTGGCGTCGCTCATTTCCATGCGCGCCAAGCGAATGATGGGAATGCGCACCAATCGCGGATTGCTGAAGAGGCGCAAATCGAGCCCATCGCCGGCAGGGCGCTCGCCGAGAAGAACCGGCATGTGGCCGGTGGCAAGGCGAATGGACAGGCAATCGACGGCCAGAATGGCGGCGGCAAACACCAGCAGGCACAGTGCCGCCATCGAGCGCTGCTTTGCCTGGAGCGCGCGCGCGGGAAGCAAAGCCGCAGTGAGAACCGTAAGCAATGCCAGCAGAGCGGCTGCGATGGCGTAAAACAGCCGGCGGCCCGAGAGCGCATGCGCGGCACTGACGTTTGCCAGAAATTGCCCAATGGGAAGGTAATAGGACGTGCACACTCCGCCGACCAAATCCGCAGAGATGACGAAAAAGAGCAAAGCCGCGGCGAGGAGCCGGGGGACGACCAGAGCGAGCAGACCAACGACCGCGTACTGAATGCAAAACCATCCCAGGCGGGAGAAGCTGAACTCGCTGGATGCGATCCAATAGGGAATGTTGGCGAGCACTGCGTAAAAGGCAACGACAGAGAGCCACGGAACGTGCTCGCTTGCTTTCTTTGCCCAGGAGTGCCGCAATTCCGGCGTCGTCAAATTCTCAACCAAACAACCAAAGGAGCCCATTTGAAAAGATCCTCAAACCGCAACGAAACTGAAACGCGCAAGGAGGGGGTCAAATGAACTTGCAAACGTTATTTGACTGATTTTGACTCTAGTGACGAATGACAGGTTTCAACGATGAGAATTGCATCAAGATTACTCTCCCGGCGATATTTTGGGAAATCGAAGTGCGCCTTTCCCGTTTTCGAGCAGCCCGTCCAGACCGGATTAGGAATTCACGTAAGGAATCCGAGGATGTGCGGGGTGCCGTTTTCTTGAGGAAAACGGCACTTTTGAGCTTCAACTCACCCTACACCAATTCCTAATCCGGTCCAGGCGGCCAACGCGTTAAATTGAAAGAGGGATTTTAGATTGAAGACGGCTCCGTTTGGCATGCGATGGTGGGTGATCGGGATCCTTTGGTTGGTAACATGCAGCCAGGATTCGCGGGCAGCCGTACACACCAACCCCATGAATTACGACCCGCAGGTGAGCGCCGCCTATAAGGATTTCTACAATCTTGATTTTCCCAGCGCTGTCGCCCGATTTCGAGCAGTTTCACGCGGCGCATCCCGGCGACCCGCAGGCCACGGCGTATCTGCTCGACGCGCTCATCTTCGACGAGCTTTACCGGAAGGATCTGCTCGACACCACCTTCTACGCCAATGACGGTTTTCTCACCGGCCGCCACGCGACCGAAGAAGACCCCAAAAAGCGCGACCAGATCTTCGCCATGGCCGACGAAGCCGTGCGCGAGGCCGACTGGCGGTTGAGCAAGAATCCCAACGATGTGGACGCGCTCTTTGCCCGCGCCTGGGTGCGCAGCCTGCGATGCACCTATGTGGCCATGGTGGAGCGGGCATTTGGCGCCGGCTTCCACCTCGCCACCAAGGCCAAAGACGATGCCGCGCGCGTCTTGCAGTTGGACCCGGATTACGTGGACGCAAAGCTGATCACCGGGGTCTACGAGTATGTGGTCGGCGCGCTCCCCTGGCCGTTCAAGCTGATGATCGGCTTTGCCGGCATCACCGGCTCCAAAGCCACGGGTCTCGCGATGCTGCGCGACGCGGGCGATCGCGGCGTCATCACCAGCCTTGAGGCGCGCACGGCCATCGCGCTCTTCCTCCGCCGCGAGGCAAAGTATCGTGAAGCCATCGACGTGGTGCGCGAGCCTGAAGAAGCGAGTACCCCCACGACTTTCTCTTCTGTCTTGAAGAGGCCAACCTGCGCAAAGACGACGGCGAAGGAATGGAGCGGCGGACGCCTACCGCGAGATTCTGGCTGACGCCGCCAAACCGGGCTACTTTGCCAGTTCCAAGCTGGAACTGGCCGATTTCGGCCTTGGCGACGCCCTGCGCGGCCAGCGCCATTACGATGAGGCAGCGCAGGCGTATGAGCAGGCCGCCGCGACGTCCGGCGTGGGCCCCGAACTGAAGATTCGCTCGCTCCTCGACGCCGGCCAATGTCACGATCTCAACGGCGAACGCGCGCTCGCGGTGCGCGATTACCAGGCTGCCATCGACGCCGGCCCCGATACCTCCCGCGCCGACCAGGCGAGAAAGTATATGCGCAGCCCCTACAAAGGAACATGAGATCTGGCGCCGGGTGCTGCCGCCAGCTCACAATCCTGGAACCGCCGCCGGCGCATCTTCGTATCATCTGAGCAGTGGGCCTTTTCTTAGGGAGGGACCGATCATGGCCGCTTTCTGTCAGCATTGTGGGAACGCATTACCCATGAGCGCGCGCTTTTGCTCCAACTGTGGAGCTGTAATACCCATGGCCCAGCCCATTCCGGGCCGTCCGCTCATCCGGCCCCGCGTCGGCCGCCAGATCGCCGGGGTCTGCCTCGCGATGGCCCAGGCCAACGCCTGGGACGTGACCACAGTGCGCATCGTTGCTGTCCTCGCCCTCTTCTTTTCGAGCGGTCTCGTCGGTGTCGCCTACCTCGCCGCCTGG
>CAWCXX010000014.1:0-23338 GCA_963799445.1 uncultured Acidobacteriaceae bacterium | reverse complement strand
GCTGTCCAAAATAGCAGGTTCTGTGGTGTGGTGCGGTTGCGAATAAAGGCTTTGGGACAGGGTTGAGCATGGATTGGAGATGAGGTCTGCTTTTTTCTTTTCAATCGTCTGTCCAAATCATTTCCAGGCGAGTTTGAGTTGTTCAGGCATGGGGAGGATGGGCGGGGTTCCGAAAGGGTTGTGCAGCCAGTCCAGCAAATCGCGGTAGGTGAAGAGGTTCAGGCGCAGCATGGTGGCCAGATTGGACAACGACCAGTTGGCCCGGGAGAGGTGATGGAGCCACTTGAGCAGCAGCATGGCGATCAGGGCTGTCCAAATCTGGATGTGCAGCGCGTTCTCGGTGGTGCCGACGAAGCTCTTGATTTTGAGGTTTTGCTTGAGCGCCTTGAAGAACAGCTCGATCTGCCAACGCTGCTTGTAGATGTCAGCCAGGGTGGAGGCGGCGAAGCCGAAGTGATTGCTCAGGAGCACGATCTCCTGTTGACGTTCTTCGTTCCAGACGACGATGCGGCGCAGCAACAGTTTGAAGCCGTGCCGCTGCGCCCACTCACTGGTAAAGCGGATGGTCTGGTCGGAGCGAAGGCTGCTGTTTTCGCGCACGGGGCGAGATTCGACGACCTCGAAGACCATGTGCTGGAGCGGCCGGGTAACGAAGAAGACGCCGGCCTCGGTCCATCGGGCAAAAAGGCGGAAGTTGACATAGCCGCGATCCATGGTGACGATGGAACCCTTGGGCAGGGCCAGCGCGTGCGCCACGCGTATATCCGGAACCCGCGCCGGCGTGATCAAAACGTAGCGCGGCAGATAATCGTCGTGGTCCAGCAGCACGTGCGCTTTGGCTCCGCCCTTGTTACGGCGGCACAGAGCCCAAGGGAACATGCTCAGACAGAGAGAGACGATGGTCGAGTCCAGCGACAGCAGCTTGTTGCGGAAGCGGAATTTGCGTTTGCGCGGGCCCAGCCCCTGCTGCTCGCGGAAGCGCGCCAGCGCGGTATAGAACAAATCTTCGTAGAGCGCCGCCGGGCGATGCTGGTTGGCGTACGACAAGGTGGACTTGTTGGGAGCTCGGGCGATGCCGAGATGGACCAGCTTGCCCAGGCAGCAGGCCAGCCCGTTGCAGATCTCACGCAGAGAGTCGGCATGACCCAACTGGCAGAACAGCATGGCCACGAACTGGGTCCAGCAGTCGAAACCCTTAGCCGCGCGCTCGGCCTGATGCGTCCTGACCAGACCAGCGAATTCCAGACGAGGAAAATGCTGCAGAAGTTGATTGAACAGACTCGCGACTTGTACCATGGCAGGCGCCCTCCGTGGCGGTTTTCAGCGACTTCTCGACAAAGTCATTCTGGAACCGCCGATACCGGAGGGCAACCAGCTTCAACTCAAAATGTGTTTTGGACAGCAGTGAGCAGCGCTAGCCTCGAAGATCTTCGTCGGCCTCGGGATTTTTCCTGGCTCCGCTAACCCCGTTTACACGGCTAACTCCACTTGTAAGGGAATGCATGTTTCGTAAAGTTCTGGTTGCCAATCGTGGCGAAATCGCGTTGCGCGTATTGAATGCGTGCCGGGAACTGGGCATTCGCACGGTTGCCGTGTACAGCGAGGCCGACCGTAATTCGCTGCACGTCCGCTTTGCCGATGAGGCCATCTGCATCGGGCCGCCGCGGGCGTCGGACAGCTATCTGAATGTGCCGGCGGTGATCTCCGCGGCCGAGATCGCCGATGTCGAGGCGATCCATCCCGGCTACGGACTGCTGAGCGAGAACGCGAACTTCGCCGAAGTCTGCCGCGCCTCGAACATCAAGTTCATCGGGCCGCCGCCTGAAGTGACGCGGCTGATGGGCGAAAAGGAAAAAGCGCGCCAGGCGATGAAGAAGGCAAAGGTGCCCATCCTGCCCGGATCGGACGGCATCCTGACAACAGCCGAAGAGGCGCGCAAATGGGCCGATGAGGTGGGATATCCGGTCATCCTGAAAGCCAAGGCCGGCGGCGGCGGGCGCGGCATGAGAATCGTCCGCGACGCCGAGGAACTGCCCAATCTCTTCCCCGCGGCGACTACCGAGGCGGCCAACGCCTTCGGCAACGGCGAACTGTATATGGAGAAGTTCATCGAGCAGGCGCGCCACATCGAATTCCAGGTCTTAGCAGACGAGCATGGCAACACGGCTTCTCTTTTTGAGCGGGAATGCTCCATTCAGCGCAGGCACCAAAAGTTGATCGAAGAAGCGCCGAGCCTACAGGTGACGCCGAAGATGCGCGAGGAGGTCGGCCGCATGCTGTGCCGATGCCTGCGCGACATCGGGTACCAGAACTCCGGCACGGTCGAATTCCTCATGAATGGCGACCACCAGCTTTTCTTCATCGAGATGAACACGCGCATTCAGGTGGAGCACCCGGTGACGGAGGCGATTACCGGCGTAGACATCGTGAAGGCGCAACTGCGCATCGCCGCCGGCGAGCGCCTGGACGCGATTCTGCCTGCGAAGGTCGAAATCCGCGGCCACGCCATCGAGTGCCGCATCAATGCCGAGCATCCGCAGAAGTTTACCCCCTCTGCGGGGCAGATTACAGCGTTCAACGTCCCGGGCGGCAACGGAATTCGCGTGGATACGGCGCAATACGCCGAGGGCGTGGTCCCCCCCTATTACGACTCGCTCATTGCCAAGCTCATCGCGCATGGCGTCGACCGCGCAGAAGCCATCGCCAAGATGGAGCGCGCGTTGAGCCAATTCATTGTGCAGGGAGTTGACACCTCGATTCCGCTGCACCAGGCCATCTTTCAGGATGCCGGGTTCCGCGCCGGGGAGTTCGATATCGGGTTTATGGAGCGATTTCTGACCGCGGGGGCCGAAGCGGAGGAGCAGCCAGCCTGAATACCTGCAACGGCCAGTTTCATCCCCCCCCGAGGTCAGCCCTGGAGCGTGGGACTAAGCTGCAAATTATTTGCACAAAATTTATTGTTTCGTCCGTAATCCTTCCTGTATTACGCTTTGGGCGTAAGGGGAAGGACGGGATCATGAATGCCGATTTTGTAACCTCGCATCTGACCGGGATCATCACCGCCATTGGGGGGTTGGGAACGGCGGCATTTGGGCTGCTAGAAGCGTGCAAGCCGGTGATTCCCTGGATTAATCACATCGGATTTGGGGGAATCCGGAGGACTACGGCTGCTCTGGCCCCTGGAGATGCAAACGCAAAGTCTCCGCTGAATGCGCTGCCGCGGAATGAAATTCTTCGTGCGCTGCTTGCCAACTGGGTGAACGGGGTCGACTTGGCTAGAGCGTGTTTCATAAATAGGTTCGGCCTCAAGCTAAGTACTTACGCGTGAGGCTGGTTGGCTGATGAGCTTCTGTCATGAAGAAGCGGCAGAAGCTTGTGACGGATGAGCAGTGGGAGTTGATCGAGCCGTTGTTGCCCCAACCACGGCGCAGGAAGGACAACCGGGGACGGCCCTGGGCGTCGAACCGGGCTTGTTTTGAGGGGATTCTGTGGATTCTGCAGACCGGAGCGGCGTGGCGATTTCTTCCCGACGAATATCCCTCGCCGGCGACCTGCTGGCGGCGGCTGAAGCAGTGGCAGGACGAAGGCGTGTGGCTGGATGCGTGGCGTGCTCTGTTGGGCGCGCTAGACCAGGAAGGATTGCTAAAGTGGGACGAGACCTTCCTGGACGGCAGCTTCGCCCCAGCCAAAAAGGGGGCGATGCGGTCGGTAAAACCAAGCGCGGCAAGGGGACGAAGTGGATGGTACTGGTCGACGGTCAAGGTCTTCCGCTGGGAGTTCGGCTGGAAAGTGCCTCTCCGGCAGAAGTTACGCTTGCGGAAGCCACGCTCCAGGAAGTCCGCGTCCCGCGCCCCAAAGGCCGGCCGCGGCAAAAACCGAAACGCGTAATCGCCGACGCTGGCTACGACTCCGACCCGCTGCGTGAGCGATTGAAGAAGCGGGCCATCGAGTTGATTGCGCCCTACCGCAAGAACAACAAGCGGCGGCGCTATGAAGACGGACGTAAGATGCGCCGCTACAGACGCCGCTGGATCGTGGAGCGCACCAACGCCTGGCTTGGTCAGTTCCGCCGATTGCTTGTACGTCATGAGCATCTGCTCTCTACCTACTACGCCTTCTTCTACATCGCCTGCTTCTGGATCACGCTGAGGCGGTGTTTATGAAACACGCTCTAGCCAGAAGGCTATTGCCAAGTCGCTGATCAAGCTGCACCTGAGCGCCGGGAACGCCGCGCAGATTGCCGCGGCGACGAACGTGGATGTTTGGACGCTTTCGGATGTAGCGACAAGCCAGGCGAAGGGAACCGCTCTGACACAGACGCAGTCCGACGTGTTTTCACGCTTCGACCTGATCGTGACGGCGCTGCTGGATGCGGCATACCAGCACGCGGACCAGGTTTATCGCAACTGGACGCGCGGGCTGGCCGCGGCGATTGCCGTGGTCCTTGCGCTGGCGGGCGGCTATATAGTGGCAAGCACCTGGGACTTGAAGCACTTCGGCATCGCTCTGCTCATCGGTCTGCTGGCTACGCCGCTGGCGCCGATTGCCAAGGATCTCAGCACTGCGCTGGCAACGGCGGTGAACACGATGCAGCTGGTGAAAAAGGCGGGGTCAAAATGAGCGTGCCGGTACCAACGACGCGGTTTCTGGATTTTCGTGCGCTGTGGGGCGGCGGGGACGTGGTTGAACGCGCAGCTTATGCAGTGGACGGGCGGCGACGATTTCTCGAATCCCGCGAAAAATTACGTGGCGCTTTCGCCAGCGGATTTGGAGGGCTACGTCTATGGCAAGGATGTGCTGATCGCCACGCACGGATTCAACAACAATCGCGCGCAGGGGATCCAGGCACTATCGATGTGGGCAGCGCTGCTCGGACTGCCGAATCCAGCGGCCTTCGTTGGCGTGCTGTGGCCAGGCGATTCGGAGTCGCTTCACGCACTCTGCTATCCAGCCAAACCGGTTCACGCCATGGACACCGGCGGAAGGTTGGGCAGATTTGCGGACGTCAATTTCAGGAATGCAGTGAGCATCTCGTTCGCCTCGCACAGCCTGGGCGCACGCGTGATCCTGGAGGCGATCAGCACTATGACCCTCCCTGTGCGCCGCGCGATTGTAATGGCGGGCGCCATCGACGACCGCTGTCTGACCAGCGAGTATAAAAATGTGCCGGCCGAGGTAGACGTCATTTCGGTGCTCGCGTCGAGGGAGGACGAAGTTCTCCGTTGGGCGTTCCCGATCGGCGATTTTGCCGCTGAGATTCTCGGTCACGATCATCCATGGTGGGAGTCGGCGCTAGGGCGGTTTGGACCAGCGGAGGTGCCTGAGCACTACCAGGCGCCATGCCAGATCCCTGCGGATTGGGGATATGGCCATGGCGACTACCTGCGAACGGATCCGGCGGCGCCGGCGATGATCGCTGTGCCGACACGCATCCCTCCGCCGGCGCACCCGCCGCCGACGCTTCCAAAGCCGCTGAATGGTGTGGCGGGGTGGCAGTCGGCTTGGTCGGCGTCAGTTGCGTCGAACGCGGTTCACGTAGCCAGGATGCTGACGGCGCGGCAAACCTGGGCGAGAGATATGCACAGAATTGTTCGTATTTTCTTCGCCTAAGTGGCGAAAATCGGGTATGCTGGGTGGGCAACGTGGAGGTTGCCCGATGGACTTTCAAAAAGACCTGATTGCCGAATACGACCGCGAGACCGCCAAGACACGTAAGATGCTGGAGGCCATCCCGGCCGATGCCGATTTCAACTTCAAGCCCCACCCCAAGTCCATGAGCGTGGGCCGGTTGGCTGGACACCTGACGGACATGACGGGAGACTGGGCGCTCAGCACCCTGAAGAAAGACAAGCTGGAATTCGCAGCCGATCACAAGTGGGATCCCTACGTGCCCGCGAGCAAAGCCGCGCTGATGGAGAAGTTCGACAAGGATCTGCCCACGGTGCGCGAGGCCATAGCGGCGGTCCCGGCAGAGCAATGGGACAAGCACTGGCAGTTTATCTTCGCTGGGCAGGCGTTCGTTGATTCGCCGCGCCACCAGGTTTTTCGCGAAATGGTGATGAGCCACATGGTGCATCACCGTGCGCAGTTGGGCGTGTATCTGCGCCTGCTCAACGCGAAGGTTCCGGGGGTGTATGGGCCTTCAGCGGATGAGATGTGAGGAAGGCAGGGAACGAGGGATCGAGAGAGACAGGGAACAGGGACTGTTCACTGAGGCGGGCAGCGCGGTTCCGATTTCCCTGTTCTTCTTTTCGTGTTCCAGATCGGCTAGTCTTATCTCATGCCCTTTTCCTTTCCTAAAATCTATCCCATTCTTGACTCTTCGATCATTCCACCTACGGGCCGCGCGGAGTTTCTGCGGCGGCTGGGCAGCGCATTGGCCGACGCTGGCGCGACGCTGTTGGAGTACCGCAACAAGACTGGCTCTCAAACAGAAATGCTGGCGGACGCGGCGATTCTTCGTGGAGCATTGCCTGCTGGACAGGTGAAGCTGATTCTCGATGATCGCGCAGATCTGATTAAAGAGACGGGTTTTGACGGCGTGCACGTCGATGCTGGCGATGCCACTCCCGCCGAGGCTCGCCGACTGCTCGGCCCCGAGCGCATTGTGGGCACCTTCGGCGGCAGCGAAGCGCTCTTGCCGGGAATCCTGAAGGAGCCGGTGGATTATCTGTCCGTTGGTCCGGTGTTTGCAACCAGAACCAAGCAAACCTCCAGGGCGCTGATCGGCGTGGAAGGCGTACGCAAGCTGCGCGAGGAAGCTGGCGCAGATCCGATCCTCGTCGGCGTGGGCGGAATTACGCTCGAGACCGCACCGGCCGCTCTGGCTGCCGGAGCCAGCGTGGTCGCTATTGCCGGAGCGATTTTCCGTGCGCCCAATCCGGCGGACGAGTTCCGCCGCTGGGTGAGTGCGATCAAGTAGGCGCGAAGCCGGGAGCACCGCCCGAAAACGAGACAAATATCTGCCCGGATTCGAGGCGCTTGCTGTCCGAAAACGAGACAATTTTCTGCCCGAAGGCGAGACACTCTGAAAAACCGAGGAGCCATGTGCAAGGGTAGCCCGCGCCCAATCGTGCAAGGATCGCGGGTTCGGTATCGTATGATTGCGTTACGAGTTTCGGCCCGCGGAAGCGTCCAGACGCTGCAACCGTAATGCATTCCGGAGCTTCAGTTCCAGCTCTGCTGTGAGCCCCAATCAACTCATCCGCCAGGGAGGAAGCTGCTCATTGAAATCCAGTCTGCTTCGCATTAAACCCATGTCGATGCTCGTCGCAAGAGGCGAGCGAGCAGGGCGAACACACGCTGAAGCGTTCGCTTGGCGCCGTGAATCTGGTCACACTGGGCATCGGGGCGGTGGTCGGCGCCGGGATTTTTGTGCTGACGGGGCAGGCCGCGGCGCTTTACGCGGGGCCGGCAGTGGCGCTGAGCTTTGTGCTGGCTGGCATCACTTGCGCTTTCGCCGGCCTGTGCTATTCGGAGTTCGCCTCGATCATTCCCATTGCCGGCTCTGCGTACACCTACGGCTATGCCACGCTGGGTGAGCTGGTGGCATGGATCATTGGTTGGGACCTGGTGCTGGAGTACGCATTCGGCGCATCGACTGTGGCGTCGGGCTGGTCAGGGTATTTCAATAGCCTGCTGCAGCAATTTGGGATCATCATTCCGCCGCAATTGACGGCGTCGACGGGAACTCATCTGGTGTTTTACCAACACCAATGGATGCCGGTGATGTCGCTGCCGCCGGGCGTGAGCGATGTCGGGCTGCCTCATGTGACCGCTGCCTTCAATCTGATTGCCATGGCGATTGTCATGGTGATTACGTTCATCCTGGTGATCGGCATCAAGGAGTCGGCGAACTTCAATTCGGCGATTGTGTTTATCAAGCTGACCGTAGTAGGAATTTTCCTGGTGGTTGGAGGGTACTTTCTAATTCGCCATCCTGAGGTGGCGAAGCTGAACTGGCACCCGTTCATTCCGCCCAAGGACGCCAACGGCAACTTCGGATGGGGCGGCATCTCCAAGGGCGCGTCGCGCATTTTCTTCGCCTACATTGGATTCGACGCCGTGTCGACGGCCGCGCAGGAGGCCAAGAAGCCGCAGCGGGATATGCCCATCGGGATTCTCGGTTCGCTGGCCATCTGCACCATTTTATACATCCTGGTATCGCTGGTGCTGTGCGGGCTGGTGAGTTACAAGACCCTGGACGTAGGCGCTCCCGTCGCCATCGGCATTGATGCGACGGGTGTAAGCTGGGGCTCGCTGCTGGTGAAGATCGGCGCGGTCTTCGGCCTGGCTACTGTGATGCTGGTGATGCTGCTGGGGCAGACGCGCGTCTTCTATTCGATGTCAAAGGACGGCCTCTTGTGGAAGTGGGCATCGGCTGTGCATCCGAAGTTCCGTACGCCATGGATCACCACGATCGTGTTCGGAATTTTTGCGGCCTTGTTTCCCGCGCTACTGCCCATCGACAGGCTCGCCGACCTTGTGAATATCGGGACCTTGCTGGCGTTCACTATTGTGTGCGCGGGGGTTTGGGTGCTGCGCGTAAAACATCCCGAACTGCATCGGCCGTTCAAGACGCCGCTGGTTCCGCTGGTTCCGTTTTTAGGAATGGTGTCGGCGATTTACTTGATGTCGCGCCTGGCGTTGATTACCTGGGAAGTGATGATCGGCTGGCTGTTGTTCGGGCTGATCATTTACTTCAGCTATTCCGTTAAACACAGCAAGGTGCAGAAGCTGGCGAAGGCGGAAGCAGCGGACTGAGCGTCGAAAGCATGAGAGGGGGAACGGCCTCCCAGTGCGGGAGGCCTTTTTGCGTCGCGCATGAATTGTCTTGCAGGTTGTTCGAAGATGAACTAAACTAAGTAGACTTAGTTTACTCGAAGATGTATATGCGCACCTTCAACATTCACGAAGCCAAGACCCACCTTTCTCGCCTGGTGGATGAGGTCGCGGCCGGGGAGCCCTTTGTGATTGCGAAAGCGGGGAAGCAGATGGCTCAAGTCGTACCGATCAGTGCGCCGAAAAAAAAGCCTAAGAAGCGGATAGGCTTCATGAAGGGAATGTATTCTTTGCCGGACAACTTCGAGGAGATCGACAAGCAGATGGATAAGGAAATCGAGGAGTTGTTCCTGGGCAAGGACGAGGAATGAAATTCCTTCTCGATACTCACTTCATCCTCTGGTTGCCGATTGGCGGGCGCGGAATCAATCGAGCCGCCCGCGAACTCTTGAACAATTGGTCAAACGAATTCCTGTTTAGCGCCGCAAGTTTGTGGGAGATCGCTCTCAAGCGAGCCCGCTATCGGGGAGACTTCGCATTAGCTCCGCGAGAGATTCGCAGGCAGATGCTTGAAAACGGGTATGATGAGCTGCCAGTCAAAGGGCAGCACGTCGTTGCCGTAGACTCTCTGGCTTTGATTCACAAAGATCCCTTCGACCGCATCCTGATTGCGCAGGCAATGGTCGAAGGGATCACATTGCTTACTGTCAATGCGACGGTGGCTCGTTATCCAGGCCCGATTCGAAAGGTCTGACGATCCAACTTATGCCGTGGCCCTGGCGCAGAACTCATCGAATGCGCGCATGAGTTCTGCGGCGATCTGCTGCGCCGTGGACTGCTCGATTTGGGAGCGCTGCATGAGGTAGACCAGCTTGCCGTCGCGCAGAATGGCGATGGAAGGCGAACTGGGCGGATGGCCTTCAAAGTAGCTGCGAGCGCGCTCTGTGGCTTCGCGGTCCTGGCCGGCAAAGACGGTGATCTTGCGATCGGGCTGGTTGGCCGAGTTGGCGAGCGCCAGGCGGATGCCGGGGCGAGCCTTGCCGGCAGCGCAGCCGCAGATGGAATTGACGACGACAAGGGTTGTGCCGGGTTCGGCGAGCGTAGCGTCCACTTCTTCGGCCGTCTGGGTTTCCTTGATTCCGGCGCGCACCAGTTCCTCGCGCATGGGAATGATCATCAGTTCTGGATACATGCATACCTCCGGCAGGGGAAGCTGCCTGATTTCATTTTACGTGAGCGAGCATGGTGTAGGCTTGAACCGTGCATATCAAAGAAAATCAGCCGCTTGCGCTTTTTACGACCATCGGCATCGGAGGGCCGGCACGGTGGTTTGTCGAGGCGGTGAACGAGCAGGAGATCGCGGAGGCGGCTGAGTGGGCGCGCGGTCGGGGAATGCCGCTGTTTGTGCTAGGCGGGGGCAGCAACCTCCTCGTCGCCGACATCGGATTTGCGGGGCTCGTGCTTCATGTCGGGTTGAAGGGCATTGAGCGCGATCGCGATTTGTTCCGCGTTGCTGCCGGCGAAGGTTGGGAGCATTTCGTCGAGCAGGCCGTCGAGTGCGGGTGCGCAGGGGTGGAGTGTCTTGCAGGGATTCCAGGGACTGTGGGCGGAACGCCGGTACAGAATGTGGGCGCGTACGGGCAGGAGGTTGCATCGGTTATTGAGAGGGTCCGGGCCTTCGATCTGGAGACGCGGGAGTTCACCGAGATTCGAAATGCAGAATGCGGATTTGCGTACCGACGGAGCCGGTTCAACTCGACGGATCGGGGACGGTTCGTCGTGACGCGCGTCGATTACCGGCTGAAGCCCGGAGGCGCGCCCACGCTGCACTACGCGGAGTTGAAACGGGAGATGGAAGCGAGTCGCCGCGGCGGAGGCGGGCAATGTGGCGAACCTGGCTTGAGGCAAGTTGCCGAGGCCGTGCGGCAGATTCGCCGGTCGAAGGGCATGTTGCTTATTGATGGCGATCGCGATTGCCGCAGCGCAGGCAGCTTCTTCAAGAATCCAGTGGTGAGCGAGGAACTTTTCCAGGAGATTACCGCGCGCTGTGGTGCGAAAGATCCGCCGCGCTTTCCGGCTGGATCAGGCCCTGAGAACGCGTGCCGCGTCAAAGTCCCTGCGGCATGGCTGATCGAGCAGGCGGGGTTCGCAAAGGGTTACAGGATGGGCAATGCAGGCATCTCGACGCGGCACACGCTGGCGCTCGTCAATCTGGGGAACGCGACGGCCGCGGAGATTCTGGCGCTGGCGGATCAGATTGCCGCTGCTGTTGAAGCCCGGTTTGGCGTTCGCCTGGAACGGGAACCGGTGCTGGTGGGGTTTTGAGCCGGCCTCAGGTGAAAGGGATGGATTGCAATTCGATGTTTGAGCGATTTAATATGATTGAATACGAATTACGACAGATCTTCCGAATGAAACTCTGCTGTGGAAGCTGGCGAATGACAGTTTTCAGGATTCTGGATTGACAACCAGCCCCATAATTCCACTCAAAACATCCACCCGGACGCTGACGCGCCTGGATGTGGCAGGCGCATTCGGCGACATCGGAGTGTTATTCCCGATCGCAATCGCTTTGATTACATTGAATCACTTGAATCCCACTGCAGTTTTTCTCTGCGCGGGGCTCACATACATCCTGGCCGGCTGGTATTTTCAGATACCCATTTCCGTGCAGCCGCTGAAAGCGGTCGCCGCCATTGCTCTCGCCACTGGATTACCCTCCTCGGCCATCGCCAGCGCTGGAGTGTCCATGGGAATCGTTCTGGCGCTTATCGCTGTTACCAACACCGCAGCGTGGCTCGCAAAGCTCTTTACGCTGCCCATCGTGCGAGGCATCCAGCTTGGTCTGGGATTGCTGCTTATTCGCGAGGGCATGCGGCTGGCCATGGGCCGGCAATCGATGCTGGTATTTTCAAACGGCGTTTCAGTGACAGGTTGGGAAATTGCGCTGGGAGCGGGATTGATTCTGCTGCTTCTACGCAAATCCACACGATATCCCGCGGCGCTGGCTCTGCTCGCCGCCGGGATTGTGCTGGGCCTGTTGGCGCAATGGGGAAAGATGCCGCGGTTTGCGTGGGGGCCATTGCCGCTCGATTTCCTGCATCCGCGTGCCGATGAATTCTGGAAAGTTTTGTCGCTCCTTGTGATCCCGCAGTTCGCGCTGACTTTCGGCAATTCAATCGTGGCCACGGAAAACACATCGCAGATCCTGTATGGTGCGCAAGCGCGCCGCGTGACTGCTCGCTCACTCAGTGCGAGCATCGCAATCGTCAATCTCGTGACCGGGATGGTTCAGGGCGCGCCGATGTGCCATGGCTCCGGGGGAATAACCGCACACAACAAGTTCGGCGCGCGGAAGCCAAAATCGAGTTACATCATTGGTGGGCTATGTTTGCTGCTCGCCCTTTTCGGCAGAGCCGCTGTCGGGGTCCTTCATCTGGTACCGATTGCCGTTCTGGGAGTCTTTTTGGTCTTTGTAGGCATCCAGCATTCAATGTATCTGCGCGACATCGTGAGGCGAGTGCCGCTCCTGTTTATTGCTGTATGCATTGGGATTGTCTCACTGATCACAACCAATGTGATGTGGGGATTTCTAGCCGGATTTGCGCTGCAAGGAATTTTGCTCATGTACGAAAAGATTACTCAACCGCGTCGCGCATGAACCTGCAGGAATGAGCTGAACTGGCCTGGATTACTGGCGAGAAGGCGGGATTAGGATCAAGCGGCTGGGATCGAAACTGGCAAGCACGCGGTCTCCGATTTTCAGTCCGAGCCGTTGGTAATCCTGCCGGGAAAGCAGGGCGCTGAATCGGCCCTCGGAATTTAGGTCCACCCGATAGGCAATTCCCAATGGAATTGTGGCCTCGACCATCGCGGAAACACCACCAGGCATCGGGAGGGAATGGCCGTTCAGGTGTTCAAGCTGCACGTCCTCCGGATAGAAAGCCAGGCAGTCGGTTGCCGGACTGAATCGCCCATTCATAGTCGCTTCAAGCACAGAGTCTCCTACGCGAGCTTTGACCCGGTTCGGTCCAATCGGTTCGAGGTATCGCGGAGAAAACAGTTGCATCCCCAGGAACTGTGCAACCCAGGCATCCACCGGATGAGCAAAGACCTCTTGCGGCGCGCCAACCTGAAGAATTACGCCATCCTGTATTATCGCGATCACATCGGCCAGCATGAGGGCTTCGATGCGATCGTGCGTAACGTACACGCTTGTGGCTTCGAGCGAGCGCAACAAGCGGCGCAGATCTTCACGAAGTTCTTCGCGCATTTTTGCGTCGAGGGCGGAAAGCGGCTCGTCGAAGAGGAACAATTGTGGCTCAATCGCCAGCGCTCGGGCGAGAGCAACTCTTTGTTTTTCTCCGCCGCTCAGCGTCGCTGGGCGACGACCGATAAGGTGCTGTGCACCGACCAGGCACAACATCTCTTCGACCCGTTGCGCGGGGTGGTGCTTCTCCCTAAGGCCGAAAGCCACGTTCTGCTCTACCGTAAGGTGCGGGAAAAGGGCGTAATCCTGAAACATGAAGCCTAATCCGCGGGCCTCGGGCGGCAACGACGTGATTTGCCGTCCTGAGAGTTCAATGCGGCCTGAACAAGGGACGTAAAACCCCGCGATGGTCTCGAGCAACACAGACTTTCCGGAGCCGCTTGGCCCAAGCAGCACCAGGCTTTTCCCTTGATCGATAGCGAGCGATACGTTCCGAAGCTGGAATTGCTGGAGCCTCAAGCACAAATCGCTAATGGCAAAGTAGCTCATCGCTTCTCCAACCTCAGATGGGCATCGACCAGGGCTCGAAGGATGAGAAAGGTTGAGAGCGTCACAAGCAGCAACAAGACTGCGGCAGCGGAGGATTCGCTCAGGCCAGTCTGCAAGTAAAGGTCGTAGATCTTCACTGGAGCTGTCATCGGATAGTAGGCCAGCACCATCACGGCTCCGATCTCGCTGATAGAGCGCGCATAAGTCAGAACCGCACCTGTCATGATGCCGCGCCATGCCAGCGGCAAATCTATGCGATAAAAAACCTCGAACGCCGAGGCCCCTAAGGTACGGGCAACTTTTTCAAGCCTCGGATCGACGGCAGCAAACCCCAGGCGCGCCGAATTGACCATGAATGGAACGCTGACGAACAACATCGCTATGATGATGCCCGCTTTCGTGCCCCAAAATTCCAAGCCAAGCGGCGCAAGCAAGGCGCCGATCATGCCTCTGCGGCCGAAGACAAACAGCAACGCAATTCCAACCACTGTGTGGGGGACCGCCAGCGGCAGGTCAACAAGCACTTCAATCAGCCGCCTCAACCAACCGCTACGGCGAGCCAACAGGTAGGCGAGCGGCGTTCCGAAAATTACCCCAATGACCGCCGTAATCGCTGCCGTTTCCACGCTCAGCCAGATCGCGCTGCGTACATCGGGCATGGCTGCGACCGAGCGCAGCGATTCCCACGACTGGGCTAAAGTCATGCGGAGCAGCGGCAACAAAATGAACAGCAGCAGAACACCGGCCGGTAGCCACAGAAATCCAAATGCAAGCCGCCTTAGCGCCCGTTGAGCCTCACCCGTTGGTGCTGTTGCTGTTACTGCCCCGGCCATGGTTTTACCAACCCCTTTAATTCTGCTGGAACCTCTTTAAACCCGCTCGCGATGGGTTGTTTGACTACCTCAAACCCATTATTTTGCATGATCCCCTGGCCCTGGGCACTCAAAAGAAAATCGATCCAACGGCTCGCCTGCACCGGATGTGGAGCATTCAACGGGACGGTAACGGCGTAAATGATTGGCCGCGCCTGCATCTCACCGTTCCGCGTGCCAACAGAAACCGTCGCATATTCGCCCGCGTAGGCAGCGTCGCTCAGGTTGATCTGCACCGGAAGCAGCAGGTACTTGAAATGATGCTGCAATGCATCGGACCGGTAGATCGCCAGGTAGTCAATCTGGCCCGACTGTAAGGCGCCGATCAACTCGGTTTCCGTGTCGCGAATGTTTTTTTCAGGAGCGTTTTTTAAGATCGCTTGTGCCAACCCTGCTTTGTGGTAATACCTTTCGGCCAGTTGCAGCATTTGCAGCGTTTGATATCCGGAGGGATCAGTGTCAGGATTTGAGCGGCCAATCTGCACTCCGGGTTCGGCCAGGATTTGATACCAATTGCTGGAATTGATCTTTGAGGCGTCTTTGCTTTTGTCGGTATAGACGAAGGTGATCGCGTTGGAAACGAACCCGATGTACCAGTTCGCGTATCGCTGTGTCGTGCTGCCATGCGGATATAGCTCGAGAGGAATTACGTTGTAATCGGCTACTGCCAGCAGGTCGGCCGGTTGATACAGTTCCGTGATCTGCTTGGCCATCTTGACGCTACCGCCGAACTGCGCCTGAATCGTAATCTCCGGATGGAGCTGCTGATATGCCGAATTGACGGCCTTGAAGGGCATGGCCAAGGTGCCGGCGCCATACTCGATGAGCGTCACTTTGTTGCCGGAATTTGCTTGTGCTTCAGCAATCCCAGATAGACCAACCACGTCGGCAATTGGGCTGAGGGCGAACAAAACCGCAATAGCAAGGCCAGCCAGCTGATCGCGCAGGCGCGCTTTTGACATTGGCATGGGCGGGTCTGGCTCCTATCACTGCGGGAAATCGCGCTACACTGGTAGGCTAACACTAGCAACGAAACCGCGTGATTCGATCATCGAGCCGAGCGACTATATGCCGTTGCAGGCGAACATGCTGCTCGTTTCCGGGTTCCAACGCACGCGGTTTCGGGGACAGGTATGAACGACAATTTGCACCAGTTGCGCTGTATCGGATGTGGAACGCGGATTGCGGGCGCGGAGGCGCAGCCGGATTTTCGCTGCTCCCAATGCGGAGACTTGTTTGAAGTGGAATATCCCGGCTGGAGCCAGCGCGGGGGCCACGACCGGCCCAATGCGGGGGCGCTCAAGTGGCTATGGCGCGAGCGCCGCTGCTCGGCTGAGGCTCTCGACCAATCGGGGGTCTGGCGATTCCGCGAGATGCTGCCCATTCTCGAAAGCCTGGGAAACGCCGTCTCGCTGCGCGAAGGCAACACGCCGCTCTATCATCTGCCGCGCGCGGCAAAGGCTCTGGGAATCGATCAGCTTTTTGCCAAGCATCAGGGAATGAATCCTACGAGCTCGTTCAAAGATACAGGCATGACCTCGGCGCTGAGCGTGGCGCGCGAGCGGGGATTCCAGTGGGTGGCCTGCGCGTCGACGGGGAACACGTCGGCCTCCATGGCCGCTTACGCAGCGCGCGCCGGTCTGAACAGCCTGGTGCTGATTCCCGACGGCAAGATCGCGTGGGGCAAACTGTCGCAGGCGATGGATTACGGAGCATTGACCTGCCAGTTGAAGGCCGACTTCGATGGTTGCCTGCGCGTGCTGACTGAGATCGTGAAGCAAGCGCCGATCTACCTGCTGAACTCCGTGAATCCTTACCGGCTGGAGGGGCAAAAGACGCCGGCCTTCGAGATTGCCGAAGCCTTCGATTGGAATGTGCCCGACCACCTGATTGTTCCCGGCGGAAACCTGGGCAATAGCTCGGCGTTGGGAAAGGGATTCCGCGAGCTGCGCGAGCTGGGGCTGGTAGCGCGGTTGCCGCGCATCTCGGTGATCCAGGCCGCGGGGGCCAATCCGCTGGTAAGAAGCTTTGAGGCCAGCCACGGCGAGGCGCTGGAGCCGGTGGAGGCGCACACGCGCGCTACGGCCATTCGCATCGGCAATCCGGCCTCCTGGCGCAAGGCTGCGCGGGTGATTCAGGAGAGCGGCGGATGGTGCCTGGATGTGACCGAGGCCGAGATCGCGATTGCCAAAGCCGAATTGGGTGCGGAAGGGCTGGGCTGCGAGCCGGCTTCAGCCGTGACTCTGGCCGGACTGAAAAAGCTGCACGCAAAGGGCGTCGATCCGATCCAGCGATACAGTGGTGCTGGTGCTGACCGGGCATACGCTCAAGGATGCGGACTACACCATCGACTTCCATCGTGGAACGTTGCTGACCGATGAGGAGAAAAGCGGCGTGGAAGCAGAGATTGACGCGCTGCGGCGGAATGCGATTACCGTGGATGCGACGCCGGCGGCAGTGCTGGCTGCGCTGAAGGGCAAAGTGGGATGAGCGGCCAGACGATCGATCAGGGAAAGCTGGACGCTCTGCGGTTACGTTTGCCCCCCAGCGTGCTGCGCTTGCGCTTGCCTGCAACTTCGGCGAATCTTGGCCCCGGCTTCGACGCTGTGGCCGTGGCTCTGGACTTCTATCTCGAGATCGAGGCGGAGGCGGCGCAGGAGTTTTCGATTCACCGCCACCGGGCGCAATGAGGATCGTTGCGCGCAGCTCGAGGACAACCTCATTCTCGAGGCCTACAAGGAGTCTTCTGCGGAGTCACAAGCGTCCGCTTGTGCCGCTGGCGATTCGCATGGTGAATGGCATTCCGCTGGGCATGGGTTTCGGCTCGTCGGCGGCCGGACGCCTTGCCGCGATTGCACTGGCGGTGCACTTCGGGCAGCTTGCGTGGAGTACGGATCGCATTCTGGAAGAGGCATACCGGCTTGAGGGCCATCCTGACAACGTGGCGGCCTGCTGGCTGGGCGGGTTTGTGACCGCCGTGTGCGAGGGAAAGAGTGTTCACGTGGCCCAGGTGGATCCTCCATCGGAGTGGCGCGCCATTGTCGTCTTTCCCGCCGAGCCGCTCGCCACCAGCAAAGCGCGCGCGGTGCTGCCTGCATGTTATTCGCTGGAAGACGTGGTCGCGAACCTGCAGTCGGCGACTGTTCTGGGGCTGGCATTTGCGCAGGCGCGGGGCGATCTGCTGCGGCTGGCCATGAACGACCGCATCCATCAGCCCTATCGCGCGCCCATCTGTCCTTTGTTGCCGTTGCTGTTGCCGCTGGTGGGCGAGCGCGGCATTCTAGGAGCGGCTCTGAGCGGCGCGGGCCCCGCCGTGCTTGTGGTTGTCGATGGGGAACGCAGCTTGGCAACGGCCTCGTCCGCAATCAAAGAGGCTATCGAGAATCGCATCGAAGCAGAGTTGGCGATTTGCCGGTTTTCGCGGTTGGGAGCCAGCCAATTCATTGAAACGAAAGGGTATTGAAGCTCGAACAACGGATTGTCTGCATGCAACCGCGTGCGTTATCAAAGAGTTAAGGTGGTTGGCTAGGTGAGCAATCATCAACTCGTTGATTACCAAAGCGATTACTGAAGTTTGCTTGCCATTTATCGATTAAGCAACTACATTCGCTGCGTGAGCAGTTCTGGGGGAGGGCTGCTCTAGCGCCCGTGATCCTTTCCGGATCCGGGCGCTTCTCTTTGTGCGGCAATGGGTTTGCGCAGCGCAAACGCCGCGAAATTTCATCGAGCGCAAGCCTTGATTCTTCTTTCCGGGCGGGGATCCAAACTGTGCACTGGTCTGCGACTTTGCGCACCTTTGCTGCATCCGATGGATATACGGTTTCCTGTACAATGAACGGGTGCGGGTCCGCAAGGAGGATCATGGCTGGACTGGGTGTTTTGGAAGTGAACGATGCAAATTTCGACCAGGAAGTGCTGCGCAGCGAGCAGCCGGTTCTGGTGGATTTCTGGGCCGTCTGGTGCGGTCCGTGCAAGGCGATTGCGCCGATTGTGGACGGCGTGGCCGCGACTTATGCAGGCAAACTGAAGGTGGCCAAGGTGAATGTGGACCAGAACGGCGCCACTCCATCGCGTTATGGCATTCGCGGCATTCCCGCGCTGCTGTTTTTCAAGGGCGGCAAGGTGGCCGATCAGATCGTCGGCTATGTGCCCCAGGACGTGATTGAAGAAAAGGTCAAGCGGCTGATTGCCTAACAGAGCCAAATTAACTGAGTAGATGGAATGAACGAGAGCCCGGACTTGTGCCGGGCTTTCGTTGCGTGTGCATCGCTTCACATCCGGCCGCCGGAACTGAATGATGCGCCGGCGGTCGCGCTTGGAGGGCCTGCGCTCCGGCAGCGGAGCGAATTGCTGCATGGCTTTGCGTTCTTCGTCAGGCGGAGACGCGCCTCGCGGCTCAGTCCGTTTCGCGGTAGAGCGTTTGTGCAACGGCCGCGGGGCCGCGAATCCCGCTCACCTCAAGGACCTCCACGTCAAAGATGCCTGCGTCGTTTTCGATGTGCAGCTTATCGCCGGCGCGAACCTCGCGCGCCGGTTTGGCCCTGAGTCCGTTGGACTGAATCCTGCCCAGATCGCACGCGCGCGAGGCCTGCGCCCGCGTCTTGAAGAAGCGCGCCGCCCAGAGCCATTTGTCGATGCGTACGGCGTCCACAATGGTCGCTCGCGAAGTGAACAAAATCGTATCAGGACTTCCCGGTGACTTTCCAGATATAGAGATTGGCGGAATCACTCGATGTAGCCACAGCGAGTCCCTTTTTGCGCGTTTCGCGGTTGAGAGCGGCGCGGATATTTGCTTTTGTGGCAGGCAGCGCGGAGAGAGGAACTTTCAGCGCCAAGCCGGGTTTCACCCGATGGAGCCCATTGAGAAGCAGGGAGACAAACTGCTTGTGTTTTCCTTCGCGGCCTTTCGGGACCTGATTCTGGCGAACCGCCTGAAACCGAAGGGTGCGGAATCCGTGGTGTGGTCGCCTGCCACAATTTAAATCCTCTGATGCAGTGAGATGCAGGAGCATGTGCAGCGTATGCCTTATGGGGATGCAGGAGCGTATAGTGGCGTACGCCAAAAGTATCGTTGAACTATCGTCCAGGTAAAAACAACCTGAACAGCGTAAAAAGTTCACGGACTACTTACGCAAAACGACGGGATTCTCACTCGAAAAACTATCGATAGCGTGAAACCCTCTTGGGATTTCGAGACTTAGACGAGGCGGCCAGGATGGAATGATATTTGCAAGAACGCAAGAAGATGTGGAGGTATTTGGCAATGAACGAAACACGAAACTCCCCTATCGTGTCGACCGGCAAAGGGTCGTCGTCCAGTGCAAGCGAATATCGCCCGAGGGTTTTGGTTGTCGATGACGAATGTGTGATTGCAGACACCGTGGCCAAGGTCCTCACCTTAAGCGGTTACGCCGCGATTGCGGCATACGATGCGGACGGCGCTCTGGAAATTGCATTGCATTCACCGCCCGAATTGCTCATCACGGACGTGGTATTGCCCGGGATGAACGGCATCAAGCTGGCCACTACGATCAAGCGCATCTTCCCAGAGTGCAAAATTCTGTTGTTTTCAGGGCAGGCGTCGACGGTGGACCTGCTGGCGGCGGCCGGCCGCGAAGGTCACCGCTTCACATTGCTCAACAAGCCTGTGCCGCCGAAAGATCTGGTGGCGCTGGTGGCAGAACATCTGAATACAAACAGCATCAAGATCAATGGCGCGGTGGGAACGATAGCTGTTGCGTAGACGCTGGCTTCAGCCGATGACTGCTTGACGGCTGCGTCAATCCTTCCGGCCTGTCTCTGCGTGCGACAGCGCCCGATATCGGCGTGCGTGGCTGGTCTGCATTTCTTCGAACAGCCTGAGTAATTTTCCTCCGAAGCAGCAAATATAGGCCGATAGCGAGCATGTGCGGGCCTGGAGGCCCGCACGACAGCGGGCCTGGAGGCCCGCACGACAGCCGGCCTGGAGGCCGGCGGTACCCATGGGCTGCGTCATGTGAGGAATGCGGCCGGTCCTGGCGGGGGTTGACGCGTCCTACGGCGGTTCTCCAATTCACGTGAAGTTTTGAAGGGCGTGCAATGTGGCGTTTTCTTGATGAAAACGCCACTTAGCGGTTGTGGCTCCGCTCTACACCAATTGGAAAACCGCTATAGAAGCTAGACCCCGATCACCGCGCAAAGCTCCTTGACGGCCGCGGCGCTCTTCTTGAGCGCGGCGTCCTCTTCGGGCGTCAGCTTGATCTCGATGATCTGTTCGAGGCCGGCCGCGCCCAGCTTGCAGGGCACGCCGATGTAGTAGCCGTTGATTCCGTACTCGCCCTCGAGATATGCCGCGCAGGGCAGAATCTTCTTCTTGTCCTTGAGAATCGCCTCGACCATCTCGGTTGCGGCCGCCGAAGGCGCGTAGTAGGCGCTGCCGGTCTTGAGATACTTCACGATCTCGGCGCCGCCGTCGCGGGTGCGCTGCACAAGCTGCTCCAGCCGGTCGGGCGCGATGAGCTCGGTGATGGGGATGCCGGCGACCGTGGAGTAGCGCGCCAGCGGCACCATGGTGTCGCCGTGGCCGCCCAGCACGAAGGCCGTCACATTCTCCACGCTTACGTTCAGCTCGGCGGCGATAAAGCTGCGGAAGCGCGCCGAGTCCAGCACGCCGGCCATGCCGATGACGCGCTCGCGATTGAAGCCGGACTGGCGATAGGCGGCCTGGGCCATGGCGTCCAGCGGATTGGAGACGATGATGAGGATCGACTCCGGCGACTGCGCCACCACCTTCTGACACCACGTCGGACATGATCTTGAAGTTGGTGTGCAGCAGGTCGTCGCGGCTCATGCCGGGCTTGCGGGGAATGCCCGCGGTGATGACCACGATGTCGGAGTTGGCCGTGGCCGCGTAGTCGTTGGCGCCGGCGATGGCCACGTCGCGCTTCTCGATGGGCATGGCTTCCAGCAGGTCGAGCGCCTTGCCCTGCGGCACGCCTTCCACTACGTCGACCAGCACCACATCGGCCAGTTCCTTGGCCGCAATCCAGTGCGCGGTCGTGGCGCCCACGTTGCCCGCGCCGACGATGCTTACTTTTTTTCGCATTTCGTTCTCCTGTGACTCCGTCGTTAGAGGCTAAAGCCCGTCGCATTAGGATTTGCGCACGCTAAAGCCGTAGCTTTCGACTAGCTCGCTCGTCTACATGTTGCCGATGATGCGCGTGGCAAACTCGCTGGTGCCCACCTTGGTGGCGCCGGCGGTCTGGCGCTCGAAGTCGTAGGTGACGAACTTCTGCTGGATGGTCTTCTCCATGGCGCGTCTCGATGATCTTGGCCGCTTCCTTCCAGCCGATGAAGTCGAGCAGCATGACGCCCGACAGAATCACCGAGCCGGGATTGATGACGTCCTTGTCGGCGTACTTGGGCGCGGTGCCGTGCGTGGCCTCGAAGACCGCGTAGCCGTCGCCGATGTTGGCGCCGGGCGCGATGCCCAGGCCGCCCACCTGCGCCGCCGCGGCGTCGGAGATGTAGTCGCCATTCAGGTTCGAGGTGGCCAGGATCGAGTAGTCCGACGGGCGAATGATGATCTGCTGGAAGATGGAGTCGGCGATGCGGTCGTTGACCAGAATCTTCGACTTCCACGCGCCGTTGCCGTGCGATTTGCCGATGGAGTCGAGAACGCCTTTGACCTCGGCATAGACCGAATCGCGGAAGCTCGGCGAGCCGAACTCCAGGCCCGGCTCGATGAGCGCGGCATTTTCTTCAATGGAGAGGCCGGGCTTGGCTTCCACGTTGCCCAGAATCCAGCTCTCGCGCTCGGTCACGGTCTGGTCGCGGAACTCCTGCGGTGGCGACCTCGTAGCCCCACTCGCGAAACGCGCCCTCAGTGAACTTCTGGATGTTGCCCTTGTGCACCAGCGTGACGGTCTTGCGGCCCGTTTCCAGCGCGCTGCGGATGGCGTAGCGCACCAGCCGCTTGGTGCCGAAGATGGAGATGGGCTTGATGCCGACGCCCGAATCGGCGCGCACTTTTTTCTTGCCGCCCTTGAGCAGGTCGTCGTTGAGGAAACGAGATCAGCCGCGCGGCGTCCTCGGAGCCCTCTTTGAACTCGATGCCCGCGTACACGTCCTCGGTGTTCTCGCGGAAGATGACGATGTCGACCTTCTCCGGGTGCTTCACCGGGCTGGGCACGCCCTGGTAATACTTCACCGGCCGCACGCAGGCGTAGAGATCGAGAATCTGGCGCAGCGCCACGTTGAGCGAGCGGATGCCGCCGCCGACCGGCGTGGTCAGCGGCCCCTTGATGGAGACGCGCAGATCGCGCGCCGCGGCCACGGAGTCGTCGGGCAGCCAGTTGTTGAACTGCCGGAAGGCCTTTTCGCCGGCGAAGATCTCAAACCAGCGAATGGCGCGCTTGCCGCCGTAGGCTTTCTCGACCGCGGCGTCGAAGACGCGCTGCGAGGCCTTCCAGATGTCGCGGCCCGTGCCGTCGCCTTCGATGAAGGGAATGATGGGATGGTCGGGCACGGCGAACTGCCCGTTCTTGTACTCGATCGGCTGGCCGTTCTTCGGCAGCTCCAGCCCGTTGTACGTGCTTTGCATGATGTCTGAGGGAAGCCCCTTCCGTGAATGATCCAACGTTGAGGCTAACACCTGCAATTTTAGCGGTGGCAATGGCGGGCGCGAGCAGGTGCGCACGAATGCCGGGCTCAATTTGAGCGGCGCCCACGTTGCGCCGTGTGCCCGAACATCACGCGCAGCACATCTTCATTCTTTGCGTAATTGCGGTGCGCTGCGCTAGGCGCCTCGTATAGCCCGAACCATCGTGGAGCGTTCTGCACATAGAGATCACGACCTCAACCCCGCCGATCCTCGGCACGCGACGCCGGCGTTCGTCCAATCGGCCACGCCGCACAACCTAAGCATGGCGCAGATCGATTCGCGCAG
>CAWCXX010000013.1:0-8168 GCA_963799445.1 uncultured Acidobacteriaceae bacterium | reverse complement strand
TCTGAGCGGCGCGGGCCCCGCCGTGCTTGTGGTTGTCGATGGGGAACGCAGCTTAGCAACGGCCTCGTCCGCCATCAAAGAGGCTATCGAGAACCGCATCGAAGCAGAGTTGGCGATTTGCAGGTTTTCGCGGTTGGGCGCCAGCCAATTCATTGAAACGAAAGGGTATTGAAGCTCGAACAACGGATTGTCTGCATGCAACCGCGTGCGTTATCAAAGAGTTAAGGTGGTTGGCTAGGTGAGCAATCATCAACTCGTTGATTACTAAAGAGATTACTGAAGTTTGCTTGCCATTTATCGATTAAGCAACTACATTCGCTGCGTGAGCAGTTCTGGGGGAGGGCTGCTCTAGCGCCCGTGGTCCGTTCCGGATGCGGGCGCTTCTCTTTGTGCGGCAATGGGTTTGCGCACCGCAAACGCCGCGAAATTCATCGAGCGGAAGCCTTGATTTTTCTTTCCGGGCGGGGATCCAAACTGTGCACTGGTCTGCGACCTTGCGCACCTTTTCTGCATCCGATGGACATACGGTCTCCTGTACAATGAATGGGTGCGGGTCCGCAAGGAGGATCATGGCTGGACTGGGTGTTCTGGAAGTGAACGATGCAAATTTCGACCAGGAGGTGCTGCGCAGCGAGCAGCCGGTGCTGGTGGATTTCTGGGCCGTCTGGTGCGGTCCGTGCAAGGCGATTGCGCCAATTGTGGACGGCGTGGCCGCGACTTATGCTGGCAAACTAAAGGTGGCCAAGGTGAATGTGGACCAGAACGGCGCCACTCCATCGCGTTATGGCATTCGAGGCATTCCCGCGCTGCTGTTTTTCAAGGGCGGCAAGGTGGCCGATCAGGTCGTCGGCTATGTGCCCCAGGACGTAATTGAAGAAAAGGTCAAGCGGCTGATTGCCTAACAGACGCCGAAAACAACAAGGGATGGAATGGACGAAAGGCTCGGCTTTGCGCTGGGCCTTTTTTGTCTACGCCGCTTACATTCCGCGCCGGAACTGAATGATGCGCCGGCGGTCGCGCTTGGAGGGCCTGCCGTCCGGCAGCGGCGCGAACTGCTGCATGGCTTTGCGTTCTTCGATCAGGCGGAGACGCGCCTCGCGGCTCAAGTCCGATTCGCGGTACAGCGTGTGTGCAACTGACGCGGGGCCGCGAATGGCGCTAACCTCAAGGACCTCCACGTCAAAGGCGCCGGCGTCGTTCTCGATGTGCAGCTTATCGCCGGCGCGAACCTCGCGCGCTGGTTTGGCCCTAAGTCCGTTCGACAGAATCCTGCCCAGATCGCAAGCGCGCGAGGCCTGCGCCCGCGTCTTGAAGAAGCGCGCCGCCCAGAGCCATTTGTCGATGCGTACGGTATCCACAATGGACGCTCGCTAAGTGAACAAAATCGTATCAGGGCTTCCCGGTGACTTTCCAGATATAGAGATTGGCGGTAGTGACAAGGTTTCGTTTTCCACAGATTTATTGAGGTATCAACGTACTTGACTAACGATGCCCTTTACACCCAAACTCGAAGATGCCGTGACAGGGCAACATAATCTCACTGAGGTTGAGAATAGATCGTTACGGCTGAAGGAACATATCCAAAAACGCGCCCTTCTGCCAGCTCCTAATCTCATCGAGTGCATCGACTGGAAGAAACTCGGCGAGTTTGTCGCGCCCATCCTGCGTAAGCATGTCGGGGCGGTTAATGCAAAGCCACCAGGTAAACGCTAGCTCATATTTATTGGCTGAAATGCCGATTGCGTGCAGCCCCACAATGGCAAAGAAAATGAAGAATTCCCTCACATTTTTCCCTTGACTTGTGCTTGAGCGGTCAACTAGAATCTAAACGTCATGAACCGCTTAAGTACAGAGAAACGAGCACAGATCGTCGGAATGATAGTGGAAGGAAACAGTGTCCGCTCCATTACCCGCATGACTGGCGTATGCCAGGAAGCGATTCTCAAACTGCTTTGTGATCTTGGCAAAGCCTGTGCCGATCATCACAATGCCACGGTTCGCGGCATTCATTCTCGCCGCGTTCAGTGCGATGAAGTTTGGTCATTCTGCTACGCCAAGGCCAAGAACGTGCCCAAAGAAAAAGAGGGTGTGGGAATCGGGGACGTTTGGCTCTGGACTGGCATTGACGCAGATACAAAACTGATTCTCTCTTACCTGTGCGGCGGTCGTGATGCCGAATGGGCCACCCAATTCATGGAGGACTTAGCTTCGCGTGTTGCCACTCGCATTCAGATCACAACTGACGGCCTCAAGGCTTATGCTATCGCCGTCGAAGGTGCTTTCGGGATGGACGTGGATTACGCGATGCTGATAAAGCTGTACGGCGCCCCCTCGGACCGTCCTGATACCCGCTACAGCCCCGCACAGTGCATCGGTATCCGCACTGGCGTACTCAGCGGATCACCCGATCCACAGCACATCTCTACGTCGTTTGTGGAGCGCATGAACTTGAATATCCGCATGGGGCTGCGCCGCTTCACGCGCCTGACCAATGCGTTCTCAAAGAAGTTTGAGAATCACTGCCATGCGGCTGCAATCTACTTCGATTACTACAATTTCTGCCGTGTACATCAGACGCTTCGCGTGACGCCGGCAATGGAAGCTGGACTCACAGATCACGTCTGGACAGTAACGGAATTGGTAATGCTGCTGGAGGCTGAAACCCGCGCTGCGGCGGCATAAATGTGCTATTCTGCGGGCTGGTGGGCCTGGCCAGATTTGAACTGGCGTCCGCGCGGCTTCGAGTCCGGCGCTCTTTCCATCTGAGCTACAGGCCCACTCACTTCACTAAGCGCGATTTTACCATAACGCAAGGTAATTCCACCGCGAACATTGCCGGAAGATTCTAAATCGTCTCTCTTAAGCAATCCAAAACCGCCCCATAAATCCCCACCTATGTCGTTTACGAAGGCCATTATCGAAATTACCAGCGGCTTTAAACCTTTATATAAGTCGTTCATTTTCTGTCATTTATGGATTAGCGTATAGTAAACAGTTGATTTGCTTCTAAAAACACGGTACACTTCTAGGCGTACCAAGATACCTTCTTGAATGGGGGTGAACGCGGTGACAGAAAGCGAACCTTTGAGAATGGCGCTGGAACATTACCGCCAGCGCAAAGCGGAAAAGCTCAAAGAGGTACAGGAACTTGAGCAAATGATTTCGCGGCTACGCCGTGACCTTGGGGAAACAGCGCAGGACAAGCAAGCCTATGAGGAGGAAGAGTCCAGTGAAAGCGGCATCGGTGAGGCTTGGCAGGAAAGCGAATATGGCTTAGTCATACCCCCTAAAAATGGGGCGAAAATAAGCGTCCGTCCCGATGAGTTTTTCGGCATGACATATTCAGTCGCTGCCGCAACGTACCTTGAAAAAGTCCGGCACGCCGTATCAATGGATGAACTGCTAGACGCCTTGAATCGTGGCGGTTGTCCAGTGGGCGGGAAAGAACCAAGAAAAACTCTATACATTTCGCTCATCCGAGATGTCAGAACCTTTGTGCCGATTCTGGGCAGCCCTGGATTCCTCGGACTGCGTAAATTCTATCCCAATCTTAAGTCTCTCAAAGAGAAAAAGCCAAAGACGAAGCGCAAGAAGCATTCACGCAGGAAGAGGGTTTCCAAAGCTAAAGGGGAGATTTCAAAAGGTGAATCCCAAACGCTATGCTCGCGTGGATGCGGCAATCCTCCTCATCGAGGAGGCTGTAAGCCCATTGCGGACAAACCAAAGAGTTCTGCAAAGACCAAGAGCCAACCGGATGCAGAATTGGACTCTGGAAAGGAGACAAAAGAATGATAAGGAGGGTGGAAGCCTGCGGCGATTCTTACCGTAGCCGTCAGGCGTCTAAGCAAAACAAGGCCCAATCCAGATAAGTCCTCATGAGACGCTGGATTGGGCCGTGGTAAGCCGCTCCTGGTTGATCGGCTCTACGAAGTCGATTATAGCCTACTTTTCTTTGCCCCAGCGGGCGGCCTTGGCCAGACCGCCCTTCTGGGATATTGCCTTTCTCTGTTCAGGCGTGAGGACTTTGGCTCTGGCCTTACCGCCTTTTAACCCACCCTTGCGCCCTAGAACTACTGCCGCCGGGTTCTTCGTAAGAGATGATCCTATAGCCTCCTCCACGACCCGCAGCGCGTTCTGAAAGTCATCCTGCTTCACTATCCTGCTTGACCGTTTAACCATGAGTACATCATGGCACAGGTCCGCCGCCAATTGCTAGTGTCACAGACAATCAAACCTTGTCACTACCAGATTGGCGGAATCACTTGCTGTAGCTACAGCAAGCCCCTTTTTGCGCGTTTCACGGTTGAGAGCGGCGCGGATATTTGCTTTTGGGGCAGGCAGCGCGGAGAGAGAAACTTTCAGCGCCAAGCCGGGCTTCACACGATGGAGCTCATTGAGAAGCACGGAGATAAACTGCCTGTGTTTTCCTTCGCGGCCTTTCGGGACCTGATTTAGGCGAACCGCCTGGAACTGGAAGCGTGCGGAATCCGTGGTTTGGACTCGTGCCACAATTCAAATCCTCTGATGCAGTGAGATGCAGGAGCGTGTGCTGCGTATGCCTTTTGGGGTCGGATGCAGGAGCGTAATAAAGCCGTACGCCTAAAGTATCGTTGAACTATCGTCCAGGTAAAAATGACCTGACAGCGTAAAAAGTTCACGGCTCTTATCTTATGCAAAACGACGGGATCCTCGGCGGAAAAACTACCGATAGCGTGAAACCTTCTTGGGATTTCGAGACTTAGGGGACCCTGCCAAGATGGAATAAAATTTGCTAGGGTACCAAGAGAAGTGGAGGTATTTGCCATGAACGAAACACGAAACTCCCCGATCGTGTCAACCGGCAAAGGGTCGTCGTCCAGTGCAAGCGAATATCGCCCGAGGGTTTTGGTTGTCAACGACGAATGTGTGATCGCAGACACCGTAGCTAAGGTCCTCACGTTAAGCGGTTACGCCGCGATTGCGGCATACGATGCGGACGGCGCTCTGGAAACTGCGTTGCATTCGCCGCCCGAATTGCTCATCACAGACGTGATATTGCCCGGGATGAATGGCGTCAAGCTGGCCACTACGATCAAGCGCATCTTCCCGGAGTGCAAGATTCTGTTGTTTTCAGGGCAGGCGTCAACGGTGGATTTGCTGGCGGCGGCCGGCCGCGAAGGGCATCGCTTCACATTGCTCAACAAGCCTGTGCCACCGAAAGATCTGGTGGCCCTCGTGGCGGAACATCTGAATGCAAGCTGCATGAAAACCAATGGCGCAATAGGAACGATAGCTGCTGCGTAGAAGCGGGTGCTTCAGCCGATGACGGCTTGACACCCGTCAATCCTTCCGGGCTGTATCTCCATGAGGCAACGCCCGATATTGGCATGCTTACGGCAAAACCAGAGAAGGTGTGCCCTATTCAGCTTTTTTTGAAGGTCGCCGCTCCTTGGGGTCGCGGCGACTCAAGTGCAGCGACTTCGGGTTACAGCATCTCTGGTTTTGCCGTAAGTACGCGGGAAAAGGACATCCTCATCAAATCACAAACTTAATGGCATTGCCAGGGGATTGATGCGTGCCGCGAACAGGTGATGGGAATCACCGTCAAGCCAGTTTCAATGGGCTCACACTTCTTGCCGTAGTCGTCGAGGAGGGTCAGCGTATGAACGGGACTTGTCTAAAATGTTCAGCACGTCTCGAATCGCTCTGGAAGTTCTGCCCACATTGCGGCGCCGCAAGCGCGAGGGAAGCCCCGGAGACCGCGCATCCGCACCTTGACCACGAAAAAGCGCCGATGAAGAGTGGAATCAGCGGATTACTTCTGGGATTCCTGGCGGCGCCGGTCTTGATTATCTATGGCGGCATGATTTGCCTGACCGGTCTTGGAGTGTTTCTCGGCATTCCGATGATCGTGGCCGGCGTGTGCGCGCCGCTGATTGGATCGCTGATGGGCTTGAACGCGCTGAGGGGAGAGTGCCCGTGGTGTGGCGCCAATGTGAGCGGCGTGGGTCTCTTCGACCGGTTTTCATGCCTAGCTTGCAGCAGGCGCATTGTGGTGCGCAAGCACGAGCTAATCAGGGCGGAGTAGGCGGGAGCGCCGGAGAGCTCCAATTGACCGGAGAAGGCTCGGCTAAGTGACCGGCTGCTCGTGGTGAAAATGCTGCCAGATGGCCTCGGCGGTCTTGCGCGCGACGACGGCGGCTAGGGATTCCGCGGTGGCTTGCTGCACATCGCGCAGGCTGCCGAAGTGAGTGAGCAGGCGCTGGCGGGTTTGCGGGCCGACGCCGGGAATCTGCAGCAGCTCGGATTCGCGGTCGCGCATGGCCCTGCGTTGGCGGTGATAGCCGACGGCAAAGCGATGGCTCTCATCGCGAATGAGTTGGACAAGGTGCAACACCGGCGAGCGGCGGTCGAGGACGATAGGCTCGTCTTCGCTTCCATGGACGTAAATGACCTCTTCCTTTTTCGCGATGGAAGCCAGCGGCTGCGAGGTGAAGCCGAGGGATTCCAGAGCCTCGGCCGCGGCATGGAGCTGGCCGAGGCCGCCGTCGATGAGGACGAGCGACGGCATGGTGATGGGTTCTTTGCCCGGCTTTTTCTCAGGGGCTAAAGCCCCGCCTGAATTTGAGTTGTGGCCGGCACGCTCGAAAACCGCTGGTGTGAGCGCCGTCCCTACGGGACTGGAGATTCTCGGGTGAATCGTTTTCCCCACGCTGAAGCGCGGGGCTAACAAACGCTGCGCCTCCGGCGCGGGCTCTCCGGCGGCGGATGTGTCCGGCGTGAATTCTCCGAGTGCGGTCGCGTCTGGCGCGGGCTCTCCGGCGGCGGTTGTGTCTGGCGTGAATTCTCCGAGTGCGGTCGTGTCCGGCGCGGGCTCCTCGGCTCCAGCCTCGCGAATGCGGCGGTAGCGGCGCTCAACCACTTCGCGCATGGAGGCAAAGTCGTCTACGCCCGCGACCGTTTTCATTTTGAATTTGCGATAGGCCGATTTGTTCATCTTGCCGTCTTCCCAAACGACCATTGAGGCCACGGTTTCTGCGCCTTGAATGTGCGAGATGTCGAAGCACTCGATGCGGCGGGGAAGCTCAGGCAGCATGAGGGCGTCGGCGAGCGCCTCCTGAATGGCCTTGCGCGAGGGCTCCAGAACTCGGAAGCGTTGCGTGTAGGATTGGCGCGCGTTCTGGCCGGCGAGGTCGACAAGGGATTTCTTGTCGCCGCGCTGCGGCACAGCGATCTCGATCTTGTGGCCGGTGCGCTCGGTGAGGAGCGCGGCGAGGATTTCGCGGTCGTCGAAGTCAACAGGGGCCAAAATCGATCGCGGGACGTAGTGCTGATCGATGTAGAGCTGCTTGAGCAGAGCGGAAAAAACATGCCCCGCATCGAAAATGTGATCCCCGGTTCCAGATTTCTTCGTACCCTTGTTCCCTTGTTTCCTCGTTCCCTGCCTGCTCGACGGTCACATCGAGCAGGCTCGGCAAGTCTTCCCAAAAAAATTCGCGGCGGTCGACAATCTTACCGTTGCGCATGTGGAAGAGGTTCACAGCCAGGCTAGCGTCCTCAAAGTGGTAGCCGAAGACGTCGGCGTCGTCATCGAACTCGGCTGTAGCGATGCGCTGCTTTTCCTGGAGCTGGTGCACCGTGGAGAGCTGGTCGCGCAGGCGCGCGGCGGCTTCGAACTGCTCGGCTTCGGCAGCGGCCATCATGCGAGCTGTGAGCGCACCCTCCAATTCTGCGTGACGACCCTCGAGAAAGAGCTGCGCATCGCGGAGGGCGTCTTTGTAGGCGCCGGGAGTGGTGAGGCCTTCGACGCAGGGACCGAGGCAGCGGTGAATGTAGTACTGCAGGCAGGCGCGGGGGTGATAGCGCGAGAGGTTGACCTTGCAACTGGGCAGGAGAAAGCTACGGTGGATGAGCTCGACTACGCGATAGGCGAGGTTGCCGGGGAAATAGGGGCCGTAATATGCGGCGCCGTCTTTTCTGAGGCGCCGAGTCACGAAGACCTTGGGAAAGCGATCGGCCAGGGTGAGCTTGACGTAGGGGTAGGTCTTGTCGTCGCGCAGCAAAATGTTGAAACGCGGCTTGCGCTGCTTGATGAGATTGTTTTCGAGGGCGAGGGCCTCGTGCTCATTGGCGACGAGGATGGTTTCGATGTCGACGGCCTCGCGCATGAGCGAGCCGGTCTTTGCGTG